>CAYNQD010000001.1:2993-592525 GCA_964399295.1 uncultured Candidatus Saccharibacteria bacterium | reverse complement strand
GCGATGGTTTGTTTGTAGCGGTGGCAGATAGTGGCGACAACCGCGTCATGACCTCCCTCGACGGTGAGGCTTGGACTGCGTATGATGTAGGTACAAGTTCATGGCGCTCTGTTACCTACGGCGATGGTTTGTTTGTAGCGGTGGCAGATAGTGGCGACAACCGCGTCATGACCTCACCCGACGGTATCAATTGGACCCCCGGAACCACGCCCACACCAGCGAGCAATTGGCAGTCCGTTACCTATGCGGATGATATGTTTGTAGCTGTAGCTTCTGGTGGGACAAACCGTGTTATGACTTCATTTGATGGTATCACCTGGGTACCACATTCCGCAGCCGCAGCGAGCAATTGGCAGTCCGTTATTTATGGAAGCGGACTATTTGTGGCTGTAGCTTATGCTGGTGCCGGCAATCGCGTTATGACTAGTGGCGAGTTTGTAGACGTCATTGCACCGATTGTCACCGCCTTCTCACCATCCGACAATGCTACCGGAGTGTCTGTCAATCTCTCAGAAATATCCATCACCTTCAACGAACCAATATTTGCCGGCATCACCAACAATACTCTAACTATCTACCGTACTTCCAACGACAATATCGTTTACGAAATGGAAGCTGATGAAACTCCAGTCAATATCTCAGGCAACACCGCCATCTTTGATTTGGTGGATACCGAGTTTGATTACAATACAGAGTACTATGTGCAGTTTGCTTCTAGTACTTTCCGTGATGCCGCAGGGAACTATCATGATGGTATTATGGGCACAACCACTTGGAACTTCACAACTGAAGAAGCAGAAGTGATTCCCGTAGACGATTGGAACAACTCAGTAGAAGATGGTGCTGGGAATCCAATCGCTGGCGCTGAAGTTATTATGGATGTGTCCTGTGACAACGTTAATCACGGCACTATAGTCGCCACCACTGACTCAAACGGAGTATTTACCCTTAGCTTCGCAGATTTCCTTGCCAGCCTCGAAACCAGGGGCTGTGCTGATGACGGAGAGAGCTTCTTTGGCATTCACTTTAGCGCAAGTGGTTATTACACGATTACGCCAATACAAGATATCGACATCGTCTTTGGAGACTACAACGCCACCACGCTCGAAGAATGGGCGGAAGGTTTTGTTACCAACTGGCTCTTTGATGAATATCCAAACGGCGAACACGTCTTTGAACTCCTTCCTTATACTAACGGCGACCCCCTAGAAATAACCACCCTCACCCCAACCGCCGGTTCCACCAACGTACCAGCAAACACCACCAACTTCACCCTTACCTTCAACAAAGCCGTATCCCTCCACGAATCAGCTACCGCTTACCTAAAGTTATATAACGAGGAAGAAGAAGTGTATGAATTCTGGGCAGGTGATGAGGACGAAAGTATTACCATCTCAAACGGAGGACTTACCGTCACTCTCCACCTTCCTTCAGAACTTCTGAAGCCAAGTACCAGATACTACATCGAATTAGATGAAGCCTTTGCCTATGCTGATGATGAATCTACCTCAGATACCTTGGGAAACAAATCCTTCTGGAACTTTACCACCGCCGGCAGTGGTGGTGGAGGCACTAGTTCGGGTGGTAGTGGGAGTTCATCTTCTGGTGGTAGTGGTCGCACATACTGCACCGACACCGTCACCACCTTCTGTTCACCTCGTACCGAAGCTACTACCCCAACAATCAGTACCGATACCACCACCTTATTATCTCAGCTCAAGACTCTTATCACACAGTTTATTTCTATGGGAGGAACCCCAACCGCTGAAATGAAGGCCTTGATCGGAACCGGCACCGGTACTACCGCTGGTACTTCAACCACTCCCGGTCTCTGCCCAAGATACACCTTCACCCACGATCTCCGCTTCGGCGACCAAGGCGAAGACGTCCGCGCTCTCCAACGCTTCCTCAACTGCGCCGGCTTCCAACTAGCAACCAGTGGCCCAGGAGCGCCTGGTGAAGAAACCAGCTACTTCGTCGACCGTACCCGTACCTCAGTCATCCGCTTCCAAGAGCAATATTCCACAGACATCCTCGTACCGATAAATGCACAGCAAGGCACCGGTATCTTTGCCGGTTACTCAAGGGCTAAGGCGCATGGTTTGATGGCGACGGAGTAGGTAATTAAGAACACAAAAATATCAGCAAACAGCCCCATTTAGATTTGGGACTGTTTGTTTGGGTGGGTGAATTGAGTCCAAAATATGACGGAAATCGTGTTATAATCAGAGGGTGAAAAATCTTGATGAACAGAGCAAGGAGCGTGCTCTTAAGCTTTTCGATAGCCACGAACTCGCTACGTTTGAAGTGGGTACTACGCGTGGTTTGCAACAAATACACCAATACTTGTTTGAAGAGCTGTATGATTTTGCCGGCAGTATCCGTTCAAAAGATATCAGCAAGGGTGGGTTCCGTTTTGCGTCGCATCTGTATCTCGTTGAAAGTTTGGCGGCAATTGACACCCTTCCGGAATACACGTTTGAAGACATTGTGGCAAAATATGTAGAAATGAATGTCGCCCACCCCTTTATGGAGGGTAATGGTCGTAGTATGCGTATTTGGCTGGATTTAATTCTAAAGAAGAACTTACAACAGTGTATTGACTGGGAGAAGATAGATAAAATGGATTATATGAATGCCATGGAGCGCAGTCCGGTAAACGCGCTCGAAATTCGAGAACTTTTACGCCACGCCCTCACGAAAAATGTAGACGACCGCAACGTATTTATGAAAGGAATTGAGCAGTCATACTATTACGAGGAACCTGATTTTTATCGGTAAAAGAACCTGAATAAAAAAATAAAGGTGTGGGATTTTGATAAATCCCACACCTTTTTCATTTGATGCCCCAGTGCCCTCCAAAAAGGGATCTGACCTCTTTGGGGAGGTTTTTTGCTGGCTCTCTACAGGCCAGGTAGAACAAGTCTACCGGGCCCTCTGTTCTACTGTCTAAACGGTCACCTCTCCATGTTTTGGAGGTTTTTGTAATCCACATGTGTTTTCTCTGAACCCATGTGTTTTTTTGTATGACTATATGTTGATTCAGGTTGAGATTGTTATCTCGAACCAAGATCTCTATCGTGTGTTCTTTTAGATTGTGTCTAACTCTGCACCAGCCGGCAGAGTTTTCGTATTTATGGGTGTGTATAGACACACCTTCTTCTCGAGTATTGCTCCACTCAGCAGCATAGGTTGCTGGTGAGTGAAAAATAATAACCGTGATTGCTATAAAAATAACTTTTTTCATTTTTATTTCTCCAAAAAACACAAAAATAGGGGAGTGAAATTGATTTTCAATCCCCGAACCTCTTTTAAGACTAGTATATATATAACTCTATGTCAAGAGCTGGCAGGGACAAAACATTGACTTTATCTTAAAATTTCTGTACTCTTGCGGGCAAGGCGGGGGTTTTGGGTAATCTCTTTGGAAAATCCAATTCCGCGCTGCTTAGGCTCACTTTTGGTACAGATTTGGCGCAAAGTTCGCTTTTGTCAATTCTGTCCGGGAGCTGAGCTTGGGCGATTATCAGGGGGTAAGTCACGAAAGACTACGTGATACTATCCCATAAACAGCAATAATAAAGTGGCGAAAATTTCAGTGAAGGTTCGCGCTTCGCGCGAACCAAAATTTGCTTCCAGAGTCGTGAGACGCTGCAAGCTGTGCGGTCGCAAACACGGATACATGCGGGACTTCGATGCCTGCCGAATCTGTTTTCGCGAGATGGCACATGAGGGACATATACCAGGAATAAAGAAATCATCATGGTAGGAGACATTATTGGCGACATGATTATCCGCTTGAAAAATGCCGGAGCCGTGGGAAAGAAAGAGGTAGAAATGCCTTATTCCAAGCTTCGTCATGCTATTGCAGATAAGTTGGTCGCGTCTGGCTATATAGAAAAAGCCGAACCGCAAGGAAAAAAAATACAGAAGTCACTAGTGGTAACTCTAAAGTATGAGGACGGACGGCACCGCATTGATGGTGTCAAGCGTATCTCAAAGCCAGGTCGCCGCTTGTACACAAAGGTCGCAAATATTCACAAAGTAAAATTTGGTAAAGGGCATATGCTTCTTTCTACGCCAGCCGGTATTCTCACCAACGAGGAAGCCCGAGCGCAAAACGTGGGCGGAGAACAGCTCTTTATTATTTGGTAAGATATGAGTCGATTAGGAAAACAACCAGTAACCATCCCTGCCGGTGTCACAGTAACCTGTGATGATGGATTACTAACGGTAACCGGAACAAAAGGTATTCTTAAAAGAGAAGTAAGATCAGACGTGACTTTCAAAATTGAAGGTAATATTTTGACTCTGTCTCCAGAAAAAACTCCAAACGCCCCGGCTTTGTGGGGAACCTACGCCTCACATGTGCGCAACATGATAAAAGGCGTAACCGAAGGCTTTACCAAGATTCTTGATATTGAAGGAGTTGGTTATAAGGCTGAGGTAAAAGGCAATGCGCTGGTGCTCAACATGGGTTATTCGCATCCGGTGCCACTTGATATTCCGGAAGGAATTTCAGCGGTGGTGGAAAAGAGCGCGATTACCTTGACTGGAGCGGACAAGGATTTGCTCGGACAGTTTGCGGCTAATGTGCGCAAAGTCCGAAAACCGGAACCGTACAAAGGTAAGGGAATTCGATATCGAGGAGAGTTTATTATTCGCAAACAAGGTAAAAAGGCTGCGTAAGCCCGTAATTCTATTTGAGCTATGGAAAAAACACAGTATAAAAATAAGAAGCGAGTTTCTCGTCACAATCGAATTCGAGCTAAGGTGTCTGGAACGGCTGAGCGTCCGCGTTTGGCGGTCTTTAGAAGCAATCAATTCATCTACGCGCAATTGATAGACGACGTGGCGGGCAAGACTTTAGCCGCTGCTGATTCCAGAAAGGCCGAGGGCAAGACTTTGACTGAACGCGCCGGCACGGTTGGTGTTGATATCGCCAAGAAGGCTAAGGCGCTGGGAGTAGAGAAAGTGGTCTTTGACCGCGGAGGTTTTCGTTATCAAGGAACTGTCGCGTCGCTTGCTGAAAGCGCACGTGGCGGGGGATTGGTATTTTAAGGAGAGGTTTATAAGAAGTGTAAGAAAATAACAATGTCAGAAACAAAACAGCCGGAAGCTACAACTGATGACGTAACATCAGAAACTGAAGCCATAGTGGCTTCAACCGATGCACCAGCTGTGCCAGAATCAGAGACAAAAACTGAAGCCGTTTCCAGTGAACGCGGCGGGCATAGTCGCAGAGGTCAGGGGGGAGGAGATCGAAGAAATCAACGACGACCACGACGCGGTGGCCGCCCAGAGCGGGTTCGTCCGGAATTTGATCAAAAAATTATCAGCATTCGTCGCGTGACTCGCGTGATGGCTGGAGGTCGTCGTTTCAGTTTTTCGGTGGCGATAGTTATTGGTGACAAGAAAGGTCGAGTGGGAGTTGGTATCGGTAAGGCTGGCGACACGCAAATGGCCATTGAAAAGGCTGTGCGTGACGCTAAGAAGAATATGATTATTGTCACTATAAACAAAGACAGTCATATTCCTCACGATGTTCATACCAAATATGCTTCCAGTGAAGTCATGATTATGCCGGCTCCTGGTCGGGGACTCGTGGCGGGGTCTTCAGTCCGTACCGTGCTAGAACACGCTGGTGTAAAAGACGTAACCGCGAAGATATTTTCACGCAGCAAGAACAAGCTTAACAACGCCCGTGCCGCTGTCGAAGCACTTAAACTTCTAAGAAAAAATTAGTATGCAGCTACATGAATTAAAACCAACTTCACCGCGCAAAGAAACCAAGCGCATTGGTCGCGGCGGAAAACGAGGCAAGACCTCAGGTCGTGGCGGTAAAGGACAGACTGCCAGAGCTGGAAACAGTATGCGTCCGGAAATGCGCGATCAGATTAAGAAACTTCCTAAATTGCGCGGACACGGAAAGAATCGCGCTCGTACCGTAAATAGCGAGAAAGAGGTAGTGGTAGTGGTAAATCTGTCCAAACTCGAAACCATCTTCTCAGCCGGAGAGGTGGTTTCACCAAAGACTTTGGTAGCCAAAAAAGTAATTTCTGCCGTGGGCAAAAAGGCTCCAAGTGTGAAGGTTTTAGGAAATGGAGAAATAACCAAGAAATTAACGATTGAGAATTGTCAGGTATCAAAGTCGGCCCAGGAAAAGCTTGAAAAAGCTGGTGGAGTTGTTACAAAATAGGTAATATAGGGTATGCAAACATTTTTTCGTAAGCTCACTCTAATTTTTACCGAACCGTCCATCCGTAATCGAGTTTTGATTATCTTGGGGGCTTTGGTAGTTTTTAGACTCTTGGCTTCAATTCCAATTCCTGGAGTTGATCAGGCTGTGCTACAACAGTTCTTCTCAGACAATCAATTTCTCGGTCTCTTGAATATCTTTTCCGGAGGCGGCTTGGCCAATCTCTCAATCGTGATGTTGGGTGTTGGGCCTTTCATTACCGCTTCCATTATCATGCAGCTTATGACGGTGATGTCACCGAAGGTCAAGAGCTTGTACACTGAAGAAGGTGAGGCTGGAAGGGCTAAATTTACTCAATACAGTCGGCTTTTGACTTTGCCTTTGGCGATTTTGCAAGGGTTTGGTTTTTTGACTCTTTTGCAAAGCCAAGGCGTGATTGTAGGGCTATCCACTTTTGACTTTGCTGTTAACGTCGTTTTGATTGTAGCTGGTTCGGTGCTTTTGATGTGGATTGGTGAACTCATAACTGAATATGGTATTGGAAACGGTGTGTCAATCATCATCTTTGCCGGTATCGTGGCAACGCTACCTTCAACCGTGAGTCAATTGGCGTTTTCATTTGACCCATCACAACTCCCGCTTTATGTTGGATTTGTGATTGTGGCCTTGCTCATTATTTACGCGGTGGTGCTGATGACTGAAGCTGAACGTCCGGTGCCAATAACCTCAGCCAAGCAAAGTCGAGGCGGAATGACTTACGGTGGCAGCTCTTCATACCTGCCGCTGCGCATCAATCAGGCTGGTGTAATTCCGATCATCTTTGCGCTGTCGATTCTATTGTTGCCACAGATGGTGTTGAATATTCTATCGGCTTTCAATCTGCCTTGGGTAGCTGGAGCAAACGAAACCGTGACCGCCATTCTGGCGAATCAATGGGTATACGGAGGAGTGTATTTTGTCTTGGTATTTCTGTTTACTTTCTTTTATACAGCAATTACTTTCGATCCGGATTCCGTCGCCAAAAATCTGCAGCGTAATGGTTCGTATATTCCGGGTATTCGTCCGGGAACACAGACTTCTGAATATTTAGGTGGTTTGATTACCAGACTTACTCTGGTTGGCGCTACTTTCTTGGGTATAGTGGCGGTGATTCCGATTGGTATGCAGGCGGTTACCGGTATCGCGGCTTTAGCCATGGGCGGAACAGCGGTCTTGATCGTGGTACAGGTGGTACTAGACTTGATTCGTCGTTTGGACGCGCAGGTGTCGATGCGGGAGTATTAGAAGGTAAAGGAGGGAGAAAATTAAAGAGGCGTGCCCTTTGGGCACGCCTCTTTAATTTTCTCCCTCCGGCCCAAGCATAACATAAATTGTGTTGCGAAATAGACAAAAAACTGCTACTCTCGGATGGCATGATAGGCAATATAAAAGGACATGTCTTGGTGGTAATGGCTCCAATGGGTAGCGGCAAAGGCACTTTAATAAAAGAGGCTTTGGCTACGATTCCCGATTTGTACGTGACGGTTTCTTGTACCACTAGAGCCATGCGCCCAGGTGAGATTGAGGGTAAGGATTATTATTTTCTAACACCAGCTGAATTTGAACAAAAAGTTGCGGCTGGAGATTTTTTGGAGTGGGCGGTATTTGGAGCCAATAAATACGGGACTCTGAAAAGCGAAATTGTCCAGCGCTTGGAAAATGGCCAGATTGTTATTGCGGAAATAGACGTGCAGGGAGTGGAGCAGCTTCACCAGCTTATTCTTGCGGAGCACATCACGACTGTTTTTATAGATGCCGGTGGTTGGGAGGTGTTAAAGGCGCGCGCCCTTGGGCGCGCGCCGATGAGTGAAGATGAGCTCAATTCCCGCTATGAACGCTATTTGGTGGAAGTAGCCTCAAAAGACATTGCTGATATTATTATTGATAATTCCACCAATGATTTCACCCCAGCAAAAGAAGAATTTTGCCGGTTGATTGAATCGCTAAAAAATCGAGTTTATTCATCATAACTTTCCAGTAAAAATATGCAACCACTAACTTTAATTTTTGTCGGGCCGCAAGGCAGCGGCAAAGGCACTCAGATTAGCAAGATTAAAAATATCATCACCGCGCTTGATGGTGATAGAAAGCTGGTGGATGTACAGACTGGCAGCTTATTTAGAAGCTTGACCGCCCCCCGCCAAACTTTCGCGCAAAACAAAATCGCCGACTCCTTGCAAGCGGGTGTTTTGCAGCCTGATTTCCTTACTTATGCTCTGTGGGGTCAACAAATGCTCAGTGAGCTTGATCCGGGAAGTCATTTGTTGATTGATGGTTTCCCCCGGACCGTAGCCCAAGCCGAAACTCTAGCCGGCGCTTTCGATTTTTTTGAAAGGAAAAATATTCACGTTATCAATCTCGATACTCCGGAAGAGGTGGTAAAAGCGCGGATGTTGGAAAGAGCCAGAGACGATGATACTTTAGAATCAATCGAGAATCGCTTACGATGGTATCGTGAAGACACCTTGCCGGTAATTGCATATTATAAAAATATCGCCAATGTAACCGTACATGATATAAAAGGCGACGACACGATTGATGGTGTGCATGAGCAAATCATTTCCGCGCTTAAATTAAAATAACTATGATAACAAAAAAAACTCCTGAGGAAATTGAAATTTTAAAAGAGGCTGGTGCTATTCTGGCTAAGTGCTTGAAAGAATTAGCCAAGGAAGCGGTGGTGGGCAACACCACTCTTGATATTGATGATAAGGCGATGGAACTGGTTGAAAAATACGGCGCTGAGCCGGTACTGCTAGGTTATCATCCGACTTTTGCCGATTATCCTTATCCGGCGGCCGTGTGTGTGTCGGTCAATGATTGTGTGCAGCATGGCATTCCCAGTGAGGGGGTGGTTTTGAAAGAAGGTGACGTCGTCAATATCGACATGTCGATTGGCTACAAGGGAATGATTGTTGATTCGGGAATCACAGTGGGCGTGGGAAAAATTTCCGCGGAAGCTAAGAAGCTACTCAGCACTACGCAAGAAGCCCTAGCTCACGGCATAAAAATGGCCAAAGCGGGCAACAGGATTGGTGATATTAGCGCTGCCATTCAGGAATTTGTGGAAGCACGTGGATTTTCGGTAGTGGAAGTTTTGTGTGGGCATGGGGTGGGCTATGCCGTGCATGAAGAACCAACAATTCCAAATTTTGGCAAAGCCGGCACTGGGCCAAAGATTGAAGTGGGGCACGTGTATGCTATTGAGCCGATTGTAAATTTGGGAAAGAAAGATGTCTATTTCGATGACGAAGGCGATGGCTACAGTGTCTACACCAAAGACGGCTCCATCTCGGCGCACTTTGAGCACACCGTAGCGATTACCGAAAAGGGGCCAGTGATTTTGACTAAGTAGAGCTGGAATATTAAAATCCTATGAAAAGCATACTCCAAGAAAATATCCAAGAACTAAAATTGGAGATGAAAAATCAACGGGTTGATATGATTAAGTGGGTGGCGGGAATGCTGTTGGCGCAGGCGGCTTTGGTGGTGACTCTGCAAAATTTGCTAGGGTAGAACGCATTTTTGTGCGATGAACCCACTTGGTTTCTGTAGTTCTAAAAAATAAAACAGCATGTCGATAATGACGTGCTGTTTTTTTGTCCCTAATAGATATTAATACATTATTAGGACAAGCGATTTTTTATTTTCGACATCTTTGTAAGTGAGTTGTGAAACACTCCACTTATCATTGTCGAAAATATTGAAAGCATAATCAAGCTGGACGTGAGTACCGTCTGTGAAAGTAATATAGATAGTACGCGTCAAGATTTGACCATCTTTTGATCTTTTGTCCAATTTTGCGATAACCCGACCACCCTTTATTTCGGATATACGTTTGTGTTTCAGGACTCTCCTTATCTGGGATGTTTTTTTGATAAAAGCTTTCCCAAACAGCCAATATTCATCATAGGTTGTCGGGTGATTTTCCATATACTCTTCATGCGTTTCCAGAAGGGTCTTTATGTCAAATGGCAGTTTTCCATTTACCAGACACGACACGAAAGCAACCGCTTCCGTAATGGAGTTGCTGAAAGTCGCATTGAAAAAAGTATCTTCTTCTACTTCTGTGGTGGAACTCATCTTTTTCTCCTTTGTAAAATAACTCAATAACCAGTGTTGCCAAAGCAACATCATTGCTCGATTATCCTACAATTTTCATCGCAAAAGTCAAACGAAAAAGAAACGCACGCGTATCTGGCTGCTTTAATACTTCAGCTAAATAAAGCTCATCTCCTTACTCAAAACTCTCAATCATGGCAGCCAAACCCTCCTCATAGCTGGTCGTTTTAAAATCCGGAAAGCGATCTCGAAATTTTTGGTCAGACATGATGTATGGATTGTCAAATTGATACAGCATTTCTTTGACCTCTTTAATTGGTGGAATAAAGAGTGACATTAGACCGAGTAAAGGTCGGGGTAAATAAGAAACTTTGTATGAAGTCCCGAGCTTCTTATTGATGAGGCCAAGGATTTCTCCAATCGCAATGGGCTTACCAACTGGCAAATGCCAGACTTGTCCGTAAGCGGTGTCGTCAAGCGCCAGCTCTACTAGCGCTCGCCCATTGTCTAGTGTGTAGGAGTAGGTGTGTGGCTGGTCTGGCTGGCCGAGCCATTGTGGATTTTTCCCTTGTTTGATGCGTTCGATAAATTTTATGTAAAGCTGGCTGTTGACGGCTTTAGGGCCGTAAAAATCAGCCGACCGCCCGATAACCGCTTGCACCTGGCTGGAATTGTGCGCTTGCAGTAACAAATCCGCTACCTGTTTCCTCACCATCCCTTTCTTTGTTGTTGGGTTTTGTGGGTGATTTTCAGTAAATGGCACCGACAGAGAAGGTCCGTACATATATACATTATCAAAGAAAATCAACTTGGCGTTTGCCTCTGCACAGGCATTGATGACGGAGCGCATAAGCCGCGGCCATCCGCTTTGCCAAATTTTAGTGTTGTACGGTAGGC
The DNA here is from genome assembly GCA_964399295.1 of uncultured Candidatus Saccharibacteria bacterium. Lineage (GTDB taxonomy): Bacteria > Patescibacteriota > Minisyncoccia > Phycocordibacterales > UBA918 > OLB19. Next base: position 581,328 of record CAYNQD010000001.1, on the reverse strand, counting down.
CGACGCAAAGATAAACATGGCTCGCGCCCACTATCGCCTCCCGCGCTTGCTTTTCATCGCTGAGATCAGCCAAAACCGTCTCTATGCCCGCAACTTGTTTTGATCTCTCAACAGCTCTTATCACCAGACCTTTTTCCTGCAAGGCCTTGACTACTCCTTGGCCAATAGCACCCGAAGCTCCCAGTACGACATGTGTATTATTTTTTATCATAAGTTTCGTTTTTTGTGTCTTCTCTATTATAAAAAATTATTAACACCACAAGAACCACATAGTACCATTATTGTGTATAAATCTTATTTGGAAATTGGCTGCAATATATTCAATTTCTACTTTTGTAGATCAGGCGTATTCGTCCTTTAGTGTTGAGTTTAATCAATATATTCAATTTCTACTTTTGTAGATACCGCCAAAGATTCGTTGACGCGTGTGTTTAATCAATATATTCAATTTCTACTTTTGTAGATACGAGCACCTGCTTATCCGCAAGGAGGTTTAATCAATATATTCAAAGTCTCCTTTCAAACGAAATTCATCATATATCCTAGTTAATACTTGCCATACTTCGTCTGGATTACGATTCCCAACGTCTATTTCTGTAATCGCATATTCGTTTGGATTGGGGGACACGCCGTTGGCATTAGGTATGAATGCGCTCGTGTGATTGGGATCTGTATGATCCCTTTGATGATATACCCATTCACCTCCAAACATCCCAAAATCAGTGGGCGCCTGAACTTCAATTTCCAATTGATTTGTTCCATCAATCCGAACGAGCTGTAGGTGACCAACACCCAGTACACTAATTCCAGTAATCAAATTACCTGCCAAATTTACTGTCGCCACTTCATTTCCCCCTATTTAGTGTTAAATGCAGTTTGTATGCCGATTACGTTATCGGTATGATCGAACTGCGCAAAAACCGACATACTATGATCCTGACCTAAAAATTTCTGAAACACGCTTACGCTAAACAAGCGACCATTATTCTCAGCATGATTACGGCTACCACTGAGACCAATCCATGCCCCCATGGGATCTGCATTCTGGTGTTCAAAACGAGCAGTGACTTCAAAACCCTGAAACTCTAACCAAGCTTGGAACGTGTCTATGCTGGCGTAACTAGATGCCAAACGAAGTTCTGCCATACCCACTCTCCTTATTGTCGTGTTTTTGTTATATTAATTCGCTGAATTAAGAAAGGATCCTCAGAATATAAAAATCCAATATTTACACCATATACAAACAACTTTGATTCAATTTTAATAATCAAATTATTTGCAAAAATAATGCCTTGCCTTTTTGGAGACCAGCCTGCTACCGCAGTAAATAATATAGGTTTATTATCAATACCGTAAATTTCTGCTGTATTCTCAGGAGTTAATAAAGGTTTCTCTACCCGGAAACCCTGTGCACCCAGCCAGCTTTCAACCTCTTCCCAATTATTAAAAGAAGATAGGAAATCCTTAAGCTGAGCTTTTGCTTCTTCTTCTGAAATACTATTTGACCAAGCAACAAAATCAAAATTAGCCTCAACAGAGAGCGTTTCCTTCTTTTGCATAAGTTGTTCTGCTACAGTAATGGTGGCCAAAAGAATGACTAGGGCCGATATTGTTATAAGCGTACTTTTTAAAACACTTTTCATATTAATGAATAATACCACACTCGATACTTATGTAAACTTCCTGACTCTTCACAACAATTCTTTTGCAATAACACTTGCGCTGACAAAAACACAAGGAAAATTTAACCGGAATCAATTGTGCTTATGTACAATTTTTTTCAAGCAATTTATTCATACCTCTTAAATTATATGATATTCTATTTCATATTATGAATAAATCAATGAAAATCATTGCCCTAGTTATGTTGGTTGGTTTCGGACTAACTTTTTATTTTTTAGAAATAGTTGAAAGTGGTAAACAGTTAAGTGTTGATAATGACTCTGGCATTTCAAGAGAAGAAAAAACTTTATCTCAATACTACCAAAACCAAGAAATCTCTGAATCATTTCAGGAAGATACGCCCCGTGGACAAAAAATTGCCTTATCAGATCGTAACGAGGTAGAAATTGCTAAGGCGGTCTCAATCATCGAATCTTGTTTGGATCAAAAGAAAACTGGAATTTCTTCAGAAAAGTGCGTGGGAACCTATGCTTTTGAATGTACAGAAGTTAATTGTGGTAATTATGAAGTAGAGGCTTGGTTTGATTTAATGAAAAAATACCTAGACACGCTTTATGGTATTGATGAATTATCAGAACCGCTTAAATCCTCTCAAAATTTATGGGAACAGTATTTTGATGCCGAATGTTCGTTAACAAGCACCTATTGGCTGCACAACAGGGTTATAGGAAATACGGAAAGTACGCGATGTTCTTTAACTCTTGCGTCTGAAAGAACTTTGCGCCTCAGAGACTATGTGATAAATCTTGATCAACGGTTTGGAGAGTTCTAATTTTATTATTTTCCAATAAAACGAAATAAAATATCCAGCTCTAATCTCGGCGTTCTTCTTTGTACTCCAAACTTGCCTAGCTATGTTTAATCTTTCTTTTGCCACCTCCACCACACAACCAAATCGTGTTTTTGCCGGCATTCTGCTAGAATGTAGCCATTATGTTTGATTGGACGCTTCACATTATTGAAACTGGCATAAAGCTGTCTTGGCTTTTAAATGATGACAGCAAAGCAGTTAATTAAGATATGAAAAATGCTTTTAAAATCACACTAATAACAATATCAACTTTAGTAATTCTTTTGGGTACTATTACTGCAGCAGAACAACTTATGCAAAAGAAAGAAACACTATCTACTGATGCTGATTTTGATTTTGTCGCATGGTCGAATAGTATTTCAGAAGAAGAAGCAAAGGCTCAACTTAAAGATTTTCTCTCTTCTAATTTTGACAGCTGGGAAGAAGCTGAAGCCTGGTTGATTGCACAAGGTTTAGAAGTAAAGTCAGCTTTATTAAGCGAAAATTCAACGAGAATATACGGTATAAATAATCCTGCGTTTTCTGTTGCAGCATACTGGAATACTGAAAAACAAGGCATCATTTTTGCGCATGGCTGGCTTCTTAACCTAGAATCAAAAATACTTGTACATAGCGTAAGTATTGAAATTTTATATACTGAGATTGAACGAATTATTATTCACGATCTTAGAATAATAAAAACAAGATTATAAGGAGATTAGAATGGCTGAGCTTCGTCTTGCAGGAAATCTTACTGCACTCAATCGGGGTCATCTACAAATTGTACTTGTTAAAGATGATGGCACACAGGTTTAATCAATATATTCAATTTCTATTTTTGTAGATGGAGTCAAGGTCGTTTCAATACCTAAATGATTGATAATATTTATATATATTGATACAATAAGTACATATGATTGATCCAACTGACATATAAATTCTTTTGAAGAGGCTATAAATACGGTCTTTTGTCGCGTTAGTCTTTTTTCTTTAGTCAGTTTCTCCATGTGCGCTTCCAATTATCAAACCCAAACCATGAGGTCTTTTGTCCGCTATCTGCTAGAATGTAGCCATTATGTTTGATTGGACGCTTCACATTATTGAAACTGGCGGATACGCCGGTATTTTCTTTTTGATGGTTTTGGAAAATATTTTTCCGCCGATACCGTCGGAGGTGATTATTCCTCTAGCTGGATACGCGGCCGCGGCGGGAGAGATGAATATTTTTTTGGTGATATTGGTGGTGTCTTTGGGTACGGTGGCGGGAGTTTTGCCTTGGTATATTTTGGGGAGGATGTTTGGGATTAAGAGGTTGAAGCGGTTGTCGTTGCGTTATGGCCGTGCTTTGACCCTGACACCGGAAGATATCGACGCGGCCGAGGTGTGGTTTCATCGTTATGGCCGCAAGGCGGTGTTGTTTGGGCGGATGATTCCTACCATTCGCACCCTCATTTCAGTACCGGCCGGTATTGCCAAGATGCCGGTGTGGTCATTTTTGCTATATTCTTTTATCGGTAGTCTTCTCTGGTCTACCTTGCTGGCTTTGACGGGTTATTTTTTGCAGAGCCAGCATGACAAAATTGGTAATTACCTAGACCCAATATCAAACGCGATAGTGGCACTTATTTTTGCTACTTATTTTTATCGGGTAATAACTTTCAAGAAGAAGTGGGATGAGTAGAGGATAGAGCTTGAATATTAAGCCTTAAACCGCTATACTGCCTAAACTATTTTAAATCAATATAATTATTATGAAAAAATATCCACATCAGGAACGAACTTTTATTATCTTAAAGCCAGATACCGTGCAGAGAGGTTTGGTTGGGGAGGTTACAAAGCGCATTGAGCAAACCGGCCTTAAGTGTACGGCTATGAAAATGTTTACACCGGATGAAGAAAGATTGGTGCAGCACTACAACAAAACCGAAGAATGGTTTTTAAAAAAAGGCACTAATGTCGTGAGCGATTTGATGGCGCAGGGTTTGCCGATTGACAAGGAGCCGGTTGAATATGGTCGTGACATTATTCGTATGATTGTAAAATACATGACGGCTGGGCCGGTGGTGGCTATGGTTTGGGAGGGTAATCAGGCAGTGCAGGTGGTGATGAAGATTGTGGGTACTACGGAGCCAGCCACCTCAGATGTCGGTACTATTCGCGGAGATTACACTATCGACTCATACGGACACGCTTCTTTTGAAAATCGATCAGTACGAAATCTTATTCATTGTTCTGATGCTCCAGCTGAGGCTGAGCGCGAAATCGCCATCTGGTTTAAGGAGAATGAAATCATGAAATACAAGACCGCACAGGAACGCATCATGTACGATGTGAATTTGGACGGGACGCAGGAGTAGGTTTTTGGAAGAAAAAGAAAAAGAAAAGGCGGGCGCTTCGCGCCCGCCTTTTCTTTTTCTTTTTTCCCTCAAATCGGAATTTGTCCGAATCAACATTTGGTAGTACAATTAGGGAGGAACCACAAAAAACGTATGTTCCGATTAAACACAAATGCAGGGTTGCCAGCAGTCGTAGATGAATATGAGAACTCGCAAGAGATTTCAGACCTTATCTAGAAATGGTGCCCACCTAGGGATTCTAGGAGCATACGTGGTGGTTCCCTTGAAAGCACGCCTCTAAATGAGGTGTTTTTTCATACCAGTGGATAGTGGTTTTTTTGTAGTTTTAATCACGTACAATGAGTAGATAAAATTTAAATTTCATGTCTTCAACTCTAGGATTTTATGGTGGTGTTGGTTCGGTGACGGGAGCCAATTTTATGCTTGATACGGGGAAGGTGGCGATTTTGGTGGATTGTGGCTTGGAGCAAGGAGATAAGTTTGCCATGAGCAAAAACGCCGCCCCTTTTGTTTATAATCCGGCGGAAGTGGATGTGCTTTTGGTAACTCACGCTCACGCCGATCATATCGGCAGGATTCCAAAATTAGTCCGAGATGGTTTTGCTGGCAAAATATACAGCACCACGCCCACCAAAGAATTGGCCAATGTGATGATGAGAGATGCTTTGAAAGTAATGCAATATGAAGCCAAGCGCTACGGACACGAGGTTTTATACAAAGAAGAAGATATAAACAAAAGCTTGGCCTTGTGGCAGACAGTTGATTATGAAGTTGAAATAAGCTTGGAAGACAATATTCAGGCTTGGTTTACCGATGCCGGACATATCCTTGGTTCGGGTATGGTGCATTTGCGTCGCGGGGATAAAAAAATCGTCTTCACGGGCGATGTGGGCAATGTTCCGCAGCCGCTTTTGCGCGCACCGATTATACCCAAAGATTATGATTATTTGGTGATGGAGAGTGTCTATGGTGACAGGTTGCACGAGCAAGTATCCGAACGCACCGCTCTACTGAAGTATTATATAGAAGACACGGCAGCCAAAGCCGGCACGCTTATCATTCCGGCATTTTCCTTGGAGCGAACACAGTCGATGTTGTTTGAAATTAACAATTTGGTCGAGGCGGGAGAAATCAAGCCGTTGCCGGTCTTTCTTGATTCACCATTAGCCATCGCCGTCACGGAAATTTATCGCCAGTTTAATTCCTATCTGCGGCCGGAAATTCAAAATCAAATTAAGGCTGGAGATGATATTTTTGATTTTCCCGGCTTGAAGTTTACCGAAACCAATCGCGATTCAGATGCCATTTCTAAAGTTAAAGGGGCAAAAATAATTATCGCCGGCTCGGGAATGAGTCACGGCGGCCGGATTTTAAAACACGAAAGAGAGTATCTTGACGATCCGACCACCACTCTGCTTTTGGTTGGTTATCAGTCAGTTGGCAGTGTGGGCAGATTATTGCAAGATGGAGCCAAGAGCCTAAATCTAAACGGAGAAAAAGTGAAAGTGAAAGCAAAAATCGCGCAGATTCAAGGTTATTCCGGCCACGCTGATCGCGATCAGCTTTTGGAACTGGTGGCGTATGGTGGCGACAAGGCCAAACAAGTGTTTGTCGCCATGGGAGAAGAAAGGTCTTCCTTGTTTCTCACCCAGCGACTACACGATTACCTCGGACTTGATGCTTTGGTACCGGAGTTAAATCAGGAGGTGATAATTGAGTTTTAGGGATTGATGTGTGTTAGAAGCTTTGGCTTGTTAAGAACTTGGTTATCAACCGCCGGTTACGAAAAAAGCTACACAACCGAAGGTCACGCAGCTTTTTTTTGCTTTGTAAACTTTTACTTCACGCTTTCCACCAAGCGGGTGAAAGCTTCCGGTCGATCTTTAGCTAAAGTAGCTAAAATCTTGCGGTCAACTTCGATGTTTTTGTCTTTCAGGGTTTTGATGAAACGGCTGTACTTAAGACCAAAAGCCATCAAAGCGGCGTTGATACGAACTGTCCACAAGCGTCGAAAATCATTTTTCTTGTCCTTGCGGTGAGCAAAAGCGTGCAACTGGGCATGATAGATAGCCTCGCGAGCCACGCGCTTCTTCTTTGATCTTTGCAGACGATAACCCTTAACTTCATCAAGGATATTACGTCGTCTTTTTTGGGCCATTAGGCCACCTTTTACTCTTGCCATATTGTTTGCTTAATTACTATTAAAAAAGAATTACGCGCCTGTTCCAGGTAGAAAACGACGAGTAATGCGCTTGCTAAGGGTAAGGGTCTGGGTTCGCTTGCGACGTAGTCTTTGTTGACCGGTCTGGCGAGCGTTGAAGTGGTTCTGGCCAGGCTTGCGAGCCACGAGCTTACCGTTCTTAGTGACCTTTATTCTTTTCGTGAATGATTTATTTGTCTTCATAATTATTTACTTGCTCTGGAGCTGAAGTCCCGCAACTATAGCGTAAACGAGCTTGGCTGTCAAAGATTTTGGCCATTAAATCATGCCTGAGTCCAGTAAGTCGTCCAGACTCTTTTTCTTGGATTTTATACCGGTCTGTTTTTCTTTTACGGCTGGTTTCTTTTCTTCGGTTTTGACTATGACTTTGGGAACACTGGCTTTTTGCGCGGATACCCTTTCTATCGTGATAGTAAACCCTTTTGGGCTGCGCTTGATGTCGTCGGCTACTTTGTATTCAGTGGGAATAATCTTCATAAAGCGGTCTAAACGCTCTTTGAGGAAGGTTTCGTCCATATATTTGTATCGTCCCCAGAGAAAGAGGTCGATTTTGACGCGATGACCCTCTTCTAGCCAATCAGCCGCTCGGCTGGCTTTTAGCTGTTGGTCGTGTTCGCCGGTGCCGATTTTTACCTGCACACTCTTGGTTTCGGTGACATGGGACTTAGCTTTTACTTCCCGCGCTTTGCGGCCGGTCTGGTAGCGGTACTTGCCGTAGTCCATGATCTTGGCTACCGGCGGATTGGCGTTGGGTGAGATTTCGATTAAATCCAGGTTGTTGGCTTCGGCTATTTTTAAAGCTTCCGGCACGCTGAGCAAACCCAAATTTTCCCCCTCCGGCCCGATTACTCGCAAGGCTTCAGCCCTAATGGCGTGGTTGATACGAGTCTTTATTTGCTTCTGGATTGTATATTGTTTTGACAAGAAATTTTGACTTATTTAATAATAAACGGTCTTTTTGTGAGTTGTGCTGGCAAACTGCTTTGCGCGGACAACACCAACTTCAGGTAATTATTTATTGGTAACAAAAATTTACCATATAAATACTAATAAGCAACTACTTCTACCTCGATATCGTCTACTCGTCCCTTTGCTTTTCGCAGCTAGAACAGCGACAATTATCCTTACCGATCAAGTCGTCAAAGTACACTTTGCCGTAATCGTAAGTGAGTTCTTCTTCGGCTTTGATATTTCTTTTCGCATAAATATAAATATGCTCTTCTTTTTTATCCAATTCCGGATAACAATTTGGTTTGCAGGCGTGGTTGATGTATCTGGCTAGATTGTCTCTTCCTTTTCCGTCTATCGTCCACTCATCATTTAATTCAAACAAATATTTCCCACCGCGACGATTGGCTTCCGCTTCAGTAATTTTTTCGCCAGTGTATTCGATAATCAATTCTCCTTTTTTAAAATCATGATTGGCGAATAAACCAAATCCGCTTTTACTTTTCTTAGTCTTAACCTTTTCGTTTTTCATATTTCGTAAATAACAAGAAAGTAATTCTATCATAAAGTAGAGAACGACCAGATTTTTAAGTCGTGTATAAAAAATAGTTTTATCAGCCCAATTATTTGTTATCATAACTTATATAACATGAATCCAGACATGGGCATCACCCTAATAATAAATCCTGGCAGTTCTTCAAAAAAATTCTTTTTATATAAAGATGATGTGCTATTGATTAGCGCTTACGTGGGCAGTGACGGTGAGGGATTTAATCTCTGTATTTTTTTAAAAGGAATACAGCAATCCAGACAATCCATAAATCGCCATCGCTTTCAAGAAAGTCTGCGTGATTTTTTAGAGTATGCTGAGGGGTTGGGTATTATAAATGGATTGGCGGAGATTGGGACTGTAGCTTTTAGGGTGGTGGCCCCGGGCACGTTTTTTCAAGCTCATAGCGAGATTACGGATGAATACATAAAAAAATTGCAACAAGCAGAAGCCGCTGCTCCTCTTAGAATACCTCATTTGCTGAAAGAGATTATTTTTGTGAAGGAAATTTTACCGCAAGCGCGGCTGATCGGTGCTTCAGACAGTGCTTTTCATATTACGATGCCGGATTACATCAGAGAATATTCATTGCCTAAGGAAGATGTTTCCAAACATGAAATTCTGAGGTTTGGCTATCATGGCTTGGCTACGGCTTCGGTGATAAGGCGAATTCATGCCGTGACGGGGCAGGAGCCAGCTCGGGTGGTTGTTTGTCATATTGGCAGCGGAGTTAGCGTAACAGCTATCAAAGATGGTAAATGTTTTGATACTTCCATGGGCTATGGTCCTAGCAGCGGACTGATTATGGGCAGTCGAGCCGGAGATGTGGACACCGGCGCTTTGCTGAGGCTGATGCAAATTAAAAACCTCAAGCCAATTGACGCCAATACCTATATCCAAACCCAAGGCGGCCTGTTTGGGCTGACTGGAGAAATTGATTTACGTATCTTGCTGGAAAGGCAAATGGGCGGTGACGCCAAAGCAAAAAAAGCTATCAGTAGTTTTGTTTACCAAATCCAAAAAAAGATTGGCGGGTATATGGCAATCATGGGTGGTTTGGACTTGTTGGTTTTTACCGCCACTGCCGCGGAGAGAAGCCCTGTCCTACGCTCCTTAATCACCGATGAATTAAATGGTCTGGGCATAAAAATTGATTCCGAAAAAAATGACTTGTGCGTTAGTAAGGACGGAATGATAAGTTTGTCTGGGGCTGAGGTGAAAGTGGCTGTGATTAAGGCTGATGAAGCGGGTGAAATATTAAAAATAAGCCAAGTTGTGTAATATACTATGATGATACAAAAGTTTTAATTATGTCTCAGCTAAACGACAGTAAAGATTCATTTCTGGCCATGACACAGTCCGTGTTTGTGTTTTTGGTTTTGGTGGCCATGCTGGCGGCTTTGGTTTTGTTTTATGATTTTTCAAAAACAAATTTAGGCATATTATCTTTTATTTTAGCCTTGACGGCGATAGTGCTGGTAGCAAAAACCATTTACCACGTGGCTAATGAAGACGGGCAAAGCCAAAGTCGCAGCGAAAAAAGGTCTTTGAGTATTTTGTCTGACTCTTCACAAAAGTTATTTTCAGAAGTTTATAGCAATAGCTTGGTCGCTTACCTGATTTTGGACAAAGACGGTTTTATTATTTCTTCAAACACTTCCGCCGCCAGACTTTTGGGGCGATCGGCCATAAGACTAAACGGCAATTCATTTTTTTCGTGCATTGATACAAACAAAACCGAGCACCTAGTTTTGCTGAAGGAAAAGTTTCGCAACGGAGTGACAATCGCCAATGAAGAAATTGAAATCAATCACGCAAACAGCATTGTGTGGGCTACTATGTCAATTTTTCAATTCAGGGGAGATAAGGGAGAAAAGGTTAGCTTGGTGACTCTGCTTGATATCACTAAACAAAAAGAAGTCGATGTCGCGAAATCAGAATTTGTGTCTTTGGCCTCGCACCAGCTTCGCACGCCGATTGCTGGCATGCGTTGGAGTGCGGAGTTATTATTGATGGACGGCGCAGATTCGCTTACCAAACAGCAAAGACGCTACATCAGCCGCTTGCTCTCAAACATTCAGCGCATGGGTAATCTGATAGACGACTTTTTGCAGGTGTCCAGATTTGACCTCGGAACCAGAACCATCCAACCGGAAGTCGTAAATCTGCAAACTCTGATAGAAGACATTGTTGGCGAACAGGTGATTGTTTCCAATAGTAAGAAGTTAAAAATCCACAAGAAATTTGACGACAGTTTGAAAGAAATCGTGTCCGACCAAAATCTCCTCCGAATGATTATTACCAATATTTATTCCAACGCTCTCAAGTATTCTCGCCTGGATGGGGAAGTTGAAATATCCTATCGTCGGGAAGGTGATGATTTGATATTTGATATCAGAGATACGGGTATGGGGATTCCGATTGTCGAGCAGTCAAGAATTTTTACCAAAATTTTCAGAGCCAGCAATGCCGCCAAAGAAGTGCCCGATGGTACCGGTCTTGGTCTTTATATTGTTAAGAAAGCGGTGCAGGTTTTGAAAGGTCGTGTCACTTTTGTTTCCACGGAAGATGTGGGCACCACTTTCACGATTGTGATTCCGATTGTGATTTAGGTTTAGCTCACGCGTGGAGAAACTTCGCTGGCAACGCGGTTGGCCAATTCCTCTATTCCCCAGTGAGATTTATAGATAATATCCTTAGCGGTAATGTTTAGTTCGGGGGCGGTTTTTTCCGTGAAGTCGGAGGCGGTCAAAATCAGTATTTTAACCGCTTTGCCCCAAGAGTCTTTTCTAATTTCTTCCAAAATCTTCAGTCCGTCAATATCAGGCAATCTGAGGTCTAGTAAAATCAAATCCGGGTGGGTGGTTAGAGCCAGCTCCAGTCCGGTTTTTCCATCAACTGCCTTTAGGGTCTGGTAGCCTTTAAGTCTCAGCATGTCTTCCAGTGACTCAGCCAAATCAACCGAGTCTTCTATTATGAGAATAGTCTTTTGCATATCCCTTAATTATATCTCATTTACGCAATGATGTGTACCTCAAAATTTCTAAAATCTTAATTTGTTTTCATTATTTCTAAAATCAGGGTAAAATATGAGCATGAGTAATTTTAAAAAAATAACACTAGCGGCCTTGGCCTTAGTGGTGGCGGGGTTAGTGGGAGCTGGTTATTATCTGTTTGGCCCGCAAGCCAAAGATCGCATGGTGGTGACGGATGTGGTTGAGCGTATTTACAACAGCGACTTAAAGTTTTCTTTTGCCTACAAAAGCGGAGAGAGCGCTTTGAGTTCGATTGAGTCGCCCTTGGAAGAAACAAACGATCAGGGATTATTGCGGATGTACGTGCTGATGGAAACAAAAGCCCTTAATGACTACTACGTTACTTCAGAAGAAAGTGAAACCCCACCCGCGATTACGGTTTTGGTTTTTGAGCGGGTGGCTGGCGACGAAGCGACGGAAGACTCTACGCTTGAAATCGAAAAAATAAAACAATGGGCAGAAAATAATCCTCTAACCAGTTTGGCTTTGGCGCGTACTCCGGTGGTGGATACCTTGGTTGATGGTATTCAGGCTATCAGCTATAGTGCCGACGGGCTTTATCTTCAGGATGTTTACGTCGTAAAATATGGTGACTTAATGTACTTGTTTGTTGGGCAGTACCTAGCAGAAGGGGATTTGCTGAACGTGGCTTTCAAGGAGGTGATGAAATCTGTTTTATTTGATTAAATTGATTGGATTTGTCTGCTATACTAAATTCCATGAGGTTTAGTATTATTCAACAATCTGTATTTTTAGGACTGCTGATTGCCACTACTTTTATATTTCTGGTGATGATTGGCAAGTACCTGCTTCCGCTTTTCTGGGCGATTGTGTTTGCGATTATTTTTTTCCCGCTCTATCAGCGTTTTGCTAAGCTTTTTCGCGGGCGTAGTAGCTTGGCTTCGCTTACTACCATTCTCGCCATTGTTTTGATTGTGGTGGTGCCGACAGTTTTGGTGGGTAGTTTGGTGGTGCAAGAATCCGTTGGTGTTTACAAAAGTCTAACCAATGGCAATCATCTGGAAAACAGTCAAAATTTAGTCAATCAAGCCAGTGAGCTCTTGTCTGGTTTGGAAATATTTGGGGTTTCGCCAGACGCGATAGAAGAACGATTGCGCTCGGGCGTAGTGAATGTGTCGCAGGCACTGGCTTCTTCTTTCATTACTTTTGGACAAATAACTTTTTCGCTTATTGTCTATACCGTCATAACACTTTACTTATTATTTTTTCTGCTGCGTGACGGTGTGTTGATAAAGAATAAGCTTAAGCGCTACCTACCCTTGGGTGAAGAAAAGGAAGATCGTTTGTTTGCACGTTTTGCTGGTACGACGCGGGCGGTGGTCAAGGGTACTTTTACCATCGCGGTCATACAGGGAGCGATTGGCGGGCTGGTCTTTTTTATCGCTGGAGTGTCGGCGCCGGTTTTGTGGGGAGTGGTGATGGGTATTTTGTCCATCATTCCCGCTGTCGGGCCGTTTTTGGTGTGGGGGCCGGTCGGGGTTATTTTGATTGCTACCGGCTCTATTTGGCAGGGGGTGATGATTTTGGCTACGGGCGCGCTGCTCGTGAGTTTGGTGGATGAATTTTTAAGGCCGATTTTAGTTGGTCGCAATGCTCAGATACCGGACCCGATTATTCTTTTGGCTACTATCGGCGGTATTACTTCGTTTGGTATCTCTGGGCTGGTGGTCGGTCCGATTATTGCCGCTTTCTTTTTATCGTTGTGGGCGATGTTTGAAGAAAAATATCACAAGCAATTATCCAAAAGTTAGTAAATATGTTTAGAAGATTATTTATAATTTTATTTCTGATTGTTGCCATCAATGGCGTCTTTCACGCGCATAAAAAACTGCCGGCTGGTCTTGATTATCAAAGCGCTGATTATGTCGTGCCGGCCGAATCCATACATTTTTTTCGCGACTTGACCTACACCGACTCGACCGGCGAACGTCACTTTGACCAGCAGATTTTTGACGAGATCATGCGAATGATAGCGGACGCTGAGCGGTATATTTTGGTTGATATGTTTTTCTATAGCGACTTTTTAGGCGCGGCGACTTCTTCTTATCGGCAATTGTCTGATGAGCTGACCACGGCCTTGGTACAGAAAAAGATTGACTCGCCTAATATTGTTATCCAAGTCATTACCGATCCTATCAATACTGTCTATGGTGGTTATGAGCCGGAGCATTTGTCTCGTTTGCGCGTGGCGGGGATTCCTGTCTTTATTACCGATTTATCGGCTTTGCGTGACAGCAATCCGATTTATAGTTCGGTTTGGCGTACTTTTTTCTCAGCTTTTGGTAATAGTTCTGATGAGGGTTACTTGCCAAATATCCTGGATTCGCGCAAACAAAAACTTGGCTTACGGACTTATCTGGCCACGCTTAATTATAAAGCCAATCATCGTAAAATTATTTTGGCTGATTATCAGAGCGGGGAACAGATTGGTTTTTCAACTCTGGTGACTTCCGCCAATCCGCACGATGGTTCCAGCGCGCACAGCAATATCGCCATTCGTGAGGACCTTGGCTTATGGCGGGATGTTTTGGAGACCGAATCGAAAGTGGCCGAATTTTCTGGCGGCGAGTTTTTGTGGCCAGCAGAGGATTTGTTAGCCGCGGCTACGCAATCGCAGGCCGCGTGGGCGGCCGCTCTGCCGCCGGAAAATTCGGCCACCACCACCCTGCAAGTCCAGCTCCTAACCGAAAACGCCATTGAAAGACGAATTGTCGCTGAGATAGATGCCGCCACCACCGGCGCGCAAATTGACTTGGCTATGTTTTACCTATCCGACCGCACGGTAATTGAAGCTTTGAAAAGAGCCGACGACCGCGGCGCGAAAATCCGCCTACTGCTCGATCCCAATAAAGATGCCTTTGGTCGCGAGAAAGATGGCAAGCCCAATCGCTCGGTCGCGCATGAGTTGCTGACAAATACCTCCGGCAACACTACCGTTCGCTGGTGCGACACTCATGGTGAACAGTGTCACAGCAAGCTGGTGCTGATAAAAACCGCCGACCGCACGGTGGCGATACAAGGTTCTGCCAATCTCACCAAGCGCAATCTTGATAACTTCAACCTAGAAACCAACCTCGCCATCACTGGCCACCCCGAAGCCGCTATTTTTGCCGACCTGGATTATTTTTTCAATGCCAACTGGCAAAATGAACCGGAACAAAATCGCTACTATTCTACCGATTACCAAAAGTACGAGGATACCAGCTGGTGGCGTAATTTTTCCTATCGTTTGGCGGAATTCAGCGGCGTGAGTCGGTGGTAGTTTGGATTTTTTATTTCAATCAGAAAAGTTATAATCAAACACATGAGAGCAATCATTTTTCACGGAACAGGTAGTAATCAGAGTCATACTGGATTCCTTATATTAAATATAATCTAGAACAACGAGGGTATGAAGTCACTGTGCCTCAGTTGCCAAATACCAAGAATCTAAATCTCAAGGATTCACTAGACGCCGTGCTAGATAATAGAGAATATAAGAAATACGGTGCGAAGCCAAAAGTCTAAATCAAAAACAGCCCCGTAAGGGGCAAGTTCTCGGACTCCTTCTACCTAGGCAGATGAGATACATACACTTTACTCTTTTTTCCTGTAAAAGCAATAGATTTGACAGGATAGCCCAAAGGGGATTTAAAGAAAATTTCCCCCAAAAAAAGTATGGGCATATTTGTGCTTAATACATGATTTAGCTACGAATACAAAAAGTTTCATACGAGAGTAAAATATTAGAACATGCTAGAATTAGTGTATGAATTTTCACGGTGTCAAAGTAGCACTTTTACATGAAGACAAACTTCTCATGCATTTGAGAGATAATAAGCCCGGTCTTTTCAATGCGAACATGTGGGATTTCCCGGGAGGAGGCAGAGAGGGGGAAGAGACTCCGTACGAATGCGCGATACGTGAAGTTCAAGAAGAATTAGGAATTATCCTTACGGAGCAATCTTTTATTTGGGAGAAGGAGTATCCTGCTCAAAAAGATCCGACTCAAAGAGCGTTGTTTATGGTAGCTCGCATCGTGAAACAAGACGTGGACTCTGTTGTTCTTACCGAGGGCCATAAATGGGACTTGATATCAGTAGAAGATTTTTTCCAGCGCTCTGATGTTATTGATGCTTTGAAGATCAGATTCAGAGACTATCTGGATGCACAATAAGTAGTCTCGGGATCTCTGCCGAGATCTAAAAATATTAGAACCCGCTCAAAGCCATACACCTAAGGCCCAAAGCAATGCTTGGGCCTTAGGTGGTTACTGTTGTGGAGATGGCGAGAATTGAACCCGCGTCCGAATGAGGGTGTCTTTGTGAATCTACAGTGTGTAGTCTCGCTTTGGGTTTAAATTACTAAGCTAGAAGGGAGACCAAACGCAAAGTAATCGAGTTTCAAGAATCTCGGCAACGAGGGGAAACAGCCCTCGTCGCCAAAGCCTCATGGCTATTCTACTCCAACTTCCTTATGAGACCTCGGAAAGCAGAGCATCGCTACGGCCTGCGTAAAAGATTACGCAAAAGCGGGAGCGAATCCAAACGCGTTAGCGTAAGGACTTGGTATGCTTTTCTTTGCACATACAAAGTACTCGAGTTTTTGGAGAGTCTCGAGCAGCTCTCACACTGCACACAAAAAGCACGACTCACCGTCGATGCCTAGCATCCCCTGAAAATGTCCGGAGACATTTTCGGTGGAGAAAGAGGGAATTGCAGGGAAGGGAAACCCTAGCCTACAGACCCAGACGCTTTCAGGGAATGGTGTATTGTATAAAATATGTCAATTATCTACTCCTCACATTGTACCATTAAAATATAATCAATAACAATAAAATTATTTTTGTAATCCCTAAAACGTGTAAATCATCCATTATTTTCCCCTGATGAGAGTAGTTACTGATTTTTCAAAATACGTTCAATATCGCGCTTGGTGTCTCGCTCTTTGAGCTTCTCGCGTTTGTCGGCTTTTTTCTTGCCGCGCGCCAGGGCGATTTGGAGCTTGATATGTCTTTTTTCATTATACCACTTCATTGCCACAATTGTCAAACCAGGCTGTTCTCCATAACGTCCAAGCTCGGCTAGCTGCTTTTTGGTCAAAAGGAGTTTGCGTGTGCGCTCCGGATCGTAATTTTTGGGCGTGTTGGCGACTTGAAAGGGGCTGATGGAAGCTCCAAGTAGCCAAGCTTCACCACCACGAATCACCACATAAGCGCCGTTTAAACTGGCTTTGCCAACCCGAAGGGCCTTGACTTCACTGCCAGTCAAAACCACTCCGGCTTCAAAAGTTTCCAGAATTTCAAAATCAAAGGTAGCTTTTTTGTTGCGTATAAAATCGGTCATGATCCTAACTATAGGGTTTATATCGGATTTCGGCAAATATCCTTATGTTCTTTACTAAAACTCTCGCAATACTCGCTTTTTTATGTATAATGCAGGGTAATATGTCAAAATCAGAAAAAGAAAACACGGAAAAGTCTGCTGATACTATTATTTACGTGGATAAAAATGAAGCCGAAGATTCAAACACCAAACCTGAGGTTCAGGAGCCAAAAAAAGTTGAAGAAGAAAAAGACTCAGCTATGACCAAGTTGCGTGGTGTTGGCCAGCAAATGCCAATCGGGCCGGGTAACTTCTGGAACAACATGCTGTCAACGATTTTTTTACTAATCCTGATAACTTTAGTTTTCAGTCATTTGACTGACACCAAACCAAAACCAGAACAGCTTTCCTTGTCTGAAGTGGTGGAGCAGATAAGGTCGGGTGAGGTTAAAGAAATTATCGTTCGTGGCAGTCAGCTGGAAATCAGCTACAACGATGAAACTCGTAATTCTGCCGAAACCAAAAGAGAAGTGGATGCGTCGGTAACCGAATCTCTAACCAATCTCGGAGTCACTGCTGAGCAATTAAATACTATCAAAATTGATGTGCAACGCGAGACTGGTTTTGCTTTCTGGTTGGGGCAGTTTGCGCCATTCATATTTCCGCTTCTGTTTTTAGGTATAATTATCTGGTTTTTTATGCGTTCGGTTAAGGGGGCGGGAATGCAGGCGCTTAATTTTGGCTCTAGTAAGGCGCGCATGATTGATCCTAATGACACCGCTCAGAAAGTTACTTTCAAAGACGTGGCCGGAGCCAAGGAAGCTAAGCAGGAGCTGGAAGAAATTGTAGACTTTCTTAAAAATCCAAAGAAGTTTCTTGATATCGGCGCTGAAATTCCCAAGGGAGTAATGATGATGGGCGCGCCCGGTACCGGTAAAACGCTCTTGGCTAGGGCTGTGGCCGGGGAAGCTGGGGTGCCGTTTTTCTCGATTTCCGGTTCGGAATTTGTGGAGATGTTTGTGGGGGTGGGTGCTTCTCGGGTTCGTGATTTGTTTGGTTTGGCTAAGAAAGCAGCGCCGGCGATTATTTTTGTTGATGAAATCGACGCGGTGGGACGAGTGCGCGGGACCGGAGTTGGCGGCGGAAATGATGAGCGTGAACAAACCCTCAATCAAATATTGGTGGAGATGGATGGTTTTGAGCCAAACGCCAAGGTGATCGTGATGGCGGCCACTAATCGCCCTGACGTGCTTGATCCGGCTCTGCTTCGCCCGGGACGTTTTGATCGGCGAGTGACAATTGATTTGCCGGATCGAAAAGACCGTGAGGAAATTCTAAAAATTCATGCCCGCAAAAAGCCTTTGCAAGAGGATGTCAATCTGGAAATTGTGGCTCAGCGCACGCCTGGTTTTTCCGGAGCGGATTTGTATTCACTTATGAACGAGGCGGCCATTTTGGCGGCGCGCGAAAAACGCAAGAAAGTGGGACAATTTGATGTTATTCGTTCGATTGAGAAAGTAATGCTCGGTCCGGAGCGCAAGAGTCATGTTTTGTCAGCGCGTGAAAAACTACTTACCGCCTATCATGAGGTCGGGCATGCTTTGGTCGCTTCGGCTTTGCCGTACGCTGATCCGGTGCAAAAGATTTCTATTATTTCGCGCGGACGAGCGGCTGGATACACGCTCAAGCTTCCGGATGAAGATCGTCGCATGCACAGCCGGAAAGAATTTCTTGATGATATTGCGATGACGCTTGGAGGATATGTGACCGAGGAAATGGTATTTGGTGATTTGACGACCGGCCCTAGCAACGACCTTCAGGTGGTAGCCAATCTAGCTCGTGATATGGTGACTAAATACGGCATGAGTTCGCTTGGCCCGATTGCTTTTGAAGGCACCGGCGGCAGAATGATCGGCGGCGGACTGAGTGAAGACCGTGGATTTTCACCGCAGGTAGCCAAGGCGATTGACGATGAGGTACAAAAAATTATTGATGATGGAAAAAATCGCGCGCGGGAAATTTTGACCAAGTACAGAAGCGCGCTTGATGTTATTTCTAAACGCTTGGCGGAGGTGGAGACTTTGGAGCGTGAAGAATATGAAGCGCTGCTTAAGCGGGAAGGAGTGGAAATCCAAGATGTTTATAAGAAGCAACGGGAAGAAGATGAAAAAGTAGCCGATCCCACCAATCCAGGTTTAATCGCTTTTTAATTCTCGTAATTTTTCCTCACCCACAATAACGCCGTCTTCCATGTGAATTATGCGGTGCACGTTTAGGGCGTATTCGCGTTCGTGAGTTACCATGACCACGGTCTGGTGTTGTTCACGATTGAGCTTGGTGAGCAGGGCTATGACTTGACTGCCGGAGATACTATCGAGATTGGCGGTTGGTTCGTCGGCAAAAATAATTTTCGGATTGCTGGCAATGGCTCGGGCAATGGCTACTCTTTGCTGTTCGCCGCCGGAAAGCTCAGCTGGGAGATTTAGATATTTTCCTTCAAGACCTACACTGTCAAGAGCGTGGTCAGCCTTTTGGCTGGATTTAGTCCAATCTTCACCACGCATCAAAAGCGGCATCATTATATTTTCGCGAGCCGATAAATCGGGAACCAGCGCATAATCTTGGAAAACATATCCCAATGTGTTTAAGCGAAATTCTGTTTTTTCTTTTTCAGTGAGGTTTATAATGTCGGTTTCATCAACCATAATCTGGCCGGAGGACGGGGTGTCCAATACGGAAAGCTGATACATGAGAGTGGATTTTCCAGCACCGGATTTACCCATAATGGCGACAAATTCACCTTCAGAAATATCAATATCAATCCCGCGCAAAACATGCGTTACTAAATTGTCTTTGCCGAAAGAGCGTGTAATATTTTTTGCTTTAATAATTGACATGTTATTTTCTGCCCAAAATGGCGTTTAAGGTGTTTTGTTTGGCGATAAGCCAAGCGGGAACAAAACCGGCAATTAAGGTGATTATAAATAATACTACAAACTTATAAAAAGTGGCTTCAGGATCGGCCGAAAGAATGCCGTCGCTAAAAGGAAACTGAATCGGATTTTTCTCAAAGTAGGGAACCAAAAATCCATAAGTCAACAAAGCACCAAGCAAAGAACCGCCAAGTGCGTAAAAAGCGGCCTGAATAACATAGGCAATTTCTATCACTTTGCGGTCTATGCCGATTCCTTTTAGAATACCGATATGTCGTCTTCTGGCTAGAGCATTGATGAAGATAATGATGAAGATGGTAATGGAGGCGACGACGATGCCGATGGAGCCAATGAAAGTCCCGAGAACGTTAAAAGTATTCTTGATATCAATTAAAAATTTTGGCAGGTTTTCTTCAAAGGTAAGGATTTTGGCGTAGGAGTCGAGGCCGCTGGCTTTCATGGAGGCTGCTACTGAGAGATTGTCTCCTGGTTTCGTGGTGCGAATCACAATCTGATCGGCATTTCTATCAAGACGGTTGAATAAACGTCTGAATTCTCGATCGGGAATGTAGGTAGAAAGATTTACTTCATCAACTTTAGATTCGATTATGCCTTTGACGATAAATTCTTTGGAAACATTGCCGTGAGTCAGCCTCACAGTGTCACCCGGATGGATATTGGCCAGAGACGGGAAAAAATCACCAAACTGAATGGCGTATTCTTCAATATAATAGACACCGATTAAAATATAACCTTCTTCATTGGGGTCCAGATATTCGCCTTCAACTATCAAATCACCGAGGCCGGTCATGGCGTGTTCTTGGGCGGGATTGATACCGGTTACATTAACGGCCGCTATATCTCGTTCGCCTTTTAAGTCGCGGCGTTCTTTGTAGTTTGCTTCCAAGGTGCCGCCGGCTTTGTAGCGGACTGAGTAGGTGGATATTTCGGGATAGGCTGCCATTTCCCGAACAAAGGCCTCGGTCTCCAAAATTCGGTCTTCTTCGTCGAGTTTGGTAATCACTATGTCGCCAAGTGCGCTTTCACGCACGGCTCGTTCAGCGCCTTCAATCAATCCGACCAGCACGCCCGACACGGCAATCAGGTTTAAAAACGTCAACATCATCACGAAGATGATGAGGGAAGTTGTCCAAATGCTGGCCCTTTGAATTTGGCGAAGCCCTAAAAGAAGACCGATGCGAAGACTGCGCATATTACTAAGGGATAATTACAACCTCACCCTCACTCAAACCGCCGATTTCCACAAAGCCGTCATTGCCGGAAAATAGTACCTCGATACTGGTGCTGGCGGTTTTGTTTCCTCGGGGTTGCGCTACCAGGTATTCATTTTGATCAGTTTTCATAAGATAACGCTTGGGAATTCGTAAAACATTCTCTCTTTTTTCAATAATAATATCGACATCAGCATTTAGTCCGGCGCGCAACCAGCTGGGATTTTGGTCGAGAGCGATAATTACTTCAAAGTAGGCGACACCATCAATCTGGGTGGCTACCGGTGAGATGTTGGTAATTTTACCGGTTAGGGTTTCGTCACTTTTGGCGTCAAAGATTGTTTCCACGGATTGGCTTACAGAAATTTTCGTGATGTCAATTTCCGGAATTCGCGCCTTGAGGGTAAAGGTGTTGTCCGCCAAAACTGAGATTACCGGTGTCGCCGGCGCTGTTTCTCCGGCAGTAATAGAAACCTTGGTGACAATACCGGCAAAGGGAGCGACGACAGAACGATCAGTCAGACGAGCATCAATCGTCCTCACTCTAGCTTCGGCTTGGGCGATGCTGGCTTCTGCTTGCCGAATGGATTCGCTACGAGCCGGCGCAGTCGATAAGCCGGCTTCTTTTCTGGCCAGATTCAGAGAATTTTCAGCGGCGGCGATGGTGTTTTTGGCTTGGGTGGAAGCTAGGATATAAGCATTGTTTAGAGCGTTGTAGTTGTTGCTGCGGGTATTGGGAATTTCGATTTGCCACTTTGAATCAGTGTATGAATTTCCGCCGGTAAAGTGCAAATACAAACCGCAATTGCCGATAGCTGCCGGCTGAACGACACTTACCAAGGCCGTTCCAGTCTCAAGTCCGCTGTAGTGGTAGGAATAGCCGGAGTCACTGGAAGAGCGGTAAACTTCTATCATGTATTTTCCTTCGGTCTCGCAACGATAACTACCGCTGACAATTGGCGGAATGCTGGCTTCATTGGGGTCGATGGCGGTGGCTGTTAGTCCTGTCGAATACAGGGCTGCTCGTGCGTTTTCAACCTTACGACTTTCTTCTGCTTTTACCCTTTCCAAATTAGCTTCGGCACCGCTGATATTAGCTTCAGCCAGAGCAATGGTTTCAGTACGCGGGCCGGCGGCTGTTTCTTGGTAGGCGGCGCGAGCGATAGCGAGCGACGCTGAAGCTTCATTTCTTTCCGCGACTAGCTGGGTGCTGGCCAGAGTCGCCAAGACTTCACCGGCTTGCACGATCGATCCTTCCTCCACAAAAACGTCGGTAACTCTGCCAGTGGTGGGGAAGGCAATATTTGCGATTTGTTTGGCTTCCACAAAACCGGAAACTGAGACCAGTTCGGTAACATCACCGCGCTCAACCGTGGCCATTACCCACTCTGGCGCTTTGGGATTAAAAAATTTATACCCAAAAACCAAAATAAAAATCACCAGCAAGGCTAAGCCTAGATTTAGAAAGCTGAATTTAAAGAAGCGCATTACTTTTGATTATAACACTAGAAGGATATGAAATTCAAAACAAAGTCCGCCAACTTGGACTCGAACCAAGGACCACAGAGGTATAAGCTCTGCGCTCTACCAACTGAGCTATTGGCGGAACCTCTTGACGTAAGAGTGTCAAAACTATACCGTAATTTTGCCAGTAACTCAACATGCTTTTTCAGGCGCATCTTCTTGTAATTTTTGTCGGATTGGTATTTAATATTGATAGATCAACTTGTAAAGGGGGTGAGATTGATCTACCTAGCATCGGGGCTTGTTTAGCAACCGACCAATCGCAGGACGTCAAGCCTCGATGCTTTGTATGAGCAGCTATCTGTCCATGGATAGCTGCTCAATTTATTTATACTAGACCTGCCTCTACTCCAAATGCAGATTTTTATCAAGCAGAGAAACTTTTTTGGCAATGAGAGGGTTGGCTTGCAAGGTGGAATCAGCCGCGATTATTTTTTTGGCTTCAGCACGAGCGGCTGCAACCAACTTTAGATTTTTTATCGCTTCCATACCTATGTCAGATAAGCCGGATTGTTTTTGTCCGTAGAGGTCGCCTGTGCCACGGAATTGCAAATCGTATTCAGAGAGCTCAAAGCCATTTTTAGCGGTGGTCAGAGCTTTAAGGCGGTCTTTGGTTTTTTCGCTTTTGCTGTCGGTCACGGCAAAACAATAGGCTTGATGATTGCCACGAATCACGCGGCCGCGCAATTGGTGCAATTGCGACAAACCAAAGCGTTCCGCGCCTTCAATAATTATGTTGGTGGCGTTGGGGACATTTACGCCCACTTCTACCACGGAAGTAGAAACCAAAATATCAAGCTTGTGAGCGGAAAAAGCGGCCATGATTTTATCTTTTTCTGCCGGAGTCATTTTGCTGTGCATGATACCGATTTTGTAGCCGGCAAATTCATTTTTTTTCAGACGCTCGGCTTCGGTGGTGACGTTTTTTAAATTCAAAACATTGGCTTTATCTGGGTCTGGCTCATCTATGCGTGGGCAAATTACGTACGCTTGGCGGCCAGCTTTTAATTCCGCTTGCACGTGTTTGTACATGTCTTTGGATTGTCCCGGGCCGACGACTTTGGTGATGACTGGCTTGCGGCCGCTCGGCATTTGGTCGAGTAGAGTGATATCCAAGTCTCCATAAATGGTGAGGGCGAGGGTGCGGGGAATGGGTGTGGCTGTCATGGAAAGCAGGTGCGGCAGATAGTCGTTTTTCTTGGCGAGTAGTTTGCGCTGGTTGGTGCCGAAGCGGTGTTGTTCGTCTATTATGACGTAAGCGAGGTGTTTGAATTCCACGCTTTTATAGATGAGTGAATGTGTGCCGATTAGGATTGGAATTTCGCCATTTTTGACCCACTTCAGCAGCTGGGCTTTGGAAATGGGCGTGGCTTTGTCGGGATTGGATTTTGAAGGAAATTTTTGGCAGCCGCTTCCGGTGAGTAAGCCGATTTGGATTGGTAGGTGTTTGAAATACTCAATAAAACTCTGGAAATGTTGCTTGGCTAAAATCTCGGTTGGGGCCATGTAGGCTGTTTGCAGGTTGCCGTATTGCAATTCTGATAATTTTGCCGGATTACCAGAATTATCCTTAAGCCCTTCGGGTGGGCGCGATGTTACCACCGCGTAAGCTGTCGTCGCTGCTACCGCTGTCTTGCCGCTACCGACATCGCCTTCCAGTAAGCGAGACATGGCGTGCCGGCCGGTAAAATTTTTGGTAATGGCTTCAATGGCTTTATTTTGCGCTTCTGTCAAAGAGAAAGGAAAACGCTGAGTAAAAGCCGCTAGGTGTTTTTTGTCGGTGTTGATTTGATAGGTGTTTGCTATATTGGCTTCGGCTCGTTCGCGGGCTTTTTGTACTTGAATGTAAAACACTTCCTCAAAGGCAAAACGTTTTCTGGCACTTTCGGCGTGAGAAACTTTTTTGGGAGAATGTATCCAGATGAGAGCGGTTTTTAGTTCGGGTAAATTATAAGTTTTTGTAATTTTTACCGGCAGTGGGTCTTCGATTTGTTCGAGGATTCCTTTTTCAAAACATTTCAAAATCGTGTGGTAGAACCATTTGCTGGTGATGCCTTTGGTCTCGCGGTAAACTGGAAAAAGAGTGTCTTCCTCGATTTCACTATTTCTAAAAATCGAATCGTGGCGGTCGATGGGGAGGTGGCTTAATAATTCTATTTCGGGGTTGGACAGATAGAGCTTACCTTCACCACCGGCTACCTTGCCCGCTAATTTTACATAAGCTCCTTCTTGATACATTTTGGCTAGGTAGGGCTGGTGGAACCACAGCACTTTCATGCGCGCCGAACCGTCCTCAATGAAGGCTTCGGCAATGGGGACTTTGCTTTTCCAAGCCTTGCGGGTCTTGAGATTGGTGAGCTGGCCGTATACTACCGCTTCCTGGTCTTTCATCAGTCCGCTGATGGATTGGATGTCGCTGATATTTTCGTAGCGGACGGGCAGGTGATAAAGCAAATCTTCAACGGTAATTAAATTTAATTTTTTCAGAGCTTTTTGTTGGTCGCTGTTGATGCGGAAATGGAGAGTGAGGTTGTCAAATAGGTTCATTGTATTATCCTAACAGATTTAGAAAAATTTGCATTTTTTATAAAACATGTTATAAGTAAACACGGTCTGGTTATTTTTTGGCCATCTTTGTTTTTTTAATAACTTTTAGGAGGTATTCTAATGAATACTGTGGTTAAGTCTTTAGTTTTTGCTACCGCTCTTTCTTTGTCGTCGTTCGCGGCGGCGATTCCTTTCTACGAGTTTGTAGGAGGGGAACAGACAGGCAACGGGATGAGTGTCAGGGCAGGACATCCCGGACACCTGGAAATCGTTGAAAGTGGTGAATACCACTTTCAAAGCTTGCATGACGACCCGACTGCTCGCACTGGGCCTTTCCTCAGCTTGGCTGAGGGAGAGTATCAGTTGTTTGGGGCGTGGGGCGTTCATAGCGCCGTCACTTCCTCCCCTGGATGGGGGCTCGATAGTCTTGTTCTGGCGATAGATGCCGGTACAGATATCTTGGCCCAGGCCAGGTCAACTTTTAACGTGTTTTACAACACGTGGATGGTGGGCGATACTTTTACGGCAAGTCCTTTTCTACCTATATCAGAGGTAGAATGGCTTGTCACCGCCATGGATGATGGTGGACTGCTTAACCAGTTTTACTGGAACGGTAGTAGTAATGCCGATCCAGACTGGGTGTTCACCATCAGCAAGGTAAACACCACCAACGTTCCAGAACCGGGAACATTGGTACTTATGTCCTTAGGGTTGTTTATTCTGGGTGTAGGCCCCAAACGCCTAAACCCGGAATATATCGACCCAGGCTCTACCTAGGCCACTCAGGTATAGCTCAAGAGCCCCCTTCCAGATTTTTGGAATGGGGCTCTTTTTTATTTTCTATATTTTCATAATTTAATTTGGTGTATACTAGGTGTTCCTAATCACTTTTAAAAAATTATGCCAGCCTCAAAAAAAGACAAAAAAGAACCAAAGAAAGATTACAACAAACTAGCCCTCACTCTCCATAAAAAATTAAAAGGCAAACTAACAGTCAACAGCAAAAGTCCGCTAAAATCCAAAGACGACTGGAGCACGATGTATACTCCAGGGGTGGGGGCGGTGTCTGCTCACTTGGCCAAAAATCCCAAAGACGCGCGTTTGTATACAATAAAAAATAATACGGTGGCTGTCATTTCTGATGGGTCGGCGGTGCTGGGTTTGGGAAACATTGGCCCCCTAGCGGCTTTGCCGGTGATGGAAGGAAAGTGCGCGATTTTTAAAGAGATGGCCGATATCGATGCTTTTCCGATTGTTTTGAATACGCAAGGAACTGAAGAAATCATTGCCGTCATCAAAGCCATTGCGCCGACTTTTGGCGGAATAAATCTGGAAGATATTTCCGCTCCTAAATGTTTTGTGATTGAAGAACGCTTGAAAAAGGAGCTTGATATTCCGGTCATTCATGACGATCAGCATGGGACGGCGATTGTGGTTTTGGCTGGTTTGATAAATGCCGCCAAAGTGGTGGGGAAGAAATTTGAAAATCTAAAAGTCGTGATCGTGGGCGCGGGTGCTGCCGGCCGAGCGATTGCTCTTTTGCTCAAGCTGGCCGGAATAAATAATCTCATCATCACCGACACCAAAGGGATTATATATAGAGGGCGCAGTGATTTGGATGGGTACAAACGTCATTTGTCTGAAATAACAAACCCAGACCGCCTTCAGGGTGATGTCATGGCGGCGGCTACTGGCGCAGATGTGATAATTGGCGTGTCCGGCCCGGGGACGATTGCTCAAGCTCATATTTCGGCGATGGCAGAAAAGGCGATTGTTTTCGCGATGGCCAATCCCATTCCGGAGATTATGCCCGAAGATGCGCTTCGTGCTGGAGCGCTGGTCGTGGCTACCGGACGGTCTGATTTTTCCAATCAGGTAAATAACTCCCTGGCTTTCCCCGGCTTGTTTCGCGGCACTTTGGATAAAGGAATAAAGGAAATAACCGACGCGACAAAAATCGCGGTCGCCAAAAAGATTGCCAGTCTAGTAAAAAAACCAACCGCCGACATGATTATTCCACCGGTAATGAGCGCAGGTTTGGTGAAAGCGGTGGCTGGTGCGGTGAGAAAATGATAAAGGACTTCAGGGAGAATTATTGAAAAACTACACAATATAATTGACAAACCTCCAAAACTATGCTAAAATAATAAGTGAACAAAAGCTTAGAAAATAAGCTTTTGTATATACAAAAGGGGTGGCGAAGCTTTGCTTCGCCACCTTGTTACTCAACTTTTAAGAAAATTTGAAAGTTGGTGGAGGTTGGTTCTTTGAAAAAAACCAAGCGTACCCGCGCTTTTAAAAAACGTTTCCTGCATCGCGGAGTGAGGTGTGGGAGTGGAGAGGAAGATGTATATATACTTAAGCGACCTGATGTATCAACATAGTAGGTTTGATACTCAGGATCGTATAGTAAGAGCGATCCATCCGGTCTTTCGTGAGGACCCACCTATACCGATAAAAACGGTATTTAACCTGTGCGGCTGGTGGGACACCCTGTGGGTCCTAGAGCAAATGAAAAACAACAACAGACAGAAGAGGGAGTTTGCTCTCTTCTGTGCTGAGGTGTGCCAGGGTCTTGATAGGACTGGAATAGCAAAAAAGATAAACTCTCTTCACAGGGAATACCTGTTAGGAAAAATAACAAAAACTGAATTGGAGACACTTATTTCTTCACTAGTAGGATATCGTGAAAATAAGTCAGCGGCCAGGATATCGGCATCCTCTGCAGTATTTAGGTGGGTAGAGATTGCAGCTAAATCTTGTTATCACGCACATCCCGTGGTGGACAAGTCGCTAACAGCAAGGCTGCAAGAAAAATTCGAGGAAGTGTTTTGTGCGGAGTGGGAGCACGAATTGAATGAACTACCCCCTTGGTGGAGGGACCATCTCCTCGAAATGGAGGCCAAGAAATAAATTCTTTGGCCCAAAGAAACTGTCTTGGTTGGCAGTTTCTTCACTTCATCCAACAACTACAAAACGAGCTAATCACTGATTAGCTCGTTTTTTTCTATCTTTTTATACCGCGTTGTTCCAGCTGCAGAGGGGCTTAATAGCCTTTTTGCCTCCGGCTTGCCCAGAGGCTCGCTCAACTCTTTGTTCCAAGAGTGTTATTTTCGCTTTTTTGGCGAAATACTGCAAATCTCGGTCTTGTTGATGTGTCATTTCTTGTGACACAAATCTCTCGATAACCTCCAAGAGTTTATCAATATCTTCACAACGGCTGTCGTGTATTATTGAAAACAGTATAGAGGCTGCGCCAAAGAAGGCTAGCTTCTGATCCTCGCTTGAACTGGAAAAATTAGCGTATAATTCCTCCAACGACCAGATTATATTTTCTTCAATGGAAGTAATTTCTTTTAAACGCGTTTTTAAACGGGACATTAAGTCCTCCTTTTTAAATTTAAAAAATTAAAAAACAAAAATTACACATCTTCTCAATCCTTGGCAATTAGTACCAAAATTTATGATCTTAGTCAAGGGCAAATCCTGAATCTCAACTTAATTCAATTATTCATTTTTTAAGAATTCTTGCCTTTACCGCTAATAATATATAGCGTTAAAAGCTAAGAGCACTCAAAATCGACTTTCTACCCACCGGGTGAACGCCAGAAAGGAATAATTCCCTGGTGTGCTTCCGTGGTATCGTGTTCTTCATATTTAAATAATTCTTCTTCCTGACGCGCTTCTTCCTCAAGTTCTTCTTTGAGCCTAATTTCTCGATCCAAAATCTCCGCCGCTTCGGCTCTAAATATAAAATCGCTGGCTTCAGATAAGTAGTGAAGCGCGTCTACTGCGGTTTTTACGGTGTTTGGGAGCAGATTGCGTTCATTTAGTTCATCCACGTACGCCTGAGCTTTATCATCTCCTTGCTCAAAAGCGCGATTGAGGTGAAGCGCGATATGCCAGTCGTCGATACCCATTTCAACAGCTTGAGAAGTTTCTTTACTTAGAGCGGTATTTTTATTTCCATTTGCTCGAGCCTCAGCAATAAAACGCACCGCTTTGGCCAATAATTTTGGCTTAACATAAAAAGGCTCGCCGTAATAGGATTCCCGTTTTTCAAAATCTGCAATCCGCACTATATTTCTAATGGTATCCAAAAGACATTGTTTGCTGCAGGTTATTTGGCCGTCGGCGTACAATATTTCGTTCCAGGTAAAATCACGGGTGGCGAAGTAGTCTTCTTCCAGAGCTTCTATGCCATGACCAAATGCCCAGTCGTCGGGCATGTAAGTCTGTGCCAGGTGATCGGAGAGCTCGTCGTCGGGTGCTTCCACGCCTATATAAGTCAGATCAATATCTCGAGGGGCGTTGATTTCCAGGCCTAGCGCCGCGCGAAGCACAATCCTGGCCGCGCCGCCTTTCATGCCGTAGCCTTTGGGTAAGTGGGGTAAATTTTCCGGAAGGGAGGGAGCGGGAATGGTAAAAGTGGCATCAGGATTTTCCTTGATGTCTATGTCGATGGCATAAAAGCGACGCAGCCAACGCGTCAAAAGTTCTTCATTCCAAGTGAGACTAGAAAAATTTTTCTCCAAAGCATGCGTTGAAGCTCGCTCAATTTGCAAAGAGTTGGATTCGGGCAAAGACTCTGAATTGTCGGTTTTTTCTATTGTGGGGATTGTTGGTAGTTTTTCCATGGTACAATTATGTGATTTTAAACTCTTTGATTGCGGTATGTTCACCTCCAATTTTGACTCTTTTTAATTCCTGAAATTCATCAATAAAAAATAAACTATCAAACCCGTCGGTAATTTCCGGCGGAGCGTTTTCAAGCATGGCGTGCATTCTTTGCATTGTTTTTTGACTGATCGGCTGGATTGCCTGTTAACTCAGCGCGTATATCGTCCGGACATATGTAGATATAAGAATTTTTATCTGCAAACGGCTTTAGGGCTGTGGTTTTTCCAGAACCGGGCAACCCTATTCCCACTATTACTTTACTCATATCCCAACATTATAATATATACGTTCGAAATTTCACAACTCAACATAATTTATCAACTCTTTACTATGCTCTTTTTAATTTTTTAAAACTCTTGATTATTTTCACAATTTCTGGAAATTCAGCAATCTTGAAATGGCCGTTTTTGTTTTTGTAGATGACGATGTTGGCGGCCTTTAATTTTTGTCGGTATTTTTCGGCGTGAGATACGGGTACGACGTCGTCATCTTCCGAGAAAAGTAGATGCAGGTTTTTTGTATTTTTCTCCAGTAAAGACAGGTCGGATTTTAATTTAAAACCACCCACCAAATCTTCTCCGGCGACAGTGTTGTCGAAAGGGGGGCAGATCAAAAACACGCCTTGAATCTTCTTGGGAAATTTGTGTTCGGACAGGTATTTGGCTAGGAAAATTCCACCCAAAGAGGAACCAATGAGAATAACTCCATTTCTTAGCAGGGGAATAAATCTCTCAAAGTGAATTTTCCATTCTTCATATTTTGCGTCATCCGATAAGGGCATGCGCGGGCGGATGATTTCGTATTCCTTGCCCAGTTTTTTGTCTAGCCATTGTGCACTCCAGGACACGCTCTTTTCAACCGATACTTCACGATTTTTAAGGAAAGACAAATAATCCCGCTTATTCTTAAAAGTCATCCCGCCATGAATTATAAAAATTTGATTTTTGTTTTTTGTCATTGGGGGTATTTTAGCATTTTTTAGTCGAGTTTTTGGGGTTTGTGGGTCATTTTTTCTAAAAACATTTTTAGCTTTGCAAACGGCTTCATTTGCGTATACGTTTTTTGGTCATCTTCTTCACTTAGTTGCGCTCGTGTAACCGTATATCCATCGGGTATAAAAATTTTGTCCCAGCCGTAGCCACTGTCACCAGCGGGCATTTCGGCGATGGTTCCAGCCAGACTGCCTTCAAAAAGTTTCAACTCTTCGCCGTCATAGTATCCAAATACACATTTGGCGGTTGCGCGGCGACTTCGTCCGTCTATCATTGAACAGATGGTTTTAAAGGGAACTTGTTCGACAAAGAAGCGTATGAAAGGCCCGGGCAAGTCACCAAGGGCTGCAAACTCAAGAGATACATCCTCAACAATGACCGGCCTCTTTATTTTCTCGTAAGCTTGGCGGACTTTGTGCTCAACAATTTCTTTGAGATCGAGAGATTGAATCTCATCCAAATCAAGTTTTACGTGATCGACAGGATAGCCCAGGTATTTTGCCAGGTAGTCTGCTTTATTTTGATTGCCGGTTATGAAGGTTATTTGCATAGAGGAAAGGAAGTTTTTGGGTTTGCGCGCTGTTAGGTTGAATTATAGTTTAGTATGGTTTGGAAATGCAAATGCACGAACAAAATACGCGCCCTTATGGGCGCTATTTTGTGCTCGCGGGCTATTTGGGTTAAGTGCCCCACAGATAAGGCCTTGTAAGGGCATTATAGAAGCTTTTGGCTAGGTCAATTTAGGTAAGTGGGTCGGAGTCAAAATATAATCAAATGTAAGTTAGAAGACCTACTTCACCAAAAATGTGACCAGATCACCACGGTCACTATAGTAGGAGTGATTAAATTCTATTACGTCTGTAAATACCTCCTCTAGCATGTTTTTGAATTCAACGTATTGAACGGCAATGCCAGGTTTGTCTTCTGATGTGTATTTTACTGATTCATGTAATACAGGTGTCTGTATTACAAAAACACCATTCTTATTCATCAGTGTTTTCACTTCTTCACAAAAAGCTTTTTTGTCAGATACAAATGCTATAACTAATTTACACAGAATTACATCTGCCCAATCTTTATCTAAATTAGCTTCTGCTAAAAGATTAAGATCTACTTCTCGTAAGTTAATATTTTCTGCTACACCTACTGCTCCGGCACGCTCCTGCGCTTTACGTAACGCTTCCGGCGACCAATCAGTACCTGTAACAGTCATCCCACGTTTAGCGAGCTTCATCACAGCATCACCAGTGCCACAACCTAGATCAATAGCATTCTTCTTATCGTTCTCGACTTTATTTAAAATAAGATCCAGTAAAATTTCATTCATTGGATTGTAGTCTCGACCAGCTTTAAATCCCTCATCCCATTTGGTTTGTTTTTCATTCATAATAGTAAAGTTATTGTATAGAAGCTTAAGAAAAAAAGAAACCCTGGAATACATTCGTAAAACAGGGTTCCAGTTACAACAGAAGGGCCATCTGGTACTTGTCGACATACTCACCATTCACAAGTGCGCAACGGTATAGAGTGCCTTCGTTTTGGAAACCAAACTTCTGGTAAAGACGAAACGCCCCCGTATTGCTAGTTTGAACTTGTAGTTGGAGTCGGTACAGACCCTGATGTTTAGCCCAAGCAATCGATTCTGCGATGAGCGCTGATCCGATGCCATACCCTTGTGCAGCCCTTGCAACACCCAGTGCGAGAGTCCCTACACCACAATTGCGAGCAAAATTTCCACGGAATACTAGTGCGTATCCATAGATATCTTCGTTTGCAATTGCAAGCAGAAAGGTCTCTTTCGTAGTTTTAACTCCTGCTTCAAGGCGTCGGCGAAGCAGCTCCCCAGTTGGAACTTCTTGAGCTTCATACATCATGAAGTCACTTTCTAACTCCAATCTATCCATAAGACGCGACAACCTCAGTGCATCTTCTGGGGTAGCAGGAACAATTCTCCAGTTATCCATAATGATTCCTCTGGTTGTAAAAAAAATGCGCGTCACCCTCGAAAGGATGACGCGCGATTCATGATTGCCGTCGGCCGATCGTCAGCTTTGGCAGTTGGTCGAAGCACCACAGACGCCCGGTCCACAGCTCCCCGGGATCTTCTGGAAGGACCAGTACTTCTCGGGAACATCGTCGCCGAAAGCGCGACGGGCAGCATCCAGCGTATTCGTGATCATCGAGCCGTCGCTTTGGGCGCGCTGGGCGACCGTGAGCGGCTGGTGATGAAGGAACATGCCGACAGTGTCCTGACAGTAGTCGGCATAGTCGCCGGTGAACAGGATAAAGTTGTGCCAGATCTCGTCGATGTCCTCGGGCGGTGCCATGGCACCGTCGTTGGTCGCGCAGAGATACATGAACTTCTTCATCTCGCCGAACAGCTCGTCGGTCTTCTCCGGACTCCAGCCGTACTTGACCTGCATGCGCTCACGGAGCGCCAGGTGGTCGTAGGCCATCATCCGATCCAAGAGCGCCGGATCATTGGCGAGTTTCGCGCGGACCGAAAGGACCGCAAGGTTGCTTTTCGCTTGCATTGTTTCACCTCATGAGGTTGAAGGGTTTCAGTTTCCTAGGAACGCTCACAGCTTCTCGTAAGCCTGCGAGTTCTTGTATTCAACACAAAAAAATGTACTTTGTCAACACATTTCAGAACCGATTGTCAAAATCGCCTCGCTCGTCAGGCATAAGATCTGAACGCCTGAACATCGGTTCATCGTCGAACGGAGCATCGTAGTCGTTCTCTATAGGGCGATTTTCCTCGCCGACTTTTTGAAGCCAGGCGCCAAACTTTTCGCCAAGCCAATTGAAGAAGAGTTTAAAGACGTTCATCTTGTTCACCTCGAGTCAAAGTTTCTATTTCCATTAGTACAATGTCATAAAATATGGAAAAATCAACCCCGTTCCGATACTCAAGACCCAAATGCCAAACAATGCCAATTCCTAGGAGTTTTGATTTTCTGTATAAAAACGCTCAAAGTGATACTATTTAGCTATGAAAAGCGTGGTAGATAAGGAGCAAAAGCTGTATGAATCCATACAGCAAAATAGTCACTCCACAAACACTTTCCTAACTGCCTTTGCGGACTATTTTAGCTTTTTAGTTACTGATGGATTTGCTTTGATTGAACATTTAGCACCAGCAGTAGTAGCCAGAGAAAATGACCTCAAAGCACTTCAAAATAAATACGACGAGATTGTTCAGAGTGCGGGTAAGGCAGTTGAAACGCTTGAAGCTATAGTTGAAAAGAATGATCTAGAAAGCAATGCCCTACTTGCTGATCGGATAAGTTGTCTTCGGACATTTGCGACTCATAACCACCATGGTTCAAATGAACATCCGCTAGGCTCAAATGAACTTGAGTTACTTGATGCAGTAAAAGAATTGCAAAGACTAGGGTATGATGATGAAGCAATGTCATTTCTCAACGAGACTTTTAATCCTGCTAAAGATATGAGGAGTGATAATTTAATTTCGTTTGAAAAACGAGCTGACTTTTTAGGACTTCACAGAACATTTCATGATCAGGATGCCTTGTCTGTATCTGGTGCATTAATGCGAGGAGTGAAGCTGTATCATCAAATGTTGAATTTTAATGATGACACCAAAATCACATTGAGTGAATTTGTAGAAATGATGCAGAAACCAGTAGCTCGTGTCACTTATATAAATAAAATTAAACAGGCCACCCTTAGTGCAACAAACGCATACCCTCAAGCAGGGATATCACAAGATTTGAGTCGTCTTCATAACAGCATTGTCTTTACTCTCTCTGAAATACAACAAGCAAAGCTGTTTGAAATTAAGCAGGACCATATATATTTTCAAAACAGTAAACTTTTATACAAAACAACAAACAAGGGTGAAGACTATCAGTACATACAACTCTTCAAGAATGTTATTCGATATATGCCAGAGCGTGTCATTGAATTAAATATAAATGAATTCATCAAACTCTTACCAGACGGAGTAGAAAATGATCCTGAAAAATATCGTACCCAACTTATCGGTAGTAATACGAGCTTTGAGAAACTTTTAAAGAAGCATAAAATCATAAATTCTCATCCGAACGACAGCCAGCCTATCTTTAATATCACTCGCACTAGTATCAGATTCAACAATTTATACTCACTGGAGTAGCGTGGAGGAAAATGGCTGTGGATAAGCCTCAAATACTCTAAACGTACTCTACCTTTTCTAAAGTTTCCTCCAATTTCCTCCATTTTGGAGGTTGATTTTTAGGTGCCACCATAAGACTTAACACGTATAACAACGTGCCTAAATATAAGTCTTATGAAAACAAAAAAGATAACGTGGTCATCCGCTACTCGTAAGGTGCAAGACCTTACACCTAACGAATACAATCCACGTAAAGTTAGCGGTAACCAAAAACAAGACCTACAGAAATCGATTGAGACATTTGGTGCAGTAGTGCCAGTAGTTCTCAATATTGATTCACGGGCTGATGTCATCATCGGGGGCGAGCAGAGAATAAAAATCTACGCTGACCTAGGGTACAAGACAGTCGAATGCATGATCCCTTCTCGGGAACTGTCACTCGAAGAAGAGCGTGAGCTGAATCTTAGGCTCAACAAGAATACTGGCTCATGGGACGAAGAGCTTTTGAAGAACTTCGATCTATCAGTTCTTCTGGATGTTGGATTTGAAGATGACGAAATACAAGACTTCTTCGATGACGTTGAATTAGCTGAAGATGAATACGATGTCGACAAAGCAATTGAAGAGATGGTTGAACCCCGAGCAAAGGCTGGCGAAGTGTGGCAATTAGGAGAACATCGCCTACTTGTTGGAGACTCTACTGATAAAGAGCTCGTATCAACGTTTATGGGCGAAACAAAAGCCCACTTCATCTTTCAAGATATGCCCTATAACATTGGGCTTTCATATAACAAAGGAATTAGTAACACTAAGGAATACGGGGGTCAGTACTCTAGTAAAAAAGACTCGATGAGTGATGCTGAGTACTATGCATTTATTGAAGCAAGTATCAGTACAGCTAAAGTAATAGCTCATGCCGATTCTCACTATCTGTACTGGTGTGACGCTAAGTACGTGGGAGAAATTCAAGCACTGTATAAACAACACAAGATACTCTTCAGACGAATCTGTTACTGGGTAAAGAATAATCAGAATATGACGCCGAAGGTTGCGTTTAACCGAGTACATGAGCCCGCAATCTATGGCACGACAGGTAAAGCCTACCTAAACCAGAATCTTAAGAACGTAAATGAAATTCTTAATCAGGAAGTCACCACTGGCAACCAGCTCCACAACGAGCTCTTAGACATGATCGATCTTTGGATAGTGAAGCGAGATGATGTGCAAAGTTACCTCCACCCAACCCAGAAGCCTGTTGGTCTAAACGAAAAGCCACTCAAGCGATGTACTGCTCCAGGTCACGTTGTCTTCTCTGGTTTTGGTGGTAGTGGTAGTGATTTGATTGCTTGCGAGCAATTGCGACGTGTCTGGTTTGGAGTAGAGCAAGACCCCGTATTCGCGAGCATCATCATTGACCGCTGGGAGAAATTTACCAAGCTAACTGCTAAGCGAATATGAAATCTATAACTACAGGAGAAATCTACTCTGTTGGCGAACATGTGGTTGCCTGTGGCGACTCACTTAACAAAGATTTTGTAGCGATGGTTATTGGTACCAAAAAGATTCAATCAGTTGTGACCGATCCGCCTTATGGAGTAGCGTACGTGGAGAATAAAGTAGGCGTAGCTGAACTTGGTAAGAAAAACGCCAAAGTGATTAAGGGTGACCATATACAAAGTGAATATGAGTACGCTCGGTTTACTCAGTCATGGATCGAGGCCGTTTTGCCACATCTGAACCCATACAACACCTTCCATATCTTTAACTGCGACAGCATGTTTCTGGCTCTTAGAACTGGCATGTACACCGCAGGACTACATTTCAGTCAGATGCTGATATGGGTCAAAAACCAATCGGTAATGGGTCGTATGGACTATCTGCCTCAGCAAGAGCTTATTGCTTATGGTTGGTATAAAAAGCACAAGCGAGTAAAAGCTCAAATGAGCAGTGCCATATTCCATCCTCGACCACAGAAGTCAAAGCTCCACCCTACGCAAAAACCGATTGGCCTACTACGGAAACTAATTCAAAACGTCACCAGTATTGGCGATGTCGTGTATGACGGATTCTTAGGAAGCGGAAGTACCGCTGTTGCTTGTGCTCAGTTAGGTCGCGTTTGTATTGGAATTGAACAGGACTCTGAGTATGTAGAAATCTGTCTAAAGCGACTAGAAGAGCTGACGAAGCAGAAGCGAGTATTAATCACAAAGCATGAGCGAGCATCATAATGAAAAAAGAAATACTGGTGTATATCGCAAACAGGACTTTGCGGCGTATGTGACGTGGAAATCACTACCGACATTCCTGCGAGGTCAGCCTGATGCTGTACTAAGAAAGATGGGTATTGATGACGACATCACCATTGAGCTATTGCAGATAAAAACTCAAAAAGACTTTGCTTCACACTACAACGTCAAAGACCTAGGTACACTCACTGACTGGAATAAACGGATTGAAGACGAGGGCTTGCTTGAACATACCTATACATGGGCCAGAAAACTGACACCAAACGTAGTGTTGGCCTTGTATAAAAATGCTACCAAGCACGGTAAATCAAAGGAGGTAAAAACTTGGTTTGAAATAATTGAAAACTTTTAGCTTATGAAAGAAATAAAGAAAACACTAAACTTAGCTGAAGTTAATGAAATCCTCTCTGATGCCCTGCTCCAAGTAGCCGCTAGAAAGATTTCACCTAAGCGGGCTCAGGTCATATCTCGAATAGCGTTAGCCTTGTCTAAAAACATTACTAACATGGAACTCAAACAGCGTATCGATGTACTGGAACAAATGCTTACTCAAAGAAAGTAACTATGAAAGATATTACAAAACTACTGGCTAAAGGAAACCTGACCCCTCGGGAGCGAGTTTTGTTAGTGATACGAAATGAAGCTCATGAGCGGAAGACTGGGAAGGGTCTTGTTACTGAAGCCGATATCGTAGCCCTGACAACGAGTTGGAAACCTCGTGATTATAGAGAGGCTGAGCAGTACAACAAATATCTAGAGGTCTGGAATATGTTCGGCCGACTAGAAATAGATATGCAGACCTCATACTTGGTATCGCAGCTATCTATTGCTCGCTTGGAGCAGATCGCCCAAATGTTTTACTACAAAAGGGATAGCCCAAAGCAACGTAAGCATTTTCTTAGTCGAGTGATCCCGGATGATCACACTAAAGAGTTTCGTGACTTCTTTTTACAGCACTCTGGCTTTGAATACGACAGACTGGTGCATCTGTATACATTCTATTCATTACCTAAGAAACTTCAGCAAGATATATTACTACTCGATCCTTCTGTAACATCAGACCACTCATACTTTTTAGCTGAAGAGCAACTAGCTCGTATCCTTACTGGTAAGCAGTCACTCTCAGAAAAAGAAGTAGACGTTCTTACTAAGATAGTTATCGACTCAATCCCTTGGGGGCAAGAGGCTAATTTTAGTGTGGTGAAAATAAGCGTTAAAGAGGTTATCTTTAAAACCCACTTTGCTGGCTATCCTTTACTTAACTTCGGGAAACGATTAGCTAGTCGAAACAATATTTTATTCAAAACTGAAGACGAGCTTCATGCTGAACTGGCTAAGCTCCCTGATCTGAAATACAAGCTTGAGGGTATTGTTCGGGACTCCATACGTGAAGGTCTATTTTTTGATGAATATACACCGCTGTGTAACAGCGAGGGGCATCTGACTTTCGAAGGCGAAACTGAACTCAGACACGATGAAATTATGCGACGCTGGATAAAGGCTAAAGATAAAACAGTTAATCTGCTACAGCAATATATTTCTACTGGTGACCTAGTACTTAAAGAATGCCCGACTAAGTTTTTTGAAGTGTGTCTCAACAAGACTTTTATAACTGGAGAAAGTCTTGTGCAATCAAATATACAACTACCGTTTGTGAATGATTATCAAAATCAAATTACTGACTTAATGATGTACAGTTATCCAGCTTTTCTAGTCCATGAATCGTCAGTATTTGAGAGCTACAGTCATCTACTAGCTTTCAAGGCTATTGCTGAGAGAATGTCAGAAATCGTTGGAGAGGACTTGAGTGAGAAAGTATTAAACCAACTTGCTGAAATTTCAGACTCCATCAATACTCTAAATTTTTACCTGCGGCACACAGATGACCATATACAAGAGGTTATTTATACTAAAAGAAATATTAAGTACCCAATACAAACATTCCTACCTGACCCAAGTATTACAATACAAAACCTCATTCCAAAACAGAATGAGGGTCTAGAAGTATTTACCGAGGAGTTGAGTAAACTACGAACTTAGGTAAGTTTCTCTGTATAGTCACAATCTGGATATGTGCTACAGCCTAGAAAAGCACCATACTTGCCTCGACGTCTCACTAGCTCACTTCCACATTTTGGACAAACTGACGCTTTTACTTCAGGAATATCAGCATCCACCATCTGCATGTACTCCATTAACTTAAACTTGTCGATGAGTTCAATTGGTTTATCCTCAGCAAACTTCTCAGCATCAAGAGTGAAAACGTTGGTGGTAATAAAATACCCTTTTCCTCCATCTACTCGATCTGCAATGGCTCCATAAAAATCACGTACCGCACTGACTGGCACTTTTGAGGTGATGAATTTCTTACACTGGATGTAGTGAACATGACCGTCTTTTTCAGCTTGAACATCTACACCACCGTCACCCTTGCCACCCGTAACTCTAGTTTCATAGCCAAGAGATTTAAAAAGTACTGCGATATATTCTTCAAATTGTGTAGGGGTAAGTTTCTGAAGATCTTGCACTTGCTTCTTTCCTAAAAACCATTTGATCTTACTTCGCCGACTCATGAGGTCAATCATCACTCGAAGTGCGAGTGCGAGCAGTGCTACACCAATCATCGTGAAATATAGCTCTTTCATCTCCCACATGCCTGAGAGTATTCCTTTGATGATGTTTGATGTAGAAAATTCCATACTTAATATAATAACAGACGACTTATGACCGCTTGAGCACCTTCCATATCTCAACCATCGCCAAAGTGTCCAAGTGACAATACTTTAGGAGTGCAGTTATCTTTCGCTGAGCCTCTTCATCTGAATATTCGCCAGACACGATTCTGTTCCATGTATCAGCAGCGGCACCACCTTCTTGTATCTCTAGTTCTTTATATGAAAGTTTAGGCACAAGGGCAGGTAAAACGAATTTGATAGATGACTTTCCAAGAAAATCTGGATGCCAATACACTGCGGTTTTTCCATCAAATGGCTCAATTAGGTCAACGATTCTATCTTGCACGCTAGTGATAAATTCTTGATACTGAGGCAGTCTTTCAGCAACCTGATTATTGATACCTTTCTCAAACTTTTGACTCCAAACAAGAACAGTCCCCGTAGGTGGTAAATGTTCTTTTATGGCCTCTACAAATCTTTCGTCTGGATTTGAATTTTCTGTATGCAGAAATTCAGCATGAGTCATTTCACCACCTTCTTCTTCAATGATATGTAGCGAGAACTGAAAAGGTATTTGTTGGTAAGGATGATAGCCTGAGTATCTTGGCACTGCAGAAGGAAATGTTTCGTAATCAATAAAAGCTAGTGGGTATTCCAGTCGTTCAAGAAAAGTATCGACACCCTCGGAATCGATGACAGTTCTACCTGACTGAGCCACATCCACCTGACGCCTTTGATTATCGGAGAGTTCAAAATCGTGAGGGACCTTATGGATATCTATGATTTCACTCTCAATCAATACAGTGAGCTTTGTAGGACTATTACCAATTCTAGAAATTTGATGGACAGAGTAGTCGGGAATATCAGGATTTGAATACCAGAAAGTTGTACAGTGATTGCTCTTAGATTTCACCCAGCAGTCACAATGACCAGTTGGCTCTTGCTCACGATTAATATATTCATGAACGCCTGCCATTTGACCTTCTATATCAGACACAATCTCCTCTACATCTTCCGTAATTTCTTTAGTTATGAAAAGCTTTTGAATTGAAAGCTCTCCAGAGCGAACATAAGATTTATCTAGACGAACTAGATGTAACTTACCGACAGGAATAGATAACGTATCCATTACAACCTTCTGGAACGCGACGTCATTTTTGTACTCTTCAGCTCGACGGCCGCCTTCTCCTTCATGGGTAGCAGTAGAGGACTTTACTTCGTATAAGTCGTACGCCTCTGTATTATTGTTCCAGACAATGATGTCAGCGATTGCTGAGTACTTATCAGTTATAAATACAGGCTGATATATAACGGGAGTACGATTAGCAATTAGCTCTTGAGTAAGAGTGGCATCATGACGATCTTCAACTAAAACACCACCCGGGAACAATTGTCTCGCCAGTTCATCAATTTCATTACCTGTATCGATAATGTTCAATTCAAAGGCCGATAGTTCTTTTTTTCTATAGACATCAGGCTTATGTACTTTCAGCCAAGCATTTTTATTACATCCTTTAGAAATCAAAAAGTCTGTTTTTGTGAGAATCATAATCGGTCTTTTAAAGTTCTTTGATAAGTTTTTAGAGCGTCATAAAACTTGTTTTGTTCTGCTTTACTTAGACTCTCTTTGATTAGATTAAATGTTTCTTGAGCTTCTCTCACTTTAAGTTTTGTCTTTTCTGAGCCAGTTGCATACCTATCTGGATTAGCTATAAAACTATCTAGTTTATTTTGTTGAGAACTTGAAACTCTAGTCACTGTATTTTCATTAGTGAAAGCAGGAACTTTTACAGTCTCAGTTGTAGATTGTTTAGGAGTAAATACGATTCTATTCTTAGATGAAGAAACACCAGTACGCATGTGTGAATGTCCAAATTTTTTACTATGACAATCAACACAGACAACTTCTAAATTACCAGCATGAACCACGCCTCTTCTACCATCTTTGTGATGTACGTGTAGTAGATTTTTATTTGTAGAACAATCCAGACCGCACGAGCTACATGTCCAGTTAGCTCTTTCTCGTAAAGACAATGAAATTTGATTCCAGTTCGCTGGGTAATCAACTGGGTACATTGGATTGCTTACGTCTAGCAGATCCTGTCTGCCGTACATATTAAAGAATTTCCTGATATCCATATCATCGCGCTCGTAATAAAGATCGGATGGAGCGACAATGCCCTGCATTTTAGTTCGGCAATTTATACAGGCAGGTAGGTGTTCGATACCTTTTTTCCCTTCACCATAGTCAACAGTAAAATCATTATTATCTAGATCTCCTTTCTTTACATACCTTGCTTTACGCCCGTTATTATCCATCCGCTCAAGCGTAGTGCACCAAGCTACATGAAATACTCGATTTGGCTTACCCCAGTGTGAGTTAGCAAAGTCATGAATATAAAACACAAAAGGCTTCCCATTTTCATCAATGAGAGGATCGTCTGATCTCCAAACCTTTTTATACTCAAGAATTTCTGCATCGGAGATTGGTTCACCACGATCAAATTTACCGGCAATTACAACCAACTCTTTTGGTAGCAACTTCCAATTCACACTTAGAGCACCTATTTTTTCTTTACTCAGAGAAAAAGAACTTGAGATGTTTGCTATCGCTTCTTCAAATTCTCTATTTCCCATATGTAATTCTATTTAATAGACAAGGCCTCCTGAACACGTCTGAAGTCATCAGTCATCTTCCCAGCAATACTAGCTAAATGACCGCCGAAGTCTTGAAGTGTCTTCTGATTAATCTCTTCAAAGTTTTGTAGGGTTTCAGTATTTTTCTCTTGCATATTCTTCATCGCTGTATCCGAAATAGCGTTTATATTCTTTGAAATATCTTCTGCGTGAGTCTGCATGTTTAGTATACTTTCTTCTACAAGAGATTTAATTTCAGTTCGAATTGTATCTCCGCTTCCACTCAGACTTTCAGCTAGAACTTTCATATTTTGTGAGAACCCAACAGTTGACTCAAGCATTTGGTTCAAATTTTCGACAACGACCTTAAGCTCTTGATTTACCTCAGATATATTCTTATTATTTTCTGCAATCTCAGAAACCTTATCGGATGTATTTGTAAGGCTGTCTGACGAATTCTTGAGACTCTCTTGTGCTGCCCCCAATGCTCCAGTGGCTTCTTGTACTGTAGTTATATAGTTTTGT
The DNA here is from genome assembly GCA_964399295.1 of uncultured Candidatus Saccharibacteria bacterium. Taxonomy (GTDB): domain Bacteria; phylum Patescibacteriota; class Minisyncoccia; order Phycocordibacterales; family UBA918; genus OLB19. The sequence continues at coordinate 538,312 of CAYNQD010000001.1, read as the reverse complement.
TGCCACTCAACTAGTGACCGAACGGAATCACTAAGTTCCTTAAAGCTTTGACCAAGCTGATCGTTAATTTTGGCATTGAAATCCTCCATCACTTTATTGATAGCTTCAATTAACTGTTCAATATTATTCTTTGCCATTTGGCTAGCAAACTCATCAAAAGCTTTTTTGAGCTCGTCTTGCTTATCAACAATACTTATCCTCATTTTTTGTATCTGGTATATAAGAGTTGATTCATCATCACCTGAAATATTGTTATTGAGTTTTTGTAGTTCTCCATGTATTGCTCGCAGTAGGTCAGTGTCAGAAAGATTTTCATCAACAACTTCCGCTTTGATCAGGTAGAGTCTAGGAAAAAGACTGGTTACAAGTGCAGTACCAATACCAGCAACCGAGGTAATGAAAGCAAGTTTTAATCCACCAATAAGTTGTGGAATGGTAGTGCTAATATTCTCTACGTCAAAATTAGAGAGACTGATGAGGATACCAACAAAAGTACCGACAATACCCATTGTAGTAACAGTAGTTTGAATTTCGGCTGAATTCTTCCAAAACCTTAGAACATAAGGACTAAACACAATAATAGCGGAAACTACAATTGAAATTAGGAAAATAATAGATGTTGTATCGCTCATAATTTAGTTATTAATATCTTGTTTAAAAATTTCGTCAATCAAACTCTCACTATCCGTTAGGATACGGAATTCAACTCTTCTCGAATTTGGGCTAATAGGAGCGTTTGTCACGTATGTATACTGGCTGTTTTGGTCTAATGTTCTACCATTACCCAAACCGTTGGCACTAAACCAAAAGCGTAATTTTCTTTGGTCTGGTCCTTCTAGGCTATTGAAGAAATTATTTTCTAAAATATATTCTAGAACTGCATTAGATCTATCTTGAGATAGTTCAATAGTACTCATGTATGTAGGGTGGGCTGAAGAAACATCAGCTGTGTGACCTTCGATTCGGACCTCCTTAATCCGTTCTTTATATTCCTGCTTATTAATAATACCAATATATAGAGGAATAAACTCACTTAAGATGTTTTTATATCCCTCTGTTAAATTAGCTTCATCAACACCAAACAGAAGGTCAGGATTTTCAAACTTAATAACAAGATCACGTGTGATATCAATACCCCAAGCATCTTCTTTTGAACCAAAGGCATCTTTTAGGTCTGTGTAAATATCGTCTTTGATTTCTTGATATTCAGCTACCGACTGTTGTCTCTGTTTTTGTTCTTGAGTAATTTGCATTGTGACCAATACTGCAATCAGTAAAAAGATGAGCATGAGACCTGTCATCATGTCTGAGAGAGATATCCAGTTTGAGGCTTGTTGGTGTGACATATATTAAATAATTTTATCTATTTCCTTCATAACCATGATTGTTTCATTTAATGAGACAATCATTTTTTCATAATTCTCAAACTCTGCTGAGCTTAGTTTTTTGCCTTTACGGTCTTTTAGATATTTCTGCAATGGTTGGTAACCCCCGATATAGAATTCCCACACCTCCTTCGGTATACCGTCCCAATACTGAACATCATTTATATATACACGGTTATTTTTAAATACTGGCTTATCTACCGTATCTGTTCCAGTTTCTGGAAAAGAGGTGATTTGATTTTGTATTGAAGAATGAGTAAGTAGGTGCAGTTCTCTTAGGTGACGACCTGACTCTACAATTTTCCAAAAATAATCTTTATTTTTCGGATAAGGAACTCGAGGAAAGTCACCATTCAAAAATTCTTTGTACTTTGTGCGATAGGTAGGTGAGTGCAGATACGCGTAAATGTAATCTACAATATCCTCTGGATTAGTCTTGTGCGATATCTTTTCAATATTATTAACAATCTCATCATCCAGATTAGCAACTCTGTCATCACCTTCATACAAGTAGAGAGGACACACAACCTCACCGCCTCTTCTAAAGAAATTAAGATCAACTGCAGAGTCTGAAATAAAAATAGTGTCAAATGATGTGGGATTTGCAGCTCCACCCTGTCTACTAAATAACAACGCCGTATTCCCAGATTGCAATAAATGCTTCATCACGGAGATACGCGGACGCCAAACCAAACTAGTCGTCAGGGTGGTGTAGCGTTTATCAAATGGTCTGTAATTCAGTGAAGTTAAAGTACTTCTGAAGTCAATTATTTTCCCCGCTTTTTTATTTTCAATGACCCATCTAGCATAATTTTTTCCAAGTGAATATTTCTCGGTCAATTGTGACTCTGACACATCTTCATTGAGTAAAACTTCAATTCTTTTTTCAAGTTCATCTTTGTTGTCAGCAACGATAAAACCGTCACCTAGAGTAAAGACACCGGTTGTATTTTTTGGGAATAAATCTGCCAGAGAAAAGCCTTTCATATAATCGCTTTTACCTTCTCCTTCAACTCTCCAAACGTCAGAAACTTCAGGTAGTTTATTCCATTTAATTCCTTCGATATTCGCACTACTTAATTCAGCAAATTTTTCAGCCCTCTTCCCATATATGTCAGCAGTGTACACAGTTGCAAGTTCTTTATTTTTTTGTTCAGATTTCTTCTTAACTCCAAAAATAATTGATACACCTGTTTTAATGTCGAATACGTTTTTATCCTCTGAGCCATCAGGTGCAGTTTCTTTCTTCGTGCTATTTCCATGAAGATCCAGTACATAAATCACATCGAAAGTATTCCTTAAATGCCAACGCATTCCTCTAAAAGAGAGGTTATCAATATAGCCATGATTTGTAATCATCCCAATTATACCTTCGCCATTTTTCTCAACCATACTTTCAGCAAAACGGATGAACTTAACATAATCATCATCAAGGAAATTTTTATCTTCTTTTAGCTTTTTCAAGCCGCCTGGTTCTACTTTGTAAACTTGATTATCAGTATAATGAAGGTTCTGTGACACTACTGAATACGGAGGATTACCCATCACTACCATTATAGGTGTGTCATTTTTTACTTCCGAAGCAAGTCGGCTTTCCTGAGCAATACTATCTACAACACCAAATAATGAGCTAGTTAACGGTATGTTATGAGCATCATCGAGCGTGTTACTAAGATATACGCCTAATCGTTTTCCAAACTTTTCCACGCCACTCTTCTTGAGGGTCATTGCAAGCTTGAGATGAGCAATAGTGTAACTTGCCATCATAAGTTCAAAACCATGTAGACGAGGTAATAAATCGTCTTCTACATACGCATTCCAACGACCTTGGTTAGATTTCTGTGACTCGTGAATATGATTCACCGTTTCATTAAGGAACGTACCAGTACCTACTGCCACATCGAGCATTTGTACACGATGAATCTCTCGAGTGTCTTTAATATTTTTTCCTCGATCATCTACATGAGTTTTTGTTACAGATATCTTTTCGTTGTCTGCCAAACCTTTAGCAATACCAAACTCCTTCTTAAGAAGCTCGTCTATACCTCGAATAATAAATCTAACTACAGGAAGCGGTGTGTAAAAAACACCCATTTCCATCTTTTTAGAAGGGTCGTATTCTCGAAGGAAGTCTTCATAAAAGTGGATCACAGGGTCTGGACTCTCATGGTCTGTACCAAATAAATCGGTTGTTTTGAAGTAGTCCTCCATCAATGCCTTAACGTCTGCATGGGTAAATACCTCACAAAGTTCATTAACGATAAGTTCTAAACGGCGAGGGAAAGAAGTGCCCGAGATGTGATCAAAGAAACTCTTTAAGAATGGATTGGTAGCAGGTACCAACTCTCGTGCCTCCTGACGACTAAAGCTCTCGAGAGTATCATCATTGTATCGAGCTGCAAAAAGTCCATACACCAAAGTTTGGGCGTACATATCAGCAAAATCTGCATCAGAGAAGTTTTCAATCAAATGCTCCTTAATAAACCTTCGCATCCGAATTAGCTCATCTTTATCAGTACTTTCAGTTTCAAGAAAAGCAATAACGTTATCTCTGATGCGCTGAGCCTTACCTCCCATAATTTTTGCTAAGTGCCTACCACTCTTGATTGGCTCTTTCTGACTATTAGTGAAGTCTTTAGTTGTACGCACAAGACGCTCCGCATTCTCTGCCTTAGGGGAGATAGTGCGAGTTTTAGCATGAACATCACCAAGTGATATCGAGTCGTCGTACCGCTGACCATTCCTGAAAAAACGAAACTCAACGTAATCACTAATGATTAAGTTTGTGTATCCGAAATAACGATCGGCTTGATTAGAGTTTTCAATTTTATTTAAATCTTCTCCAACCTTCTTAACTTCAATATATAAAAGTGGAACTTTGTTCTTGAGGACAATATAGTCTGGTTTGTTGCCGTTTATTGCTCGCTGATCCTGCTGAATAAAATAGCCCTCTGATTCGGGGAATATAGTAGCTAAGTAATTTTGAAATGATGTCCGATACGAGTGCTCAGAACTGTTCTCATCTTCAAAGTACTTGGCTATCTCAGAAAGGTAGTCATTTACTGAGTACATACAGTATTTATAGCACAAATAGGCTAAATACGCTTATATATCTAGGTGAAATCATCATTTGAGTACCTTAGCTTACTTTATTGGTTTTGCGAAGCAAAATATCTTTTTTCTTATGTACTCTTTGTTTTATAAGGACTCCAGTGTGGGTTATCTTTAATCCAGCTACGCATCCTTTCCAAAGCCTTGTTTGAAAACTTTTTAGTTGTGCTCTTTTTACCTGTCTTGATAACAGTCTTATATTCAGTGTTTCCCTCAAACTTTAGTTTTTCTGCTAGTTTTCTTACAAAATAATCAGTCTTGCCCAAATGACTAGCCATGTCTGAAGTTAGAAACGGGTAATCATTATCTGGATTACTTTTTTTAATAAAAACACTTAAAGCTTCTGATTGTTTCTTTGCTTTCCTTATATCAATATTTACCCCATGCCCTTTGGGAGTTTCTACTGGAACAAAACGCACATCATCCTGTTTTTGAGTATAGTCATAAACTGAGAGATGCTTCGAGATTCTTGATTTCTTTGGTTTAGCTTTTATTCTTTTTTGCCACTCTTTATAAGAAAGTATTTTCTTGTTTTCGTCTGATTCAGCACCATATTTACATGCACGGTCAAGTAAATATAAAAGATGATTATTCTGGGTATTAGTTTTTTTAGAGGATGAATAGAGTTTTTTGATTCTATGAGAGTAGAAAGTGTTTTCCTTGAAAGCAATAGACAAATAATTCTTATCAAATTCTTTAAAATACGATGGAAATTGTTCCTTTAATAGTTTATGGTAAATCTTTAGTGAAAAATACATTAAATGTGTCAGTATTTCATCAGGCACATCTGACAAGACGTGGTGCATGGCTTCATTTCTGAGCGAAAAAACTTGTTGAATGGTCTGACTCTCAACTTCATTCAAAATATGAAGTCTGCTATAAAGTTTATGAACCGCCACTTCACCACTAAGTGAGGTCCCATCAGCTTTGTATATATTTATCTTCTTTTTAGTAAGTACTCCTTTCGCAAACAATTCCCAAGCTTGAGCATTGAAAATTAAAGCCGCTTGTCTTGAGTGAACACCTTCAACTCTGTTAAACATTTCAATTCCCAATTTAGCAGCATCAATACTAGTCATTATATGACCTTTGTATTTAGGTATTCTTTGCTTTCGTAGTGCCATTAAGAGAATTCTACTCTTTTGTGCTGTTTTGCCTAGACTTATGTGGGTCGTTGCGTCATTGATAGGTTATATGAATCAAACGATATCAATGCCACACGGCACGACAATACAGGAGGTAGTACCCGTAAAAGTAAAATATTGCCTATACGCTAGAAAGTCTACAGAGTCTGAGGAACGCCAAGTGCTTTCGATAGACAGCCAGATCAAGGAAATGCTCCAGCTCGCAGATCGAGAATGCTTGGAGATAGTAGAAATGAAGCGCGAATCTCACTCTGCCAAAGAGACAGGTCAACGACCAGTTTTCAATGAAATAGTTGAGGAGATACGCGAAGGTAAATACAACGGTATTCTGACATGGGCACCCGACCGTATCAGTAGAAACGCTGGCGACCTTGGGAGGATTGTAGACCTGATGGATGCGGGAAAATTAGAAGAGATAAGAACGTTCGGACAGAAGTTCGGCAACAATCCAAATGAGAAGTTCCTCCTGATGATTCTCGGATCGCAAGCGAAGCTGGAGAATGACAATAGAGGTATTAATGTGAAGAGGGGTCTGCGGACCAGAGCGGAGATGGGGCTATGGTCAGGGATAGCACCATTAGGTTATCTAACACAGGGACTAATGGATAAGAAGTGCCAACTGATTGTAGATACACTTCGTGCACCGACAGTAAAAAAGATATTTGAGAAAGTCGCCTACGAGCAATGGTCTGGTCGAAAGGTATATAACTGGCTCAGATTTGAGCTAAACTTTTACACTAGAGGAAACAAACCACTCACTCTCTCAGGTGTCTATCGTATACTCGAAAACCCTTTCTACTATGGGGTATTTGAACGACCAAAGAATAGTGGCAACTGGTATCAAGGAAAACATGCACCACTCATCACCCAAGAGTTATTTGAAAAAGCCAAAGCACAGCTCAAGCGTGATCAGATAGTGAGGGAAACAAAAGAATTTGCCTTTACAAAGCTATTTACTTGCGGATACTGCGGATCAGGCATCTCTGCTGAAGAGAAATGGAAACAACTTAAAGCTGGTGGCGCAAACAGATACATCTACTACTCCTGCTCACGAGCCAGAGACCGTAACTGCAAAAATATGTATATAAGAGAAGAAGATTTAATACTGGAACTTCTGAAGATATTAGATAAAGTAGATATCAATGAATTAGGCATGCGAAAGAAGCTCGAAGATGAGATTGCACGATTCAACATATTCCAGAGATCAGTGCTTGGAGCTAAAGAAAAGATAAAGTCTGATCCTGAAACGGATATCAGGAACTACGCAAAATACATTCTGAAAGAAGGATCGACTGTTGAGAAGAGAGAGTTATTGGCGAATTTGAGATCGAGGATAGTATATAAAGATAAAACTTTAGAATTACTGAATTAGCGATATCTCGCTTTACAAAATGGTTTTGTTATACTGAAATTGTGAAAAAGCCTATTCAAGAAAAATTACAGACAAAACTTTCAAAGCTACAAGATGACGGTAAATTAACTATCTCCGCTAAACAAGTTAAAGTTGGTCGAAAAATATTGTTTAAGTACTCAACTACTGAAATTTCCTATTCTAAGACAAGATATTTTCCTAGAATGAAGGAAGATGTTATCCAAGAAGATTATGAGGCAACAATATTGATAAATCACGAAACACTGAAGAGGGTTTTAACTGGAAACATCAGCAATCCTCCAAGAGGTGTAAAAAGGGTTTTGGACATGGTCCGACATCTTAATCCAAAGCTAAACAAAATTATTGTTGGAGGCCCAGAAAACAAAATCGAAGGTAGTATTTTGTATATTAAGTTAGATTTATACCTCATCCTCACAACAATTTATCGCGAGGAAGGTAGAGATAGAACTACACGTGTCAGAAATCGAATCGCTCCATTTTTAGAAGAAAGTTACTCGCTGGTCAGTACCGAAGCCACTACTGTAAGAGACTATTCAATTTTACTCCAAGAGGCTATTGCAAATAGGAAGATTTCTCAAAGTGACATTGTTGCACTGACTAGTCAGCTTGAAACTGGAGAAAATATTGAAATTGTAATAACTAAACAGATTAACAAGCAAGCCCAATGGTTACTCGATGCAATGCAGACAATAGTTGATGATGATAATTTAACCAGAACTAAAGCTCAAACCTTAGGAAGCGAAATTTTTGGTTTTTCAAAACTATCAATAAGCGGCCCTGAGGATTTGATGGAAAAGATACTTACTAAATACGGTCAACACATAATATTTGGAGTACCTGCATTACTTAATACTAATAAGTATGTAGTTTCTGCTATAGGTCATTCAAGATCACAATTTGATATTTTACTAATAAACTACCTTTCAGATATTGAAATTGTAGAGCTAAAAAGACCAGATGAATTTTTACTGGACTACGATTCTAGTAGAGGTAAATTTTATCCATCAAAATCACTTGGCATTGCCGCAGCACAGTCCGAAAGGTATATTTCAGCATTATATAGAGAACACGACACTGATTTAAAAATTGGAGATTTAACAATTAGAGACTATCTAGAACAAGAATTGGGTGGAACAATAACCCTTTCGATCTGTAGACCAAAAGCAATTATAGTCATAGGAACAATACAAAGGATAGTGAAACCTTACGATGAACTATCGCCAAGCATTAAGTCTGGGGTATCAAAAGTAGACTATGAGAAAAATGCGTCAGACGCATATAAAGAAATGAAGTCTGCATATAAAAATATCGATATCGTAACCTACACTGAGTTAATTGAGGGTGCCAGATTAAGACTTCAAATCTCAGAAAGAGACATGGAATAGTAAGGGGGTTGTTTTGAATTAAAACAATTTCTAAATCAACTAAATTTTATACTTCGGTAATTCTAAGCGACCTGTGTAGCCATATGAATTTAAAATTGCTAGCCAAGTGATTTGTAATAACTCCTGCATTGGTACATCTTGACCCAATCTAATTGGATCTTCTTTAGAACCCATTCCACTTAGCGTGGTCCATTCCATTCCTTTGTAATGAACACCAGCCTCATGGATAAAACCGGATCTAATTTCTTCCCACAAATGATTTATCACCTCTTCAAATGTATTAAGCGTTTTATTATCTTCAGTTTTATAGCGTGAAGTTACATCATCTCTGATATCTTTCGGTAAAAAAGTTTCCAAAAATTTCTTTATACTTGAGGCTTTATAAATTCGATCTCTCTTTTTATCTTGCCATACAATACAAGAAGGATTATCTCGTACTGCAAACTCTAACATCCCAAACATAATCACTGTCATAAAGTGTGACCAGGCCCAATCTGAATAGAAGTCAGAAAGGGTTTCTTTACTATCACTATCAAGCACTTTCTTAAGTGGATTGGCGTGTATTTCAAAATACGAAATAATTCGTGTTAAAGATTTCCTTCTTTCCTCAGTTAAGTTATTCAAGTTTATACTGAAGTCAGAATCTAATTCGTAACCAATATATTCGTATTTATTAGGTCTCTGACCCCATGTACTTACACGACCGAAATAACCACTACGCTCAGATAGTACTTCAACGAGTTTGTCATATACCTTTTTTGTCTCATCTTCCATACTTTAATTCTAACAAAAAACACATGATCATTTCATGTGTCTTTGAAGTATGCGGGTCACTCCGATACTTAGTTCTATTGGCGGAGACGAGAGGATTCGAACCTCCGAGGGCTTTTAAACCCTACCTCGTTAGCAGTGAGGCGCTTTCGGCCACTCAGCCACGTCTCCATTCCTACAGTCTCTTAAAATAAACTATAGTGGCAATAAGATAACATATTTTTTAATATCTGCGAATGTTTTGAGTGTCCCCTGTGCTAATTCTCAATGGGCCACCGCCACGCAAAGTAGCTCACAATCCTTGGGTAAGTTTGGCCGCAGAGTCAAATAAGCTGATTTCATGGTGGCACCGGTGGTGACAACATCATCTATAATAACCACCCGAAAATTAGAAAAATCAATATTTTGTTTTTCGTACGCAAACGCGTTTTTCAAATTGTGAAGTCTCTGTTTGCGCTTTAGGCTAGTCTGAGGCGGGGTATCGCGGTTTCTGGTTAAAAGATTTCTAACCAAAATCGTGTCGTCATTTTTAAGTTGGTCTACGATTTGCGTCACCTGATTGTATCCTCTTTGCAATTTACGATTTTTACTTAAGGGGATAGGTACAAAAATCACCGGCTTCCGCGGCAAAGTTTTTAGCCAAGCTTTAACCAGTTCAGATAATAATTTAGAAGCCAGTGGTGAATTGTGAAATTTATTGGCGTGAATGGCCGCTTTGACCAACGGCATATTGTAGCTGGAGAGGGTAATATAATTTATAAAAATACGCGGAGAGAAAAAACGGACAAATTCAGCCGGAGTTTCCCCTCTGATTTCTCTGACTGAGTGGTGGGTTGGCAAAATGGCTTCAATAATTTTGGAAAAGATATTCAACATGTGCTGTATAGTATAGGATATAATCGTGTTAGAATATACGAGATAACAAGATCTATGAAATCCCTAAAGAATTTTTTCTCAGATGTTACTGCTAAAACCGGAATCTCTGATCGAGTGGTTGGTATTGATATTGGCTCGTCTTCCATAAAAGTGGTGGAAGTGCAAGAAAGGGCGGGGGTTTTAAATCTGACCACCTACGGAGAATTGCAGCTTGGCCCTTATGCCGATCAGGAGATTGGCCAGTCTGTAGCCCTCGAACCAAAAAAAGAGCAACAAGCCCTGGTAGATGTCTTACGCGAATCAGCCGTCAAAGCCAATAATGTCGTTTTTGCTATGCCGCTGGCTTCCAGCTTTGTGACTATGATTGATTTTGTGGCTGAGGCAAAGGAAGATATTTCTGCTCGTGTCAGAGTGGAGGCCCGTAAATATATCCCTGTTCCAATTGGCGAAGTCACCCTTGATTGGGCGGAGATTGAATTGGAGGAAAATCAAAAGCAAACCGAAAATCACCGCAATATCTTGGTGGCCGCTATTCAAAATCAGGCCTTGAATCGCTTCAATACTCTAATGAAATTTGCCAATCTAAAACAACCCCAAACCGAAATTGAATGTTTCAGTTCCATTCGTGGCGTATATAAAGAGGAAGAGAATATCGCGATTATTGATATCGGTGCAGTTTCCACCAAATTATACATCGCGCAAAAAGGCCTGTTGCAACGCATGCACCGCGTGCGCGCCGGCGGCGTAATCGCCACCAAAAGAATCGCCAGTACTTTTGAACTGTCTTTTGAAGAAGCGGAAATAAAAAAGCGCAACATCAGAAAAGAGGATAAAGATTTTCGTGAGATGGAGCGAGCTCATCACAATTCCTACGAAAGAGCTTGGCAGGAATTTAGGCAGGTGCTCAAAGAATATGAAGACAGAAATTCAATAAAATTAGACGCTGTCTATTTGACGGGTGGTGGTTCTATTTTTCCTACTACCAAGATTTTAGTGCAGGACGCTTTAAGACGAGACATCTCCGCCGTCAGTACTTTTAGCAAAGTCGCTTACCCGGCTTTTATGGAAGATATGATGTCCGAACTCAGTCCCACCTTTCACGTAGCTTTAGGAGCAACTTTAAGAATATTCGAATAATCTCGTCCACAGGCTTGAGTCGCCACTAAGTCTTAAACCAAGTATAATATTTTTATGCCAGAGTCAGCCAATACATCGTTCATTCCAAAGCGCAACCCAAATAAGAGCGTTCGTCGTGATGCTCCTAGGCCAATCTTTATTGGTACGCTCATTGTCAGGGTATTTTTCTTCGCGGTTTTGATCGCTACTTTGGGAGTCTTTGCATACGAAAAGAAGTTAAATAAAGACCGTGATGCTGAAATCCTCGCCTTAAACAACGCCATTGCTTTGTTTAAGGAGGAAGATATGCGGCTTCTTTTGGATGAAGACAATAGACTCTTTCAAGCTTCCAATCGCCTAAAGCACACAGCCTCCATAGCGGCCATCTTTGACTCTTTAGAATTAGCTACTTTAGGTCCGGTTGGAATCCAGAGTATGGATTTGAAGAGAGTTGATGACACCAAAATTGCCATCAAGACAGAAATGGAAGCCAAAACTTTCGACGCAGTCTTATTTCAGAGAGGGGTTTTTGAAAAAGATGAAAGGCTTATGGTGGACAGAGTGGGTGATTTAAAGCTAAATTACCCAAACCAACAATCTCAATCAGGGAATTTAATTTCAAGGGATATCAGTATTGTGTTCAACACTGAGCTTTCGGTTCCCACCAATTTAATTCCTCATTTAACAAAACCTTCCAACCAATCATTTGAAATACCTGCGTCTTTTGATGAATCGCTTGAAATGTCCGACAGCGCTCTTGGCGATGTGTTTGAGCAGGAAGCTCTTGAGGATTCGCTGCCTAATCAATAGTATATGATTTTCAATTCACTTTTCTTTCAAATAATTCTTGCCGCTTTAGCAATCAGTATTGCCGTTATTTACGTTCAGCCCACGTTTATCAGAATTGGAGCGGCTCAAGACGCAATTTCGCAGTACAAGGTTGAAAGAGAAAAGGTGAGTGAGGTAAATCAAATATTATCCACTTTAGTTAATCGACTCAATGGCATATCGGCAACCGATCGTAAGGCGTTGGTTACTTACATGCCGGATAAGGTCGATAACGTGGCTGTTTCCAAAGATATATTTAATTTGGCCGGTGCTTCTGGCCTGGAAATTAGAAATATCGTTTACGATGAAAAAAGCCAGCTAAACCAAGTTCCGGTGGTGGCCACCAGTAGTCATCTGACTATTCCCATCAAGCACACTTTTACCGCCAGTGTTGTCGGAACCTACGAACAAACAAAAGCCTTCTTACTACTCCTAGAGCAAAGCAACTATCCTTTAGAGGTACATGATTTAAAGATTACTACGGCTACTGCTGATGCTACCACGCCCGGTGTTCAAAGTAGACAGTCAACTCTGGAAAGGCTAAATTCCGAAATTAAGATTGTAACTTACTCGCGTATTTAAATTTATTTTATGAATTCAACTCTTAAAAATATCTTGGTACTGCTAATAATCTTAACTTTTGCTTTTTCTGGTTATTATATTTTTGTGCAGAACAACAATTCACAAATGGCCTTTTCCGACAACGAGTATGTAACCACTGAAATGTTGGCCAACACGCAGCTTTTCATACAACGCAGAAATACCCTCAGTCAAATAAATATTGACACCTCATTGTTTGAAGACCCAAAATTTATCTCTTATAAGAATTTCACCCAGCCGATAGAAGTTCAGCCGGTCGGCAAAGATAATCCTTTTTCTAAGAATTCCACATCCTTTACAAACAATAATAATTTCTAAGGCTGGTCATGAATCCATTAGAAAAATTATTAGAAAGCGGTGAAGTTACGGAGTCATTTGTTCGTCAGGTAGAGCAATTGGTGAAAGAAACTGGTAACTCTTACGAGGCGGTTTTGATAGAGAGGGGAATTCCTAGAGATATACTAAGAAAGTTGTATGCCGAATACTATCAAGTACCGTATTTTGTGATTCCGGAAAATTTTAGCGTTAATGAAGAATTGCTCGCTTATATCTCGGAAGAATCAGCGGTACATTATCGTCTGATACCATTGATGATGGAGAGTGAAGTTTTGATAGTAGGAGCCAACGACCCCGATAGCTTGCAGATTAAAGAAGTCTTAAATTTTGTCAGCACAAAATTCAACATTGCCTACAAATTGATGTTCATGCTGGAGGAGGATATCAAGAAGTTGCAGAGTTTTTACGCCAACTTAAAAGGTGAGGTTACAGACGCTCTGGAAACTCTGGAAGGAGAATTGAATGCCGAAATCGCTTCTGAAGTGGAGGAGGCTTCCGAAGAAGACAGAAAAACCATGGAGCATATTGAAGAGGATGCTCCGGTGACAAAAATTGTCGCGACGATTCTTCGTTATGCCGTTGACGGCAATGCTTCCGATATTCACGTCGAGCCGACAGAATTAAAAATCATCGTCAGATTTAGAGTGGATGGTATCCTCACAACCTCTTTGGAACTGCCAAAAAATGTTCACATGGCGGTGGTGGCGAGAATAAAAATTTTGTCATCAATGCGGCTTGATGAAAGACGCAAGCCGCAGGACGGGCGTTTTTCAGCCACTTTTGACGGCCGAAAAATTGACTTTCGTGTTTCTGTCTTGCCGACCAATCACGGCGAAAAGGTGGTAATGCGTATCTTGGATAATGAAAAAGGTGTGCGTTCACTGGAAGAAGCGGGAATTTCACCGCACTTATTGAAGATTGTACGGAACGCGATAAAGGAGCCTTACGGAATCATTCTTATTTCCGGTCCCACCGGCTCTGGAAAATCCACCACGCTTTACGCTATGTTGTCTGAAGTTGATAGATTGACTAAGAATGTGTTGTCGCTGGAGGATCCGGTGGAATACAACATCGAAGGTGTCAGCCAGTCGCAGGTGCGTCCGGAAATCGGATACACTTTTGCCAATGGTCTGAGAGCGGCTTTACGACAAGACCCGGATATAATTATGGTGGGAGAAATTCGTGATAAGGAAACAGCTCAGCTGGCTATTCAGGCCGCTCTCACTGGACACTTGGTATTATCCACTATTCACACCAACAATTCCATCGGTGTTATTCCTCGCTTGATAGACATGGGGATTGACCCATATTTGATTGCCCCGACCCTCAAGCTCGCCATTGCTCAAAGACTAGCTCGTAGGATTTGCCCTGGTTCTGGTCGGGAAGAAGAAATCAATTCCAGTACCGAAATCATGATTGAAGAAGCTTTCAAAACTTTGCCACAAAAATACCAAGAACGCATTCCCAAAAATCGTACCATCATCTACCCGGAGCCGGCTCCTGGCTGTGCTACCGGGCTTAGAGGGCGAGTGGCGGTAATGGAAGCTTTTGAGGTTAATGAAGAAATACAGGAATTGATTTTAAGGGAAGCTTCCGAAGATCAGATTTTTCAAGTGGCTAGGCGACATGGTTTTATGTCCATGAAAGAAGACGCGATTATAAAAGCTTTAAACCACGTCATACCTTATGAAGAAATGAACGCTTTTGGCACCAAGGTTGGTGTAGATACGGAGATAGACGAAACCATAGGAACTGTCGATAACCAAGTCATTGAGTCCGCCGAAAGCGATATAATAAACATTAATGAAGATATTGCTAGTTGATGATGATTTGTTTCTAAGGGACATGTATGCCACTAAGTTTATTGGCTGTGGCCACGACATAGAGACTGCCGATGGAAGTTCCAGCGCGCTGTCTTTGCTTAGCGCTGGTCAGGTTTATGACGTTGTTCTTTTGGACATGATAATGCCTGGTACCAACGGGGTAGAATTATTAAAAATGATAAACCAACGTTTTCCCAATCAAATTAAGTCCAGTATCTTTCTCACCAACCAAGGGCAAGATGAGGATATCAGGGAAGCGGAAGAAGCGGGAGCTATCGGATATATCATCAAGGCTGATTCCATTCCCAGCGAGGTGGTAAAAAAAGTTGAAGAAATAGTTAAAAAACAAGAATAATTTTAAATTATGGCAGTAGATTATAAAAAAGAATTGCAGTTGTTGATTGACTTGCTCTTGGCGGAGAAGGCTTCTGATATCCATTTTTCCGTAGGCGCTCATCCTTTGATCCGGGTTTCGGGAACCCTGATTCCGCTGGTCAAAAAACCCATCCTCACCAACGCCGATGTTGATGCTTTCGCGCAGGTGCTGATGCGTCCAGATCAGTACGAGAGAATGGCTAAAAGAGAAGAGATAGATTTCTCTTATGAAAATACTCAGTCCGTCCGTTTTCGTGGCAACGCTTTTTTTCAGCGAGGAAAAAAGGCGATTGCTCTGCGTTTGATTCCCAATGTCATTAAAACTTTTGAAGAATTAAATCTCCCGCCAATTTTGGAGAGCTTTACCCAACGGACTCAGGGATTCTTTTTGTGCGTGGGGCCTGTCGGACAAGGTAAGTCCACAACTCTGGCTTCCATGGTAAACATCATCAACAAAACTCGAGCCGAACATATCGTGACTATCGAAGACCCGATTGAGTATGTGTACGTGGAGGAGAAATCCCTGATTGACCAGAGAGAGGTCGGAATTGATACCAATAGTTTTCACGAAGCTCTTAACGCCGCTTTCCGCCAAGACGTTGACGTTATCTTGGTGGGGGAAATGCGAAACGCCGATACCATCGCCACCGCCGTGACGGCCGCCGAGACCGGCCACCTGGTGTACTCAACCCTCCACACCAACGATGCCGCTCAGACCATCAACCGTATTATCGACTCCTTCCCCGGAGATCAGCAGTCCCAAATTCGCGTTCAGTTGTCGGGTTCTTTGATTGCAATTTTCTCACAGCGTTTGATTCCGCATATAGCTGGCGGCTTGGTGCCGGCTTATGAATTATTGATAAACAACACCGCTGTCGCCAATCTCATCCGCGAAAATCGCATTCACGAAATTCCGTCAGTGATTGAGACTGGTTTGGAGCAGGGAATGATCGACATGAACCGTTCCTTGGCTCGATTGGTTCAAAACGGTGACATCACGGTCGAGAATGCTTTTACTTATTCAACCAACCCTAAAGGTTTGGAGAGACTAATATAAATTTAACAATATGCTTTTCAACTACGTAGCTGTCGATAATACCAATGTTCAACGTGAGGGAACGGTAGAAGCGATTACGATTGACGCCGCTATCACGGCTATTCAAAAACGTGGTTACACCGTGGTTTCAATTGATCCGGTGGAGCAAAGCAGTGGCCTGAAGAGCTTGGTTAATGTTCAATTTAACCTTTTTAATTCTGTCTCCAACAAAGAAATTGTTATTTTATCCAGGCAGATAGCTACTCTTTTTCAAGCCCATGTGTCGCCACTGCGTATCTTCCGGCTACTATCGGTAGAAATAGAAAATCCTCAACTAAAGTCAGTCATGAATAATATCGTGGAGGATTTGCAGGGTGGAAATTCCATCTCCAAGGCCATGTCAGCGCACCCGCAAATTTTTTCCAGTTTTTACATAAACCTAGTGCGCTCAGGTGAAGAATCTGGATCACTGGAAAAATCTTTCGATTATTTGGCGGATTACCTGGATCGTTCTTACGAGATTATCTCCAAGACTCGCAACGCTCTGGTCTACCCGATTTTCGTTGTGGGAATTTTTATCGCGGTAATGAGCCTTATGCTCACCATGGTAATCCCAAAGATTGCCGATATTTTGACCGCTTCCGGACAGGAGTTGCCTATTTACACCAAAATCGTCATCGGGATTTCTGATTTTATGGTTGATTATATCGGCATAATTTTGATCGCGCTTGCAGTGGGTGGGGTATTTTTGTGGCGGTTTATTCACACTGATGTTGGCAGAAGAACTTTCGATGAGTTTCTTATTTCCGTCCCTATTTTGGGAGACCTGCAACGCAAACTTCTCCTAACCAGGATATGCGACAACCTCGCCACTATGCTAGAGCGCGGTATCTCCATGGTGCAGGCGCTCGAAGTGACTTCCGATGTGGTAGACAACATGGTCTACCGTGAAATTATCGAAGAAGCGCTTTTTGAAGTCAAAAGTGGGCGCTCTTTCGGCGACGCTATTTCCGAGTATCCAGAAATCCCCGGAGTTTTGACCCAGATGGTAAAGGTGGGTGAGGAGACAGGTAGCTTGTCGGAAATTCTGCAAACTCTGGCCAACTTCTATCGTCGTGAGGTAAACAACGCTGTCGATACCCTCATCGGACTAATCGAACCTCTAATGATAGTGCTTCTTGGTCTTGGCGTGGGCGTACTTCTGGCTTCAGTACTGATGCCGATTTATGGATTGACTAATGCGTTTTAATCAGACGGCCGAATAATCAGCCCATTCTTTATCCACAAAAGCCGAATTATTAAGTTGATAAAGTTTGTATAATGAAAGGTGAGCTCAACGCAAAGCGTAGGCCAACCTTACCCTAATTCATTCAGGTACACAGCTGATATCTGAATCATTAAGTACAGGTATTAATTAATTTAATAATTCATTTAACAAAATCTATGAAAAAATCAATGTTCAGTCGTGGTTTTACCCTTATCGAACTTCTTGTTGTAATCGCTATTATTGGTATTTTGGCGGCTGTAGTGCTGGCTTCTTTGAATGATGCTCGAGACAGTGGCTCAGACGCGTCAGCAAAAACGTCTATGAATAATCTTCGCAGTCAAGCCGAAATCTTTTATAACAATACAAACTTTGTTTATACCGGCGTTTGTGCAGATACCAAGGTCGCGGGACTTCTGACAGCTGCTGGCGCACAGACAGGAAACACTGCGGATTGTGATTCTGCTGCTACAGAGTATGCTGCTGAAATACAGTTAAGAAATGGTAACTATTTCTGTGTTGATAGCACAGGAGTTTCAGGAGAAAGATCTGCCAGCAAGGGTGCAGATGCTACTGTTTGTCCATAATAATACTTATTATTAAAACAAAAAAACCGCCTCGGCGGTTTTTTGTTTTTAGGGTTAAATTATAAATTAGTTACAAAGAACATCCGTACCAGCGACAATGCTACATGTATCACCGGCCCAGCAAACGCCAAAATACCAATAATAGCGATTACAACAAGAAGTTCGATAAGGGTAAAACCACGACTGAACATTGATGCAGTGTTATACTAGTGTGTCATGTTACAAATATTTTCTGATTTACCTGTCGGCTTGATGGTTTTTTTTACTTTTATTTTCGGCGTGATTATTGGCAGTTTTCTCAATGTTTTTATTTATCGTTTGCATACCGGCAAATCACTAAATGGTAGTTCGCATTGCTTGTCTTGCAATGCCAAGCTAAAGGCCTATGAGCTGATTCCACTCCTGTCTTATTTGGTTTTGAGAGGACGATGCCGGAGCTGTGGCGCGATTATCCCGGTTCGTTATTTTTTGGTGGAGCTATTGACGGGGCTTTTGTTTGTTGGGGTGGCTTGGTGTTTGGCTGATTTGTTTTTGATTTTTCTTTTCTGGGCGGTTGTGGCGGTTTTGGTGGTGATCGCGGTTTATGATTTGTATCACCTCATTATTCCCGATAAATTAGTTTTTGCGCTTTTGGTTTTGGCTATGGGGCAACAATTTTATTTGCTTTGGCTGGGTTTGGAAATTTCCACTTTCTTTTGGAATTTAGGATCCGCTTTTTTTGGCGCGTTGTTTCTTTTTTTACTGTGGCGAATATCAGATGGGCGGTGGATTGGCTTTGGCGATGTGAAGTTGGTTTTTCCGCTGGGGATTTTTGTTGGTCAGGCTTGGGTGTTTTCACTTTTGGTGTGGTCATTTTGGATTGGAGCCGTGGCGGGGCTGGCTCTTCTTGGTTTGCAGTCATTGAAAAAACGTGGACAACCACGCTTACGTTTCTTGCCAACAGAGCTTACAATTAAGAGTGCGGTGCCATTTGCGCCCTTTCTGATTCTTGGTTTTCTCACGGTTTTTTTCTTTGCGATTGATGTCATCAAATTAGTAAGCTATGTTCCAAAATAATTATCACTACGTGCGGATTGGTCGCCATTTAAAAAACAGCGGTTTTGGTTTGGTGGAGCTTTTGGTGAGCATCAGTATTTTGGTGATTGTGATGAGCGTTATTTTGGCTAGGCACAGCGCTTTCAACAGCGCGGTCTTGCTACAAAGCCAGGCTTACGAAGTAGCTTTTCAAGCTCGGGAGATACAGCTTTTCGCGGTGGGAGCAATTGGTGAATCGACAGATTTCCGCAATGTTTACGGCCTTCATTTTTCTAAGTCAGGAGCCAACCAAAAATACTCTCTGTTTAGAGATATAAACGGTAATAATTATTTTAACTCGGGTGAAGAATTTGGTCGGCAAGGGGTTTTAGATCCGCGTTTTGAAATTTGCGATATTAGAGGTGTAGATGGAAACGGTGATGTTAAATACACACCTGATGCCATGTCGATAACTTTTGAAAGACCAAATTTCGACGCGCTTTTCCATGAGTCATCAGGCGCTTGGGATACTGATACAGTAGCTGCGGAAATAGATATTTGTCTGCGAGGAGCGGCGGCTGACAAACGCACAGTTGAAATTACTCGTACTGGTCAAATTTCGGTAAAATAAAATTGTTGTATGTTTATAAAAAAAAGACAATCCGGCTTCTCTTTGATTGAAATGATCGTGTCTTTGGGAGTGTTCGCGGTGGTGGTGACTATCGCGGTGGGAGCTTTGCTAGCGGTTATCGCTACCAACAGACAGCTTCAAGCCGAACAAAGCATCATGACCACCTTGGCTTTCGCGATGGACAGCATGACCAGGGAAATGAGAACGGGGTATTATTATTATTGTGACAGCGCCAGCTCAGGGGGTGTTTTTTATGGTAGTAGTAACGAACATGAAAATTTAGATAAAGACACCCGCGATTGTGCCAGTGGGAATACCTCAAGTTTCCGGTTTCAAGGCGTGTCTTTTTTTGAAGGAGGAGATAGTATCACTGGTTCTTCCGGATCTTCGCGTATTTTGTATTTTTACGATACTGACACCAACAAATTATTTAGACGAATTGGGGATAATACACCTCAATCTATTGTGTCCTCTGGCTTGGAGATAACAGACGCGCAGTTTTTTGTTACCGGCAGTGAGTCTCTGGATACTGCTGATATAGATGTGGAGCAGCCAACCATCACTATTCACCTAAGGGCCAAAGAAAAAGACAATCCAACTGGTAAGGTTTATAATATGCAGACAACGGTAACGCAAAGAATTTTGGATATATGATACATTTTCATCACAAACAAAACGGTTTTTCTTTGGTTGAAACTTTGGTGGCGATTTCTATCTTACTGATTGTGATTACGGTACCGATGGCTATATCTTCCAAAACCGCCAAAAGTTCCACCTTTGCCACTGAGCAAATACAAGCCTTTTTTCTGGCACAGGAGGGTATTGAGTTGGCGCAGAAAGCCAGAAATGAATTACAGTTGCAAAATATTCACAATCCAGTTGGCTTTGATGATCCTTGGTCCAAATTTAAACAAAATTCCGGTGGAATTTATTCAGCTTGTTTTGGCTCCTCTGGTTGCGGTTTGGAGTGGGATTCTAATGTTAATAACGGAAAGTTGAAAACACCAGTCTCTTGTAGTGGGGTGAACTCTCCTTGTCTCTTGCGTCAACGTCCTAATAATAGTGAGAGGTCTTGGTTTACTCACACTGCCGCTGGCAATACCCCCACTCCGTTCACGCGTCGGGTGTATTTTTCCATTCCTTCTGGCGCTGAGGAAAGAGAAGTTATGGTACGTTCAGTTGTGACTTGGCGCACCGGCTCCCTGATAGCCGAGCAAAGAGTTGAGATAGAAACCTATTTATTTAATACCTATGATAACAACTAAAAATCAACAAACATCAGGTTTTGCCTTACTTATATCGCTCATTGTGGTGGGGGTGGTGGTGTCGGTTGGTTTGACCATTTTAGATCTCACCATCAAGCAGCTCAGCTTATCGACCAATTCCAAAGATTCTGAAATCGCTTTTCATGCCGCCAATGCCGGACTGGAATGCGCGCAGTACTGGCGGTTGAAGGAATTTCAAGAGTTGGAGGATGGGAATACTGTAATT
Source organism: uncultured Candidatus Saccharibacteria bacterium (assembly GCA_964399295.1). Classification (GTDB taxonomy): domain Bacteria; phylum Patescibacteriota; class Minisyncoccia; order Phycocordibacterales; family UBA918; genus OLB19. The sequence continues at coordinate 517,145 of CAYNQD010000001.1, read as the reverse complement.
TTTGAATGTTTTGGTGATAATATTATGAAAAGCTCAGACCCTGTAGCAGTCTTGGAAGGTGACGCTCACCGTTATGATTTTGAGTTTAGTTGGGGTGGTGTTGGAGCCGAGCGTTGCTCAAGGGTGGCTATGGTCTTGCTTAATTCCGACAACAATTCGTCTGGGGTTGAGATAGGCAACATGCAGACAATTTTACCAGGCTATTCTGGTGGGTCGACAAAAACCTGCGAGCCTGGCGGACGATGTACGATTATTTCTGTCCAAGGATACAATAAATCCTGTGGCAGTATTGGAAGTGCCGGTACTATTCAGCGTGAAGTTTTGCTAGAATCCTAATTATGAAAAAAAATTCCGATAGCCGTCAGTATTTGAAAGAACTGCGTAGCTTGGTGGCGTATCACCAAGAAAAATATCATACCGAGGATAATCCTGAAATATCCGATCAGGCTTATGATGCTTTATTGGTGGAATTGGCGGTGTTGGAGCAAAAAATTGAGGGTAAAAAAAGCACGGTTACAGAGAGGGTGGGTGGGGATGTCAGCAACGCTTTTGCCAAGGTTAGGCACGCTGTGCCGCAATGGTCTTTTGATAATGTTTTTGATTTTGCGGAATTGACCGCTTGGGAGGAGCGTTTGCGTAGATATATAAGTAAGCAGGGATTGGTGGTGGATAATATCGACTACGTGACCGAGCACAAGATCGACGGCTTGAAGCTGGTGATTGAATACAGAAAGGGGGAGTTTTTTCGGGCTTTGACACGAGGCGATGGTGAAGTAGGGGAAGATGTCACCCACAGCGCGCGGACGATTAAAAGCCTGCCTTCGCGGCTTAAATATCCGATCGACTTGATTTGTGCCGGCGAGGTGTGGCTGGGGCAGGCTGAATTTGAAAAAATAAATGACACGCAAAAGAAGTTAGGAAAAAATATTTTGGCTAATCCGCGCAACGCCGCGGCTGGTTCGCTTAGGCAACTTGATCCGGAGGTGGCTAGGCAGAGGAATTTGTCGTTGTTTGTGTATGATGTGGATCGGTTTGAGGGGCGGGAAGCAAAGCTTCCCGCCCCTCAAACCCAGTGGGAAGAATTACAACTTCTAAAAAAACTAAAGCTACCGGTCAATCCCCATCCCCAGCTTTGCCGGTCTTTGCCGGAAGTGGAGCAATATTATCAGGAATGGAAAAATAATCACCATACTCTCAATTATGGAGTGGACGGAATCGTGCTGAAAGTTAATGCTATAAAAATACAAGAAACCGCCGGCTACACCGCCAAGTCGCCCAGGTTTGGCGTAGCCTACAAATTTCCGGCCGTGGAGACCACGACCGTGATTGAAAATATAGAGTTACAAGTCGGAAGAACCGGAGTGGTCACGCCGGTGGCGCATTTGCGGCCGGTGCTGATAGATGGCTCGACTGTGGCCAGAGCCACTTTGCATAATGAAGATCAGATAAAACGCTTGGATGTAAGGGTGGGAGACACTGTCATCGTTCGCAAAGCCGGCGACGTTATACCTGAAGTGGTCATGGTCTTAAAGCCTCTCAGACCTAAAAACAGCCGAAAGTATAATTTTCCCAAAAAAGTGTTTGGTTGCGGCGGCGATGGTTCGATTGAGCGTATCGCCGGCACTTCGGCTTATCGTTGCGTATTTCTCGATTCAGACTTTCTGCATCGTCAACGCCTGTATTATTTTGTCTCAAAAAACGCTTTTAATATCGACGGCGTCGGCCCACGCATCATTGACGCTTTACTTGAGAAAAACCTCATCAGTGATGTGGCCGATTTGTTTACCTTGACTGTCGAGCAATTTTTAACTCTCGATGGTTTTAAAGAAAAAGCCGCCCAAAACGCTTTTGCAGCCATTCAAAAAGCCAAAACGGTTTCTCTGGCTCGGCTTTTGATTGGTCTTTCCGTTGAGCATGTCGGTGAGGAGACCGCGTATCTGCTAGCAAAAAATTTCTCGACGATTGATTTGTTTTTGCAAGCTCAATATGAAGATTTGGTGGCGATAGACGGTATCGGTGAAGTGATTGCCAAAAAAATAGTCGCTTGGCAAGCCGATTCCAAAGAGCAGATTTTGCTAAAAAAATTATTGCCACACCTAGAAATTACCAATGATAAAGTTTCTGTTAGTAATCTCCTGCAAAATAAATCCTTTGTTTTTACCGGCACTTTGACCAAATTCACCCGCGACGATGCGCAAGCTTTGGTTAGGAAATTGGGCGGGACGGTTTCGAGTTCGGTCTCCAAAAAAACCGATTACGTCGTGGTGGGAGTAGAAGCCGGCAGCAAAGCCAAGCAAGCGGAAAAGCTGGGGGTAAAAATCCTGTCGGAAGCGGAGTTTCTTTCCCTCGTGGCATGATTAATTTTAAAATGCTATTATGCGAATATGAACAAAGAAGACATAATTCACTTAAGTAGTTTGGCCAGAATTGAGCTGTCAGAAAAAGAGCAGGCGGCGTTTGCTGTGGAAATATCCGATATTTTGGAATACGTGGGAACAATCCAAAGTATTGTCGATGAAGATCAGGATAAATTGGCGTCACCGGCGGTTGGTATTAGGCACAACGTTTTTCGTGATGATGTGGCCACCAATTTACCCGACAGCTATACCGAAGATATTTTAAACGAAATGCCCCACCGACGCGGCCGTTTTTTGGAGGTGAAGAAAATATTAAAAACTGATACCGAATAAGAATTATGCTTACCATTACTGAATTACGAAAAAAATTTCTAGCTGGCACTTTGACACCGGAAAAGTTGATTGACCAAACCCTGCTTGATATTCATGAGAAAGACAAGGAGATAAATTCTTTCTTAGCGGTTTATGATAATGTTAAAACAGAGGCGATAGCCGCCACTGAGAAATTTGAAAAAGAAGGCGAAAAAGCACCGCCTTTGCTGGGAGTGCCTTTGGCGATAAAAAATAATATTCTAATAAAAGGTAAAAAAGCCACCGCCGGTTCAAAAATGCTGGAGTCATACACGGCTGTTTATGACGCTACGATTATTTCCAGACTCAAAGCCGCCGGCGCTATCATTGTCGGAGCGACCAATATGGACGAGTTTGCCATGGGTAGCTCCACCGAAAGTTCTTTTTTTGGAACAACCAAAAACCCGATTGATAAAAGACGAGTTCCGGGTGGTTCTTCCGGCGGCTCGGCGGCGGCGGTCGCTCTGGGAGTCGTGCCGGCGGCGATTGGCACGGACACTGGCGGCTCGATTCGCCAGCCAGCCAGTTATTGTGGTTTGGTCGGATTCAAGCCTACCTACGGAGCCGTATCTCGCTATGGGCTGATTGCCATGGGTTCGTCGCTCGATCAGGCCGGCCCTCTGACCAACACCGTAGCCGACGCAGAGCTACTGCATACCGTTATGTCCGGCCTTGATCCCAAAGACGCAACCACTATCGCTCCTGATACCTACGGTGAGATACCAAATAAAAAAAGTTATACTTTTGGCGTACCGCGGCATTTGCTAGCTGATGGAATCGACAGTGACGTTTTGGAAAATTTCAATAATCACTTGGAGGTTTTAAAATCTTTTGGGCACAAAATTGTGGAGATAGAATTACCTTTATTTGAAAAAGGCCTCGCCGCCTACTACATAGTCATGCCGGCAGAAGTTTCCTCCAATCTGGCTCGTTTTGACGGCATCAGATACGGCCTGTCCGTAGATGGCGACAACCTGCTTGATGTCTACCAAAAGAGCCGAGCTAAAGGCTTTGGTAATGAGGTCAAGCGGCGGATTTTGCTTGGTACTTATGTTTTGTCTTCTGGTTATTACGACGCTTATTATAGCAAGGCGGAATTGGTGAGAAGCAAAATGCGTCTTGAGCTAAGCAATGTCTTCAAGCAAGTGGATGCTATTGTCACTCCCACCACGCCAGCGCCGGCTTTTAAATTTGGTGAAAAATCAAATCCCCTAGCCATGTACCGTGAAGATATTTTTACCGTACCGGTCAATCTGGCAGGCGTGCCCGCTATTTCATTCCCCATGGAAGCAGTTGAAAGGGAGGGTATGTTGTTGCCGGTTGGGGTACAATATATAGCACCACATGGTGGGGACGCGCGTCTGTTTGATATTGGTAAAAGACTGTACGATGAGCGTCTATAAAATTGGTCACGCATGGAGCCATTCAACAACACAACCACCACCGCTGAAAACACCGGCTTAAGTCCTGTGGGCTTTGATGTCTTTTCACCTTTGTCTAATTTTGTGGGCGATAATCTTATCTTAGGGAAAGTGCTGGGTTTTCTCAATACTATCTGGATGGTCTATGTCTTGCTGGCGTTTCTTTTTGTCGTGGGTATGCTTCTTCTTTTTACTTACGCTTCAAGCCAAAAAAGACAGTTAACCAACTTGCAAAAAGAGATTATAAAAAACCGTGAACGCATCTACGACGAAAAATTCCGAAGCGGCCCCAAAAACAATCGTCTTAACGACATAGAAAAACACATAGTTTCCGACAGTCCCAACGACTGGAAGCTGGCCATTATTGAAGCGGATATAGTTTTGGACGAGGCTCTAAAAAAGGCCGGTTTTGGCGGTGTTTCGCTGGGTGAACGCTTGCGTAGCGTTGGTCCTTCGCAATTGGTTTACCTCGATGATGCCTGGCAGGCACATAAAGTGCGCAACCAAATCGCTCACGGCAGCGCCGACTTCGTCCTTACGCGCCGTTTGGCTGAAGATACTATCAAGCAATACAAGCGAGTATTTGCGGAATTGGGCATTAGTTGATTTGCGCTAATGCAAAAAATGATGTACTATTAGGGGATTGGAAGTGTATCTAAAAGCAACTCATTTAGATAAATTTCATAATATAAATTATTTATAAATTATAAATACAGCGGGGTAGAGGAGAGGTACCTCGGGAGGCTCATAACCTCCAGACCCCGGTTCGATTCCGGGCTCCGCAACAATTGAGATGGGCTGTTGTGTAGGAAGTGAGTTTGAGTTTGTGTTTGTTAAAAGATTTTGTATTTCTAGGCCTAAGTCGCTGTAATAGACACACCCCAGACTTGCTATTTTTGACCAAAGGTTTATATTCATTAGGAATATGCAATGCGTGATTTTGGCGGCCGGCAAGGGGACAAGACTGATGCCGCTTACGGAAACAATCCCCAAACCTTTGGTAACAGTTAATAATAAGACTTTACTCGATCATATTGTTGAGGCTTTGCCGAGCGCGGTTAAGGAGCTGATTATTGTGGTTGGTTATAAGGGAGAGGCGATAAAAGATTATTGTGGTGACCATTTTCATGGCCGGCCGGTGACTTATATCGAACAGACCGAAATCAATGGCCCGGCCAAAGCTCTGTGGCTGGCCAAAGATTTGGTGAAAGGTCGATTTCTTTTTATGTTTGCTGATGACATTCACGGTCGTGACGATTTGGCGCGCGCGGTGTCTTATAGTCGCTCGATTTTGGCCACTACTAGTGATACGCCGGAGCGTTTTGGGGTGGTGGTACGCAATCCGGATGGCACTATTGCGGAAATGATCGAAAAACCGTCTTCACCGTCTTCCAATCTGGTGGCTACCGGCCCGATGGTCTTGGATCAAAACATTTTCAATTTTCCACCGGAGTCACCCATAAACGGCGAATACTTCATGCCGGAAATTATTATGCGCTACAAAGAGCAGTATCCGATTGCGGTGGTGGAGGAAAATTTGTGGTTGGCTATCGGTTATCCTGAAGACATAGAAAGAGCCGAGCAAAAAATTCGTCTTCATTTACCTTAGATTTTTATGCAATGTGTAATTTTGGCCGCGGGTAAGGGGACGCGTCTGCGGCCTTTGACTGAGGATACGCCCAAGCCTCTGATAAAAGTCTGTGGTCGAACCTTGCTTCAGTACATTGTGGCGGCCTTGCCGGACGTGGTGGATGAGATTATTTTGGTGGTTAATTATCTGGAGGAACAGATAAGAGAATATTGTGGTGAGGAATTTGGCGGGAGGCGGGTGCGATATGTGCGGCAGGAAAACGCGGCCGGTGGTACGGGGGAGGCTTTGCTTTGCGCGCGACCGTATTTGCGGGGGCGGTTTCTTTTTATGTACGCTGACGATATTCATGGCCATGAGGCTTTGGCAACGGTCGTTTCGCATCCTTACGCTATTTTGTCGGCTTGGTCGGATGAACCGCAAAATTTTGGGGTGTTGATAATAAATCCCGATGGCACTCTAAAAGCCATTGAAGAAAAGCCGGTAGTACCGCTTTCCAATCTCATCAATATTGGCGGCATGGTCATGGATATGGATATTTTTTCCTATACGGCGGAACGGTCGGCTAGTGGGGAAATCTACATAACGGATATGATTACCCAATTCGCGCGGGAACATTCGGTCGTGGTGGTACCGCAAGATTTGTGGTTGCCGATTGGGCGAGTGGAGGATATTGCTAAAGCGGAGGCGCGGCTTTGTCCGAGGTGATGTGAGTAGGGGGGCGCCGAAGGCGCCCCCCCCCCCTACTCCCCAATCAGACTTAAAACTCCCACCTCAATTAAAATTGAAAAAAATGTCGAAATGTAGTAACCTTTCCTTACTGTCGATGTAGCTCAGTTGGTTAGAGCGTAGCACTCATAAAGCTAAGGTCGGAGGATCGTTCCCTCCCATCGACACCAAAACCCCCTTTGAAAATATATAAAATCATGTATAATGCACAGCACAAACTTGGCCTGCTAAAAAAGCGAGTCCTTACAAGGTTTGTCTACTGCGGTGGTAGCTCAACTGGTTAGAGCACCCGCCTGTCACGCGGGAGGTTGCGGGTTCGAGTCCCGTCTACCGCGCAGTTGGTAAAGAAAAACATCCCTATGAGCGGGATGTTTTTCTTTACCAAAACTTTGCTTTACTCGGCTTGCGGTGTGCCCGTAAGCTGTCAGCGATAAAGGGGAAGAGTTCTAAAAAACAAGTTTGAAACATTTATTTTGCGTTTAGGTAGTTTTTTGGTAGGATAAGGCGTTGGCGGTTTTTGCCAATGTAGCTCAGTAGGTAGAGCGCGTCCATGGTAAGGACGAGGTCTCCGGTTCGATCCCGGACATTGGCTCCAAAAAAAGAATTGGTGTTGACTTGTTTCTAAAAAACTGCCACTATTGAGATTAGCAGTTTTTTGAAAAAATTCATTTTAAAAGGAGAAGAAAAATGAATACTAGAACTAAATGGACCTTATTTTTTGTGGTCGCCCTCATCCCTAGTTTGTTTTTAGGGTTAAGTAAGGTGGCTTTTTTCTTAACAATAATATCGGTTGCCGTAGCCGCTATTATTTGGGAGACGATAATATTTGTCAGGAAAATGAGAATCTTTGGTGAAAAAAGTCGTCTCGGAAGGGTGATCCGGGGGACTTCCGGGGAAGATAAGACTATTTTCAAAAGAATTATTCTTTTAGAAAAACTTTCTCAAGTCCCCAGTATTTCCGACGAGAATTTGTCGGAAATAGAAAGGGAACTGGCCGATATTGGTCATGAGGTAGACCTACTTATTGACGAGGCCGATACCTTGGATATGGTGGATAATATCCGAGGTTAATATGATTTTTCCGCTTATACCCTACACAGTAATTCGTGTAGGGATTTTTGTTGATTGAGTGGTTTTGTTTATAGTTGTGTAGTTTTTTGTTATACTCGTTGGATATGTCAGATTCACGAGCGCGGATTGATGAGATTGAAAAAGCTATGCTTCAGTCGACATTTTGGAATGATCCCAAGACCGCTCAGGCGATGATTAAAGAATTGCAAGAACTAAAAGATGCGGCACAGGGAAAAGGCAAGTACGATAAAAATAACGCCGTTGTAACAATAGTAGCTGGCGCGGGCGGTGATGATGCTGAAGATTTTGCGCGGATGTTGGTGGAAATGTATCAGGGATTTTGCGCGCTAAAAAATTGGGAAATAATTGTAATCGACAGCAACACCAACGACCACAACGGTTACCGCAACATCACGCTGGAGATTCAAGGAAAGGAAGCTTATGGGATTTTGCGGCAGGAGTCGGGGGTGCATCGTTTGGTTAGGATTTCTCCCTTCAATAGCAATGGCAAGAGACAAACTTCTTTTGTGTTGGTCGAGGTGTCGCCGCGGATTGATGACACCAGTACCGTGGAGTTGAAAGAGGATGAAATTGAGGTGAGCTTTGCCCGCGCCGGAGGCGCGGGCGGACAAAACGTAAACAAAAGAGAAACCGCTGTTCGGATTGTCCACAAGCCTACCGGCATCTCCGTTAATATTTCGTCGGAGCGTTCGCAGCAGCAAAATCGTGAACGGGGATTGACTCTCTTGGCCGGAAAATTATTTGCTTTTTACGAAGCGCAAAGAGAAAGAGAATTGCAGGGTTTGTCGGTGGAGAAAAGCGTAAAAATAGAATGGGGTAGCCAGATTCGTTCCTACGTCCTTCATCCTTATCAATTAGTAAAAGACCACCGCACGGGCGTGGAGGTGAGGGATATTGAGCGCGTGCTTAAAGGAGATATTGAACCGTTTATAATTAAATCGAACATCAGTCGGTAGTGTGATATAATATTGCTTATGATTTACTTTGATAATGTTTATAAACTCTACGACGACGGTCGCTCGACTGCTTTGCAAGAGATAACCTTTCAAGTTGCGCCCAAGGAATTTGTCTCAATAGTCGGTCATTCGGGAGCCGGTAAAACCACGCTTCTAAAAATGATTATCGCCGAAGATAAGCCCAGCCAAGGACAGGTATTTTTTGAATCTGTAGATGTGCATCGTATTCCGCGTACAAAGTTGCCGCATTACCGTCGCAAAATCGGCACCGTTTTTCAAGACTTCAAACTTCTAGCCAACAAAACCGCCTACGAAAATATCGCTTTTGCCATGGAAGCCAATGGCCGTACTGATGAAGAAATCGCCGAAAATGTACCGCAAGCTTTGTCTTTGGTGGATTTGGATGCCAAGGCTTGGAATTTTCCCAGCGAGCTTTCCGGTGGCGAAAAACAGCGAGTGGCGATTGCCAGAGCAATTGTCAATCAGCCTGATATTATCGTCGCTGATGAACCAACCGGCAATCTCGACCCGATCGCTACTTACGAAGTGGTGCAGATTTTACGAAAAATTAACGACCTAGGCACAACAGTCATCATGACCACGCACAACAAAGGCGTAATAGATGAGCTTGGTCGTCGGGTAATCACCATGGACGAAGGTCGGATTGTACGGGATGATGTTAATGGTAAATATGTTCTATAATAGTTCTTTATGTTGACAGCAATTCGTAGGATCACAAGAGCGGGGTTTGTCGGTTTTTGGCGTAGTGCTTATGTTTCGTTGGCTTCGATATTTGTTATTACCGTCACTTTGTTTGTGATTGGCTCAACAATGTTTATCGACCAATTGCTAGTCACTTCACTCCAAACCATACAAAGCAAGGTTGACATCAATGTTTATTTTGAAACCACGGCCACTCAAGATGAAATCAACGCTATCAAAGCCGAGATAGAAGCTCTGCCGGAAGTTTCTTCCGTTGTCTACACCTCTCGCGAAGAGGCCCTGATAAAGTATCGTGAGAAAAACCGAAATGATGAAATTTCATTACAAGCTCTCGCCGAACTGGACGAAAATCCTCTGGAGGCAGATATCGCTATTCAAGCTAAGGAAATTTCACAGTACGAAGGCATTTCCAGATTTTTGGAAGAAAAAAGAGCGGCGACTTCTGTCCAGTCACAAGTCATCAGCAAAATAAATTATAATGACAACAAGGAGTCTATAGATACGTTAACGGCGATTATTGATACTGTGGAAAAAGCCAGTTTCGCTATCATGATAGCCTTAATAATCGTGGCAGTTTTAATTACTTTCAATACCATTCGCTTGGCGATTTATACAGCACGGGAAGAAATATCAATTATGCGTTTGGTGGGAGCTTCCAATATGTTTATTCGCGGCCCTTTCATGGTGCAAGGTCTGATGTATGGGCTAGTAGCGGGGGTGTTTGCTATCTTGATTCTGTATCCTTTGGTGGCTTGGCTGGGGCCGCGAGCCGAAGAATTTTTTGATGGTTTTAATTTGCTTACATACTTTATAAATAATTTCGGCAGCATATTCTTGACGCTGGTGGGAATTGGTATTGTCCTCGGGCTGCTGTCTAGTATCTTGGCGATAGCGCGTTATCTTCGAGTTTAAATCTATGGCTGGGGTAGGAAATAGAAAAAAGAACGGCTCAAAAACAGCCACCAAGTATATCTTTATTGTGGGTGGAGTGATGAGTGGTGTTGGTAAAGGTATCACCTCTTCTTCAGTCGCGGTTTTGCTGAAAGCTCGGGGATTGTCCGTGACGGCGATGAAGATTGACCCGTACATCAATGTCGATGCCGGCACAATGAATCCAACCGAACACGGTGAAGTTTTTGTGCTTAAGGACGGCCTGGAAACCGACCAGGACATGGGCAATTACGAAAGATTTTTAAATCAGGATTTACCGTCTATAAATTACATGACGACAGGAAGCGTGTATCTTTCCGTAATTCAAAAAGAACGCAATCTTGAATATCAAGGAAAAAACGTTGAGGTGGTGCCGGACATTCCGCTTGAAGTCATTAGCAGAATAAAAAAAGCCGGAGAGGTGGCTGAGGCTGATGTGGTTTTGGTTGAGGTGGGGGGAACTGTCGGCGAATACCAAAATATTCTTTTTTTGGAAGCGATCAGAATGATGAAAACAGAAACTCCAAATGATGTCGTGACGGTGATGGTGAGTTATTTGCCTGTCCCTGGCAGTATTGGTGAAATGAAAACCAAGCCCACCCAAAGCGCGGTCAGAGCTTTAAACGCCACTGGTGTCTTTGCGGATATGATTATTGCGCGCAGTCCTGTCGGTATCGACGAAAAACGCAAAACCAAAATTGCTACTTTTTGCAACGTCAGGAAAGAAAATGTAATTTCCGCCCCTGATGTCGATAATATTTACGAAATACCTCTTAATTTTGAAGCTGATAATTTCTCCAAAAAACTTTGCGAGCTGATAAATCTGCCAGTAAAGAAACCAGCTGATTTGAAAGCTTGGAAGCAATTTGTGGAAAAGTCAAAAAAGGGTAGTGATGAAGTGAAGATTGCCGTCATCGGTAAATATTTTCAGTCCGGAGATTTTATGCTGTCTGATGTTTATTTATCGGTGTTGGAAGCGATCAAATATTCCGCCTACTCGCTAAACCTAACACCGAAGATTACCTATTTATCAACCAGTGATTTTTCTGATGGTAAAAAATTAAAAGAGTTGAAAAAATTTGACGGGGTTTTGGTGCCTGGGGGTTTTGGCAAGACTGGAATTGATGAAAAATTAAAAGTGATTGAATTTGTCCGCAAACAAAAAATTCCTTATTTTGGAATTTGTTACGGTATGCAATTGGCGGTTTTGGAATTTGCGCGTAATGTTTTGAAATTAAAAAATGTCAGTGCGGCGGAAATTGATCCTGAGGCTGAGCATTTGGTGATTGACATCATGCCCGATCAAAAAGAAAATTTGGCGACTAAAAAAATGGGTGGCACCATGCGCTTGGGCGAGTATGAAGCAATTCTAAAAAAGAATTCACACGCCTATAAAGCTTATAAAAAGGAAGTCATTGCCGAAAGGCATCGTCATCGCTATGAGGTAAATCCGGAGTATATCGCTAAGCTAGACGGCGCGGGGATTGTTTTCTCGGGTACTTCTCGCGATGGACGCTTGATGGAAATTATGGAACTGCCCCCGGAAACGCATCCTTTTTTTGTGGGCGTGCAGTTTCATCCGGAATTAGTGGCCAGGCCGCTGGCACCACATCCGCTTTTTAACGCTTTTGTAAAAGCCGCTTACGAAAATCATCATTAGTAAAAGCTGCCTATGAACCCGCTGTACTTTCTTTTTTCCGTTACAATTTTCCTGAGTTCATTTTTGCTCTTTCAGGTACAGCCCTTGATTGGTAAGCATATTTTGCCTTGGTTTGGCGGCAGTTCGGCGGTTTGGATAACGGCCATGTTGTTTTTCATGGTAGCTTTGGCTTGTGGCTACATCTACGCCCAGCTGCTTTCCCGATTGCGAATTTGGTATCAGGCGATTACGCATATTGCCGTTATCATCTGTACCGTTGTTTTCATCAAAGAAAATGTCAACAATTGGCCGTCAGCCATTACGCCAAATATCAGTGATTTGACGCTCAGTCTTTCTGATCCGGCGGTGGCGGTATTTAAGACTCTGATTATAACCATCGGTTTGCCGTTTGTGCTTTTGTCTTCTTCAAGCACGCTTTTGCAATTGTGGTATGGCAAACTTTCCGGACGGGAGCCTTTTTCTTTATATGGTATTTCTAATATTGGTTCGCTTTTGGGGCTTTTGAGTTACCCTTTATTCTTTGAGCGTTTCTTCTCGACCTACGCGCAAGGGCAGTGGTGGACGTATGGATTTATTACTTATGTCGGGCTTTTGCTTTTTATATTGTACATATTGATTCTTTTTCAGAAGCGTTCGGTGGCGGCAGCGGAAGGCACAGCGGCAATTCCTGTTCCTGCCAAGCGCGACTTTCTCGTCTGGACAGGAATTGCCGCTGTGCCGGTCATGGCGATGCTAGCGGGCACTAGTTTTATGACGACGGCTATCGCGCCGGTACCATTTTTGTGGGTTGGACCTTTGGCTTTGTATTTGTTGAGTTTTGTCGTTACTTTTCAAAATAGATTTAAGTTGCCGTTTTGGACTAATGAGTTATTGGTGATGTTTACGGTGATGTTGGCTATGTTTTTGGTGGTAATGAAAATATCTGCGGTTTGGCTGTCGGTGCTGATTATACATGCAGTGTTGTTTGCTATTTATCATTGGTGCCATGAAAATCTTTATGCTTTGCGTCCAGCCACTTCTCACTTAGCTATATTTTACGTGGCTCTTTCCATTGGTGGTATTTTGGGTTCGTTAGTTATAAAAATTTTCAATTCTTATCTGTTGGTCATGCCAATTGAATTGATGTTGCTTTTTGTAGGCAGTGTTGTTTTTATTACTTACAAGTGGTATCAGACCGCTGATTATTACATTCCCGTCACGAACCGTTTTCAGTTGCGGCTTTTGTCTAGCGTTATTTTAGTTGGTATCGCGGCTAGTAGTTCTATCTACTTGTGGAAGACGCAAAGCAACGTCATCACGCAGGAGCGCAACTTTTTTGGTTATAAAGCGGTGTTGAGTGATGGGGTGAATGATGAGGGGGAAGAAATGGTGTTGTTGAAGCATGGAATGACAAATCACGGTTTTCAAGTTTACATAAACGACGAACCGCAAATTTTGCCGGTGTCGTACTACTCGCTGTCTTCTGGTATTGGGATGTTGTTTTCCTACACTCGTGAAGTGAGGCCGGAGGCTGTTAATGTTGCGATTGCTGGTCTCGGAAGCGGCGGCCTGCTGGCTTATTGTTTGCCGTCTGATAAATTTACTTTTTTTGAAATTGATCCGCAGATTATAAAAATGGCCAAAGAAAATTTTATCTACATAAAATCCTGTCCGCAGGTGGTGATAAATCTTTCTGATGCTAGGCTTGGCTTCAACGACTTAGCTGAACAATCAGAAATAGAAACAAAATACGACCTTATAATTTTGGATGCTTACGCCGACGATGCCATGCCCATACACCTGATGACCTCAGAAGCGATAAATCTATACAAATCGTTATTAACGGAGCAAGGTGTTTTGGCGGTTCATATTTCCAGCCGTTATCTTGACCTTTTGCCGGTCATAAAGGCAATAGCCAAAGACAATGACATGTCCGCTCGTTATTATATAGATAGTGCTAAAGACAGCAAATATGGAGTGATGTCGGTGTGGACGGCTTTGGCTGCTTCGCCGGACGTTTTTGAAAACAGCTTGTTGACAGACTTAAAAACATTTGACGATATTGAAAAAGAAGTGTTGTGGACAGACACCTTTAGCGCCCTTTTGCCGGTAGTGAAATTTTAGAAAAAGTTTTAGCAAGAGCACAAGCGAGGGCTGATTTTTTTTTCGTTTTATGTTATGGTATAGGGCGCACGCCGCCGTGCATATAGCATGTGGCGACACGCAGAAAAGCACAGAAAATACTGCCCGATCGTCTAATGGTAGGACACATGGTTTTGGTCCATGGTATCGAGGTTCGAGTCCTTGTCGGGCAGCAGTCATGTGAGAGCTATCGAGACTCTTAAAATCGCTATATTTTGCAATCTTAAATTTGAACCAGTCATGGGCTTGAACTGGTATTTTTAGGTGTCTTAGACTCTTATTTAGTCATACTTAAATCTTTATTCTTTAAGCCAATACCAATATTGGTTCTTCAAATTCTCTGTCAGCTCGTAAGTGTTCGTGTGGGACAAAACACCTAAGTAAGACTGCATGCTTTGATGTAAGTGATTTTCAGGAATCAGACCTTTCTGATAGCACGCCATTTTCTTGCGTATATTCCTCAAAACCCTCTTTTTGGTTTTCGCTCGTAGCAGTCGGTAATGTGGAAATATCACATACCCGAGGAAATCTATACCTTCATGGAATTTCCGAATAGATATCTTGTTCGGATGTAATTCGAGTTTCAGTTTTTCTCTCAGAAACTCCTGCAATTTCGGCAACAATTCTTCGAGATACTTCTTGTCTTCTGATATAATCATGAAATCGTCGGTGTATCGCGCATAATTTTTCACACGAAGTCCATGCTTAACGAATTGATCAAACTCGTTCATATAAATGTTGGCAAAAATCTGCGAAGTCAGGTTGCCGATGGGCACCCCTTTATTGGTATTTATAGTAAAAAGCGACAGCGTTTTACTCTCTCTCTCTCTCTCTCTCTCTCTCTCTCGTAGTTCCGCTTTTCTCGTAACTCTCAATAATTTCTTCCAGAAGAGAAATCGTCTTTTGATCCTTGATTTTCCTATTAAGGATGTCTTTAAGCACTTGGTGATCGACGGAATCAAAGAATTTTCTCACATCGCATTTCAGAGCGTAGCATTGGCGAGTATTATTTTTGCTCGCTGCACGAAGCATATTGGCAACTTTCTCCACACCCTTGTGAGTACCTTTATTGATACGACACGAATACGAATCGTCGATAAAAGTCGGCTCGAATATCTTATTCAAAACAGCAAAAGTAGTGTGATGAAGGACTCGATCTCGAACAGCCGCTTTATGTATCCGTCTGATTTTCGGATCGTGTATCCAAAATCCTTTGTATGGCCCATGCCGATATGTTTCATTCTTCAAATCGCGATACAGATCGAAGATATTCTGCTCGATGTTCAACTCAAACTCGGCAACGTCAGGCTTGTTCCTTTTGTCGGACTTAAATATCTCCCAAGCCCTAAATAGGGACTGAGGAGAAATTATTGACCAGTATAAATTCTTATAAATTTTCATATGAATGATTTAGATATACCAATTTTCAAGAAGAGCTACGATCTCTACAAAGATTTCTATAATCTGCGCCTATCCGTTCCAAAGCAAGATCGCTACACGCTCTGGCAAAAATGCGAAAGTCTACTAATCGATGTATTAGAAGGTATAATTTTCGCAAGCCAGCAGTCTAAGTCAGATAAGCTGCCGACCTTGGAGAAGACGAGCGTCAAACTTAATTTTCTGCGAGTCTGCATTCGCCTCATGAAAGATGTAAAAGCGATTGATGCTAAAAAATACATCATCATCGAAGCCAATCTTGACGAAATAGGGAGGATGCTCGGAGGGTGGATCAAGTCAACGAAGGATCGTTAACAGAAACTCCCGTTTTTGACGGGAGTTTCCTTGGATAGAGTTTGACTGCCTGGCAGCCGACAACCCGACGCTGTCGTTGCGGTTGTCGTCCCAATAGCCGTTGACGTTGAGCCCGTCGGAATCGAAGTTGCCGACGTTGACACGGTTACCGTCCGAGTCGAGATATTGCCCGCTTCCGTCTATGTCACCGAGACTTGAGGCTTACTACCTTTGCAGGTCTATATCCTCTCATCTCTGAATTTTATTCGGAAGCAGCCTCTTTCAAAGCATCTCCTCTAGAAGCGAGCAAGAAGTTCTCTCTATCCTTAATCGCGCTCTGCCGTGATCCATAAACCACTGGCAATCTGGCGATATCTCAAGGTGAGATATCTCGCGAGCTTGAACCGTAATCCAAGCTACATTAGCATGATATTCATAGTATAACCGATAGTCGACAGGTCGCCAAAATCATTGACAAATAGCCATTTATTTGCTATACTATATGGGTGTTCTTTGATAGAGAATCATTGTTGAGACGAGCTTTTTGAGCCTTACATTCAGGGCCTAGAAAGCTCGTCTCAAACTGAGGCAAGTCGTTCCGAGCGTTCTCGGTAAATCAGCAAATGGAGATGATGTCGATGAAAACATTGAACACGTCTGCACTGGTAACCGCAGACAGTCCGAAAGGACAGAGAGCTACCGAAACGTTCCGCGCCCAATACAACAAGGCGGGACTCAACGACGAAAGCGCACAGATCCTGAACGAGCATCCCGGCTTCGCCGTGTATCTCGCAGAAGGCATCCGTCGCTTCTCAGCCAAAGCGCCCGACTACGGTCTGGCACAGTCAATCCTCGCCGCGGATTTCATTACGCCCGAGGAAGTCACCGAGGCTCGCCCGAGCATCGTTTACACCGTCGAACAGATCACGGCACTCGCCGAAAGTCTGCCGCCCTTGGACGTGCTCAAGTGGTGCAAGGAAAACGGTTACGCCGTCATGCCCGCACCGCCCACGGCGATGTCACTGCTCGACGTTCGGGAGATCCAATCCGCCCACTTCTACTCGAAGACGGGTGGGTGGTATGCCGATCAGAAGTTCGCCCGCGAGGACAAGACGTCTTTCGGGTGGCTCATGATCAAGAAGACGCCCATCCAAAACTCGACCAGCAAGACGTGGAACGAGCAGGGCAAGCTTCTCTCCGCACTCGAGAAGGTGCCGAACGCCGCCGAGATGAGCTGGTTCACCACGACTTATTTCGAGGTTCGTGGTGTCCGACTCTTCGAAAGCATCTACGTTAGGACATCCAGTCTCGGCTCGGACGGTGACCGTGTCTACGTCGGCAGCTTCGATTCCTACGGGCTCTACGTCGGCAGCTATTGGGGCGTCAACCGCAACGACGGCGTCGGGTTGTCGGCTGCCAGGAAGTGTTCTTGATCCCTTGAGGGCTCGACAGCGAATGCTCCCAGCATTCGTGTCCTCTTGAATACTTGATCCTCCGCGAAAAAATTTCGCGGAGGATCTTTCTTTTATGTAACTATGCTCTAAAGGGAATAAGGGGAACAAGATCATGGATCATCTCCGTGTGGTTCCTCCCGAAGAGATGGCACAGCGTGAGGAGGAGCGAAAAGCCAAGGATGAAGCTCGTCGAATCCGTCGGGAAAAAGTCAAATCAGCTCGAAAGTCTCGTCCGAAGCGTAAATGAGACATAGACCGAGACTGGTGTTTTGTGTCTCATCTGTATCATTCATAAAAACACCCCAGAGACCGAGACACCTCGCACAAGGGGTAGAAGGGATGAGATAATACCCTTACGGTGCCTTGCCACGTAGGTTCACATCCGTGACAGCCAGCAGTCATTAAGAGACCGAGACACCTTGAAAGGAGGTAACTCGCTATCTGAAAGTTGATAAGTAAGCTAAAATTGAATAGATGCTTAAGTTGGAATTCAAAGTAGATAAATATCATCTTGCATATAAATACGTATTGAAATATTTCGGCAACCCCGATGCTCCTTCGGAATGGGCTGAACTAAAAAGAAGTCTTGCAGAAAAATATGAGGCGTATCCGGGCTTTTTATTCTTTGAGCCTGCTGACGTAGGGCATGGATTGCTGTGGTTTAATCAGTGGTCGCAAGGTAGTACGGTCATTCGAGATAAAGATACCGTAGACAGAGTATTTGAATCTATTTTTGAATCTGAAGTATTCAAAAAAGGATATTCAGAAACCGATGGCTATAAGAATCGGTTGGAGAAATTATGGAATGAAAATACCGCGTATGTCCAGAAATACGAGGATATAATTCGCCTGAATACTTCTGCAGAGGCGATCGTGCTGGTCTTGCATCCAGAGATTGAGACAGGTAGCTATATTGGTAACAATGTAATCGAATGGGGCAATCCTGACCTTTACGATAATTATCAGCTTATCGGTCTCTGTCATGAATTTCTCCACGTGCTTACAGAAGAGCAGTTTAACGAATCTAAAACAGAGGAAGAAAAATGGCTCCTACATTCCCTTATTTATTTATCTGCCGATGAGGAGTTGAGGTTGAGAATAAACGGAGACAATGGATATTTTATGTCAGGGGCAGTAGAGAGATATCATTCTCGTCTTATTGAAACTGCAAGACAAAATCTATCTGCGTGGAAAGAGTATGCCACAAACAACGAGAAAGATAATATTATTGATCTATACGAAAATTTGAGAAAGAGTGTCTAAGACCGAGACAGATCAGTTTGGTATAGGAATCTTTATCAGAATATCCTTATGGCCTGTCACCGCAAAAGGTTCTAGACCGCGGGACACAGCAGAGTAGTGAGACCTATCGAGTCTCCTAAAATCGCTATATTTTGCAATGTAGTTTCAGAACGAGTCATGGGCTCGAGCTTTGTTTATTTATATTATCTATATTAAAATAAGCAACATGTTTTCTAATGACCAAGATACTCGTGTTTATGTAAATAAAATAGTCAAAGAATATTTGCATGTTTATCCAACAATTGAGATAGACGAAAAACTATCAAAATTATTTTACACAAACTCTTCTGTTATTTCTAGAAAAAATACCTTTGGACATATCACTGCCAGTGCCATTGTGCTTGACCCAACTCTTTCCAAAATACTCCTAATTAAACATAAAAAGCTCGGCAAATTTATCCAGCCCGGCGGGCATGTTGATGAGACTGACTCTTCTTTTTATGAAACTGCTAAAAGAGAGGTGGCGGAAGAGACCGGGTTTATAGATTTAATGTACATCCCCGCTTTTAAAGGAACCGATGTACCAATTGATATTGATATTCATGTTATTCCAGAAAATCCTAAAAAGGGCGAGCCAGAACATCTCCATTTTGATCTCCGCTACGTTTTCGTCTTAAAGAATTATAATCAAGGACTAATCTCAGAAGAGGAGATCGATGGCTACGATTTTGTGCCAATCACAGAAATATTTATTAAAGATGAAAGTTTGTCACGAGTGGCCAAGAAGGTTGAGATGTTTGTTTCCAAAAAGCGTGACTATATTTATTTTGAACGGTTGCTCAGTGAATATGATTTGAGTGACTGCAGTGTGATTGCTGTACAACATATCGTTACAGACATAGTCCCTTTTATATCTGTGCTTAAAAATAAAGTTAAATCATTAACAATAATTCCCAAACCAAACTCAATATCGGAACTGGTGCGTGGGGCAATCCAGGACTTTAACTTCGCTCAGGTATCCCGTGAAGAGTTGAAGGGTCAGACAGTATTATCACAACTATTTCCGAAAAATCAGAAAAGTCTAATTATCGACATTGGAGGATATTTTGCGACGGAAGAGTTCCTTGATTTTTGTGCTAATAACTCGCAAATTTTAGGCATTGTCGAGGATACCGAAAATGGTCTTCAGAAATATGAAAAATTATTCACACATATCAGCCCTACAATTCCTGTTTTTTCTGTTGCTCGAAGTGAATTAAAGCAAAATGAAGATGATTTGGTCGGATATAGTGTCGCATATTATACAGAAATGATTACTCGAAAATATCGTGTATTACCAAGATATGTAAAAACAGGTATATTGGGATATGGAAAACTAGGCAAAGGAATTGCAAAATATCTTTTTAATCAAAATTGCAAACCATTTGTATTTGACACAGACCCATTAAAATTAGTTGAAGCAATGAAAGATGGCTGTATCCCGATGCAAAAGGGTGAACTTATTAAAGCTATCAATATATTGTTTTCTGCCACTGGTTCGCGCTCTCTAACGCTTGATGATCTGAAGAATCTGCAATCAGGATCATTTGTTGCCTCAGTCACTTCTTCAGAAGATGAGTTTGGTTTTAAGTGTGAAGATAATAGTGCTTGCACAATTATTAGAAGCGATGAGTTTGTTTCTGAGATTTTACTTGATAATAAGAGTGTCTATCTAATAAATGATGGCAATGCAGTTAATTTCATAGATAAAGATGCTGATAGGGTTGGTGATTTCATTCGTCTAGTACAAGGTGAAATTATTGAAAGTATAAACGAGTTATATAGCAAAAAACAACAAGGAGTGAAAACAGTTTCAGTTAAACAGAAAAATAAAGTTGCCAGTCTTTTCTTGGAAATATACGGCGATGTACTTATTGTATGAGTTCATAATACGCTCTATATTTAATGATACATAGACCGAAACGGGTGTTTTGTGTCTCATTTGTATCATTCACAATTAGACGCCTAGTTGAAGCCATATACCAACTCACATAATGTGCTTACGGTGTCTCACCACACAAGTGTACGACTCTGACTGTCAGCAGTCATGTGAGAACTATCGAGTCTCCTAAAATCGCTATATTTTGCAACGTATCCTGAGAATGAGTCATGGGCTCGAGTTTTTGCTGATTTTTGAAAAATCTAGAGCCCAATCTGAAATCAGTATAGCGAAAAGTGCTCATTTTTGCTAAAATCAGAATATGGAAAAAGCACCCTATACGCTCAGGAGAAAGAAAAATCGAACGAACGGCTGGTCTTGTCGGAAGAACAGAAGCAGGATATCCGCCAAATCACCTTGGGTATAGAAGAAGTGGAGGAAATCGTCAGAGAACTTGCAGTCCCGGATGTTATCCGCACGCTCGAAAACGGCCATCCTCTTAACCGAATCATATCTGACGAAGATGGCGATGTTTCCGGATACATCGCTTGCGAGGACTTCATTCCACATGAAGCGTATATAAAATATTTCGGTACAACGAAATCAACGGGGAAGAATCTTTTTCGGGAAATCCCAGCATTTTTGGAGTATGCGAAAACGCAAGGGTATACCGGATTGAATTTCCACGACTGGAACGCTCGACTGAATCGGATCCTGGAGCGCTATGGTTTTGAAAGAATCCGTACGGATGATATGGGCGGCATGAGCGCGGACTTTTTCGAGAAGAAACTGGTAGACCAGAAGTCGCCTGAACAAGTGGAACGGGAGCAGATTGCAGCATTTGAACAGAAATATCTTGCCAAGATCAATCAGGAATATCAGAAAACGCTCGGCACTTTTTCCGAGCAGGAACGCGCGGGGAAAGAGCGTCTCATGAACGACACCTTCAACACGCTTGCAGAGCGTCTTAAGGCGGTTGAGAGGGAGGCGGCGCAAGGCGAGGACGAAAAGCCTTTTGTGTTTGGCGAACGCCAGAAGGCGGTTCTCAAACTAAAGATTGCCAGACATTTTCAAAATAACGACGCCGTTGATGCGAATGTGCTTTACGACGCCATCATAGAATCTCCAAAATTTATCAGCACCGACAAAGGTTCGCTTCATCGCCTGTTTGAAGTCCACGAAGAAAAAACGCTCATAAAGATTGCCGAGATACGCAAACGCAAGGCCGAACAAACGGGCGAGGGATTTAATCCGTGGGAAAATTTTTTCACCACCAAGTCCGGCAAGTATTATGTGGCGCGCCTCCTGAATATGCCGCACCTGGAAGAAGAGTCGGAGTACATGGATCACTGCGTGGGAACGAGCACTTCCTATATCAACCAAATGAAACGGGGCGAAATCGAGATATTATCCTTCCGCAATGTCCCGACCATAGACAGAAAAAATAATAGGCTGAACAATGACGACGGGCCGATCATGACCATAGAATACAACTTCAGAACTGGAGTTATTGAACAGATGAAAAAGCATAGCGACGAGTACCTGACATCGGACGACTCGTTATAGAAAGTCTCATAAAAAGTATTTACGCAGTGTTTGGTGATTGATTCTGAATGAGGGTTTATGACTTCGACTCCAAATCCTTCGGTTTCTGGTAGTTGAAGGTTGTCATAAAAATTGAGAACTTTTTGACTGAATGTACGCGCTGGCATTGTGTGACAATTATAGCAAATTCAGGCAATGGGTTAAATTATGACTATTGAGTTATAATATACTTCCATATTGGTAAAAAGAACCAAACGTAATCTTTTCCCAAACCAAAGCTCTATCGCAAATGTCGATTCAAGAATGACAAGGTCTTTTCCCATGCGTCTATAGTCTCCGTGGGAGCGTAGTTGGCACCGGAAGGATTGGCAAAGGCATGGCCGACTCCAGGGTAAATGTAGATTTCGTTTTCTATTTCAAGTTCGTTTAATGAATTTTCAAAAGCCTGGACGGTTTCTACCGGTATAGCCTGATCTTGGTCGCCGAAGATTCCTAGCACTGGCCAGTTTATGGTAGCTAGGCGTTCGGTTGTGGTCGCCATGCCACCACCATAATACACGACAGTCGCATCAAGCTCTTCACCCGAAATGGCCAACTCCACCGATTGCCGACCACCAAAACACCAGCCAAGCGAGGCAAGGCGGCTTGCTCCTTGTTCGCGCAAGTAAGCGGCGGCCGCGCGCATATTGGCTGTGCCGGTGTCTTGAGAAAATGCCGCGGTCAGCTCTCTGGCTCCAGCTTGATCTTCTGCTACTCCACCCAAGAGATCAACAGCCAGTACCAAGTAGCCTTCGCGGGCCAGTGCTTCGGCAGTCTGAAGAATCTCCGGACGCAAACCGCGATTTTCGTGGATCACGACTACGCCGGGATATTGGCCATCATCAGCTGGTCGGACAAAATAACCCTCAGCGCCGGGGAAGTATTCCACCCGCTCAGCGACGATCTCGGTCTGATTGCCGTTTTCCATTAGGTCAATGTTTTTGCTTGTGGGGTCGGTAACTGTTTGGTTGTTGGATAGTAAAAATGCAACTGCTCCAAAGGCCACTACCAGTACGATAAAAAATATTGTTTTATTCATATACCTATAATAATGTAACGTATGAGCAATAATTGCAAGTCACTTCTTATCACTCATTTCTTCAGATAAAGTTATGTACAATTTAGGGGTGATCAATTCTCTTTCGTATAATTCATGGAGAACGTTTTCCTGGATTTTGCTAACACCATGCGTGGCTAGGGCATACGATAATTTATGATAGTGGTCAGCAAAAGTGGTAGCGGTGTCTTCCATCTTTTTTTGTGATTTTTCTTTAAAGGTAGTGTAAAGATTTATGACATGATTCAGAGCTTCTTTGGAGAAAATATGTTCAGCACTAAGCGCGTCTATGGCTGTCAATTCTTTCAAAACTTTTCTTGATATAATCATCTGTGCTCGGTAATACATGTATAAATCATCAACACTTTGCCGGCTGTTATCTTTGCCTATTAGTTTGAAGATAAATGTTTCCAGGCGGTCAAAGATGTCTTTTTTGTCGGTATGTAGTGACATATCGGGTGCTAGGTTGCCATTTTCAATCGCTTCCAATTGCAATTGCAATTTTCCGGATAATCTTCGGTAGACAAGCTCACTAACTTCATTGTGATGATAAAGTTCTTTCAGATGCTTTTTTTCGATACCAATAGCATACATGCGCAGTACTCTAAGTGACAATTCTTTAGTACTGGGAGAGGATAGTTCTAGACAGGCTCTTTCGTATTGCTCTTGATGTGACTTCGTCAGCTCGTTGGCCACGGGAGTATCAATATAACCACGAGCTTGATACACGGCAATTCTTTCGTTGACCTCGTGATGGATGATGGCTCTGGCTTCTTGAATCTCTACCTCCTCAAGCTTGGTTAGTGAATCCAGGTCCAGCTTATTCATAAAGCGCTTCATGGTGGTGGCTTTTATAAAGAGAGTGGCGAAGATGCAACCAATGGTCAAAGAAAGTAGAAATTCCTTCGGTGAAATCGCCAAATTCCAACCGTCAACGACCAGTTCATCTGGTATGAGCAGCACCATAGTGACGGCAATCGCGCCACGCAATGATCCCCAAGACAGAAGATGTTGCCAAGACATAGGTATATTGTTTTCATCGGTGACAACTTTATTATAAGCACCAACCACGGGATAAATAGACACAGCTCTAGCCACAGCCACTATCAAGACGGTGGAAATAATAATGGTCAGCATGGTGAAGTCTAGTTTCATTATTGGCACGGCAAGAATTCCAATCAGAATAAATATCAATGAATTAGACAGAAAAGCCAATTGCGCCCATAATTTTTCGACAAATTCTTCGGCTTTGGGATGAATCTTGCTTCTACCATAATTACCCATCAGTAGGGAGGCAACAGTGGTAGCGATAATCGGTGAAATCGGTAAATGTTGCGAACCCAAAACCAAATGATGTGAAAGTATTTCTGATAGTAGAAAAGTAACGTGAGCAAGCACGATGGTCAGGGTAATGCTGGCGATTTCATTGTCTCTGGTGTAGCCAATGAGCTTGGCGAAGATAAGACCGATAATCACACCAAAAATCACACCGCCCACCAACATAGAAGTGAAAGTGATAGTTCCGTCGATAATGGTACTGACTCCATTAAAGCCCAGCTCAGCCACCCCCAGCAGAATGAAAAATAAAGCTACGGCCGTAGCATCATTAAACAGGCTCTCGCCTTCAAATATTAGTGACAGGCGACGAGGAGCGCCAAATTCTTTAAATAAAGCCAAAACCGCTACCGGGTCGGTGGCGGAAATCAAAGCACCAAATAGCAAGGTAACAATAAATGGCACGTATAGTCCCAGAAGACCCAGAAGGAAATATAAGGCTATGGCGATAACCACGGTGGATACCACCAAGCCCAATATCGCCAGCAACATTATTGCTCCAAAATCATCAACGATTCTTCTGATGTTTATGTTGTAGGCTGATTCAAAAATGAGAGTTGGCAACAACAAGAAGAATAATAATTCTGGAGTAAAGGTAAATTCTCTAAAAAATCCAAAATAGGAAATCTGTGATATGAAACCAATTAAAAGGCCGATAATGACTAAAAAAACAGTATGCGGAAGTCTAAATCTCTTAGCCCAAAAAACAGCCAGACTGGAAATACCAAACATCGTGAAGATGGCAAGGGCAGCTTCAGCGGTAAGCATATAAAATTATTTTTTACGTAGGTTTATTTTAAAATTATGAGCGGACAAGCCCAGGTTACGCTGGCTCATTGTACCCCTGTTTATACGTCCAGGCAATAATTGTGTGTTGGGTGAAAAAATAACCAACAATAACCAACTTTTTTACTTATCACAACCGAAAACTGGAAGAAGTTGGTAAAAGAGCTGTATCCGGAATACATAGAAATACTTTAGGTATTTTGTTATTATTTGACGAATCTGTAATAGTCAATTATTACTTTAACAAAAAAGTATGCTTAAGCATTTCTTCTGCTCGGGTCTGAAACTGATGAGGGTCTAGCTGATACTTTTCAGCAATCACTGCCAACTTGAATACTCTCTTGGAATTACGCACTTCTCTTATATTTAAATTTTTGTCAAACTGATGGCCAAGTTTTCTAAAGAAATTCCACCGGAGAGTATACTTGGGAATCATATAAATAATGCCCACGTAAAGCCGCCATTGGGAAAGCGGGAAGGTTATATTTTCGTGTCCAGACCACTGGCTTCTGGTGTAAGTATAGGCCACATCGGAAAGCTCGCTCCAGACAGAAATCAGTCCTTTCGCCTCTTGATACTCTGCCAGTTCATCAGCCAAATCACGCCGATGCCAAGCTTCATCATATTTTGGCATATCAAGTGTCGTGTGCCAGTAGTGTATTAAGTTCATGGTTTTAGTATAGCAAAAAAATCACACAAATCCACAAAAATGCTAAAATTGCCGTATGCAAATCAAGCATGCGAGTACTAAAGCAGAGATTTATAGGATATCAGGATATAGCAGAATCAGACAGGGTAGTGTTGCAGACTCGTTCTCAAGAATTTTATCAAGAGGTAAAGCATTGACGTTATACCAATTGAGTCTCTCTTAAATAATACAGAACAATAAATTACCTTCATAGCGTATTTACTATAAATATGATATAAAATATTTCTATGAAGACCAACATTCTCATTACAACCACCGAGCATATTGCTGGTAGGGAAATAGCGCAGACTCTTGGTCTGGTGAAAGGGGCGACGATCCAAACGCGTCATATCGGCAGTCATATTTTGGCTGGCCTCACGACCATTGTCGGTGGAGAAGTGCGTGGATACGTGAAAGCCATTACCGCCGCCAGGGAAGAAGCAACGGAACGCATGCTGGCGGAAGCAGAAGCGATGGGGGCGGATGCCATAATCTGTACTCGCTATGCAAATGCACAAGTAATGAATGGCGCCGCGGAAATTCTAGTGTATGGCACTGCAGTGAAGTTGCGGTAGGGGTTATAAGTCATAATTTAATTTCGGACACGATATTGAAGTGATATAATCAAGAAATTATGAATATCACCACTAAAACCAAAAAATCTTTATTATCAGGGGAGAGTGAGGAAATATTAAAAATCTTGCAGAATCGTTTTGAGAAAAATCCTCATCGTCACGAGGGTATAA
Source organism: uncultured Candidatus Saccharibacteria bacterium (assembly GCA_964399295.1). Classification (GTDB taxonomy): domain Bacteria; phylum Patescibacteriota; class Minisyncoccia; order Phycocordibacterales; family UBA918; genus OLB19. The sequence goes on along the minus strand of CAYNQD010000001.1, from coordinate 490,676 downwards.
AATGGGAAAGGGTAAAGGCTAGGCTGGAAGCTCGTCCAGTCAAATTATGGTCATTAAATGAAATGGAAAAAACCGCCGGCGAGCCGGATGTGGTTGGTTTTGATAAAAAGACTGGCGAGTATATCTTTTTTGATTGTGTGCCGGAGAGTCCTAAAGGACGGCATAGTTTGTGTTATGATCGCGCGGCTTTGGAAGCGCGCCCAAAACACCAGCCGGAAAACAGCGCGGTTGATTTGGCGACAGCCATGGGCATTGAGATTTTGACGGAAGCCCAGTACAAAGCTTTGCAAAAGTTGGGGACTTTTGACACCAAAACCTCCAGTTGGCTCAAGACTCCCCAGACGGTACGAAAACTCGGTGGCGCTTTATTTGCCGATTTTCGCTATGGGCAAGTTTTTGTCTATCACAACGGCGCGCAGTCTTATTACGCCGGCCGCGGTTTTCGTGGTGAGCTGCGGGTTTAGTATCAAACATGTTAAAATGGTCAAGATATGAATGATAAATTAAAAATAAAGGTGATTACTGGCAGTGTGCGGACGGGACGTTTTAATGATAAGGCGGCGGCTTGGGTGGTGAGTGAATTGGGAAAGAATGAGCAGGTAGAAGCCGAGTTGGTGGATTTGATAGATTACGAACTGCCATTTTTCAATGAAGCGATTAGTCCGTCCATGAAAACTGAGCCCTATGCCGATAAATCCGTAGCGCGTTTTACGCAAAAGATTGCTGAAGGCGACGCTTTTATTTTGGTTACTCCCGAATACAATCACAGTACTTCCGGTGTGCTAAAAAATGCTTTGGATTGGGTATACCAAGAATGGAATAATAAGCCGGTGGCTTTTGTGAGTTATGGTTCTGTCGGCGGTGCGCGGGCGGTGGAGCATTTGCGGCTGATAGCGGTGGAATTACAAATGGCGCCAATTCGCAACGCAGTGCATATTCCTGGAGAGCAATATTTTCCGGTTTTGTTTGGTCAAGCACCGGCGGAGCCGATGTTTGCTGGTTTGCAAAAGCCAGCCGAAGGTATGATTAGCCAGCTGGTGTGGTGGGCTTTGACTTTGCGCTTTGGTCGCGAGAGAAAATAATTTTAATAAATTAATTACAATTAACAATTATGAAAAAATATTTAGCAGAAGCTTTGGGTACTGGTGTTCTTGCCTTGGTGGTCGGACTGTCTTTATCGGGCGGAGTTGGAGCTTTTCCATTATCAACAGCGGTATTGGCGGCTTTGACTGTGGGCTTCTTTGTTTATTCAATCGGACAAATTTCCGGCGCGCATTTAAATCCGGCCGTGACCGTAGGTGCTTGGGCTATTGGAAAAATCGAATCAAATGAAGCTTTCAAATACATCACTGCTCAGGTGATGGGTGCGGTGGTGGCGTTGGCTACTTTGCAAGCTTTGACCGTTGCGCCGGTGGTGTCGGCCGGTGCCGGAGCCTTGACGGGAGCAGCGGAATTTTTGGGAACTTTTATTTTGACTTTCGGGATTGCATCCGTGGTATTTGGCAAAGTCTCATCACAATTATCCGGCGTGGTCATTGGTGGCGCTTTGCTTCTGGGTATTGCTCTGTCGGCATTGCTTGGTGCCAATGGAGTTTTAAATCCGGCGGTGGCGTTTGTGATTGGATCATTCAATTTTATGTATCTGGTTGGCCCTGTCTTGGGCGGAGTGGCGGGAATGGCTTTGTGTCGTTTTCTGTATAAGATTTAATTTGCAGTTGTGCCTTAATGAAAAATTTTGATATTTTATTTTTAATTGCTAAACTACAAGCGTGAAACTTTTAGCTGAAATTAGTGAAGGCTCGCTTGGTTTGAGTAATGAGTATGAGCAGTTGGAAGAAACCTATAGGTTGCGTAAAAGTGCCAGAGCCATCTTGCTCAATGCTGAAGGCAATATGGCTACTCAGTATCTGAATACCTACACTTTTCACAAGCTACCCGGTGGTGGTGTGGAAAGTGGCGAGTCTACAGAAGAAGCTTTGAAGCGCGAAGTCAGGGAAGAAGTAGGTTGTGAATGTGAGATTGTGCGGCCGGTGGGTTTGGTTATTGAATATAGAAACAAATACCAGCTTATGCATTTGTCGTATTGTTATATCGCTGATGTCCGTGGTGAGATTGGTTTGCCTAAGCTGGAGAAAGGAGAAGTAGAGGAAGGGCAAGAAACACTCTGGTTGCCACCGGCTGTGGTGTTGGAAAAAATGAAGACGGATGTTCCGGGTAAGTTTGAAGGGCATTTTATACTACGACGAGAGATAAGTTTTTTGGAAGAATATTTGAGCTTTTAAACGGTTTTCAAAAATATTTTAGGGAAATAATATATTTTTGTGATACATTGAGTTAATGATAAAGGAATATGCGTATTTAAAAGACAATATCTTGTGACATTAGCTAAGTTAAAAAAACATGCTAGGATGTGAGCATGAAGATTGAATATGAATATATCTTTGGCAAACACGCCGTGGCGGAAGCCTTGGGGAAGCGTCCTGATATCGTCAAGCAAATATTTATTGCCGAAGATTTTTCGGAGGCCAAGCTTTTGCAGCAAATAAAAAATACCGGCATTGTCGTGAAGCTGCTGAATCCAAAAAACCCACCGCGCGGGGTTTCCGCTAAAGCCAGTCATCAAGGAATCGTGGCTGGAATTTTGCCGGAGAAACTGATGGTTCCGTATAAGGATTTTATCAATAAGCTGCAAGTGGATTCTGATACGGCGTTGCTGATACTGGGAGAGGTTCAAGACCCGCACAATGTCGGGGCAGTTATTCGCTCGGCCGCCGCTTTTGGTTTGGCCGGAGTTTTGATCCCTCCTCACAATCAAGCGCCCGTGACCGGAACGGTCATAAAAGTATCAGCGGGAATGGCTTTCCGAATCCCGATTGTTGCCATTAGTAATGTAAATAGCGTGGCTCGTGATCTGCAAAAGCGCGGCTTTTGGGTCTATGGCTTGGAGGGTAAAGGGACGACAGTTACGACGAAGGAGGATTTTGGGAAACCAAGCGTGTTTATTTTAGGCAATGAAGGTTCCGGATTAAGGCAAAAAACCAAGGAATTATGCGATGATTTGCTATCCGTTCCCATTCACGATCGTTGCGAATCTCTCAATGCCGCCGCCGCGACCGCCGTAGTCTTGGCTGCCTGGAGCGCGAAACACCCCGGCTCTCTCCTTAAAAATTAAAAAATATGATAGTATGTTGCCAACGTTCACTCATTAGACGGTGATAGACGTTTGTTAATTTTAATTTTTTTATGGAAGATAAAAATAGAGAAGATGACACGACGGTGTCGGTTGAGGAAAAAAGAGTAGAGGACACGGAATCTTCTTCCGTGGAAAACGCGGAAAATAAAAGAGACAGGCCTTCTGCCCAAAAAACAAAAGGCAAAGGGACTTTGATCGTAACCATTATATTGGTGATTGTGATTAGTTTGGGATTGATTTTCGTGCTTGAGCGTGACGGACGTATCAATACCGGTTTGTTCTCCAGTGTCATTGAAAATATGAACACAAAGACTCCGGTCGCCAAGGTAAATGGTGAAATGATTGCCAAGAGCGAGTTTAATAGCGAGGTTGAGCAGTTTGCTAAAATATCCAGACTCCAAGGCGCCGATTATTCCAGTGAGCAAGCCTTGGCGAGTTTTCGTGAGCAAGCTCTGGAAACCCTAATCAACACTGAGTTGTTGCGTCAAGCGGCGTTGGAAAAGGGTGTGGACGCGTCTAAAGAAGATGTGGACGCTAAGATTAACGAAATCAAGGATGAAGTTGGAGGAGAAGAAGCCTTGGTCGTTACGATGGCTGAGTTTGGTGTTACAGAAAAAAGTTTGCGTCGTGATATTGAAAATGGAATCCTAATTCAAAAATTAGTGATTGGCGTTGATGAGATTGAAGTCACCGAAGATGAAGTAAATGTCTTTTACGCTCAGACTGGCGGTGTGGAGGCTGGAGTGCCTCCGCTGGAAGATGTTCGTGAGCAAGTGGTGCAACAAATCAGGTATGAAAAGGAACAGCAAAAAATTGGTATCTATATCAAAGATTTGCGCGAACAAGCTGAGATTGAAATTTTGATTTAGGTTTGAATCACAAAAGGAGCGCGGCAAAAAAGGCCTTTTAAGGCCTTTTTTGCCGCGCTCCTTTTGTGATTCTTACCTCCTGCTTTTTTGATGCTTATTTTTGCAGGTTCCTCTAACGGTTATCTCCAAATCACTAACCACAAAATCAGAAAAGTCTAATTTTCGTATAATTTCTTTGTCTTTAACGATAAAATGGATTACTCTTTCGCAATCATTGCAGACGGCGTGGTGATGGGGAGTTTTTTGTTTTTCATAATAAGCTTCTTGGTTATTCAGATGGAGTTTTTTTATCATTCCGGCTTTAACAAAACTTTCAAGATTGCGATAAATCGTTACCAGATTTATGTGGGGCAAGGATGAGTGTAGAGATTGAGCCGACAGAGCTTTTGAACTTTTCTCCAGTTTATTTAGAATCTCTTGCCGATGTTTTGTTAGACGCATACTTGGCTATTATGTAATAAATATTTCATAAATGCAAATTATTTGCATTTTTCAGCAAAGTTGCTACAATGCAAATTATTTGCATTTAAGTATTTAATTTTTGTATGTTATTTGAAGTCTTGATGGCCGCTTTGGCGGTGATGCTGGTATCTTTAACGGGAGTGATTTTTGTGCAAAAAATCGCGCGTGGTTTTTTGGAAAATAAACTATCGTTTCTGGTGTCGTTTTCGGCTGGAGTTTTTCTGGTTACGGCTGGAGCTTTGGGATTGGAGGTATTTGAATTGGTTTCTTCCATCTGGACAGGGGTATTTTTAATCGTGGCCGGTTATTTTCTGGCCTGGGGTCTGCATTTTCTTCTACCCGAAACTCATCACCACCACGACGCCAAGTGTTCGTTACCTCACAAAACAGCCCGCAAATTGATAATCGGAGATTCCATTCACAATATTGCCGACGGTGTTATTATCGTGACGGCTTTCACTGCCGCGCCGGCTCTGGGTTTGGCGGCTACGGTTTCAATTATTATTCATGAAGCTTTGCAGGAAGTGTCGGAATTTTTTGTGCTGAGGCAAGCCGGCTATTCCATCAAGAAGGCTCTAATCGTTAATTTTTCCGTTTCCAGTACAATCTTGATTGGTGTGGCTTTGGGATACTTGGTTTTGGTTTCGCACGACCTGGAAATTTTACTGCTAGCTTTAAGTTCTGGTTTCTTTGCCCACGTTGTGATACATGATTTGTTGCCAAAACATTCACATCAGGAAAATTCAACCCAATTCCTAAAACACCTGCTGTTGGTTCTCGTGGGAGCTGTCTTGATGGGAACTATCGCTGCTGAGCTAAGTGAGTCTCATACTCATGGCGAGGCTGAGTATCATTATGAAGATTAGATTAACTATCCGTCTCAAATTTGGTATACTTCTGGGTGAAATATGTCGAAAGTTAATTATTGGCCGACTTACGCTTTGCTTGGGGTTTTGGTGGTGATGGGAGGTCTTTTCCTTTACTCGACCAACTTGCATAATGAAAGAATGGAAGAGATTGCCATCGGCCAGGCAAACAAGCAAATTATTGGTGATAATAAAGGTACAGAAATTTCACCAGGTGGAGTTGAAGCCGCTGAAGATCATTGGAGAATAATTTACCCCAATACCAAGCCACTGCAAATTGAGGAAGTCTCGGTATTGGCCTCTGTAGCCAAGACTTGGCCGGAGCGGATTCAGGGTCTGTCTGACACTCCTTATCTGCCTGAGAATGTGGTCAAACTTTTCGTGTTTGATTCTGTTGATTTTCATTCAATTTGGATGAAAGATATGAATTACGCAATCGACATTATTTGGGTGGATGATGATTATAAAATTGTTGATATAAAAAAACACGCCACACCCGAAAGTTTTCCCGAAGCATTTGAGCCAAAGGCCCCAGCTAGATATGTAATAGAGACCGTCGCCGGCTTTGTAGATAATCATAATATTAAGATCGGAGGAATTGTCTCCCAGTCGGAGTAAAAGCGGCGTGCTTGACTCAGACCTTTTTTAATTGCAATATAGTAAAACGGTACCCAAATATAGACTGTTCCTGAGGGTTAAACACACGGCTATTTCTGACTTCCGTCCGGGTATCGTATAATTAACTTGAACTATGCCTAATTTTCAAAATTTTACATCAAAAGCTAAAGAAGCCATTCGCAAAGCCCACGAGCTGGCTATAGAGCGTGGACAAAATCACGTTAGTCCGGTTCATTTATTGACGGCTTTATCCATGCAGGATGAGAGTATGGTCATCTCGATTTTGGACAGGTTGGACGTTGACGTCATTGCTTTTACCGACATGTTGCTTGAAGCGATAGAGGTGGCAGATATGCAGACCACTATTTCGCCTTCATACCAGCTATATCTGACCCCAGAATTAGCCAAGGCTCTGGAATACACAATGCGTATTTCTGAGCAAATGGGCGATTCGTATATTGGTGTTGAGCACTTATTTATTTCAATCTTGGAATATCCGGGGCCAACGACCGAGCTTCTACGTCGAGCGGGAATTGATAAGGAAAAAGTTTTGCGTACCATAAAAGAAATTCGCGAACACAACATCACTGACGCGCAGACTCCAAAAAAATATCGAGCTTTGACCAAGTACACGAGGAATCTAACCAAGTTGGCGCAGGAAAACAAGCTCGATCCGGTGATTGGGCGTGATATTGAAATTCAGCGAGTTATCCAGATTTTGTCACGTCGCACCAAAAATAATCCGGTTTTGATTGGAGAAGCCGGCGTGGGAAAGACAGCTATTGCCGAAGGCTTGGCTCAGCAGATCGTTCTTGGTTATGTGCCGGAGTCGGTTAAGGAAAAGGAAATTTTATCATTGGATTTGGGCCTTTTGGTGGCGGGAACAAAATTCCGCGGAGAATTTGAAGAAAGACTAAAAGCCGTCATGAAAGAAGTGGAAGGTTCCGGCGGCGCGATTATTCTTTTTATTGATGAACTTCACACTATTGTCGGAGCTGGACAAGCGGAAGGCTCGATGGATGCTTCCAACATGCTGAAGCCAGCTTTGGCGCGCGGGGAAATTAGAGTGATAGGAGCGACCACGCTTAAAGAATACCAAAAACACATTGAAAAAGACCCAGCTCTAACTCGTCGTTTTCAGCCGGTGTTTGTCAATGAGCCTTCACCGGAAGACGCGGTGGCTATTTTGCGCGGCTTGTCGGAAAAGTACGAGCTTTTCCACGGCGTGCGAATTACCGATGATGCGATTGTTTCCGCAGTGGATTTATCTTCTCGTTATATCACTGATCGTTTTTTGCCAGACAAGGCAGTGGATTTGATTGACGAAGCGGCTTCGGCACTTAGGATTTCTCTTGAAAATAAGCCGGAGGAACTAGTGTTGGCTGATAGAAAGGTCAGGAGACTGGAGATTGAGCGGGAAGCTTTGAAAAAGGAAGTGGAAGTTTCAGAGAATAAGAAAAAAATCAAAGACCGGATTAAGGAGATTGAACAGGATATCGGTGAATTAAAAGAAACCACTTCCGCTCTGGAAACAAAATGGAATAATGAAAAAACCGCTTTGGGTGAGATCAGTAAGCTCAAGAAAGAAATGGAAGAATTGCGGGTTGAGGCTGAAACAGCGGAAGCTATGGCTGACTTGGCTAAAGCAGCGGAGATTCGTTATGATTCCATTCCGTCCGTGCAGCGTAGTTTGGATGAAAGAATGAAGCGACTAAAGAAACTGCAACGCAGTCGCCGTCTTTTGAAAGAAGAAGTGACGGAGGAAGATATTGCCGGTGTGGTGTCGCGTTGGACTGGTATACCGGTATCGAGAATGCTTGAAGCTGAGGCCAAGAAACTGGCGCGGATGGAAGAAGTCTTGCGCACCAAGGTGGTGGGGCAAGACCACGCTATCAAGCTGGTGGCTGATGCTATCAAGCGTTCACGGGCTGGTATTGCTGATCCCAATCGTCCTATCGGATCGTTTCTATTTCTTGGGCCGACTGGTGTTGGTAAGACTGAGTTGTCGCGAGCGGTAGCGGAATTTATGTTTAATGATCCGGACGCGCTTTTGCGTATCGACATGTCGGAGTTTATGGAGAGACATTCGGTTTCTAAGATTATCGGTTCGCCGCCTGGGTATGTGGGACACGAGGAGGGTGGTTCGATTACTGAGCGCGTGCGACACCGACCGTATTCAGTAATATTGCTTGATGAAGTCGAAAAGGCGCACAAAGAGGTTTTCAACATTCTCCTGCAAGTGCTTGATTCCGGCCACCTGACAGACGCCAAAGGACGTAAAGTCAATTTCCGCAACACGGTCATTATCATGACTTCCAATATCGGTGCGGAACATATCGACAAAATGTCCAATTTCGGTTTTGCTATTGATAAGGGTGAAGTGGCGCAGTATATTCAGGCTAAGGATAAAGTAATAGAAAGTCTGAAGCTTTACTTCCGTCCGGAGTTTCTGAATCGTCTTGATGAAATTATTACATTTGACATTCTCTCGCCTGAGACTTTGCGCAGCATTGTTAATATCCAGATTGATGACGTACAAAGACGGCTGGAGAAGAAAGAAATTATTCTTACCATGTCGGATGAGGTTTTGGATTACTTGGCTAAAGAAGGTTATGATCCAAAGTTTGGTGCGCGGCCGCTCAAGCGTCTAATCCAAAGCAAAATCCTCACCCCGGTAGCCAACATGATGGTGGGAGAGGGGATGTTGCAACGCGGTTCGGTACGAGTAACTATGAAAAAAGGCGAGCTTAGTTTTGAGGTAAAAAAGAGAGGAAGAAATAACGATTATTCCCCAAAACGCACCAGTAAAACCAAATTACCGGTAACTGCTTAAAATAAAAAATCAAAAGCCATCATAAGATGGCTTTTGTGTTGCCACAAACTCCGCGCTAGTCGGAGCGAGAGTGATTGACAGAAATAATAAACATATTTTCACTGAACTCAGGAAAATTATAACCTTGTCCGCCAAAATACATTTTTCCGGATTTTTTGGCTACTAGTTTATGTGTTTCTATCAGTGCCAACATTTTGTCTTTTTCCTCCATTGGTACACTGATAAAGTACCAGTAGAGGTCTTCCCAGTAGATGTATCGAATCTGTAGTGCCAGTTCAATTTCAGAATTTCGACAACGTTTTATCATTGAACTGACAAAACTAGAACATTCCAGACTGTATGCCAGGGTCAAGAAGTGGATATGTGTATCCTTGCGGCAGAAATCAATAAATTCATCTGTTTCTGTGATTGCTTCTTCTGGATACAGGATATTCACGAACATCTCTTTTTCTTCACTCATTTCTAAACCTCTCTATAAAAAATTAGATAGAACTTAAAAAACAACAACCGACCCATACGGTAACATGTTTTTTGAAAAAATAAAGGCTTTTCTGTTCAATTTAACAGCTGCAATTTGTAGAGTGTTGCTTGCATGTTATTATGCTCGTGTATTATGACTACACAAAATACAGGTATCGATTACCTACTTGATTTGAATGCCAGGCATTCGCAGGCTTTTATGGACCTTTCATCCGAACGTCGCAGATACAGGGGCGAGCATCCAACTGAAATAGCTGCGCTTAAATGCATGGATGGCCGACTGCATTTGCCGGTGATGACGCAAACTGCACTGGGTATTATTCAACCGTTCCGTAATCTGGGCGGTAAATTTGATCTGGGCTGGCCTTTTTTTCAAAATATAATTGAACAATGGGTGCAGTATTCGATCGGACGTGGCAGGCACTGCCTGGTTTTTGTAACCTATCATTATGCGCGTGGTGATACGCATCGTGGTTGTCGTGGTTTTAACTATGATACCAACGCGGCCAGAGATGCCGCAATCAAGCTCAAAGATCAGTTTATCCGCGTTTATGGCAGGGGCGGCGCTGTAATGCCCATTGTCTGTGGTATTGAAACTGATCTGGACGCGCTGATTTTACATGGTGAAGATGTAGAAACAGTTGTCGATCTGGCGAAAATCAAGCAATCTTCGCAGTTGGAGTTGGAGGAGTTGCTCTATTCCCTGTATCCGGCCATGCCCGAACGGATTGTACGGGATCTGATTCCGCTTGTTCGTGGCAATATCAGGCATATTGCTGAAATTCGTGCATCTAACAGACCCACTGAAGATGCTGAGCATAAAGAATGGGTTCTGGGTGTGGGGCGTGGATTTGACTGGTTGCATGCGATTAATACAGCATTTATTGTAGGACCGTTTGATCCGAATTTATCGGTTGCTATTGAGACAGCGGCAAGACTTCTGAAAGGGAATATTGATGACGGTCGCGTCGATCCAAATGGAATTGTCTTATTGACCTCAGCCGCGTTTCGTGATGAAGCGGGTCCGGAATATCATCTGGCCAGGGAAAAAGCGTTGTTTCTCAGTGAGTTTGCACAGAATATTATCAGGGATAAAGTGCCGGATCTGGTGCCACATCTGCAGATACTGACAGGTTTTACCGACTTAAGCACCAGAAAATTTGAGGTTATTGAACGGTCTGATAAATAATTTTGCCAACAAATGAAAAACATACAACGGAGTGCCCGTTGTATGTTTTAAGGGTAGTATTTTGCTTTCTGGCCAAAATACTAAAAGTTTATTCGTAATTATAATATCGCGAATTAATCGGGCTGGTGTTTCTTTTTTCTTCCGGATACTCCCAAACTGGCACAGGGAAAGCCGGATCAAATCGTACTCTAGTGTCGTTCACTAGCGTCACGGTTATGATTTCATTTTCAACAGTTACCTGTCTAATCTTGACACGGGGGTGTCTGTTGCGAATGGTAGCGAGCATGGTATACGCTCGCTCAGCGGCTACTGCCTCACCCCATACCTTTTCCCTGTCGAAGGGTCTTTATGATATCAATAAGGTGCGCCGGGCTGGATTCGAACCAGCGAAGGCATTTGCCGACAGATTTACAGTCTGTTGTGATTGACCACTCCACCACCGACGCGCATTATTTTTTTTGTGTTTATTTCTGGATTCGTTATCCAGATGACACGTAGGGTATAAATTACCACACCCTGACCATTTTTGAAAGGGTTGGTGTGCTACTATTTGTAATATATGTTGAAAGCTGTTTTTGTCGCTTTGATTATTGCCTTGCCAGAGATGACAGCAGCGGCGGGCTTGGTGCCTTGTGGCGGTCCGGGGGAAGACCCTTGTCAGTTTTGTTCTGTTGTTAAGTTGATTAATAATGTTGTCGATTGGCTCGGAGTGGTGTTGTTTATCATCGTAGCCTTGATTATTGCCGTCATGGGACTGAGGCTGGTTTCGTCTGTCGGCGCGGTGGAAGCAAAAACTCAAGCTAAAAGGATAATAGCCAATGTCATTGTTGGATACATTATATTTTTGGCGGGCTGGCTGATTGTGGATTTTGGAATGAAAGTAATGGTCGATGATCCCACTTATGGTGTTTGGAATGATATCCAGTGCGTAGCTCAGCCGACAGCTCAAGCCGCGGCCAGAAGAACTGCTTCTGGGGATAATGAAAAAGTCTTGTCATCTTCAGAAATCAGTAACCGGGTCAATGGAATCAGTAGCTCCGGCAGCCTACAGACAGATATTGAAGCCGCCGCCGCGGCAAATGGCATAACCGATCCCGCGCAACAAAAAATCTTCAAATCCCTAATTTCTCAGGAATCCAGTAACTGCACAAATAAGACTGGGCCAGCTACAAATTTCGGGACAGCCTATGGTTGTGGGCAATTATTGGTCAGCACGGCGCGAGGTCTCGATCCTGATTTGGCGGGCATGACCCAAGCGCAAATAGCGGCAAAATTACGTGACGACGATGCTTATAATCTAGCTCTCAGCGCTAAATATTTTAACCAATTGTATAATGATTACGGCGGTGATACCGACCTAGCTCTAGCTGCTTACAATGGCGGCCCAAAAGCCAATTTACCGAGTAAGGATTGTCCCGGGCTAAAAGGTTGGCAGTGTGAGTGGGATAGCTCCGGTTGCTATGGTACGAGCAATACCAGCTGTACCCCCAACACCGGCTACAAAGAGACTCGCCATTATGTGGAAAACATTAACAAAATAGCGGAAAAATTATGATAAATAGTAAATTATTATTGATATGAAAAATTTTTTTAAAGGTCTGAGTTTTGTTGCGATAGCGTTTATTTTGGTTTTGGCTCCACTTGATACCGCCAATGCTGTTCCCTATGGCGGATTCTTGACCTGTGATGGTACTGATTGCAGTTTTTGTAATTTGATAGACATGGTGAATGGGATTGTTGTTTGGTTGTTTGGGATTATTTTTTTGATTTTCGCTGTTTTACTATTGGTTGCCGGTTTTGGGCTTGTGACTTCTGGTGGCAATCAAACGGCGCTCGACGCGGCCAAAACAAAATTTCAAAATGCGATTATTGGACTCATTATTGTGATGGCTTCTTGGTTGCTCATTGACACCATAATGAGAGGTCTGGTGGGTAGTGGTCCTACAGCAGGACAAATATCGGGCTGGGGCCCTTGGGCTGAGGTGCAATGTCAGCTTCAGACGGACGGACTTCAGTATTCTCGCAATGCGAGCGATGATGTTTATGTCCCTACTACGGGAGCTCCTACGCCCCCGCCTTCAGCTGGTCAGTATACTCACGCTGATGCGGTAAGTAATTTAAATAATGGTATAACTGTCCGCTCAAGTGGTGAGTGTTCAGATAGGACCAGGACGAACTGCACATCACTTGATGGTATCCAGCAAAATACAATTAATGGACTGAATAAATTTCAGCAAGGCTTTGGTGGGCCGATTATTGTTACGGGGGGGACTGAGGCCGGACATGCTTCTGGTGATTATAGTCACGGCAATGGATATAAGATTGACTTATCCTCGAAAGATAGCAGCGTAAATAATTATATTATGAATAATTTTACTAGGGTCTCTGGTTCTAATTCTAAATGGCAAGATCCGGACGGAAATATTTACTACCGCCATGGGCCACCAGATCACTGGGATATCTCCTTTGTTGGCAATCATTAATTTCCTTTGTTCACTAAAGACAAAAACAACACGTTACTTAAAAACGTGTTGTTTTGGGCACGTTAATGCTCTTTGACATGTAGCTACATTTTTATATAATATAGCCTATTATTAGGTAATTTATTACGATGTCACAGAAAGAGAAATTAGTTCAGAAATTTCTACAAAGGCCAAAGTCAATCAAATATAGAGATTTGGTGATAATTTTAAAGTATTATGGTTTTGTTCAAATTCCCGCGAAAGGTAGTCATATAAAATATAGTCACGACAAACTTCGGTACGATTTAATTATTCCTGTACATAATAACGAATGCAAAGATTTTTATAAAGAACAGGCAAAAGAATATATATTCAAAATATCAAACAACAATACATAATTAGAAAATAGCATTAAAATAAAAATATGAAAAAATTTCTCTCTTCAATCACTGTTCAAAATAAAAAATACACATACTCTTTAATGGAAAAGACTAATCAGGTGGTTCATATTAATTGTGAAGCTGCTCGAATTGACCAAGATTTTTTGAAGGAAGACGTGGCCGACTTATTGATAGACTTACCAAGTCTTATTGTTGCTGAAAAAGAAAAAAAAGATAAACAAAGTGATATCGTGCGTTTTCGTATTTCCCCTGAGGATAAGTTGAAAATAGAAGAAAGAGCAATCAAAGCTGGCTTTAGAACCTTGTCTGATTACTTGCGACATATCGCGCTGACTTAAATCGGCGGGCCCACGAGGACTCGAACCTCGGCCGCTGGTTTTGGAGACCAGCATTCTACCACTAAACTATAGGCCCTTTTTCAATTATCTTTTTAGGTGTTGGGTAATAGTAGGGGAAAGGAGTCGTTTGGTCAACTTTTCCGGGCGGTTTTGTTGTGGTTATGATTTATTGGTAAAAAAGTTTTAGCTCAGACTTTACTTCTTCAAAACCGACAGGAAACGGCTTCCAAATTATGTCTCTGTCTCTTTTCAGCCAAGTAAGCTGGCGTTTGGCAAATTGTCGGCTTTTGGTCTTGATTAGAATTTTCATTTCTTCAAGGGTGATTTTATTTTGCAAATATTCTGTCAGATAACGATATTCCAGACCGAGGTCACATAGCCACTTTGAATCAACTCCGCTCTCAAGCAAAGTTTTAACTTCTTCAACCATGCCTTGATTTAATCTTTCGTTTAGTCTGTTTTCAATCCTTGATTCCAGCTGGCTTTTGCTTATATCAATACCGATAGTGAGCCAATCGTAAGGCGAGTCGAATTTTTTTATTTTGGGCACTTCACCCAAAGCGTCGATAATTTCCAACGAACGAATCATTCGGCGACGATTAAACTTGTCGATATTCTCGGCGCGGTCTTTATCTAAGATTTGCAGTTTTTGGAAAAGTTGTTCGGTGGTCAATTCTTCCAGTTTTGCGCGCAGAGCTGGATTTGGTTTTACCGGCGCGGCTTGGCTGGCGCCTTTGAGCAACTCAATGTAGAAAAAAGTCCCGCCAGCGATGATCGGCAATTTTCCACGGCTTAAAATATCGGAAATAGCCAGCTTAGCATCTTTTACGAAATCAGCGCCGGTATAATTATCCATCGGATCAGCGATGTCCAATAAGTGATGGAGAGCGCCTTTCATTTCCGCAGGCGTTATTTTTCCAGAACCAATATCCAGACCACGATAGACTTGGCGCGAGTCGGCGGAAATAATCTCGCCATCAAAATGTCGGGCGATTTCTACCGCCAAGGCTGATTTGCCGGAAGCAGTGGGGCCGACCACGGCTAAGACTTTGGGCTTATTCATGAGAAAGAGTGTATCGTAAATATAAAAAAAGGGCTACACTCGCTCACGCACATCCCAACCCAACACACTATTTGCTTCGGAGTTTCCGAAGCGCCTAAGCAAATAGTGTGTCGGGTTGGGATTCAGGCTTGCTGTTTTGCAAAATTATGTCATAATGACGGTCGTTTTGTTTTTTAAAAAGGGGAAAAGAAAGTGAAGGCTTACGTTTTAGATTGTTTTTTACCGTATTTGGTTGGGGCAACAACTATATTTTTAAACAGAGTTGTTGCTCTCGAAATAAAATTATCCAAAGTCGTTGTCAGGCTTACGGAGAAGTTTTTGGCGAGTTGGCAAGCCGAAAATTTGCTGTCAATTATTTGCTTGTCGGGGCCGATTATTTTTTTACCCAATGTTTGGGCGGCTTGGACAGCTAATGATATCAGCTCTATGAGCAACCCTACCTGGGCGATAATGATCGTCGTCCATCTTTCGGTATACGTAAGGTTGGCGCACGACGGTGCCAGTTCTTGTACCAGAATCAGTATTTTGATCTGGATGCTGGAAATGGTACTTATTACCTTGGCGATATTGGTAAGGTGAAGTAGGGACTTTTTATGGTAAAGAAATTCAATTTTTGTTTTTTTGGGGGAAGAAATGAGTAAAGAGATAGATTTGGACACCGTCATGGTGTCAGAAGATATTGCTATGGCCTGGTTTAAGTTGGCGGAGATGGAGGCCAAAAAACTTCAGGCAAGGGGATATGCGGGAACAATCCCCGATGAGCAGGCTGTCCTCAATGAGGATGGAACGCTCACGATTTTTGTGAATATTCCGGAGTTCAAAAAAATATCTATAGAGGTTCCGGAGGAACACTGGCAGTGGCGGCAATAGCTACTGCCAGCTAAAGAGTTTATAGGCGCGTTTATATTTTGTAAGTATGAACGCGCCTTTTGTTTTGCACAGAAAAATCGCCAGCAAAAAGCCGATGAGTTCCCTAATGGTGCTGGAGGAGGGACTTGAACCCTCAAGGCTTGCGCCATGCGATTTTGAGTCAATAATTTTGTCTTAAGAATATTTGGTGGGCGTGGAGGGAGTCGAACCCTCAATCCTTGCGGAACACGATTTTGAGTCGTGCGCGTATACCAATTCCGCCACACGCCCATCAAATATTCTCAACGACGGATGAATTATCTCCCAGATAATTCATTACCAATTCCACCATTCCAGCGGTAAGATATGGGTAGAATAGAGTGTACCAGATATCCAAAAAAATAAAAGTTATAAACAGTTGCTAGTTTTGGTTTTGTGTTAGAATAGTGGAATAACAGCGAACGTAAGTTCGGAGGTAATTATTTACGGTTTTTTTTGTATGGCATTCCAGGGAGATTCAATTTTTTGGGTAGAAGTAGAAAAGATAGTTCCAAATCCGTATCAGCCACGGCGTGAATTTGACGAGCAAAAATTACAAGAATTGTCTGATTCGGTAAAGATGTACGGGGTTTTGCAACCTTTGACAGTGACTCGTAATGAAATTCAGCGAGAGGATGGAACTTTTTATACAGAATACGAATTGGTGGCGGGAGAGAGGCGTTTGCGGGCTAGTAAAATGGCTGGTTTATCACAAGTGCCGGTCATTATTCGCGAGGGTGAAAATAACGACCAAGAAAAATTGGAATTGGCCATCATTGAGAATCTTCAGCGGGAAGATTTGAATGCCGTGGATAGGGCCATTGCTTTCAAGCAGTTGGCTGATTCTTTTAGCTTGTCTCATTCTCAAGTGGCTAGAAAGGTTGGTCGAAGTCGAGAATATGTGTCCAACTCCATTCGCTTGCTGGGCCTGCCGGAATACATGCTAACCGCGATTAAAAAAGGTGAAATGACGGAAGGACACGCCCGCACTCTGCTGATGCTCAATGATAAGCCGGAAGAGCAAGATGTGGTCTTCAGGGAAACGATACTCAAAAAATTATCTGTGCGCGAAGTAGAAAAAATAGTACGAAAGATTGCCACCGACAAGGTACGAAAGAAAATTCCCGGTGAATTTGATACGGAATTGATTGAAATGGAAAAGCGTTTTATGGAAACTCTCGGCACTCGTGTCCATATCCAAAAAACCGATTACGGTGGACAATTGACCATTGATTATTTTTCAGTGGAAGATTTGGAACTGATGCTGTCCAGAATGAAAGATGATGATATCAGACGACAAACCGGCGAAGGTGAGGAGTTGGATAAACTAATCGCCCACACTCCCTTGACCACAATGCGGGAAGACGAAACCCTTTCCTCTAAAATAGACGAGGAGAATTATTGGCCACAAAATGATACTGTGTCGCTGGTGAGGGAAAATATTGAGCCAGTGTCAGAATCAATACCAACACCAACACCTGAACTCCTATCAGAGCCGGAAACGATATCAGAATTTGTGTCGTTACCAAAATCAGAACCGACACCGATGTCGGACATGGAACCAGTGGTGACATCAGAGTCGATGACAACACCAACATATACACCAATAACGACAGCGCCAACACCTCCTGTGCCAGTGGATTTTCCAACACCGCCAACGTCTCCAGCTAGTGTCGCGGCTGAACCAGCTCCTGCTTATGCCAATGAAACCCAGTCGTCTTCTTTGCCAGCTCAAGCTCACGTTCCAAATCAAATTCCGGCCCCTCAGCCTGTCCCTCTTATTACACCAGTTGAACACGAGCAAATCGCCAATCATCAGCCAGACGGCTATTTGCACACTCCGCACACACCAGTCCAGCAGCCCGCACCCTCTGCGCCTGCTCCTACAAATGTTTGGCCAGTTGCCAACGCTCCGGTTCAACCTACGCCTATACAGCCGGTAGCTAAAGCAGAGCCGGCAAAAATGCCTCCAAAAAATGAAGACGACAGCGATTTATATTCAATCCGTAACTTTTCAGTTTAGACCTTTTTCTTCTTCCAAAGCATTCTTAATATGACGACGTGCCATTGAGGTCTTGGCTGAGATTAGCCATTTCTCGGTTGGCTTGGCTGATTTGCGGGTTTCGATTTCTACGATGTCGCCGTTTTTAAGTTCGGAATCAAGAGTGATGAGTTTTTTGTTAACCTTGGCACCAAAGACGTGGTCTCCAATTTCGGAATGAATGGCATAAGCAAAATCAATCGGCGTGGCTCCGGCAGGTAAGTCAACCACGTCACCATTGGGGGTAAAGACAAAAATGCGATTAGTGAAGAAATCATTTTTTATGTCTTCAATAAAATCATCGGTGCTGGATTTTTCTTTATTATAGGTTTTTCCTATTTGTGATATCCAAAGGGGAATTTTGTCGTGGTGGGAGGTGTTTCTGATGGTGGCTTGATCGATGGCGTTGTTTTGTTTGGTGAAAGGACGAAAGAGGGTTGGTATTAGATTTAAAAATCCGGAAGGTTTGGTTTTCTCTCCCGTTATTTGTGGTTCTTTGTAGGTGATGTGAGAGGCGACTCCAAACTCCGCTTCGTGGTGCATTTTTCTAGTGCGGATTTGAATTTCCATAATAACTCCGTTTTGGGTGGTGACAGTGGTGTGGATGGATTTATAGCCGTTGGGCTTGGGGAAAGCGATATAATCTTTCATTCTGCCCGGAAGAGGGCGCCATAATTCGTGGATGATGCCAAGAGTGCGATAGCAATCTTCAACACTGGAAATCACCACCCGCATCGCCAGTAAATCAAAAACAGCATTTATGTCCCAGTCTTTACGCTTTAGTTTGTGATAGAGGCTATAAAGACCTTTTACTCGGTAGGATGTATTGAAGTCTAGCAGCTTCGCGTCGGCCAACTTTTTCTGCAAAATTTTTCTTTCTTTTTCTAGCAGTTCGTTTGATTTTCCTATTTTTGCTTCCAAAAGACCGCGTACTTTTTCATATTCCTCCGGATAAACGTAAGCAAAGGCCAGGTCTTCCAACTCTTTGCGTATCTTGCCCATGCCCAGCCGGTGCGCGACGGGAACGTAAATTTCAAGAGTTTCACTGGCAATGCGGAATTGTTTTTCTTTCGGAACGTGATTTAGGGTTTGCATGTTGTGCAATCGGTCGACCAGTTTGATAATCAAAACTCTGATATCTTGGCTGGTGGCGACAAATAGTTTCCGCAAGCTTTCGTTGTGACGGTTTGTTCCATAATATCTCACTGAGCTTAGCTTGGTTACTCCGTCCACCAGAAAAAGAATTTCTTCATTAAAATTCTGTTTGATGTCTTCAGGCGTAACCGTAGTGTCTTCAATGGTGTCGTGCAAAAGACCGGCAGAAATCGTGCGCGGACCCATGCCCATTTCTGCCAGTAGCAAACCCACCATTGCCAAGTGGTTCATGTATGGCTCGCCGGAATATCTTTTCATGCCGGCGTGAGCCTTTTCCGCAAAGGCAAAAGCGTCTTCTACCAGCTTTATTTCTTCCGGAGTGCGGTCTTTTAAATGTTTGGTTATATCCTGCGCCGTCATGCCTTTATTGTATGGGGGAGTGAGGAAAATGACAAGTTAATTTGTTGGTGGGTGGTGTTTTAAAGAGGCGAATCACTTCGTGATTCGCCTCTTTAATCTTTGTGCCACCCTCTACCCCTGCTTCAAAAGCGCTACTGCCACTTCCAAACTTATATCTTCGGTTTTTATTTCGTCGGGGATGGAGATGCGTTTGAAGCCTTTTTTTAGATAACGGCCGGATTTGGATTCAAAGACGTTGACCAATTTTCTGGTGCCTGGGTTGACGCCTAGTTCTTTGATTAGTTTTTCTCCTTTGCGCGTGCCTTTTGGTTCTTTATAAATTTCCAAAGCGCGGTCGTAAGTGATGGTATAGGGGTCGTCATTGCCTTTCAAGGAGCGAAAATCTCCAGCGTGCGCCAAGTAGGGGCCGTATTGGCCGGTGTTGGCGATTATTGGTTCGCCGGTGGCAGGATGGGGACCGAGTTCACGCGGTAGGGTGAGAAACAGCAAGGCTTGGTCCAGGGTAACATCTTCCGGCTTTATTCCGGCTGGCAGAGAGGCGCGTTTTGGTGTGGGCAGTTTTTTGCCTTTTTTCTTTTCCGGTGTGGCGCCAAGCTGGACATAAGGGCCGTATTTACCTTTCATGACAAAGACCGGCAAATTTGTCTCTGGGTCGTTACCTATGGGGGCGTCTGGTTTCATTTCGCTGCCGTCTATCAGGCGAGCACCCACGCAGTCGGGGAAGCGGTTGCAGGATAAGAAAGTACCGGCGCGACCGAGCTTGATAATCATATCCGCTCCGCATTCCGGGCAGGGAAACTGCTTGGGGCCGGCACCGAGGTTGGTGATTTTTTCAATGTCGGCTTTGCTGGCAACACTGGCTTGGAAAGGGGTATAGAAATCCCGTAGAGTTTTCACGTAAGTGCGTTTGCCTTCCGCTATTTCATCCAGCTCATCTTCCATTTCGCTGGTGAAAGTGTCGCTTATGTAATCGGTAAAATGTTGCTCCAGGAAAGTGGAGACCACGTCGCCGGTGTCTGTCGGAATCAGGGTGCGGCCTTCTTTGAGCACATAGCCGCGATCGGTAATGGTTTTCATGATGGAGGCGTAGGTAGAAGGACGGCCAATACCGCGTTTTTCCAGCTCCTTAATCAAACCAGCTTCGGTGTAGCGGTTGGGGGGTTGGGTTTCCTTATCTTCAATGGTGATTTCCTTTAGTTTTAAATCGTCACCGATGGCGAGCTTTGGTACTTCGGTGTCTTCACCGCGGGCGGTGGTATCGACTTTTAGCCAGCCGTCAAACATAACCCGAGAACCCGTCACAGCAAAGTCGGGGATGGTTTCTTTTTTGTTGGTGATGTTGGTTATTAGCTTGGTCCGCTTCATGACAGCATCGGACATTTGTGACGATACTGTTCGTTTCCAAATTAACTCGTAGAGAGCTTTTTGGTCAGCGGTGTTGCCTAGAGAACGCTTGGCGAAATTGGTTGGTCGAACGGCCTCGTGAGCTTCTTGGGCTGATTTGCTTTTGGTTTTGTATTGGCGCGGACTAGCATAGTCCTTGCCAAAATCAGCATGCAACAGGGCGATAATCTGCTTTTGAGCCATGGCACTGATGGTAGTGCTGTCGGTACGCATATAGGTGATATGGCCGGCTTCGTATAGCTTTTGCGCCGCGCCCATGGTGCGCGAAGGCGAGAAGCCCAGACGGGTGGAGGCGGTTTGTTGGAGAGTCGAGGTGGTAAAAGGCGGGCGCGGCGCACGCTTCACCTCAGTCTCTTTGAGATTGGTGATTTGCCAAGTGTTGGCTTCGCCCACGCTTTTTATTCTTTCTGCTTCAATCCGTTCCCTAGGCTCCACTGTGCAGGAAAAAGGTATCGGTAGCTTGCCGGCAACAGTGTGGGCGATGAGGGTGTGGTAGGCTTCGGGGATAAAAGCGCGAATTTCGCGCTCGCGCTCCATTACTATTCGGAGCGCCGGCGATTGTACGCGGCCGGCCGACAAGCCGTAGCGGACTTTTTTCCAAATCAATCCCGACAAGTCATAGCCAACCAAGCGATCCAGTACGCGTCTGGCTTCTTGCGCTTCTTTTAAATTCAAATCCAAATCACGCGGCTGGCCAATCGCTTCTTTGATGGCCGGTTCGGTGATTTCATGAAAAACCACGCGCTTGAAATTGGGATTGGCGGACTTGATAAGCTCAGCGACATGCCAGGCGATAGCTTCACCTTCGCGGTCGGGGTCGGAAGCCAAGAGGACAACATCGGCTTTTTTGGCGGCGCTTTTCAAGCCGTCAATGATTTTATCTTTACCTGGCGAAATGATGTAACGCGGCACAAAACCGCCGTCAATATCGACAGCGTCGGTGTTGCTCTTGGGTAAGTCACGCACGTGGCCAATAGAGGACATAACACGATAATTTGCCCCCAGATATTTTTCAATGGTCTTGGCCTTGGCCGGCGATTCTACGATAACTAAAGTTTGTTTGCTCATATTTATATTGGGTATAGATTTGTAACAAATACTAGGATTTGGTCTTAATGTCAAATTTTTGCTTGGGATAAGGATAGGGATTGTTTGAAACAACTCTTCACATCATGTATTTTTCAGAGTATAAGGGAGGTATGAAAAGTTATACTGTTTATATTGAAAAAGACGAAGATGGTGTCTTCATTGGTCCGGTACCTTCCTTAAATGGCTGTCATACTCAAGGTAATACCCTTGATGAACTAATTCCAACCTACAGAAAGTAATATCTTTGTGCGCCCTAAATACCGACCAAAGTGAAGAATCTCAGTTTGTTGGGGTACAAAAGATTGAAATGTTGGTCTAGGGTATGCCAAAGTTGGTTACAATAACGCCTAAAAAATTAGTTTCTTTAATAATAAAATTTTGCTTGACTTATTAGTGGGGGGGGGTAGAATAGCCTGTGGAATAAGTTCGTTTAACTTTGAGATTGTCTCAGAGACGGGTTTGTTCTTTGATATTAGGAGAATGTTATGAGTCAACAAATGTCAACACAACAGTTACAAAACTTTATTTCCCCGGATGTTTTAGTAGACAAAAATCTTTGTGATAAAATTAAAATATTACAAGATAAGTATGGAGCACCATCGGCTGTAAAGAATATTAACGAGGCCTTGAATTGTACTAAGCAAGGTTGTGGTTCTTCTTGGTCGTAAAGTGATATAAATAGAGTGTTCGAGAGGACACTCTATTTTAAATTAATGGAGGAAAAAATGTCTTTGGCACAGAGCAGGCTTTTTTCAGAAGTCAATGAAATAAAAAATAATTTTCTGATTGGTAAATTATTTTTAAGAAAGGAGGGGGATTCATCTGTTTTATACGGCGAGTCAGACGTTAAGTATAAGAACTTTCAGCTAGTACTCAATCCGTATGCGACTTATCTTATGGAGCTGATTTTGTCTGGGGTAAATGGAGAAAGTTTATTTAATTTACTTATACAATCAGGTTTAACAAGAGAAGAGTCCATTAGTGCTTTAAGTAATATTGTTTCTATCTCTCGTTTTGATCGAACGAATACTGGTGCTGTTAAGGATGATGTGGTTGGTTTTGATGTAGCGTCACCCATAATAGTAACTTGGGATATTACCAATGTTTGTAATCTAACATGTGATCACTGCTTTAATTCTAGCGGTCCTATGTGTGATAACAGTTTATCCGTAGACGACTGCGTTCGTTTAGTGGATGAATTTGTTGACATAGGTATCAGAAGTGTTTGGATTGGAGGTGGTGAACCTCTTATGAAGAAGGGTATAGATACTATTCTTCATAAGATGAAAAATGCTGGCATTAGAGTGATTCTTGCAACAAACGGAGTTCTATTAAAAAGTAACAAGTTACTAAAGTTAGTTGGTGATACCTGTAGTGAGGTGAACATAAGTTTAGACGGACATACATCCGATCTGCATAGTTTATTGCGCGGACAGAGTGCAAAACTAGAAGATTCTATATACGGTATTCGTCGTTTGAAAACTGAATTTGGTAAAAACATATATGTTACTGCACTTACTGTCGTACATAAGAAAAATCTTAATGAAATAAGTCAAATTATAGATTTTGCTTATGATTTAGAATGTGACAAATGGACTCACGATGAACTGTATGCTCAGGGTAGGGGTGGTAAATATAATAATCTCATACTTGCTCATGAAGAGTATGATAAATTATTTGATATAGTTTCTGCTAAAGCTGTTGAATATTCTGGAAAAATGCATGTAGAAGATTATGTAAGGATGCATAAAAAAGTGCAGCCTGGTTCAGTAAAGTCATTTTATGGTTGTACTGCAGGGAATCAGGAAATAGCAATTCAGCATGATGGCAGTATTTATCCTTGCCAAAAACTCCAATATACTAAATATTACTGTGGCAACATAAAGCAAGTATCACTAAAAGATGTCTGGGTTAACCATCCTATCATGAAATGGTTAAGAAATAGAAACATTGAAGACACAGAATGTTCTGGATGTGGTATTTTTGCGAGTGGTCAATGTAACGGTGGATGTTTGGCGGAAAAGGAAATACATTTTCAAAGACACGATACTAGAGACCCATTGTGTCCAGAAAATAGGGGTATGTATCAGTCTGTTTTGAATGGTGATGCTGTGTATCCATACAAAAATAATCCTATTCGCGAGAAAATAACATCATAACTAATATTTTTTTAGTTCCAGATTATTTACCCCACACTTCCAAGTGTGGGGTTTTTGTATTAAACTGGTTAAATCAGCATGAATCCATCAGAGCTAAAAAACCTAATTCGCACCAGTCTTACTAAGTTGCGAACTGAACAAATAGCAGACGGTTTGTTGTCTGCCTATTTTATAAAAAGTATTGTTAGGGGCGACTTTATTCCGGGAAAAAGTGATATAGATATATTATTGATTTTTAAAAATGATCTATCTCATGAAAAACAAAGTGAGCTGGCCGAAAAATTATCTTTCTTAGTCAAGGATAATTTGAAAGATAAACACAATCTTCTTGGTCATTATGGTGATTGCGATATTTTATATATTTGCGAAAGTGAAATACCAAAAACAGAAATTGATTTTTTAGACTCGCCATTCAGTATTTTTACCGCCTTCGGTTTTGATCTTAAAGCCAATAATGAGCTGATTAGTGGTGATAATCTTTTAAGTGAATTTGTCGCCCCAGACCCGCTTTTGTTTACTGATTATCAAGTAAAACGCTTGTTAGAAAAAAGTTTAAAGGGAGATTTGGATGTTGTGTTAGCTTCGGGGCAAGTGGTGCGTTTGCTTTTAATTAAGCTGGGACTTAGGTCTTTACATAAACAAGAAATCCGAGATTTTATAGAAGATAATTCAAAGATTGAATCGTGGGTAAGGGACTTTGCCATTAAGCATTTGCGGTATTGTTATGAAGAGAAAAATAATAGACTTAATTTTGAAAATGAGTGCCGGGAATTTTTGGCTGCAGTTCAGAATTGTATAAAATAAAAAATCCCTATTAAATAGGGATTAAAGTGTTTTTTCAAGCCTACAAAAGCCTATATTTGAATATTTTTTCGTGTCTATATATTCAATTGATTTAAATAAATTATAAGAACGACCATCATATTTTGCGTCTGCTAAAATACTTCTGTATCCTTGTTTTTTAACAATTGATTCAAGTTCATTTAGCATGATTTTTGCTATTCCCATATTCCTGTAATTAATTTTTACAGCTATATCAGATATATAAAAGCCTGGAAAACATTTATGGTACCTATTTTTTAGGATAAAAATTGAATTACATCCGAACACCATGCCTACCAGTTCTCTCTTTGTATATGCTTTTAGAAATGTAGAATCATAATTACCAAACTCCAAAATCGCGGATTCTATATTGTGGTACTCCCTTATAAGGGAATCTGAATCAGCTTGAGCTTCTTCAAGGAATTTTGCCAACTTTTGCACCTCATTTATATCAACTCTTTTCTTAGTATTAATTTCAATATTCACTTGTATACTCCAGATTAAAAAAGAACATTTTTAAAATCCTATAACTTTTACTTAAAAATGCAACCTTCTAAGAAGTTTTGTAAAAAATGAAGGTCTTCGCTCGCTGGTCATCTGACCTTAGACGGGGTAAGATTGTGCTAATGTCGCAGACTTACCCCGTCTTAATTTTTTAATTATGTCACAAGTAGTTTTAGCAAAGTTTATATTTAAATCCGGAGGCAAAGAAATTTGGCTGGAATGGACCAAGACCCTCAAATCACGCCAAGATGAAGTCTTGGAAACCCCAAAGCAAGAAGGGGTCTTTTCTGAAGCCTGCTTCATTTCCAAGGAAGGGAACGAAATCTACTATTTCATGGAAGCAGAAGATTTTGATCGGGCGCAAGCTGTGGTTGCAAAAAGTACTTTCAAGATAGACGCGGAGCATAAAGCAACAAGATTAAAAAGCTTGGAGCTGGTAGAAAAAATGGAATGCCTTTTTCATTTTGGGGTAGGGAGTGAAGGCAAGTCTTAATATTATTCTTCAATAATTCCAATGAACAAATCAGAACTTATGTCTTATGCGGACTACTCCAATAAAGAATACAAAATACCATATTTTTATAGCCTCTCAAAAAATAATCAACACTTATATTTTTTTGGCTCTATTCATACTTACTTATGATGAAAAAGACGAGCAGATTCAGAAACTGGAAGAATTCTGGAATGATTTTGTTGTGAAGACAAAAAACAAAAAGCGGTTGGTTTTGGTTGAGGGTGGAAAAAGAAAAATTCTAAACTCCAAAAAAGAATCCATTGAAGTTGGGGGAGAAATTGGTTATGTAGCTTTTTTATTATTTTTGGATTGCAACACGCGGTTATTATAGAATCAGCTCTAGGGAGACTTAATTGAATGTTAAAGTAGAAAGTTTTTAGAAAAAGGGTGTTAGGGAGTGGTGTTGTAGTAATACGGGGCTTCATACTTAATATAACCTTGCATCTCCATAGTCATCAGAAGGATACCGGCTTCGCTGGCTGAAATATTTAGCTGTCTTATTAGAGTGTCGCGGTCGAGGGGTTCGAGCAGAGCTTTGATGACTTTTTCTTCAATTTCCGAAAGGGTAGGACGGTTGGCGACGGTTGCGGTTTTTTCTTCGATATTAAGAACCTCCAGAATATCGCTGGCATCTGTGACCAAGGTGGCTCCAAGCTTGAGAAATTGGTGGGCGCCGAAGGAGTTTTTGGAAAAGATACTGCCGGGTACAGCGAGAAGTTCGCGGTTGTAGTCGGCTACTAGGCGGGCGGTAATGAGGGTGCCGGATTTGGCTCCGGCTTCTATGATGAGAGTGGCGGGGCAGAGTCCGGCCATGATGCGGTTGCGTTTGGGAAAGGTCCACAAAGCGGCGGCGGTCGTGGGTGGTAATTCCGACATCAGACCGCCGCCGCTTTCCAATATCTTCCGCTTTAACTTCCGATGTTTCTGTGGGTAAATCACTTTTTCCTCCAGTCCGCTTCCCGGCACCGCCAATGTGTACAAATCATTTCGCAAGGCGGCCTCATGCGCTAAGCCGTCAATACCAAGCGCCAAGCCAGAGACAATCCCCACCGGATACCCGGCCAGACCATCAATTAGGTAATCGGTTACTTGCCGTCCGTAGGTGGTGTATAAGCGTGAGCCCACCACCGCCAACAATGAAAGACCGGCTGGCGGTAGATTGCCTTGGTACCAAAGCTGTTTTGGCGGCTCGGGAATTTCGTGTAAGGCTCCAAGCCCCGCGGGAGTAAAATCACTGGGATTCAATAATTTGATTTCATTGTCCGTTTCATTCATGTCACTAGATTTTAGCATAGACATTTTAATATTTGCTTTATGAAAATAAGTTACTTATTATATAAAACATGAAATTAAACAGATCTGCCAATATGAGGTATAATCGGCAGACAATAATTTGCATTTATGTTAGATATAAAATTCATTCGCGAGAACGCTGAGTTGGTAAAGTTGGCGGCAAAGAAGAAAAAGATTAGTGTTGATGTTGATCGTTTGTTGGTGGTTGATGATAAGCGGCGGGAAATCATGACTTTGCTAGAGGCTAGAAAAGCTGAGCAAAACCGCTTTTCTTTGGATATCGTGCAAGCCGGAAGAGATGAGATTCGGCGCAATCAATTGATTTTGGAGATGCAGGATTTAAAGACGGAAATTCAGCAGGATGAAGAAAATTTAAAGCCGATACTGTCAGAATGGCAAGCGCTGATGTTGCAAATACCAAACATCCCCGACATGTCGGTACCTGATGGCGAAAGTGATAAAGAAAATCTGGAAATAAAAGTCTGGGGTGAAAAGACCAAATTTGATTTTCCAGCCAAAGACCACGTAGAGATTATGACCGCGCACAAGCTGGCGGATTTTGAGCGGGGAGTGAAGGTGCATGGTTTTCGGGGTTATTATTTGCGTGGCGAAGGAGCAAAATTGTCTTGGGCGATTTGGAATTATGCCAGTCAATTCTTTTTGGCTAAAGGTTTTGAACCACTTTTAGGCCCTACTATCGTGCGCAAGAGTAATCTCTATGGCACCGGCCATTTGCCAAATGAAGCGGAAGACGTGTACAAAACTCAAGATGATGATTATTTGATTGGTACCAGTGAGGTGTCAACCATGGGTTTTTATGCGGATGAGGTTTTGGAGCGAGCGCAATTTCCGGTTAAATTTTTGGCTTTCTCTCCTTGTTTTCGGCGGGAGGCGGGCAGTCACGGTAAGGATACCAAAGGCTTGATTCGCGTGCATGAATTCAACAAGCTTGAGCAGGTGATTTTGTGTGAAGCTTCGCACGCGGAAAGCGTGAGTTTGCATGAATGGATCAATCGCAACACCGAGGAATTTATCGAATCTCTTGGGATTCCTTACCGTACGGTTGTAAATTGCGGCGGTGACTTGGGGCAAGGGCAGGTGAAGAAATACGACATCGAGCTGTGGGTACCAGGCGAACAAACCTACCGTGAAATCAGTTCCGCTTCGTATTTTCACGATTTTCAAACTCGGCGTTTTAATATTCGCTATCGTGATGATGAGGGGAAGATGCGTTACGCTCATTCATTAAATTGTACTGCTGTACCAACACCGCGTATTTTGGTGTCGTTGATTGAGAACTTCCAACGAGCTGATGGCACTGTTGTTATTCCGGAAGTTTTGCGGCCTTTCATGGGTAGAGATTTTATTGGGTAAAGGGAAAAGTTAAACCTCAGAAAACCCCAACCCCAACCACTGTTTGCTTCGCCCTCCGCCCCAATAACCGCCCTCCGCAAACAGTGGTTGGGGTTGGTAGGTTGGAATGGGATTTTTAACTCCTAATCTTTAATATGCTAACATAGAGCGTATGAAATCAAGGTCGGCTGGCAAAAAAAAGTTCTATTTGAAGCCTGAAAAAATCTTGCTTATCAAGCAGGCTTTGTTTGGGATATTTTTATTTTCTGTTTTGGCGCTCATCATTACGGGTATTTGGTATGGAACCAGAGTGGCAAACTTAACAATTTCTGACGTAAAAGTTGCCGACGGCGAAACTGTCCGCGGCAGCTTGGTAAAAGAGAAAGTAAATGAAGTCTTGATGGGGAATTATTTTCATTTGGTGCCAAGGAAGTTTGCTTGGTTTTATCCTGAAGCTGAGATTTTGCGTGTGGTGCGGGAGATTCCGCGTGTAAAGGAGGTAGAAGTGGAGCGGTTGTCTGGGACAGAATTAGCGGTGACTTTTTCTGAATATTTTCCTGATGCCTTGTGGTGCGGAAAAACCAACGAGGTTTGTTATTTTGTAGACGACGCAGGCTTTGCTTTTGGGAAAGCCCCGGGACTTTTTGGTGAAAGTTTAATTCGTTATTATAGATTGGGCGAAGATCCACAGCCACAAGTTGGTTTGATTGAGGAAAAAGACTTTGCCAGTACCAAGGAGTTTACGCGATTGTTGGCTGGGGAGGGTTGGTTTGTAAATAAAGTGGAGGTGGACGCGGTGCGGGATGTGTTTTACTTGATGGCAGGTGGCGGCGAAATTCGAGCTTTCTTGCAAAGCGATCCAACAGCAACTTTTTCATATTTTCAAACCCTGATTCGCTCAAAGGAATTTGCTCATTTGAAACCCGGAAATTTTCAATATGTTGATTTGCGTTTTGGTGCTAAGGTTTATGTGAATGAGGAGTTGGAAATGGAGGAAGAAGCTGTGGCGGAGATTGTGGAGGTGGAGGATGAAGTTTCTGAATAGAATCTCTCAGCAAACTATGGTACAACATCAGACACTATGAATTTCTGGGAAAAATTACCAACACCGTTTTTTGTTTTGGCGCCGATGGCGGATGTTACCGACGCGGCTTTTAGGAGAATGATTGCCAAATACAGCGCACACGTACGAGCTGATGGCACTGTGGGTGGGCCGGACGTGATGTGGACGGAATTTGTGTCGGCGGATGGCTTGGTGCGGGCTACGGTGGAGGGTCGCGAGAAGTTGATGGCCGACCTTGTGTACGACTCGACCGAGCGACCCGTTGTCGCGCAGCTTTTTAGTAGCAATGAAGGTCACATGGAATATGCCGCCGCTTTGTGTCGAGATTTGGGTTTTGATGGCGTTGATATCAATATGGGCTGTCCGGATCGTTCAATTGAAAAGCAAGGCTGTGGAGCGGCGATGATGAAGAATCCAGAATCGGCGGCCAGGATTATTCGCGCTGCCAAGAAGGGTGCCAAAACCGGCGAGAAAGACGGAATTCCAGTATCGGTCAAAACCCGCCTGGGATACAATCGTGACCAACTGGAAGAATGGCTACCGTGGCTGTTGGCGGAAGAACCAGCTACTTTAATTATTCATGGACGCACTCGCAAAGAAATGAGTAAAGTGCCGGCTAGATGGGAAAGAATCAAACGGGCAGTGGAAATAAGAAACGAAATACAAGGCGAAAGTAAAACCAGAACCAAAATCATTGGCAATGGTGACGCGCTTTCGCTTGAAGACGCGCGCCGGAAAGCTTCGCTTTCCGGCGCCGACGGCGTTATGCTCGGGCGCGCTATTTTTGGTAACCCGTGGATGTTTCATCCGGAAAAAGATGCTGGCACTGTATCGCTTGAAGAACGTCTGCGAGTAATGGTAGAACACACATTTTTGTTTACTGAATTACTACCTTTCAAAAATTTCGCGGTTATGAAAAAACACTACAAAGCTTACGTAAAGGATTTTGCCGGTGCCAGTGAACTGCGGGCCAAACTGATGGAGAAAAATACCGCTGCGGAAATAAAAGAAGTGGTAGAGGAATTCTTGGCTCAAAATCCTCCTACTTAAAATTACCCCCAACATTGTGTGGATATTTTTCCACTGTTATTTTTTACTTTATAGTGTTTAGTTGTTACACTATACAAAGATGAATGAAATTTTACACGCTAATATTTTCTTTATCATTGCCAGCGTAGCCACGGTCTTTTTTCTCGTGTTGGTTTCGATTATCCTTTTTCATATTATTAAAATAGTGAAATTAGTGCGGTCTATATTGGGTCGCATTGAAGCGGGAAGTGAAATCTTGGCGCGCGATATGGCTAATCTTAGAGGGTTGGTAATGGGCGGTAGTATTATTTCTCGGTTCTTTAGTCTATTTAGCAGTGATGATCGTCCAAAAAAAACGACGCGTTCAAAACGAAAAATCCCAACTCGAGCGGCCAAGCCCCGAGCTTCTAATAGTAAAAATAAATAATTTAAATTATGGCAACAAACAAAAAATCAGGAAATGACAATGGTCTAGGAGTAGCGGTAGGACTGAGCGCGGTGGCGGCAGCGGTGGGAGCTTATTTTATGTATGGAAGTAAAAAGGCTGCCAAAAATCGTAAGGCGGTAAAGAGCTGGATGTTTAAAGCCAAGGCTGAAGTGCTCGAAGCTTTGGAGAATACTCAGGATATGACAAGGCGTGAATATGAAAAATTGATTGATGTCGTTAGTACCTCTTACGGCAATGTCAAAGACGCAACTCGTGCTGATTTGGCTGACTTCAAGAAAGAAATGAAACAGCATTGGTTGGAAATAGCCAAGACGGCGGCGCCAAAAAAAGAGTCAGTAAAGAAGACTGTGAAAAAAGCGGTTAAGAAAACTTCAGCAAAAGTAGTGAAGAAAGAAGTTAAAAAAGTCGTGAAAAAAGTAGCTGAATAAAAATAAACTGGCACAAGCAAACAAAAATCATGCGCAAACAAACAACCTATAAAAGACATCCGGTTTTTATTTGGTTGATAATCTGCAAAGTGGTACTGATAATCGCTATTTTGTTATTTCTTTCTCAAAATAAAGCCGATTCTAGCCAGTCACCAGCGACGGTCTACGAGTCTGCGCGATTTAGTGTCGCGGATACGGCGGTGGCTTTATCAGCCAAGTCATTTTTGGTTTTTGATGTTGCTACCGGACAAACACTTTTGTCTAAGCAAGCTGATTTGGTCGTACCGATAGCGTCAATAACAAAACTACTAACCGCCGCCGCGCTTCTCGACAGCTCTTCTTTGGAAGAAAAAGTCGTAGTTCAGGCTATTGATTTGGAAGCCGAAGGTGATGCTGGCAAGCTCAAACTTGGTGAGAAATATTCTTATCGAGAGCTGCTTTTTCCACTACTTCTTGAATCATCAAATGACGCGGCTGCTGTTTTTGAGCGGGTAACAAAAGGTGAGGTAGTGCAAAAAATGAATGAGCTGTCTCTACTTGCGGGTGCGAAAAATACCAAGCTCACCGACGCGTCGGGTTTGTCGGTTGGTAATATTTCTACTGTTTCTGATTTGGCCTTGATAACAAGCTATTTATACAAAACTCAGCCGCATGTTTTTGACATTACCAGATTGTCGCAGTTTGTCGGACCCTATACCGGCTGGGTAAACAACAACCCAATCCTCGACAAAAATTACCAGGGAGGCAAGCACGGTTATACTAAAGTCTCAGCCAAGACTGTCGTGGCTTTATTTGATGAAAAATTTGGAGTTGAGTCTAGGGTGATTGGTTATGTGATTTTGGGTAGTGACGATTTGCGGTCTGATACGGACGCTCTGCGGAAGT
This sequence comes from uncultured Candidatus Saccharibacteria bacterium, assembly GCA_964399295.1. GTDB lineage: Bacteria > Patescibacteriota > Minisyncoccia > Phycocordibacterales > UBA918 > OLB19. The sequence goes on along the minus strand of CAYNQD010000001.1, from coordinate 458,467 downwards.
TTGTGGGACAGTCGGTGAAATTTGAGTAATCTGGTATACTGTTGTCTATGTCAGAACAAGGAGCTTTATACCGAAAATACCGGCCGCAGACTTTTGCCGAAGTTCGTGACCAAGAACATATTGTAAAGGTGCTAAAGGGAGCGATTAGCAAGGGCGATATTCCGCACGCACTTTTGTTTTCCGGTACCAGAGGGACCGGCAAGACGACTCTGGCGAGAATTTTTGCCAAGGAAATTGGCACGTCCAGTATTGATTTGTATGAAATTGATGCCGCCAGCAATCGTGGAATTGATGATGTTCGTGAGCTTAAAGAAGCCGTGCATACCGTACCATACGAATCAAAATACAAAGTCTACATTGTGGACGAGGTGCACATGCTTACCAAAGAAGCTTTTAATGCCTTGCTAAAGACTCTGGAAGAGCCACCGTCGCACGTGATTTTTATTTTGGCAACCACGGAAGAAGAAAAATTGCTTGATACCATTTTGTCTCGTTGTTTGGTTTTTCGTTTTCGTTCACCGTCGCGCGCGGTCTTGGCTGAGACAGTGACAGAAGTAGCCAAGAAAGAGGGTTTTAAATTTTCCCCTGACGTGGCTGACTTGATCGCGGTCGCCGCGGATGGGTCTTTTCGTGACGCGCTGGGAGTAACGCAAAAGGTGATCATGGCTTCGGGGAATGAGGTGGGTGAGGCTGATGAAGTGGCGGCCATTATTGGTGCGCCAAAACAGTCAACTATCATCAATTTATTAAAAGCTTTTAATGACAAAAACGTTGAGCTTGGTTTGAGTGCGGTCGCGAATGTTATGGATTCTCATACTGACATCAAATTACTGATAAGACTTTTACTTGAACACATACGAGCCGTCATGCTTTTACGCAACCAATCAACCGAACAGGAAACAATCCTGGCAGCATACAATGCCGACGTTTGCGCCGAATTATTAACTTTTTCTCAAAGTCCGGCTTCTCCTCTAAATTCACATCTGCTTTTAAAACTAATCGCCGCCGCCGAGCAAAGCACCCGCTCACCCTTGCCGCTACTGCCGCTTCAGATTGCGATTGTCGAGCATTGCGGCCGGCAATAATTATTTATGAATAAAATCTATCTTGTAAGGCACGGAGAAACTGAAAATAACGCCAAAAGTTTGATCCAAGACGAACATTCTATTTTATCAGAAAGAGGCAGAGAGCAAGCAAAAAGTCTGGCTGAACGCTTGCGCCACCTAGAATTTTCCCATTTGTTCACAAGCGACTACGCGCGAGCGGTGGAAACGACAGAATTTGTCGCCAAAGCTATGGCCAAGACCCCCACGCCCACACCGCTGCTGCGAGAGTTGCGTCGTCCCAGCCAATTTTTTAATCAGCCCAACACTTCACCTGAGTACGCGGCCTATTTAAAATTAACAGCGGAAAATGTTACCGATCCGGACTGGCGTTTTGCTGATGAGGAAAATTTTAGTGATGTTTTAAAGCGTGTGGAAAAATTCTTCGCCAGTCTTGATGGTCTCGAGGGGAACGCGGTGGCGGTTACTCATGGCCGAATGATAATAATGATGACGCTGTACGTGATAATGGGCAGAAAACTCGCGCCGGAAGAATGGCGAGTGGGAATGAATAATTTAATTGTCAGTAATACCGGCATCACGACCCTTATTTGTGATGAAGAAACTCATAATTGGCGTTTATACAATTATAATGACCGCGCTCACTTTGCTGAAGATGACAGGGTTAAATCTGCTGAATAGATTTTGTTATGGATGTTTATTTGGTTAGACATGGAGAAACTGACGGCAACGTGGCCTTGCGGCATCAGCATCAGGATACTACTCTAAACGAAGTGGGGAGAAAGCAGATTGAAGAGATTGCTGATGAAATTTTGCGGTTTAAGCCAACCCATATTATTTGCAGCACCAATTTGCGAGCAGTTCAAACGGCCAAGATTATTGCTGAGCGTTGTGGCTTGATACCGGAAACAGACCCTAATTTTGAAGAAATACGCCGCCCGCACTGGATGATCGGCGGTCGGTATGTGAGCCTGGTGACGGCCTGGTATGTCTGGCGTTGGTTTTTTAATTTACGAATAAAAGGTGAGGGGGAGAATTATGCCGATTTTCTTAAGCGGATTATTGAAGCCCGCCGGCACCTAGAGGGATTACCAGATGATTCGCGCGTGGTGGTGGTGTCGCATGCCGTCTTTATCAATATTTTTATTGAACATTTGTGTAACGATAAGCAAATGAAAATAGGGAGGGCCGTCAAACGCTTCATGAAAATTTTGACCATGAAAAATGCTTGCGTCATTCACTTGCGTCATCGGCATAGACAAAATCAATGTAGTTGGGAGGTGTTGTAAAATTCTGTAAAATTTTAGTTGTTCATTGAGTAATCTGATTGAAAGTAGATTAAATCACTTGAATCTTTTTCCAGCTGTGGCAGAATGGTGCCACGACAGATAAAACCAGCTTGGTCTGTCGTTGAAAATATTGCCGATTCGTCTAATGGTAGGACTACGGTTTCTGGTACCGTCTATTGGGGTTCGAGTCCCTGATCGGCAGCACTCATGTGAGACAGACCGTGTCTCCTAAAATCGCTATATTTAGCAACATATATTTTGAACGAGTCATGGGCTCGAAATTTTGTGATTTTCGTTAAATTTGGAAAAGCTTTATTTTAAGCCCTTCGACCGGTTCGAGTCCAAGATGGGTCATTTGGGCTGAAGGTGATAAAATAAAAATAATGAAAAGCAAAACTCAAATATTCGTAATTCACGGCGGAATGACCTTCAAGAACAAGAAGGATTATATTGACTGGCTCAACAACAGAACGGTTTCTGTAGAAAAGAAGGAGAGATGGAGCGATGAGTATTTGGAAAATAAGCTCGGAAAAGAATTCGACATTATTCGACCCCGAATGCCTTTGCAGGATGATGCAAAATATGCTGACTGGAAGATTTTCTTTGAAAGGCATTTTCCGTATTTTCGAAACGATATCATTCTTATTGGCTCGTCGCTCGGCGGCATCTTTTTGGCGAAATATCTTTCTGAGAACAAATTTCCAAAGAAGATAAAAGCAACATTTATGATTTGTCCCCCGTATGACAATACGGTTGAAGGAGAAGATTTGGTGGGCGGTTTCAAGCTCGGCAGCGATCTTTCTCTGATTGAAAAGAATTCAAAGAAAACATATCTCATGTTTTCAAAAGACGATCCTTCTGTTCCTGTTTCTCACGCTGAAAAATACAGAAAGAAATTAAAGAGCTCGGAAATTATCATCTATGAAAGCAAGAACGGACATTTCAAGATCTCTGAGTTTCCTGAGATTGTTAAAATCATTAAATCTCTGAACTAAGATGAATCGAAACCGCTCAGCAGGAATAGTTATCAAAGATGGAAAAGTGCTTCTCATACATCGCTTCAATAAGGGTGATGAATATTGGGTGTTTCCTGGCGGAGGTGTCGAAGAAGGGGAAACGCCTGAACAGGCAGCGGTTCGAGAAATAGATGAAGAGACAATGATTACTGTCGTACCGAAAAAGTCTCTCTATCATATAACTTGGGATACGGGCGAAGAGAATTTTTTCTATCTTTGTGAGTATGTTTCAGGAGAACCACAATTGCACCCTGATTCTATCGAAGTAGAACAAATGAGAAATGGAGAACAGGTGTTTGAGCCAGTATGGGTTGAGATAGAGAGGTTGCCAAGTTTGAAGGTGTATCAGCTTGAGGTGAGAGATCTGTTTCTGGGTGATTATAAAAATGGTTTTTCTGATGAGACCAAGGAGCTTTTTATCAAGATGGCTGAGAGAAGGCACAAGTGACCTGTCAGAGACTCGAACTGGTTTGAAGATAAAAATATATAATTTAAGCCCTATTTTAGTTCTAGACCGAGACGGTTCGAATCCTTTTGCGGCAGCAGCCATGTGAGACAGACCGTGTCTCCTAAAATCGCTATATTTTGCAATGCATATTTAGAATGAGTCATGGACTCGAACTTCGCTGAATTTGCAAAAGTCTTATTTAAAGCCGTTTCTGTAGTTCGAGTCCTAAACGCATTTTCTCATCAATTCGTATTAGCATATAAAACTAAGACTCAGTGCTATAATTTAGGTGATCAACAAATGGAAAATCAAACAAACGAAATCAAGAAGTATACACTCTACACCCAATTACTTAATGGGATTGTAACTATTGTTGCGATAGTTTTGGTTGCCTTGCTCTTACTTGAACCGTCACGTATGACAAATCCTGACTGGGTTATCTGGTTTTTGGTTATTGTTGGAGGCTTTCATACGTTTGAAGAATATATATGGCCAGGTGGATTTATTAAATGGATTAACGGTAGCTTTTTTCGGAGTAGTGATTTAGACAAACCTCTTTCAGCAAAGAATGCTTTCTTTACTGATGCTACCGCCGGTATTGTAATTATGGGTTTATTGGCTGTAATCGGCACTAACTATTTATGGCTTACACTGGGAATTGCTTCTATTTTCTTAATTAACGGGGCTTGGCACCTAACTACCCATATTACCACTGGAGCTTACTCTCCTGGCTCAATCTCTTCGGTTTTGCTTAATTTGCCACTAAGCGCATATATTCTTTATTTTTATACGATAAACGGATATGCTGGATTGTTTGAATTGTTGATTGCGTACAGTATTGGACTTGGCGTGCATACCGTATTTTTCATTAGTCTCCGTAAGAGATTTAATGAGATATGTTAAATAGAGAGGTAAAGGTGCATGAATCACTATTCTGCCCTTGCCTACGCACGAGAATGAAAAAATGGTGTCTACATTAAGCCATATTTTGGTTCTAGACCGAGACGGTTCGAATCCTAGCGCGGCAGCAATCATGTGAGACAGACCGTGTCTCCTAAAATTGCCATATTTTCCAAAGCATTTTAAGAACGAGTCATGGGCACGAACTTTAGTGATTTTTCTTGAATTTAGAATATTCATATTTAAAGCCATTTAGTCGGTTCGAGTCCTAGGTTCGTCAATCAAAAAGTAATATAATAAATCTATGAATCCAAAAGAGAAACTCCAAAAAGCTATGGAATACGCAATGGCAAACCGACCAAAGGTCGGTGGTTTTCCATTCCTTGCAGAGTGTCTTCGTAAGGCAGGCGTAAAGCACAACATTTGGTCGTTACCTGCGGTCACGAGTATGTATTTGATGGATGATGGTGAGTACATTATCAATCAAGGTACTCCACTTGTTACTGGTATGACAGAGGTTTCCAGATTTGACGAGGAAGCAATTATTAAAGCAATTCGTACCGATCAGGCAAGAGAAAGTACATTCCCAGAATTCTTGAAGGCAATATGGGATGCTGGAGCGTGGGGGTACGACGTGGATTTTTTAAAAAGAAAAGTGGCATATATGGGTGCAAGGGGTGAGATGTATATAGAAGAATATCCTTCAGTTGAAGTTAGTGACCTTGTGTTTTAGTAGACTAAGAATTTTATGCAACAAAAAGAATTTTCAATTGATATACAAGCACCTCGTGAAAAAGTTTGAAGCATCCTTTGGGAGGATACCACCTTTCGTGATTGGGCAAACCTTATTGATGAAGGAACATATATGGTTGGTGAGTTGAAAGAAGGAAACGAGATACAATTCATTTCTTCTGTAGGTGGATATGGCGTAACAAGTTTAGTTGAGAAATTCATTCCAGGTGAGTTTGTACAATTCAGACATAGTGCTAACACTAAAGAAAGTGGAAAACAAGAACGAGAAAAAGAATGGACAGGTGGTACTGAGAGTTACTCATTAACAGAAACTGATGGTGTTACTACTCTGAAGATAGCTATGGACATTCCACCATCTCAAGAAGAAACAATGAATACAAGAGTTCCTTTGGCTTTGGATAGGATAAAAGTGTTGGCAGGATAGTTGAATTGGGTTTAATTAGTAATTAAATATCTATATGGCACATATACTTAATAAAATAACCGCTCCAATTGAAGCTGTAAAAAAGCAGCTGGAAGCAGATAAAGAATCACATGTTGCTCAAGGTATGTATCTCGAACACCTTTGGGTAAATGCAGATAATCCTGAAGAGGTGATGTTTCTTTTTCGAGTAGATGATCTCAATCAGTGCAAGAACGCGATTGAAGAGGTGTATAGAAAGGCACGAGAAGATAATCCTGACGCCGTACTTCCTGAGAAGACTTATCTAGAAGAGAGCGAATAGAAATTCAGAGATTGCTCCAGACGGTGGTAACTCCTATTTATATTTTTAAGCCACTTTTTGGCGTTAAGTCCGAATCCTATTCAGGTTTATAAAAAGGTGGACATTTGATTCATCTGTGCATACGTAGTCCGCCCATAGGTGTATTACTTGCTCTCTCTATCAATATTAATTTGAAGTTGATATAATTATCTCGCAATGAAGCGATATTTTTTTATTACATCAACAGTACTGGCAGTAGGATTATTTTATATAGTTCCAACAATCTCTGCGTCGGATGATTTAGTCGGATATTGGAAATTGGATGAGACCATGAGTGATGGAGTAAGTTCGGTTATTGATTCATCAGGAGGTGATCGTCACGGAACACCAAGTGGAGCTACGGGTGCAAACGACAAACCACAGCCTTCGAGTGATGTTCCTGATGTAAGTTTTACTAATCCACGCAGTTTAGATTTTGATGGTACAGACGACGTTGTTGCAACTACGTACAGCCCTGTGTATTCAGACGGGGATTCTTTTACGTGGTCGCTATGGTTTAAGACTGGTACAAATCAGTCAGGTAAAGGAATATTTTCAGCTCGTGATAGCAGTAAACCGGGTACTCCTCTGGCCGAAATATATCTTGTTTCAGGCGAAATTCAAGGTTTATTTCGTGGAGCTGATGGTGCTCGTAAAGACCTAAATTACACAGTGAGTTATGCAGATAGCGAATGGCATAACATTTCTATAGTAATAGATCAGGGTAACGGCACGCTCTACTATGATGGAGTTGCACGAGACACTATCACTGGTCTCGATATGGATATTAATCTAGGCGATGTATCTCTTCCTATCGGAGCCTCAAACTATGAAAATAGTTTGCAGCGGTATTTCCAAGGCAAAATTGATGATGTACGAGTATATTCACGGGCCCTAACTCCAGGTGAAATTTCTGAGCTTTCTGGAGTGTTTCCTATTTCTGAAAATTTTGATGAAGCTAAACCAGTTAAATGGATTCTTGGTAGTAGTGCGTCCTGGGGAGCTGTGGTAGATTCAGAAGAAACCTTGCGTCTCACTACTGCCGCTACTAGTCAAGCTGGACTAGGATATTATGACACCGCTTTTTCTTCTGATAACGGTATTGTTGTTGAGTTCGACTACTACTCTGGTGGTGGAACCGGTGCAGATGGTCTCGCATTCTTTTTGGTGGATGGAGATTTGGTAAATGTTGGTAATATCGCAGCTGGTGCCTTTGGTTCTTCGCTTGGATATGCGCTTAGTGGCAGTACTCCCGGAGTACCTCATGCATATCTTGGAGTTGGATTTGATGAGTATGGAGGTTTTCCTGTAGCAGGTGGTGGAAAAACTGGGATTGGAAGTTCTGCTCCAGATAACGTCACTTTACGCGGGTCTGGAAATGGAACTAGTGGATATAACTACTTAACTCACACAAGAGTATCGGATTCACCAATCAGTCAAACAATTGATGGAGGGTGGAGAAGGGCTCGAATATCTATATCACCAAATGACTCTGGTGCGGTAATTCGGGTTGAGATGAGTTGGGACGATGGAGCAACATGGCACACAGTGATTGATGATTATGCTTATGACGACGTGCCGCCAGACTTCTTTAAACTTGGCTTTACAGCTGGTACAGGCGGATCAACAAACATTCATGCGATAGACAATCTGCAAGTGTCTCTACCGACAGATATTGCCGTTTCTGTCACTGATGCTCCAGATGGTACATATCGATATGGCGACACTTTAGAATATACGTATACGGTCACTAACAATGGTCCAAATGATGCTGGTGAGGTAACAGTGACCAACGATATGGTTATCGGACATACAGGATTCACTGATGTGATTTGGAGCTACACCTCGACTGGTGCTGATTCAGGTTCTGGAGATGAATCTGATATTGATTCATTTGTAGTTAGTTTAGATGATGGGGAGGTGGCTACCGTCACTGTTGAAGCAACAGTTGGTTCGGCTGTGAATGCTAGTACCACTTTGAGTCATAGTATAAATGCCGTTCCAGCTGACGGATATATAGACCCTTCTCCAAGTTCTGCTGAAGCAACCGTTGCTGTAACGACTGGGCAGACTTGGGATGACTCTCTCGTAGCTTACTGGAGATTTGACGAAGGATCAGGAAGTACGGCACTTGATTCTACTGTTAATCGTAAAAATGGAACTATTAGCGGTGCCTCATATTCCACGACTACACCTCCAGATGTGGAGTTTACAGATTCTCATAGCTTGAATTTTGATGGTGTAAATGACGGAATCACCACTTCACTCTCTCTCAACAATTATCCTGAATTTACTCTAGCTGGTTGGGCATATCCACGTTCCGCTGCAGATAACGAGGGTTGGTTTGGAGCAAATAATGTATTTGAATTCTTTTTCACCACTGACAACCAACTAAGGTGCTGGACACCTCATGGTGAGGTGAATTGGACTTATGATCCTGAAACATTTTTCAATGTTTGGCACCATATTACCTGTCTTGGTGATGGTGAAAATGTGATCTTGTATGTTGATGGCGACCAAGTAGGCATATCTTCAGATAGTCCTACTGATAATTACGGTACGGGAGATAATTTCTCTATTGGTATTGGGGTACAAGATGGCGGAAGTTCAGGACCATTCGATGGCTATATTGACGATGTGCGAGTTTATAATCGAGCCCTTACTCCTGGAGAAATGTTCAGTCTTGGGACCGGTTCTGAGGAGCCGGAAGAAGATGCTGATGATCCTATAGTTAGTGAAGTTGTCGCATCATCAATTTCTGATTCAGGAGCTACAATCTCTTGGACTACTGATGAGAATGCTTCTTCAAAGGTATCTTATGGTTTAACTAATTTGTACGGAACCACTACTGCTGAAATCAATACATCACCACGCGTGACTGAGCATGTAGTAAATCTTTCTGGTTTGTTGTCTTGTACTATGTATCATTATGCCGTTGTTTCAACTGATGGTGCGTCCAATACTGCTACGTCAACAGACAGTACATTTACCACGACTGGTTGTACAGGTAATGCTACACCAACAACAGCTACTTCAACCACAATATATGCTGGTAACACTGGCACGACCAATGTGACTGAAAATGCAAAGACTTTTTCAGTAACAGCAGATGCTCCTGTTGACTCAACAATTGTTATCCAGGTAAAGGCAGTACCAAACACTGCAGTACTCACCGCACTTGGACGTCCAAGCTCGGCACCAAATGAAATTGGCGCTACGGTATTTGATGTAAAAGCAATTGTAAATGGTGATACTATTTTCGATTCGTTTGATACTGAAGTAACAATTGATTACGAATACACTGAAGATGAAGTCTCGGGTATCGATGAATCAACACTCTGGCTCTATCACTACACCGGAGGGCAATGGATAGCACTCAATGACTGTGTACTAGATACTGATGCAAACTCTATTTCTTGTACGACTCCATCATTCTCTATTTTTGGATTGTTTGGCACTAGTCCTGAAACAGAAGAACCTACAGGTAGTCGGACAACTGGTGGTACACACTTTGGCTGCAAAGATACTAACGCTTCTAACTATGAGTATTTTTCAGCACACAAACAGGAGTTATGTAAGTACGATAGCCCTGAACAAGCCCTGCAAAAAATAGTTGATCAGCATCGAGATTTACTTATCCGGGCACATGAAGCTGGTATTGTATTACCACAAAATATTCTTATCATGCTTGGTGTTGAGAATGGATCACTATCTGTTCGTGATCTTGAATATGGTATGGACGGGGAAGATGTTCGTCGACTCCAGACGCTTCTTATTGGACAAGGGTACTCTATACCGGCTGGGGCAACAGGTTACTTTGGTACTCAAACTCAGTATGCACTTGATGCGTATCAGGTTGCGAACGGTATCGCGCCACGGGGTGGCTACTTCGGGCCAATTACTCGTGCACAGATGAAAGAGGCAGGGCTTTCTGGGTTGTGGTGGTAAAAAAGTCTATATTTTAAGCTATATTTTGGTTCTAGACCGAGACGGTTCGAGTCCTTCTGCGGCAGCAGCCATATGCTAAGTCAAGTGACTGAGACGCATAGGTACTATTCCGCACATTGCATACCCGGTGAGTCCGGTAACCAGACAGAAAAGACCGCTCCAAAAGAGCGGTCTTTTCTGTTAAACTAAATATATTATCAGCCAATCATTTTTATACTATGCAAAAAATCGTCGCAAACTTATGGTTCAACGGAAATGCTGTAGAAGCTGCAGAATACTACACGTCTGTGTTCCCAAACAGCAAAATTATTACTACCGTCCACTACCCCAACAGTGCTGAAGAAGGTCTAGCTGATTTTCAGCTCGATATGGCGGGCAAACCACTCACGGTAGAGTTTGAGCTTGATGGTCAGCACTTCACAGCCATCAACGCTGGTCCGGAGTTTCAATTCACCGAAGCAGTATCTTTTGCTATTTACTGCAAAGATCAAGAAGAGATCGACTACTATTGGGAGAAGCTTTCTGCTAATCCAGAGAACGAACAGTGTGGTTGGTGCAAGGACAAATTTGGCTTGAGTTGGCAGGTGGTGCCAGAGAATATAGAGGAGCTTATGAAGAAGCCCGATGCTTTCAAGATTATGATGGGTCAGAAGAAGATTGTAATTGCTGATTATGAGTAGTGATTATGAAGGCAGACGATAAAAAAACCATCGAACGGGTGAGAAAGATGATTTTTGCAAAAGTCTATCCTTTCTATATCGCGAAGGCAGAGAAAAAAGGGCGAACGAAAGCAGAAGTTGATCAGATTATTCATTGGCTGACAGGCTACACTGCAAAAGGGCTTGAGTCCCAACTCAAGAAAGAGACTAATTTTGGAGAGTTCTTTAAAAATGCTCCAAAAATGAACGCCCGAAGAAAAAAGATAACAGGCGTAGTTTGCGGCGTGCGTGTCGAGGAAATAAAGGATTCTTTTATGCGGGAGGTCCGCTATCTCGACAAACTTATTGACGAACTAGCAAAAGGTAAGGCAATGGAGAAGGTTTTACGTGAAGAGTCGCAAACAAGTGAGTTTCCAAAGACTATGGGTAAAGTTGCACCACGTGAATTAGCTGTAAATGGAATCAATACGCTCAAACAAGCATCAAAATATACCGAGAAAGAACTACTAGCTATTCACGGTGTTGGCCCCAAGGCGGTACGAATAATTAAGGAAGAATTAGCTAAACAAAAGTTGCGCTTGAAGAACAAGTCCTAGTTGTGAGATTAACTCCCCAAAAAATCTCTAGGTGTTAAAATAACACCATAATGAAAGTACTAATCGTAGGAGCAGGTCCAACCGGACTCACCGTAGCACTCGAATTGGCACGGCAAGGCATTGTGCCAGAAATTGTGGACGCAAAAGACGAACCGTCGTGGAAATCACGTGCGGTTATTGTCCTTCCTCGAAGTATTGAGATTCTTGATAGGACTGGAGTCGGAAAGCGCATTGTTGCCGAAGGAATACGCATGAAGAAGGTGCATATACACCGAGGACATAAGCGGCTTATAGACGTAATGCTTCCGAGTGACGAGCTGACTATCATCGGAATTGCGCAGAACAGAACGGAGAGTCTTATGATCGAGCAATTAGAGCACATGGGTGTTTCAGTACGCTTTGGTACGAAAGTGAATTCGGTAACAACATCTGATACTTCTGCGGAAGTTACATTTAATGGTGGCGAAAAGAAAACCTACGACTGGGTTGTCGGAGCTGATGGTGTTGGATCAATTGTCCGAAGCTCTCTTAATATCCCATACGATGGATACGAACTCGAAGAAGAATGGTCAATAGCTGACGTTGAACTTACTGCTGAACATGACTATGACTCCTTAAACGCATGGCTTCTTGAAGGTGAGCATAAAGATAGAGATGGAATGGTTATGGTACCTATTGAGCGTAACCGAGTACGTCTCATTTCCTCTACACCAAATAGTCTGGAAGCATCCCCTATAAAACTTGATGTGAAGAATGTGCGTCGTACGGGTACGTTTAAAATAACAGTGCGACAGGCACAGGAGTATATGCGTGGCAGAGTGGTGCTTGCGGGAGATGCGGCACATGCCCATTCTCCAGTTGGTGGTCGCGGAATGAATCTCGGTATTGAAGATGGTCAGGCATTAGCAACAGCGTTGATATATAACACGGTATTGGAGTATCAACGGGAAAGAAAAGCTAAGGCCACCAAAGTTATCCGTATCACCGAACAGGCACGTAAGCTCATCACATCCAATAACCCACTTATTGTTGCGGGGATTTATATAGTGACGTGGTGTGTGCAGAACATTGGTTTTATACAAAGAAAGTTCGTCAAGAATATTTCGACGTTATAGAGAATCCTACGGTTTGATTATTCTTTTACTCAATTCCAATCTTTTTATCTTTCAGGAAAAGTTTGCTTTGTAGGCATCCGAGCAGTTCTCGCTTTTCTAGTAGCGTTCCTTCTCGCAGTAGGTACTTTGTATAGTTTCGTACGTCCACATCTATCTCCACCTTATCTTGTTTGTGCCCCAGTACTCCCGACCTGAATTTATTGAACCGTCTGATCTCATCTTCTATCCTGCCACGTACTCCAAGCTCATCTAGGTCTACCGTATCCATCAGACCTATTAGTTCTTCAATCAGACTCGGTTCGTTGATATAAGGATTCTTGCAGTCGATATTCCGTGACTTAGAGCAGAAGTAGTAGACATGGCGATTCACACCGCCATTCTTCAGCTTCTTGAATTTTTCATCAGCCGATATCCCTGAGCCGCAATATCCGCATCGTATGAGCTTGGTAAAGGCGAACTCCTTGCTCTCAGTCTTGGGTATGTAGTTCTCATTGAGCGTCATCTGCACCTTGTCGAATAAATCCTTATCTATAATCGGTGTGTGTTTGCCGGTATACCACTGTCCGCTTCCGACAGGGTATTCGAAGTCACCGTGGTAGTACGAATTTCTCAGGATTATATAAATGTTCGCTAGCACCAGTGGCTTTCCGCGATGGGTCTTGAAATCAATCTCTCGTAGCCATCGGTACACTTTCCGTCCGCTCCAGTGTTCGTACGCTACCTTCTCAAACATCTGCTTTATGACGGGTGCTCGTTTCGGATCAATCCGAACCTGACATTTCTTATCGACATGCTTCTCATTCAAGTATCCGGTAGGAGCTACTCCTGGTCTCCATCCCATTTCACAGCGTGTTCGTAGTCCTCGCTTCACATTGACCGCCTTGTTGTCGTTCTCCAACTTTGCCTGTGACCCGAGGATCATCAGCAGGAACTTCTCATTTGGGTTGTTCGTGAACTTCTGTCCGTAGGTGCGTATCTCATGCAGAAGCTTCTGGTCCATGAGGTCTACCACCGATCCCAAGTCTCCCGCATTACGACTTAATCTATCTGGTGCCCACGTAAGGATGGCATTGTACTTACCTTCGCGTATTTCATTGAGCATCTGGTTGTATACCGGACGTTGACCTACTTCTTTAGAGGAGTGGGACTCTCTCTTGGTTTCCACGATATTAAGTTGCTCTCGCTCCGCTAAGGACTGCATTTCCTTTACTTGGGACTCAATGGATAGAGCCTGCTTATCCTCCGCTTCGGTACTTTTGCGTGCATAGAGGCAGTACCGTAGAACCTCCGTTTGTTGTGTTTTTTCCATACAACACAACTAATGACGCAACGGCTCCTAGGAGTCTAGGTGCCGTTTTGGAGAGTGTTGGTAAGTGTTTGTCGGACAAGTTATCCACCTACAGAGGTCAAATAAATAGGACAAAACATGACAGCGTAAGCTATAATATAAAGTGCCTATGATGGCTGAAAAAGTACTGACCGTAAAGGAAGCAGCGAGAACTTTGAGAGTAAGTGATCGAACGATTATGCGCTACATTAAAGCGAAGAGGCTTAGGGCGTTCAAAATCGGACAATGGCGAATTAAGCGGTCTGATATCGATAGTTTCCTTCGACGATATGAGAATGGCACCTCACGAAAGGCGAGGTAGAAAATATTTTATTTATGAAAACACCACTCAATTACACAGGAAACAAGTCAAGGTTAATGGAACAGTTTGCAACTCGATTTCCTAAAGAGGTTGATACATTTGTAGATTTATTTTGCGGAGGCGCGACAGTAGGACTAAGTGTAAACGCAAAGAAAGTTATTTTTATAGACAACAACGAGAATGTGATTGGTCTGCTTCAACACTTAGCGGTCTCAACCATTGAAAAACTTTTACCGAGACTAGAAAAACTCGTTGAAAAGTACGGACTGTCATACTCTGCAAAGTACGGATATCAAACATACCGCCAAGGTATTCCCAAAGCAGACAACAACGGACTCAAGGCATACAACTCAGAGGGGTACTACAAACTACGTGATGATTATAATGCTCTTAAAAATAAATCCTCAAAGAAAGCATTCGATCTCCTTTACTTGCTGGTAGTGTATGCATTTAACAATGACATGCGATTTAATCGGGACGGAGACTTCAATTTGCCAGTCGGGAAAACCGATCTGAATAACAGCAACATCCGAAAGCTAACCCAGTACATAGATCGAGTACAAAAGATCAATTACAAATTTATATGCGGCGACTTCCGAGATAAAAAGATTCAAGACATTCTCTTTAAGGCAGATTTTATATATGCTGATCCTCCATACTTGGTAGGGGATGCTGTCTACAACGAGGCAGGAAATTGGACAGAAGAAACCGAACACGAACTGATCGATCTATTAAAAGCTCTTGATAGGAAAGGGAAGAAGTTTGCACTTTCCAACGTACTCACTAAAGTGGGCGCAACCAACAATCCATTATCGGAATGGGTGCGCACCTTTAACCGAAATGACTGGCAGATTTGGGACATCAATTACCACTACCGCAGTGCTAGCTATAATAAGATCAACCGACAAGCGGCTGAGCGCGAAATTTTGATTACGAATTATGAGCTTATTAATTAACAACAGACGATATACTGGAAGTAAAAGTTCTCTCTTGAACAACATTTACGACAGCATCGAACCTTTCTGCAACGGAAAGGTGGTATTCGCTGACTTGTTTGCTGGTACTGGTGTGGTCGCAAACTATATGCTGGAGAAAGGAATGGATGTGATTGTAAACGACACCCTTCGATCGAATTACATTGCATACCAGGCGTGGTTTGGTACTGGAAAATACAGCAAAGAGAAGCTCAAGAGGATCGTTGCAGAATTCAATGCAATAGACGGCAATGACTTGGAGGCAAATTACTTCTCAAAAATATACGGAGGTAAGTACTTCTCTCAGCCGGATGCCAAGAAAATCGGATATCTGCGAGAACGAATAGCAAATACCCGACTTACCGAGCGAGAGCGGTATATTTTACTTACTGCACTCATGTATACCGCAGATAAAATCGCCAATACAGTGGGACACTTCGAGCACTTTCTCTCAAAAGCTCCAGAAGAAAAAGGTGTGGATTTACGCCTCCCAAAATTAGAGGAATTCACAGGGACGGCAATGATGCACAACATAGATGCTAATAAGCTCGTACGTAGCATCACTTGTGATATCGCATATATCGATCCGCCGTACAATGCACGTCAGTATGTAAACTTCTATCACGTACTAGAGAACTTGGTCCGTTGGAATAAACCAACAGAATTCGAGGGGACATCCATGAAATTTAAGAGAGACGAACTAAAGAGCGAATACTCACGAGCAAAGGCCCCCCAAGTGTTCAAAGATCTGATCGATAACTTGCAGGCAAAAATAATCGTTGTATCTTACAATAATACCTACTCTGCAAAGAGCAGTGCGTCAAACAATAAGATCACTGAGGAGCAGTTGGTAGATACCCTTTCCTCTAGGGGTAAGGTCACGCGTAAAGAGGTAGCCCACAAATTCTTCAACAGTGGCAAGACGGACTTTAAAGACCACAAAGAACTTCTGTTCATTTGCGAAACAAACACATGAGTTTAGTAGATATATACAAAGAGAAAAATGCTAATCAAGAGTGGTTTAAAAACCACGCTTCTTTGGGTAAGGGTGCTGCCGGAAGAATGTTTGAATACACCAACACGAACTTCAGAACACAGAAAGCATTCATTGATGCGTTCACTACTTTTCTTGAGGTAGAAAACATGCCAAGAGATCAGTGGCCTCGACAGGGACACGGGCAGGAGAAGCACAAGCATCACGTCATAAACATGATCCAATCGAAGCTCTTTCGAAAGGATGTAAATGACTTATATAGCAGGACCACAAAAGGGCAACTCTATGGTCAGTTTATAGAAAATGATTTTGAGAGTGCCGAAAAGTGGTTACTCAACTACCTGTTCTTGTTGAATGGATATTACACAAACCGAAAAAACTATATTGTCTACCGGGTTAAAGAAGATCTGCTTGGATTTTTACTGAGCACCGATGGAGTGACCGAAGAATTGCTTACTGACTCAGCAAAACAATTGCTTACATCTGAATCACTAAGCACGGCACTTCGAAGTCCATTCTTCTACATCCATTCTTTTTATGACGACTCAGATTTTCTTATAGGTTACCTGCGATCAACTGAAGAAGAGCGTGAGGAGTTAGCTCAATACATTGAGAGTAATATCAGCACGGAAACCTTTGCGTGTTGCATATCGAAGAAGTACCAACCAAGTGGCAACTTCAATCACAACATGCTCCTTGATGAGACAAAAGTGTTCCTCCTAACCCTTTTCCTTATCCGGTCCAAAGACCCAAACATGGCAAACCTGCCGGAGGTTTTTGTTGGCAATTACAATACCTCCATTGCTCCTATAGATCGAAATCGAGTCTTGACCTACCTACAGGAAAACAAGAATGTGTTTGATCCAATCTTTGTCGAAATTCTTGAGCTTGAGGAAATTGAGATGGCAATCTCAGATGTGGTGGGAGTAGAGGATCACTCGATTGAAGTTGAGGATCATGATATTGCTGAAGACTATATTGACGAAACTAGTGAAGAGGGTAAGCAAAAAATTAAAGCTGTTTACAACCTGCGTAAGCGGCAAGCCAGGATTCAAAGTGGATATACTTGTGCTCTGGAAACCATGAATAATTGTAGTCCAATTTATTTTACAGCAAAGGCAAATGGGAAAAATTATCTAGAATTACATCACTTGATTCCTCGTGAATTTAGAAATGATTTCTCTCACTCTATCGAAGTACTTGCGAACTATGTGACACTCTGTCCACGTTGTCACCGGCAAATACATCTGGCTGTTGATCGAGAGAGAAAACACTTAATCAACGCTCTCTTTGATGATAGGAAGGATAGACTGGATGTGGTTGGCTTAGGACTGGAATTAAAAGACATGTATTCCTACTACAAGATAGATTGAGCAGTGTTTCATTTTTGGCCTAACTACTTTTCAGTTTGATAGAATCAAAATCGCCATCAACATCAAGTTGATTCCATAAACCCTCAACCCAATCACGATCGGTTCCATACGATGAGTAGTGGCGGTAACTTATGGTCGAATTAGTAAAGAGTTTTCGAAAATGTTCATCAAAATATCGCGTTGCTAAATCGCCGAGAAGGATAAGAACAGATTCCTTGTCCAATCCGATATCATCCATTTCGTTTTGAAAGAAGGATACATTTTCCTGAATGATGTCATTGGTAAGCATCCCCTTTACCTTGAATGACTTTGCTTCAGGTATTCCTTTAAAGAGATCAGTAAGGTATGAGCCACGCAATGCAGTATTGTTGCAAGCGTACTTAAGTTTTCGATCATGTCTGCCACCACGAAAATTCGCCCAAGAAGAGTCTCGTAGTGGAGCTGATATGTTCAGACCAATGAATACATAATGTGGAGATAGCTGTTCAAAAGATGCATCTATAACAGAAGTATCACGCTCGTCTTTTTCATTCCAAATAGCCCAACTGGCGTATTCCCCATATTTTGCCTTCAAATTCTCATACTTTTCTCGGGAATACATGGTTATAGAGTATACGTGAATGTGTTGGTAACAGCTACTTCGCAAAGCTCCGAATGTAAGCTAAAGTGCCAAATGATACCGATTTTGGTATTATGTACTCGTACGACAATTGAATATAGTCGCCTAACCCTTAGGGTTTCCTAAGGTATGGCGCAAAAACCTAGTAGAGATCAAAGGACTCCCAGTCAGAGTCACTCTACTAGGTCATATCTGGAAACAGGTATGGGTCTGGCCGAAAGGTTGGATCGCGATGGCTGGGAGCCTTTTGATTACCTGAAGGTTCCGCACAACTAAATCCTAGTAGGGAAAAATGAATGACAACACCCAGTCTCCTCACGGAGACGATTTTGAAATATTAATCCAAAAACGAATCAAGAACTTTTTTGGCTATGGCAATCTAGAAAGTGATATTTGGTTTGTCGGTATGGAAGAGGGTTTTGATGGTTCAATGAATCTACTCTATGAGCGATTCAAAACTACCAGCGACAAAATAGTCTGCGACATCGTGGAAGACATGCAGACCAGCCCCGATCATTTACGCTGGTTTGCAGACAATGCACCGACACAGAAAACATACCGACCACTCATATACATTCACCTATATCTAACAACAGGCAAAGAACCAACACTCGAAGAAATTCGCCAGTTTCAGATTGGTTCATTCGGAAGAAAGAAATCCGACCACACGGTCTTGGAACTCATGCCGTTGCCGTCTAAATCAATCAAAGAAGCAGACTGGCTGTATGGTGATTTTAATATTGAGGGATTAGCTTCTCGCAAGGAGTATCTAAAAACATACAAACCAAGACGAGCACACCAACTCCAAGCATTGATACACAGGCATAAACCAAAACTCGTCCTCTTCTACTCACGTACTTATCTTTCAGATTGGCAACAAATCGCAAGCATACCGTTTGAAGAAATCATTCCGAAGAAACTCCACATAGCAAAGAACCACGGCACATTGTATGCCGTGGTCCCTCACGCGACTTCTTTTGGAATGTCTACCTCAGACTGGAAGAATATTGTTGAAGTGTTGGCTAGTGATCTTTAGCCTCCGCTCGCTTCTTCGCTTGTTGTTCTCGCACTTCCATCGGTTCGGCTGGATGGATATGAATCTCGGTTACTGGAGGCGGAGCAGTTGGTAGTTCACGAGGCCATGGTTTTCTCGCTTGGTAGTCTATGTGACAGCTAGCCAGCTGAAACTTCACCGCACCCATGTGTCCCTGCTGAATGTTTTGAATGAGTTGCGTGTGCGCCAAGTCATTCACAAACTCTTTACCAAGGTCGATTGCCACATCAGCTTCCTCAGCGAATACTTTGCTCCTGCGCCACTTGTAGTAGGTTTCGCGAGAAATACCTGCTCGCTTGCAGGCGTAGCTGACGTTGCCGGAGTCCTTGAGGTGTTCAAGCAGTTTTGTTTTAAACCGCTTGCTCCGCTCCTTCGGATCTGATGATTTCCGTGCCATGACCAGTTAGTTTTTCCCACCGCTTTACGATTGTCTCGCAGTGTTCTAGATCCATCTCGACCATGATGCATCGACGCTTGGTGTGTTCGCAGGCAATTAGCGTGGTACCGCTCCCACCAAAGGGGTCATAGACAACACTTCCAACTCGAGTGGCGTTAAGGATAATTCGACGCATGAGCGAGACAGGCTTCATTGTTGGATGGAGTGCACTTCGCGATGGCTTCGGCGCAAACATCACTGACTTATCCTTCCCACGTCGCCACTCGTGGGTACCTTTCCAGCCGTAGAGGATCAACTCGTGTTGTGGGAGATAGTCGAGCCGTCCGAGAATTGGCTGAGACTTCACCCAGATAATGAGCTGAGCGACCTTCAGATCCAATTCCACAAATGCCTGTCGAAGTGCGAAGATCATCTTGTCCGAGTTGAAGACGTAGATGCTGTTCTTCTTTGAGAGATGTGGCAATGCGGGCGAGATCCACGACTTCGTGAACGATACATACTCCTCAGCTGTCATGAATCCGTCATTTGCGATATCTTTATCTTTTGCAATCTTGCCGATACTACGCTTGCTGGCCGCATAATCTACTGAATACGGAGGGTCACACGCAAGACAGGAAATAGTTCTGCCCTCAAGGAGCGTTGCAAGGTCAACATCCTGAGCGTTGCCACAATAGAGAATGTGGTCGCCAAGCCGAACCACATCTCCGTGCTTAATTGAGCTTGACTGCTTTGTTTCCACTGGAGTCTTCATAGCGGTTGATGATTACCTGACAAAATACTGGACTGCGTTCGACCAAAAACGCTTTGCGCTTCATTTGTTCGCAGGCTAGGAGTGTAGATCCGCTACCACCACAAAGATCCAAGACCGCATCTCCGATTTTGGTACAACGATTGAGCGGTCGCTCGTGAAGCGAGAGTGGCTTCTGCGTTGGATGTTTATAATCCTGACCCGCATCACGCTTTGCGAGCCAGATATCAATCATGTCTGTGATGTCATCAATCGTTGCGTTACCGATACCAACCTCCTTGTTAAGCACCTCGCCGAATTTCGTGTGCTTTGGTGAAAGGTATGGTCGTCCGGTTACTCCGTACAAGGCCGGCTCATACATCTTCGAAAATGCTATCTTCGGAGTGCAGTTGATGCCGTTTTTGATCCACAATGCGGTGCGCTTGTATGCGATGCCAACTTCTGCAAAGAGTGATTGCATCATGCCCACATAGCTTGAATCGCAATACCAGATATGGTGCGAATCCTTTGCGGAGACCGCGAGAGCGTTCTCCATGAGTTTCTTCACAAATGCACGATATTCAGTATCGGATTTCTTGTCGTCGACATCACCGCCATAGTGGGATTTTCCACCTAATCCCTTGTTGTAGCTCAAATTTATATTGTATGGAATGTCAACATAGACCATATCGATTTTCTTGTCGCCAACAAGATTCTTCACGACTGTCTGGTCCGTGCTGTCGCCACACGCAAGCAGGTGATCTCCAAGTTGAAACCGATCACCGTTCTTGATGTCGGTGTCCTTGGCTTCTTCAACCGCATCCTCTTCCTTGAAATCATCATCTTCAATTTCAAGTACGTCCTCCCAGATGTCCGACAAGTCGACATCGTCAAATCCGATCGAGAGAAGGAAAGACGTATCAAAAGCACGAAGCAGTTCATGATTCCACGAGCCAGTGTTGCGGTTCGAGCGGAGCATGTACTCCTCGCACTCTTCCTTTGTTAATGTCCGAGAAGGAATGCGAACATCGATCATTTCATCAGAGCGTCCGAGCGCCTTCAGCACAACAAGTCTGGCGTGACCCGCCAGCACCGTGTTGTCGGTGTTCAAAGCCATGATCTCGGCAATGTTGAACTTAGTAATGCTCGCTTCAAGGTCTGCTTTTTGTTGTGCAGAGAGTGAGCGAGGGTTCTTGGCGTTCGGTACGAGGTCGCTGACCTTTCGCTGTTCCGTTCGCCATGTGAGTGGTTGTGTATTCATAATAATGAATGGAGTTAGTCATAATGCGTTTTCGTTTTCGTTAAAATCGTGACTAACACAAAAGGCCTACGAGTCCCGTTGTATGGGAAATGCGTAGGCCTTCATTTAAGGAGTCACCTATGTGGGCTTGTATGCCGTTAATTGCATTATACATACACCACCTCGTTTGGCTTGTGGAAAAGTGCCAAATGCATCAGTGCGACATCAAAAAGTTCTTGTGGCAATTCACCTTTCGGTACCTAATGACAACTTGTTCACGTATTCATGCTGATTAGTTATACTTATGTGTATGAATGTGAAATGGATTTTACTTGCAGTAGGTGTTCTTGTCCTTCTTGTCGGAGGCTTCTTCGCCTTTAATTCCTACATCTACAACGAGAAGCAAGCTGATACCGCAGACGATTACAGAAATGCAACATACATCATTGACGGAGAGCCCGTGACACTTATAGATGGTGTTGCCGAAACAGAAGTAGCTCCAGACTCTGCGTCCAAAATTATCACTCGCTACTTTGGTAACGAACTTATAGCAGATTTAAATAATGACGGCCGTGAAGATGTTGTGTTCGTTCTTACACAAGAGACGGGCGGTTCAGGCACCTTCTATTACACCGTCGCTGCGCTCAATACTGGAGATGGATATATAGGCTCTGAAGCGTATTTGCTTGGAGATCGTATTGCACCGCAGACTACCGAGCTGAGTCAGAATCCTAATCATCAAAATGTTATCGTCGTAAATTATGCTGACCGTACTCCCGGCGAGCCAATGTCTACACAACCGTCAGTTGGTAAAAGTGTCTGGCTCAAACTTGATCCACAGACTATGCAATTTGGTGTAGTGGATCAGGATTTTGAAGGAGAAGTCGACCCGTCGCGCATGTCACTGACCATGAAAGAGTGGGTGTGGAGTTCAGCACTTTACAATGACGGGCGCAGTATTGAACCCTATCAGCCCAATGCGTTTATACTTACGTTTACTGAAGATGGAAGATTCTCCGCCACAACTGATTGCAATTATATTAGTGGCAGTTATATCGCTGATGAGTATTCAATCTCATTTGAGCGTATTGCCATGGACGAGAGATTTTGTCCAGAATCTCAAGAAACCGAGTTTCTCGCACTTCTCGAGAATGCACAGCTTTACCATTTCACTGCAAGGGGCGAACTTATTCTTGACCTCAAGTTTGATAGTGGTACCGCGACGTTCAGATAATGTCATATAGTTCTATATCCAAAGGGTCTCGTGGGGGTTGTCAGGTTTGTAAACCCCTTTGAGGCCAGCTAGACTGAGACGCCTCAAAACACCAAGCGAAGAAACGCCCAAAGACCCTTGTGGGGTCTCACTTCATGGGGTTCACAACTGAGTCAGTCAGCAGAGTAGTGAGATCTATTGAGACTCTTAAAATCGCTATAATTTCCAAAACATTTTAAAAACGAGTCATGGGCTCGAAACTCCTATCATTTTTCATAGAACAGTTAAGTGTTAGTTTAAGCCATTTAGTCGACTCGAGTCCTGGACCGTCTTTTTAATGATTGCGCGATGTCTCTATGCTACTAGAAATGTTTGCAATTATTTCTTGCACTTGGACATGACGTTCATATTTTATTTAGTCATGATACAATAATAATCATAATGAAAAACTGGAAATATTTTATTACTACAACTTTTTGTCTCGCGGTAATTTTCTTTATCGCAGTCTCTGGTGCACATGCTGGTGATGATTTGAAATTCTATTGGCCACTTGATGAAGGAGAAGGGGGGACAACCGGAGCGTTGACCGGATACCCGGGTACACTCTATGGCGGTCCAACTTGGATTTTAAACGGAGGCCTTTCCTTTGATGGGGTTGATGATTACATCCGAACCGATTCTCCTCTCACGGAATCTATGGGCGTGTCCAATCAGGCCTATACTCTATCCGCTTCCGTTCGTGTAAATGATGAAAGTGAAAGTGGGAACATTATTCATATATCAAACAGTCCAAATGGTGGAAATGGACAGGGTTGGTGTATTTCTATGCTCCATATCCAGAACGGACATTTTCGCGCTATAGGATGGGACGGTACTCCTGTCACAGCCGTCAATTCTGTGCCAGCGGTGCTCGGAGAGTGGTATAGCATTGCCAACACTTGGTCTCCCGAAACAGAAACACTAGACTTGTATGTGAATGGTGTGCAAGTTGCTTCTAGTGCGATGACTGCCTATGCTGCAGCTGATGATCCTGTATATGTATTTGCTGGTATAGATGCCCCAAGCTGCAGCAACAATCAGGGATGGTTTAAGGGTGATGTGAAGGATGTGCGGATCTACAGTCGGGCAATTACCGAGGAGGAGGCGGCAGAAAATTCAAATGCATCACTAGGAACAATCTCAGCGACACTTTCTCCGGTTGATAATGCAGAAGATGTGGCTATTTCAACCAACCTCGTTCTTAGCTTCAGTACCTCAACCGTTGCGACATCGACAGGACAAATTAGTATTTATCGAGCAGAAGATGATTCACTTTTCGAGTCCTTCGATATAGATAGCGATCGTATTACGATTGACGGTAATGAGGTGACAATCAGTCCGATATCTGAATTTGAATATGGAACTGAGTATCTAGTGGTTATCCCTGATACGGCGTTTGTTGATGCTGATGACAATACTTACCCAGGTATTAGCGGTTCTTCATGGAGCTTCACCACCATTGAGGAGCCGATAGAAGAGGATTTTGGAGACGACAATGATATTCCAGAAGGTTCTATATATGAAATGCTCGAGCAACACTTAGAAGGTTTTGAAAATCATATATGGACATCAATCTCGGTATCTTCAGACGGGAGCCGACTAGTAGCAACAGGACATGGACTACTTGGCGAGGAAGAGTATCCTTCTACTGTCATATATGTGTCAGCCAACGGCGGAGAGAGCTGGGAACTCAGCACCTCTTCTCCAGACATACTCCTTACATCTGTCACGTCTTCTGCAGATGGGATGAAGATAATGGCAGTAGGCGTCACTAGCCTTATAGGCGATGAAGTTAATTTTATTGCTGTCAGTTCTGTAGACGGCGGAGAGAGTTGGGACATCCAAGTAATATCAACTATTGCAATGGATGATATGGAAGAGTTTGGCGATGACTACCTTACTTTTATGGCATTGTATCTTTCACGTATCACCGCATCAAGTGATTTGTCACATATATATGTTGCATTATTTAACAAAGTGATATATTCGAACAATGGAGGAGAGGATTGGGAAGACATGCTCCCTCTCAGCCTTTCCAATGAATCGTTCGTTTTTCCTTCTTCAATTTCTGCCTCAGCAAATGGTTCAACAATTATGCTTGCAATGAGCCCTATGCTCATGATGGGAGATCCTGAAATGGCAGTAGTGATTGTTTCTCATGATTATGGAGAAACGTGGGAGCCGATACTTTCATATCTTGACCAAGAAGTTATTCCTTTCTCAGTGATGGTCTCGAAAGACGCGGAGAGATTTTTTGTCATCGATGCCTTCGCCAGAAACATGTACATATCCAGCGATAAGGGATTATCGTGGGCCACGAGTACTGCCCCAGGAGATCACTCGTGGATATATGTCGCTCCTTCAGCGACAGGTGAGGGGGTAGTCGCGGCTGTGGTAGAAAACCGCATGGATGCATATGACGATGAATTACTCTGGTATCGGATAGTGGTGTATTCTTCGCTCGATAATGGTACCTCGTGGACTAGGCAGTCAGAAAGTGAAGATGAGTATTTTGATGAAGGTATGGAGTCTATGTTTGGCCAGTTGGTAGGAGGAATTTCTGGTTCATACAATCTATCTCGTTTGGGGCTCGTCGTCTTCTCTGAGCTTTTTGTCATTACGCAAGTAGAACCCACTTTGCCGACTGAAGAAGAAATCGTGTCTCCTTCACAACGAACACGACGATCGAGCTCTCACATTGTAGGTCAACGACCAACTCAAACAGTAGAAAACCTTGTTAATCAACATCGTGACATGCTTCTTCGAGCACACAGTATGGGTATATCTCTTCCACAGAATATTCTAGACCTGCTCGGAATTACCGCACCAGCATTTTTTGTCCGAGACCTTAAATATGGAATGGAAGGTGCTGATGTTGTAGCTCTCCAGACTCTTCTCATTGGACAGGGACACTCAATTCCAGCTGGAGCAACCGGCCTGTTCCTTAACCAAACACGATCAGCTCTCGCAGCATATCAAGCTGCAAACGGTATCTCGCCAGCTGTCGGATACTTCGGACCTATCACTCGCGCACAAATGAAAGCTGCAGGACTGTCTGGATTGTGGTGGTAAAAGAAAAGTTTATATTTTAAGCCATATCTTGGTTCTAGACCGAGACGGTTCGAATCCCTGTCCGGCAGCCAAGTTGTGCTAGCACGAGAAGTATTACTTTATGAATAAAATTCTGAAAAATCGTTGGATAGTGGGGATAGGCGTTACAGTAATCGGAGGCCTCGTTCTTTATTACGTATTTGGGATAGGAAAAAATTATAGTGGTGACATCTATGATACTTCTTCTCAAGAAGTTATTAACTACGCATCGCAAAACGCAGAAAATAATAATGGTGATGTAATACAAATACAGGGTGACGTGAAAATAAACGAGCAGGCAATTTTTAATATAAGTAGTAAAAATATAGAAAAAAATAAAGTCACTCTTATGGTCAACTCTACTGAGGGGATTTTGCCCACAAGAATATGCGTCTCTATTAGTACAGACAGCGTAGTTTATCATGCACGATCTTCCTTTTCGGGACTAAGGGAAGGTGATAGGCAAAAGAGAATGTGCTTTACCAATCCTCCGGGCAACTTCACTCTAACATATGATTTGAAATACCCTCCTTCTTTTTTTGAAGCTAAAGTAGAATAGTGCTCGAGATGCGTTGTTTTGAAATAACTTCACTATCTGAAAATCGGTATTTAAGCTAAAATAGGAGGTAATGAAAATTAAGAAGATTGGACATTGTTGTCTTTTGATACAGATAGAAAAACTGACGATTCTCACAGACCCGGGAGCTTTTTCAACTGCTCAGAATTCGATTGTAGGAATTGATGTTGTGCTCATTACTCACGAACATGTTGACCATCTTCACATAGATTCACTTAAGGAGATTTTGAAAAATAATCCTGAAGTCAAAGTGATTACAAATACAGGTGTTGGCAAAAAGCTTGATGAGGCCGGTATTGTATATTTAATCCTTGAAGGAAGGAACCAGGCAGAGATTGCGGGACTGGTCTTTGAAGCGTTTGACTGTAAACATGAAGAGATTTTTGAAGAAATTGGACAGGTGCAAAATACCGGATACTTCATCAACAACAAACTCTTTTATCCCGGAGACTCGTTCTGTAATCCTGAAGAACCTGTCGATGTGCTGGCACTTCCTGTTGCGGGCCCGTGGTGCAAAATCTCTGATGCTATCCGATACGCATTATCTGTAAGACCAAATAAAGTGTTTCCTGTACACGATGGAATGTTGCAAAATGATCGAATCGGAAGCTCGCATAAAATCCCCGAAAAAGTTCTTACTGAAAACGGAATTGAGTTTGTTGTTATAAATGATGGGGATGAGAGAGAATTTTAGGGAGTGTAAGGGATATTTATTATAATTACTAATATGGAAAAAATACCAACATTCCAGCCGCCTGAACAAGAGAAAGAACCAATGACAGTAAATGTTCTGGAGGCTGTTTCTGAGCAAGAAGTGCAGGATATTATTGATATTGATAGAAAAATTTTCCCAACCATGCCGGTAGCGGAGGAGGAAATTCGAGAGACTCTTGAAAGTAAAGGGATACAGATTCTTTTGAAGGATGCGGAGTCGAGAACTGTCGGATACATTATTTCTCTTCCTCATGATGAGGCGTATGAATTCCTTTCTGAGATTGATACAGACCTTGTCAAAGAAACTGGAGGTCTCTATATTGAATCGATTGGTATTTTACCTGAGCTACGCAAGACAAGGCGTTATCTTGAAAAAGAGAAATAGCTATTTATCCTAGTGTGGTGTATAATGACCTAGCCGCGGTTTAGTAGCTAACGTAAAAACAATTATGTCAGACGAGAAAAAAGTTGAAACGAATCCAGCTACCCCAACCAAAGATACCCCCCAAACTGAGCCAAAGAAAGCGTAAGCATTCTACATAAAATAAAAGCATCCTGCAGGATGCTTTTATTTTATGTTCGAATTATCTTCAAGACGCGTTGTTTGGGTAAGCTGATCGTAATTCAAAATCTTTATCCACTGGCTTCTCATATAAGTTATTAGGCTTAATTGCTACAATGCATATACATGAGAATTTCTATCGCCTATAGTCTCATTTTTATAATCGCTTTTTCTTTTGCGCCACAGAAATCTGAGGCGCAGCTGGCGCCGATTTATGATACGGAGTTTAAGCAACTTAATTTCACTGGTGGGACATATATAAATGGTACTGGCTCAGGTGCTCTTACGGTGGGTGCGAAATATCGTTATGACAATGTGATAGCGGTGGGTTCTCCAACCACTACTGTCAGAGCTATCGTGGAAATAAAGGAGATGACCAATCGGACTATTGCTGACTTTGATCCTGGTTCCAGCAGTAATGTTGTGTGTACAGATACCAGTAGTGGAAATCCAAATCAGTGCGTATCTGCCGCCAATCAGGCGAATTGGTTTATTTTGACCACCGGTGCGTCTGGTGGAGGTTCAAATGTGCGAGGTCACATCAAGCTTGAGTTTAGTTTTATCAATCAAGCTGACGATACGCCGCTGAGACTTCAAAATGTCGCGGTCAACTCCTTCGATATTGACGGTACGGGCAGCACGGCCCCAACTGGTTCGCATCCGACTTTGAATTTTACACCGCCGACATTTTCCGATGGGGCGGTCAATCAGTTTACTGAGTTTGGCGGCTTTCAGTTGAGTGAGCTAAGCACGGGTACCTTAGATCCGTATGAATCTCCGTCCGTACTGTACCCCAGCTACAATGCCCTGACTGGACTAACAACATTTGTTTCTCTCACCAACCTAAACAACAATCAAGCACCTGGTACCGCGGCTGGAGACCGTTTCCGCGTGAGGGTGCTTTACGACGAATTGAGCGTTTTTGAGATTAGTATGGGTTCTTATAGCAATGCTTCAACCTTTGGTCTGCAGTTTGCTCTCGGTCCGCAGTGGGCGAGTCCTCCTGAGATGACAAGAACTCCGGAATTAACTCTTTCCTTGGGAGAAAAGGATAGGACAATTGAATTCTCCGGAGAACCAATTACTTTTAGCGAAAACGGAGAAATCTTTCCCTTGACGACAGGATTGTCCAATCCTGGCAACCCCGGTGAATTTTTGAATGATCCGGCACCTATCGTGAGCGGTACTATCGACAACCTAAAAATCAATTATACTCTTGCCTCCATTCAGCCCGGCGAGAGACTCCTGATTGACGGTGTTGACATGTCTATTTCGCTCAGTAATAAGGCTGGTGGTACTTTCTCGCTCGCTGGAGTTCCATGGAAATACGCGTCCAGCACGGCCGGCGCAGTGAAGACTCTCACTTTTACCAAGGATGGCGCTGGGAAAAACACTCGGGCGCAGTACGAAGCTTTGCTCAACGCTCTGCAGTACTACAATTCAGCACCTAATGAAGCCGTTCGTGAGTTTGAGCTTACAATCGAGGATGCTGGGTATACTAGTCCGACGGCGGTGTTTACCATTGATATACTAGAAGACGCAGAGCCCGATATCGCTGAGTCCATGATTAAAGTATCACCGACAAGTACTCTTCAGGCAGAACTAAATCAAACTCTCAATGATAATTTGGTAGTACGTGTGTCTGACGAGGAAGGTAATGATGTTGTTGGGGCGGATGTTGTATTTGCGATTACTTCAGGTACCGGTTTGCTTGGTGCTCCTACAACTGTGCAAACCAACAGTTCCGGTACCGCGACTTTTAGCGGAGGATGGACATTAAATAGCCTGGGGGAACATGTGGTAACAGCTACCTTGTATGGTGTTGGTAATACGGTCACTTTCAATGCTATTGGCAGCGTGGGTGCTGTCCCTGTTATATCGGATATCGAAACTTTTCCAGGTACCTCAGGAGCTACGATTACTTGGCTGACAGATGAGCTTGCGTCTACCAAAGTTGTGTATTCGACTGATAATCAGTATGCGTCTTCGACAAGCGAAACCGATACGGATTCCGGCGTGCTCGAACACTCAAAGTCCATTTCGAATCTTCTTGCCTGCACGCTCTACAATTTTAAAGTCATCTCAGCTGACGAAGATGGCAACTACGCAACTTCCAGTCCGTCAACTTTCCTTACCACAGGTTGCTCTGGCGGTGCCGTACCTTCTTCTGTAATCTCAAACAGTATCAATGTAAGCGCACCAACGGTAGTGACCGGAACCAACAGCGGACGCGCCTTCACTGTCGATGCACCCGCGGGCTTTACTGATGATTGGGCATCAATCGTTATCCAAATCAAGGGACTCGATTCTGCTACTGTACTCGGTTCTATCGGGAAACCGTTTAGCAGTCTGAGTAGCGCCGCTAGTGTTGTCTTCGATGTGAAGGCGCTGGTAAATAACGTCACGGAACTCGATTCTTTCGACCATCCCGTTACAATTTCTTATACTTATACCGACGCGGACGTGAATGGTCTTGATGAAAATTCGCTTTCGATGTATCACTACGCGGGCGGTGTGTGGCAGGAGCTCGATAATTGTTCAGTCAATACTGCCACGAATACTATCACTTGTACTGCTCCGCACTTCTCAATTTTTGCAATTTTCGGCAATAGCTTGGCTCTGGCAGGGGACAATAATGAAACCAACGGACGATCTTCAACAAGAATGAGTGGAATTACCTTCGGCTGCAAGGATCCCAAGGCTTCAAACTACAACCATTTCACCAGCCATAAGCAAGAGCTTTGTCAATATAAAATCGCGCAATCCGACACAACCCAACCTATTCCAACCAAGTCCGTCGCCGTTGATAGTGTATGTGCGCCACACATAAAGACGTATATTCGTTACGGTGCTGATAATGATGTGGAAGACGTAAGAAAACTCGAAACATTCCTCAATGAAAAGCAAGGAGAAGCACTGGCAGTTGATGGTGTGTATTCTCTTGAGGACATGGAAGCGGTGAAGCGATTTCAGCAAAAATATGCCAGTGAGGTACTAAATGTTTGGGGTGTTGCCGAACCCACAGGCTATGTATACCGTACAACGCTGATGAAGATTAATTCGTTTTATTGTAGCGCCAGCATAACTTGTCCAGCGTTTACCGAACACAACAGCCTTACCGAGAATCCCGTGTCTACCGAAGTTGTAAAGACAAAAACTCTCCTGACCGAACTCGGTTTTTACTCTGGGGTTGTCAATAATACATTCGACAATTCTCTCGACATTTCACTCAAGAATTTTCAGCAGACTTTCAGTGACACAATGCTCAAGCCGTGGGGTCTAACCTCCGGCACCGGCTACAAATACAAGACAACCAATAAGTTCCTTAATATGCTTGTAGGATGTCAGACTCCAGCGGTGGAACTTGATGGGCGGGGCACGTTTGATTACTAAAACCTATGTCTAAACAGCATATATTAGAAATCCTAAGTCGCAAGAAGACACTTTTTTCTCTGTTGGCGTTATTTTTTGTCGTTGGATTGGTATTATTTTTTATTACACCGGATAGGCATGTTGCCGTTAAGCAGTTTACAAATGTCTATTCTTTTGTTCCGGAAAAGATTTCTAAAAGCGCGGCTATTCAGATAAATCTCCCTAAGGGAGTGAGTGAAGACACTGCGCGCGCGGCCATCACTTTTAGTCCGGAGATTGAAGGCGACTGGCAAGTAGAAGAACTGGAAGGGGTGGTTTTATTTAAACCCAAAAAACCGCTTCGGACCAAGGTCTACTACGCGGTCAATATGGACACGGAGACTGTCAAAATGTCGGGAGATTTTTATGTCGATGAAGACCCGAAAATTGAAACCATCTTTCCGGCGGCAGAGAGTGAGACTCATGAAGATAGCGAAATCACCATTGTTTTCAACCGTCCAATGATTCCGCTTACCACTCTGGCCAAGCAGGAGATGAGTGAATTACCGATTACCATCTCGCCGCCAACACCTGGTAAATTTAAATGGATAAGTACTAGGAATTTGCAGTTTGTACCCGAGACTACGCTTGTACCGTCTTCAAAGTATACCGTTGAAGTGAAAAGTGGTCTTTATTCGCTTGATGGTTTGCCGGTCGCTTCTATGACCCACACTTTCGTTACGCGTCCTTTACGATATGAAAATGTCTCTACGGAAAAAGTGGGATATAGTTCACCCATAATTATTTCATTCAATCAGCCGGTTGATCTTGGTAAAACTGAAAAAAATATCACGGTGTCAAAACAAGATGGTGGTAAGGTGGCGGTTGATGTTCGGTATGGGGAAGTTACCTATTACGACAGAAATGCGCGCAAATATATCACCACTGGAGACAAAAGCAAGTTATTTGTCTACCAGAAAAAAGATAAGCATGGGCGAAGCCAGCTGTGGGATTTTGATACTACTTATAATGTTTCGGTGGCAGGCGCTGTGCCGCTCCTTGGCACGATGAATCTGGAAGAAGGGAAAAATTTTGTTGTTTCCGTGCCCAATATCGTTGATAGTGTTACAGCGGAGTCAAATCGCACTTCATTGGTGCGGCCGGATTTGATTGATCCGCGAGGTACAGTCAAGGTGGTATTTTTTGACACTATCGACAAAGATAAGTCGAGTATAGAAGCTAAAGGACTAAAGAATGTTTCTTACGGAGAACGCTGTCGGACTGATGAAAGGGGAGAACCGATAAGGCTTGGGTCTTCTTGTGAAAAAGAGCCTGACACCAAGACTTTGATTTTTTCTTTTGAGCAGAGCGCGTTTTCTACCAATGAATCCTTTAATCTTGAACTAAAGAAGATTCTCACAAAAGACGGTTTCCGTATCAATGCCGAGCCAATAAATATCGCGCTCAAAACCCATCCGCCATTTCAAATTCTCCGCACCCTTCCGCAAAATCAATCAGAAAGCGCGGATATTGACGGCTTGACCATTTGTTCCAATACTCCTTTGCAAAATCCTGAAGATGCCGGTTTGAGTTCTTACGTTCAAACCGACGGCTACATAGTTTTTGGAAGATGGTCTAATTCTTCTTATATTGAATCGGAGAATACATATAGCAGGTGCCAAGTGGGAGAATTTGAAACTAGATTGTCTTATGGTTTGTTGCCGGAGACAGATTATAGTTTGCAGTTAAAACTGAGTGATGTTTTTGGGCAGTTAGCTTCTAGTCAACTATCTTTTAAAACCAGTCCGCCAAAAGAGCAGTATACTCGTTTCCACAACATGCAACAGCAATACAACGTGACTTCGCCAGACAAGACCAAGCTCACTTACGCTGTTGAAAATCTGGAATACGTGGACATGCATATTTGCAAAATGAGTCCGGATACTTTTTTGGAGCGAACCGTTGATCGTGATAGTCAGTACACACCGGCGAGTAGTGAGGGTTGCTCTGAGGTGGTAAGCAAACAATTACCTTTGCCGGCTAGGTACTGGGTCAATAATTATTTTCAAGTCAATCTGGCTGAATATTTTTCTGATACGCGCGGGCATTATATTTTGACTTTCAGCAATCCGCTGTACAAAGAATCATACGGCGGTAAGCGTCAATTGCATGATCGGACGTATGTAAGCGTTACCAATCTGGCGGTAGGCAAAAAAGAAATTGAATATTCCGACCAAGCTTGGAGTATTTCCAAAAACCCAAGCAAGTCCAATGTCTTGACTAAAGAATTGAACGCGTCTAATAATCTCTACTGGGTGAATAATAGTAAAACTCTGCAGCCGGTGGCGGGGGCGATGGTGACGCAATACACAGGTGGCTACAATCGCAGTTTTGAACAAAAGACTTCCGGAGTTACCGATGGTCAAGGTATTGCGCGTACCGCGATTCATCAAGGGTTGGTCGGTGCCGTAATTAGATCAGGACTTGATAGTGCTGTTGTTACTGATTGGGCGGATACACTACGTTATGCTAGTCAGGCACAGGACTCTTCCAAGACTTACGTCTACACAGATAGGCCTATTTATCGCCCCGGGCATACCGTGCATATAAGAGGTATTGACCGTGTTGGTTTTGATGGAGAGTATGAAGTCTGGAATCGGGAGAAAGTTTCCTTGGAAGTTTTTAATTCACAAGGCGCTAGAATCTACGACACAAATCTCGAGCAAAATCTTTACGGTACTTTTTCAACTAAGCTTGATATTCCAAGCGAAGCTCCTCTCGGAACCTACCGGATTGAAGTGTTTGGTCAGAGTTTCTATTTTGACGTGGAAGAATATGTTCCCGCCGCTTTCAAGGTAGAAGCCATCACCGACAAAGAGGAGTACATAAATGGTGACACCTTTAAGATTGATATTCAGGCTGATTATTATTTCGGTGTTCCGCTTGATGAGGGGGCTATCTCGTATTCCGTGACGGCGCAAGATTATTATTTTGATCGCTACACCGATGATTACTTCAATTTCGGTGGCGGGTGGTACTATTGCTACTCATGCGGGTATGGCGACAATTTCCTGTTTAGAGGCGAAACGACAATCAATGAAAATGGGTACGCCACCATTGAGCGCGAATTAAATTTCAATGATTATTTTGATGACGTAGAAAATGAAGGCAGCAAGCTTATCAATGTTTTTGTGACGGCAAAAGATATCAACGGCCGGTCTGTTTCTCTGCAGAAATCCTTTATCGTTCATAAGGGGGAATTTTATTTGGGCGTAAAAACCGACAAATATTACACTAGTGTTAATTCAGCCAATACACTGCGCGTGAAGACCGTGGATACGGAAGGTAAACCGCTATCAATAAACAACCTCGAAAAAACTCTCTATAAAGTCGAGTGGGAAACTTTCAAGCGGCAGGAAGTTGATGGCGGGTTTTACTATCGGTCTGAGAAAAAACTGACAGAAATAAGTCGGGAAAAAATTAAGACCGACAATCGTGGCGACTGGAATGGCAGCCTCGTGTTGTCTGGTGAAGGTCAATATGAGGTGCATGTCGGCGGTACTGATAACAGAGGTAATAACCTCAAAACCACTACTAACGTGTATATTTACGGTTCGGGGTCAGTGACGGTACCACCCAATAATAATTACGAACTTGACATTGAGGTTGAAAAAACTGATTTGAATGTTGGCGATGAGGCCTCAATTTTAATCAAGTCTCCCTATCCAAAAGCAAAAGCTCTCATTTCGGTAGAACGAGGAACTGTGTACGATTACTGGATTGTCGATGTCGTGGGCGGGCTTCATGCGCACAGATTTCCAATTAAAAGCAGCTACGCGCCCAATATGCACGTATCGGTTTTACTGTTATCGCCTGATCCGGAAGTGAAGTACGGAAGTGTGACTTACAGCATTGGCATGGAAGAAAAAGAACTTTCTGTGGAAGTGAAGGCCAATAAAACCCACTACTTGCCAGGTGAAGAGGTGAGGCTTACCGTTAAAACCAAAAATCACTTGGGACAAGGGGTTCCGGCTGAGGTTTCGATTGCTGTGGCTGATCTCTCAGTGTTGGCCCTGAAAGGAAATCCGAAGAAGAATCCTTTAATATTT
This sequence comes from uncultured Candidatus Saccharibacteria bacterium, assembly GCA_964399295.1. Lineage (GTDB taxonomy): Bacteria > Patescibacteriota > Minisyncoccia > Phycocordibacterales > UBA918 > OLB19. Next base: position 423,254 of record CAYNQD010000001.1, on the reverse strand, counting down.
TTCTACAACGATTTTCCACTGTCTGTTTCTACCGCTAGCAACATCAAAAATATTCTTCATGAAGTGGATGTGCCGCTTGGTACTAAAGGCGGCGGAGGAGCGCCGGATGATTTGGCCAATAAAAAGCGGGGAATATTTAAGGACACAGCTTTTTGGGAAGCGTCAGTGGAAACTAATCAAAACGGTGAGGCGAGCGTTACTTTCACCTTGCCTGATAATCTAACCACCTGGCAAGTAGAATCACTCGGCGTAACAAAAGACACCAAGCTCGGTGTTGATTATCAAGAATTCACCACCAAAAAAGACTTGATGGCCGTACCGCTCAAGCCTCGCTTTGTGGTGCCGGGAGATAAGTTTTCTTTGGGAGCAAAAGTGTTCAATCAGACGGCTACAGATAGAGATATTACTGTTGTCCTTGAAAGCCAAACTCTCAGCTTCAAGGAAAGTACTTCTAAGTCTATTCGTATAAATTCCGGCGAATCAAAAACCGTTTACTTTGCGGTGGAAGCGCCTGAAGACAAAAGAGCTGGAGAACATCTGTTTACGTTTACGGCTGCCGATAAAGCCAAGACTTTTGTCGATAGTGTCGAGCAGTCTATTGTCATAACACCCAATACTACTTACGAAACAGTAGCCACGGCCAATTCCACAAAAGACAACACTGTGGTCGAGTATTTATACGTGCCGGATACTGTGGTGGCGGGTGAAGGTGGACTTACCATCAACGCCAATGCTACCATGGCTGTTTTTATGAGTGATGCTCTTTCGTATATGGTGACGTATCCGTATGGCTGCAGTGAGCAATTGGCCAGCTCTCTTAGTACTATTGGAATTTTAACCAAAGCGCTCATGCTACCAAATGTTGCCGGAGAATTTGATACCATCAAACATGAAGGAGTAACATACACAGTGGACGCTGTGGTGGCTGATGGTCTCAAGCAAGTGTATGAATCCCAAACCGTGAATGGTGGTTTTGCGTACTACAAAGGACTTAATGCCAATCTATCGCTCACCATACACGTGGTGTCAGCGCTTTATGATTTAAAGGTGGCCGGATATGAAGTGCGCGAAGATGTGCTAAATCGAGGTCTTGGATATATTGAATCAGAAGCTAAGCGCTTATACACCCAGTATCCTGCCCTAAATAATGAAGCCGTGATTTTAGCGGAGGCGGTTCTTAGAAAAGTATCACCCAAAACAAAGACCTCCCTTACAGATATTGTGGCTACGCTCATTAAGGACGATTCATTTCTGAATGAGAAAATCAGCAGTATGGCGCTAGCGCAGCTCGCAATTTTGACCGCGCAGGACTACAGCCGTAGCGAGCGTAATCGGGTATATGAAGCATTTCAGAATCGCATTGATATTGATGGTCGTGGAGCTTATTTATCAAGTGCTGAATATGCAAACCGAGATTTCTACGAAACGCCGATTAAAAATACCGCTCTTGCCTTGGCCGCGTTTTCCGCTCACAGTGATGAGCATGCAGCCTTGCCCAATATGCTTCGCTGGCTCTTAGCCAGTCGTGACCACAAAGGCGTGTGGGGCAGTACTCATAATACCTTTGTAGTGGTGAGTGCGCTGGTTGATTATCTGAAATGGCAACACGAAACCGAATCACATTTCACTTTGCGCGGCTTGCTTGATGGGGTGGAGATATTTGGTTTTGAATTTAATCCCAAGACTGTTTTTGAAACCTTCACTCACTTTATTTCCATTGATAAATTACCGAAAGAGAAATTGTTGCCACTGGCTTTTGAGAAGGAGGACAAAAATGGCCGGGCCAATAATCTCTACTATGATATGTCTCTCAAATATTATCTTCCGGTAGACGAGTTGCCGCCAAGAGATGAAGGTATTACCATTACCAGAAGCTTGCACTCTCTAGGTAGCGAGCGTGGTGTGGAAAATATAAAGACCGCGGCCGTAGGGGATGTTGTTCGCGGAAAATTAACCATCACTATTCCGGCTGAGTATAAAAATGTAGCGATTGAGGATTTTATTCCGGCCGGATTTGAGATTGTAAATTTCAACTTAAGCACTGAAGATCAATCATTAAAACAGGCAGAAGTCTATGGAGCTAATCAGTCTATCAGAAGTTCGGGTTTTGTGGTGAGTGCCTTGGCTTCAGTCAAAAACATATTTAGTAATTCCCAAACCGCTCAGGTTTATGGAGCTTCCAACGCCGGCGGTACTTACGCAAAAGGAAAGCGAAGGCTTTATCCCACGCACGTTGAATCCCATGATGATAGGGTATTTCTCTATATGGAAAGACTTGCTCCCGGTGTGTATGAATATGAGTACTATCTGCGAGCGTTGGTTCCGGGTGTGTTCCAGCATCTGCCAGCCAGAGCCGAAGAACTTTATTTTCCGGAAATTTTTGGTAGAACTTCCGGTGATATTATTACTGTCACCGAGACTCAGTAATGTTTACTTTAATAATTTCACGAGTATTTGATTCTTCGTCAGTAGCCATGATTTCATAGGTGCCGGTAGTCTGAGGGGAGAATTCCGTAGCTTGCTTTTTACCCAGACTCTTTCCATTCACAAACCACTCCACCGCCCGCGCTCCCATTAGAGGCAAAGTCATGCCCGCAAAGAATTCAAAAGAATCATTCGTGTGCGGACTCAGGATAATATTCTCATCAAGTAGAAGCCTTCGGTGAGCAGAAATGTCATCACCAAACAATCCCCATTCATTTGAATTTTTGATTGGAAACAGAGCTAGGGAATCAATCGGTAAAGTTGTGTTTTTGTTGTCTGGAGTTTGGAGTAAAATATTCATGACATCATGCCACACGGCTCCAGCTCCTGATTGTCCGGTGACTTGTTTTAAGGGTTCGTTTTCAGTGTTTCCAATCCACACTCCGACCACAAAATCGCCAGTATAGCCTACTACCCAACTGTCATGAAAATCCCTCGACGTACCGGTTTTTACTCCATAATCACCAGCCTCAATGTTGAGAGTACTTTTAAGACCGAATTGATTTACGCCAGAGAGACGGTCGCGGAGTATAGCGTGAACCAGCTGTACAAATTTTTTGTCAGCTACAATTTGCTGGTTCTTTATTTCAGACTGCGGAGGCAATGAATAATTCTCGGCATTACCCTTAAGAATCCGTATCGGCTCGATGGTTCCCTGGCGTGGGAAAATGGTAAAGTAATGCGTCAGGGTCAATAAATCCATCTCCAGCCCGCCAAGCGCGATACCATACTGATAACTGTCATAATTTTGTAGCGGTTGGAATTTTAATTTTTCACTGAGAAAAGTGTAGAAATTGTGCAGGCCAATAAATTCCAATACTTTCACTGAAGGTACGTTTAGGCTATTGCTCAGAGATTCGTGCAGGGTTACTTCACCACGGTATTGACCATCATAATTTTTAGGATAGAGAGGAAAGCCGGTGGCGATGGAATATTTATATTCTCGGTCGTCCACGAGGGTGTAGGGGCGCAAGTCGTCCACAAACCCCTTAAGGTATATAAAAGGTTTTATGGTTGAACCAATCGGGCGCGGCTCCAAAGCCATATTGATCTGATCGCCGCCGGCAGTACTCTTGGGATTTTTGCTTCCGACCAAGGCCAGGATTTCAGAAGTTTTTGGATCAATGACTACAACTGCGCCATTTCTCGCGCCGCGCTCCCACTCGCTTTCGAGATGTCTTTTTAGTATGTCTCGGATACGTTCGCTTATGTCGTTATCAATAGTGGTGCGGCAAGTTTGCTTACAAATCACACCAGCCGTTCTTATTTCAAAAAAAGCTTCTTTTTGAAAAGAGTAGCTGTTGGTGGTTTCCGGCTTTGCAAAAATTTCTTCTGGTGAAATTCTTTGGTTGAGAGTGGCGGCAAAATCCGCGTTTTTATCTTGCCAAGGATTGCGGATGTTGGGTTGGGAGAGGGTGGCGAGTAGAGCGATTTGTTCACTGTGAGTGGTGTCTTGCAAACTTTTTCCAAAGTAAGCATAACTGCCGGTTTCAAATCCTTGGACTTGGTTGCCAAGGTACGCGGTATTGGCGTACATGGTTAGGATTTCGTCTTTGGTGTAAAAGAGTTCAATACCGAGAGCATAAAAAGCTTCACGCCATTTATTGGGTAAATTTCTGTCTAGTTCGGTGCCGAGGAGGTTTTTGGAAAGTTGTTGCGTGATGGTACTGGCACCACCGGCACTCTTATTCTTAAGATATGAATATAGCGCCCGCCCGTTGCTGAAAGGATTTATTCCAAAATGAAAATAAAAATACGCATCCTCTTTGACAATGAGGAGTTTCTTAAAATCTTCCGGCACATCATCAATCGCGCTAACGTAATGACCTTTACTATTTTCTTTAATACTGAGAGGAACGCCGTTTCTGTCAAAGATAGTCACGGAGAGAAGTGGCTGATACCGGCGGTCAGCCTCTTTCGCGGCCGCCCACAGGGAGATTGAAAATATTATAATCAGAGTGCCTAATAGGTAATATTTATACTTAAATAAAACACCTCCAACTAAGCCACTTTTTTTGTAAAATAGTCTGGTTTTATTCATGGGTGCTTATATTGTATCAGAATAGTATTTAAATTTTGACTTTAACATAAATTCATGTTTTTATGAGAAAAGTGAATTACTTTTGATTCACACAATTTTTTTGGAGAAGAAAAATATGATGACAGAAGAACGCAAAGGTAAAATCGCGCTGAGAGTGGCTTACGCCGCTTTTCGCGAGGAAGGAATCCATCTGTGTATGGGTACCCGCAATGAAATTAAGAACATGGCTGCAGATCTAGGTGTTCATCCAGACGAAGCGGCAGAGTTTATGAAGGAGATGGTTTTGAAGTTGGTGGAGGAAATCTTTGCTCCTCCGTCAGAAGAAAAAAAGTAGGTTTTCTACTTTAATAATAAGAAAAATAAAAACTGTTTCTTTTTCTTTATTTATACACAGAGCCTAGTTTTTGCTGGGCTCTTTTTTGTTTTGTCAGACTAGATAAATATTTGTAATTAAAGGAGACTCAGTATTATATTTTTTTATGTTCTTACAAGCAGATAATGTGGACGTGGAAGCCGTCTCCCTTTACACGAAGCTGTCTTCAGATGTCGAAAAAGATATCACGCATTTTGATTTTAATATTAAATAAAAAAACTATGGGAACTATATACAAAGTTACCCTAAAAATCGTTTGTTAACGAGGGCTTGAAACTCGGACATATTGTAAACACCAATTAAAGCCCTGTTAGGGTTGACTTGGTTTTTAAGCCATTCCATAGCAGTGCGTTTATAACCTCCACCGTCTAGCAGAATAATGGTCGGTAATCCGATTTTAATGATATTGAAAAGCGTAAAGGGGTACTTTTCGTCTACACTACCGTTACTCTGTTGCCATTTACACTCAATAATGAGGTCATTTGGAAACCTCTCTTTGTTTATAATGAGAAAATCGCACTTGCGGGGGCTTTCATAAATACTCGTACCGCAAGGCACTTGTTTGGCATATTGTTTTCCGCCTACGTTGGCTCTGCTCTCAAATAGTTGCTTTCGGTTGCCCGTAAACTCTAAATAGCCATTATCAAGCAAGGTACGTTCAACAAATCGCTCTAGGGTATTGCCCGTTACGGTTGCTTGTCTCCCACCAATAATGGGGCTATTTATAATTTCTGATGATAAGCTCGTCTTCTTTTCCACGTTGATGAGATTTACACGATACGAAGCGAGAAGCCGATACCGTTTCAATATTATAGCCCTTATATAGATCTCTTACAAACGGAGTATCGCTATTTGAGAGCATAAAGAAACCGCCTTTTTTGTGTATCTGGTGGCAAAATTGAGCCAATGCAACGTGTTCAGAGTCACCAAAACCATCACCACTATACCCACTATAAGTTTCGTGATATGGCGGATCGAGGTAGTAAAAGTCGTCTTTGTATATTTCCGCCTGTTTGAAGCTATGCTGTGTGACATTAGCAGATTTGAGTAGTGCAGAACACGCTCGTAGATTGTCAGCGTCTAGGATAGCAGGGTTCTTATAGTCACCCATAGGAACATTGTACCCACCGCTTTTATTCACTCGGTAAAGTCCATTAAAACACGTCTTGTTGATATAGATAAAAACAGAAGCAAGTTTAGTTGGATCTTTCTCTTTAGCTAGTCGTTCACGCTGTCGCCCATAATACTCTTTGTTGTGATTGCGTTCGTGTCCTTTGAGTAAGGTAATAAGTCGCTCGACATCGTTGCGTACTGCTTGGTAAGTAATAACTAGGTGAAAGTTTATATCAGACAAATACGCTTCTTTAGGTTGTAGGGCAAAATATAACGCTCCACCACCCATAAACGGCTCATGGTATGCGTCATAGCTTTCAGGCATACGCTTGATAAGCTCGGGCAATATAGAACGCTTGCCACCTACCCATTTTACAAATGGTCGTGCGTTAGGCACTATAATTTCTGGTCGGTTTTCTGTACCGATTGCAGTAAGTACCTCATCAAATGAAGCGTCTATGGGTTCGTGATATTTTTTGTCTCGTCCCATATTAAGCAGTAAGTTTATTATACGGAAGTTGTGTGCTTTCCGACACTCTAGTAACTGCGTCAGCAAATACATCGACCAATGAAGCGGTACGGCTGTTGTGACGGAACACGAACTCATTGACGTACTTTTGTAAATGCTTCTTGCTCATTGTGTGGTAAGTACCATAGTAACCACGCTTGAATGTAGCCCAAAAACTTTCCATAGTATTTGAGTGTGCTTCACCTTTTACATACTGTCCTTTTCCGTGAGATACAGACTGGTGAGGGTAAAGAGTGCCTATTTTTGAGTATGAAAGAAACTCGTCAGTAAAAAGCTCTGAACCGATTTTGACGTGTTCAACAATCATACTTTCAAGTGTTCGCATTTTTACATCTTCTACTACACTAGCTTTCACGTTACCGCCACGCTGTACCAAACCTACAACTGGTGTTTTGGTAAGTGTATTACGTCCTTGTGTGCCTTTAGTTCGCTTGTGAGCGTGCTTGTTCTTTTCCTTGCCACCAATGTAGGTTTCGTCCACTTCTACCTTTCCAAAAAGCTGTCCGCCGTTTTGCTTCATCGTTGCTCGGATACGATGATCCATAAACCACGCTGTCTTTTGAGTAACTCCGATTTGCTTGGCTAGGTTTATAGAAGAAATACCTTTTTTGTTGGTAGTAAGTAGGTAAATAGCCACAAACCACTTCTGTAGGGGGATTTTACTTTCGCCAAACACAGTACCAGTCTTAATAGTGAAGTCCTTTTTACAAGACGCACAACGGTAACGCTTGCCGTCAGCAAATCGGTTTATCTTACTGTGGTTGCAGTGAGGGCAGTAATCACCGTCTTTGAAACGGATTTGCTCAAAGTATTTCTTGCAGGTTTCTTCGTCCTTGTAGTGGGCGAGGAAGTCAATTAGTGTTTTATACTCTTTCATTACTACCTATCTTATACGATCAGATTAGGGTTGTCAACTCCGTTTATCCATACACCATAAAACCCTACAATGTCAAACAAGGTAGGGCTTCTGTTATACTGCTAGGGTAACTTTGTATATAGTTCCCAAAACTATTATATAATGCTGGCATATTGAAGTAATAAAATTTTAGCGTTATGATTTTAAATCAATATTGTATTCTGTGTATATATTTTGCTTTCTTATGGCTTTGGTTATTAAAAAGGCGGTAAAACAAGCAATTATGAGTGGAGGTATTAGTAGCGGTTCTTTGGTCATTTCATAAAGGATAAAGGTTGAGGTTAGGGGAGCGTGGGCGGCTCCGGCAAAAACTGCTCCCATACCGATAAGTACTAGAGTGGGGATGTCGGTGGTGAGTATGATGTCGAGGGAAACCAGGGCAGCGCCAAAGGCGCTGCCCACAATCGTACCTAGAAGCAAAGCCGGCGCGAAAATACCACCAGAGCCACCAGAGCCAAGCGTAATACCGGTGGCGATCATTTTTACCAAAAGCAGCGTAAGTAAGAACCCCATCGGTAAGCTGGCAAGTGCCAATAAATCAACCATTAAAGGATAGGCGGCCGGCTCATGAATGTATGGCATGTATAGACCAATGTAGCCGATAAAAAATCCTCCAACCGCCGGTTGCAAAAAGTGCGGTAGTGATAATTTGGTAAAAATTGTCTTGCTGATGCGTAAAATAGCGCCAAAACTAAGAGCAATCAAAGCCGCCACGACACCAAGACAAAACGCGATTAGAAGGGTTTTAAATGAAAGTGAAGAAACCGAGTCGATATTAAAACGCAAGCCCTCATAACCGGTAATAAGCTGCATTACCGTAGAGCCGACAACGGCGGCAATAATGATAACAAAGGCTCGAAACAAGGTCAGTTGTTGTTTTAGGACTTCAAAGGTAAAAACCACTCCGGCGGCTGGCGCGCCAAAAGTGCCGCCAATACCAGCTGCCGCGCCGGCAGACAAAAACAGACTTCTGTGTTCTTGTCCAAGTTTTACAAACTGCGCGATGGTAGAACCAATAGCGGAACCAATCTGAATAATCGGCCCTTCTCGCCCAGCTGAGCCGCCAGAACCAAGGGTGATGGCGGAAGCTAATATCTTCATCGGGGCCACGATTGGTCGGATGCGCGCTTTACGTTTTTTTAGAGCATTCATTACTTCCGGCACACCTTCGCCTTCCATTTCGTTTATTTTTATCAGCATAAATAACAGTCCGATCAGAAGTCCGCCGGCGGTTGGTATAAGCAGGCGCTGCCATGACGGCAGGGTTTCAATCGTGCTAACAAATCCCATATTGCCGGTAGTCCCAAAAAACAGCGTTGTCATGAGGTTTATCAGGGTGTGAAAAAGGGCGGCGCCGAAGGCGCCGCCCACACCCACCACCACACCCAAAATCACCAGTCCCACCGGCGTTGCTTTGGAAAACCAAACTCTAACAGATTGCATAATAATCATTGTACTTTATGAATGCTCGGCAAATGCTAATTATAAACGTTGATAGTTTAGATAGCCAGACCAGAAATTGTGACGGGGAATTTTTTTCAAAAAAATGCCCCGCAAAAATTCGCGGGGCTGTTGTGAGGTCTTGGAGATTATTTGCCTGCTATTGCCACGCCCAGATTTAAGTACTTCACTGTCTGCAATACCTTATTGGCATTGCGAAAGGTTTCTCCAAGGTTTGTTAACTCAGATGCCCCCATGCTGGCCGTGATGGTCTCAGTAAATCCGGGAATACTCATTGACCTAATGTCTCCACGGATTCTCTCAAGAATCTGAGATAAATCCGGGTAACTGGCGCTGTCTATAATAAGTACAAACTCATCGCCGCCAAGACGGGCAATAAAATCTGTATTTCTTATGTGGCTAGACATGGTTTTGGCCACGGATTGCAAAACCCTGTCTCCAACCTCATACCCATAGGTGTCATTGATTGACTTGAAATCATCCAAATCAACCAATACCAAATGAAATTGCGTTCCGTGTCGATCTCTCAGTCCAATATAATGCGGGACTTCGAGATCAAAAGCTCGGCGGTTGGGAAGGCCGGTTAGAAAATCGGTCAAAGCCAGTTTTCTGGTTTCCCCTAACTCCTCTTCCAGCTTGAGATTTTTTGTTATGAGTCCCCCAATTTCTCGGCTCATAAGTAGTATTATTTCCTCTCTACTTTTGCCTTCGATTAGGGACTCGATTCTTTCTGTGTTGTATCTCAGCATTTAACACCCCCAAAAAAAATTAAAAAAAGAACTACGCGGCGGATTGTAACATGCAATATAAGCTTTGGCTAGAGGAGGATTTTTCACCTTTGTTTTTTTGTTCAATTTGTTATGCTAAGTGGATACTAATAAAAAATGTCCTATTAATTTTATGACTAAGAAAACAATATTTATAATTATATTAGCAATAATACTGCTGGGCTTAGGGTTGGTTTTGGCTGGGAAAGATAGTCGGCAGAATACTGAACTGGAAAATATCAATCAGACCGAAAATGAAAATGAGTTGAGTAAAAGAGAGACTTTGATTGGTGAAGGGAGTCTCAAAGATTTATTACTTCGTCGCGAAAATCTGGAATGTACCATTGCCTATGAAGACAGTGAGGCTTCCGGACAAATTGTAAATGGAACTTACTTCACCAGCCAAAGCCGTTTGCGTGGGGATTTTATCATGAATGATTCGGGAATGGAGGTGGTTTCGTCCATGATTATGGTTGATAACACCTTATATACTTGGTCGGAAATTGAAGGTGAAAAGTATGGAATGAAAATAGACCTCAGTACCACGGAATCAGTTGGAGTGGAAACAAAGCCTGACACCAGAGAGCCGGTGCCGCTTGATGACAAGGTTAAGTATGATTGTCGAGCTTGGAATGATGTTGACGGTAGTATTTTTGAGCCGCCAACCGATATCATTTTTAGTGATTACGGCAGCTTGATTGGTACTGGTATGGAATTTGGCACAATTTACGAAGAAGGTTCGGGAGCGGCTTCATCGTGCGCTGTTTGCCGGCAGATTCCGGCTGGTGCCAATCGTGATGAATGTCTCGTTACTTTCTCTTGTGAATAAGAAGATATTTTATCGTAAAGAATCAGCGGGAAAATTGATGGTCGCTACGGTGCCGGTGGTTTTGGGTTCTGTGACGGTGGAGCAAGTAGAACAAATAATTCATGCTAAAAATGAAAACTTCACCACCATAAACTACATCTATATTGTAGATGAGTTGCAAAAATTATTGGGTGTTATTTCCATCAAGGAACTGCTTTATCTAAAGCCTCAGGATACTTTGACTGCGTATACAGGCCGTCCTTTGCTTAAGGTTCGTCCGCACACCGATCAGGAGCGGGTGGCGCAGCTGGCTTTGAAGTATAAGATAAAAGCCGTACCGGTGGTTTCAAAGGAAGGAATTTTTCTCGGGGTTGTGGATTCAGACACAATTTTGGCGGTTCTAAATCAAGAACACACCGAGGACGTTTTGCGCTTTGCCGGCGTGCAACGCAAAAAAGGTTTTGGTAATGGTTCGGACATGATTCTTACCGGCTCGTCTCTAACTCACGTCAAGTCGCGCGTGCCTTGGCTGGTGATGGGTCTTTTGGGCGGTGTTGGGGCTGCGGTGGTGGTGGGGCAGTTTGAAGCTACTTTGCACAGCCAATTGATTCTGGCGGCTTTTATCCCAGCGATTGTTTATATGGCTGACGCTGTTGGTTCGCAAACTCAAATGCTGTTTGTGCGCGCCTTGTCGATTGAGAGCAATTTAAAACTTGGTTGGTATATTGGACGCGAGATGAAAGTCAATTTTTTTATTGGCATGATTCTCGCGGTTTTGATTTTTATTTTCTCTTTTTTGTGGCAGCAATCACTATTGATTAGTTCAATCTTAGGACTGTCTATCTTTCTGACGGTTTGGTCTACTGTCATTATCGCGATAATGCTGCCTTGGTTTGTCTTGCGCTTGGGCTATGATCCGGCCATTGCCAGCGGCCCACTCGCGACTGTGGTGCGGGATATTATCAGTTTGTGTATTTATCTTGTGGTGGCGTCGGTATTGTTGTCGCTCTAGTCTTATTTATACGGGTCTTTTTCTGCGTAGATGGTGATGGTTCGTCTTTTACGAGCCTGGCCGCGAAAAGCGTGTTTGTGTGAACGGTATATTTTGTGAATGATAAAACGTTCAGAAAGGAAATCAACCAACTCTTCTTCGCTGTAGACATATTCTGCAACACCCATAACCGGATGTATGTAAGTGCCTTCTTCCGGTCCGCTGTGATCTTTTAGCAGACGGCGAGTGTGGAGGTCTTCGTCCTTGAGAAAAGTTTTCATAAATAAATAACCGCCTGGTTTTAGAACCTGGTATATTTCTTCCCGTAGCTGCTGACGTTCAGATTGATTTAAAAAATGTGATGTCATCATGTCCAGCACCAAGTCCTCCGATTGATTCTCCAAATCCAAAGTACCGGCAATGCTACGAGCCTTATAAACAATCGGCAATCCTTTGGAGGCGGCCATAGCCTGGGCTATGGCCGCTGAGGACACATCGTAGCCAATGCCTTTACAACCAAAATTTTCTGCCAAATAAATCAGATTACGGCCATTACCACAGCCAACATCCAGCACGCTAGCGGTCGGAGCCAGTAAATCTTCACGCTGCCGACGCATCACCCAGCGGGTAAATTTTTCCAAATCAGCACTGGGTTTGATGGACAGCTTGAGGTGGGAAGGGTTGTTGTATTCCGCGTCCCAGAAAGTGGTACCATGTTGTTTGCGTTTTTTCTTGCGAACGAAATTTGGTTTTACGGCCATGTTGCCCGTATTAGAACACAAAAATCAAAATTACGCTATCGTAGGGTCTGGTTTTAGGTAAGTGTAGGAAATCCACTTGGCGATTTCAATGATAATAATATTGGCTAAAAGCCAAGCGACCACAAACATCAACCAAGAAAATGACAGAGCGCTGGTACCAAAGATATTTTGGAAGAAAGGTAGATAGATGGTGGCAAACATCAAAATCAAACCAAGCAAAACTCCAAACACGAGAATTTTATTTTCCACCAAAGAATATTTGTATATCGGCAAATCCAAATTGCGGAAAGAAAAAGCCACCACCAATATATAAGAACCAAAACAAGCAAAAATCACATTCTGAGCCGTATCGACAGGAACTCCCATTTTTATAAGAACCACGTAAAGTACAAAGAGTAATATAGAAGTAAGAACGCCAATGCCGATAGTTAGAAATTTTACCGAGGCATCAAAAAATGATGCCGAAGGCCCGCTTTTGGTGATGGCTTGTCTGTCAAAAGCATAAGCCACCGCCGGTATGCTGCCGGTAAACAAATTTACCCAAATAATCTGAATGGCCGACAAGGGCAATGCCAAGCCGGCGACAATGGAACCGCCAATCAAAATTATTTCGTCCAAAGAGGTGGACATTAGATAGACAAATATTTTTTTAATATTTATGAGCATTCTTTTTCCTTCCTCGATTGTCGCGACAATGGTTTTGAAGTTGTCGTCGAGCAAGACCAAATCAGAAGTGCTTTTGGCGACATCACTGCCGGAACCAACGGCGATGCCGATATTGGCCGCTTTGAGAGAAGGGGCATCATTTACGCCGTCGCCTGTCATGGCGACTATTTCACCTAGGCTTTGGTAGAGTTTGGTAATGCGTAGTTTGTCTTCAGGGGTGACGCGAGCAAAAATACGGACGTAGCTCAAAGAATCCTTCAATTCTTCGTCAGACATTTGTCTTATTTGGTCACCGGTGAGAATGGATTGTTCATTTACATCCCACCCGATTTCCTTGGCGACGTTGAATGCTGTTCCGGGCAAATCGCCGGTGGCCATCACGACCTTAACGCCATAGGAATTTATTTCTTTTAATGATTCTATTACTTCCGGACGTATAGGGTCATAAAAACAAATTACTCCCATAAAGACCACATCTTTAATATCATCAGGCTTGATATCTTTTTCTGAAGTTTTTGGAGTTACCAGAGCGATTCCCAACACTCTCTTGCCGTGCCGGCTTAGTTCTGAAATTGCTTCTTTGGTCTCTTGATATTGGTCGTTGTCCATAAAAGACCTTTCAAGCAAAATGTCGGGTGCACCGAGCACGACGTGAGGGTTTTCAAATTGTTCTAAATGGCTAGGAAGAAAACGACGGGGTATTTTATTGACCGAGAATTTATATTTTGAACCGAAAGGGATTTTTACCTGAATGCCGTTCTTTTCTGCTTGACTGAATTTAATGCCGTGCATGGCCGCGCTTTGAACGATGTTTCTCTCCAGTATCGAACCGGACAAAATCCAGTCTTTTGGATTTAGCTTGTCGTTTTCAATTATCACGTCGGTGCTGCAAAGGGCTAGGGTAAGGAGTTCTTTTTGTTCGTTTGAATAACGCTCTCTGATGCCTGTGAAGATGGGTTTGTGCAACAAGTCATTCAGGGTCACGATGTCTACCAGTTGCATTTTGGCTTGAGTGAGCGTGCCGGTTTTGTCGGTCATGATGATAGTGGTGGAGCCTAGAGTCTCTGCGGCAGTCAGACTGCGCATAATACCGCGACGTTTGGCTATCTGCTCGACTCCAACCGCCAAAACAGCGGTCAATCCAATCGGCAAAGCTTCCGGAACCGCTCCAACGATGATGGCAATTGAAATGAGAAGCATGTCATAAAAGGGTTGATTTTGCATAATTCCCAGCACAAAAACCAACGCTACTACCAGCGAGATTACAATTACTATAACCCAAGTCAGTTTTTCCAGCGCTTTTTGCAGTGGGGTTTTTTCGGTGACTGTCGTGGAGACAAGGTTGGCGAGCTTGCCGATTTCGGTTTGATTGCCGGTGTTGGTGATTAGGGCGTAAGCCGATCCGCCGACAGTGAGTGTTCCGGCAAAGACCATGTTGTTTCTGTCTGCCAGTAGCGTGGTTTCGGGTATGATTTCTGTGTCTTTAGTTTCGGGTAGAGATTCTCCTGTTAGGAGAGCTTCGTCTATTGAAAGATCGCTTTCTCTTATAATTCTGGCATCAGCCGTCACGCGGGAACCTTGGCTGATATGAATGATGTCACCAGGCACCAACAACCTGGCATCAATCTCAAACTCACGCCCATCTCTAAGTACTCTGGTTCGATCAAGTACGTAAGAGCGCAAATCAGCAATCGCTCGTTCCGCCTTGTATTCTTGCACAAACCCCAAGATAGTATTGATGACAATGGCAAAGAGAATTACCAAAGCGTCTATCCATTCTTGCAAGGACATGGTCAAAGCCACCGCGATTACCAGAGCGATAATCAGAGGGTTGTTTAGTTGATGAAGAAAAATACTAATCGGACCGCGAGTGTTGTCGTCATCAAAAATATTTTCTCCAAATTCTTTCAGTCGCTTCTGTGCTTCCGCTTCTGTCAGTCCGACGGTCAAATCGGTTGAAAGTTGTTCTGCTAAATTATGGGGATCATTCACCCAAGGATGTGTTGGTATTTTCATATCAACTTATAGTGTAGCAAAATTATTTTTCACAAGGGTTATTTTTATACAAAATTGTGATAATAATTTTTACAAGGGCAATTCTTTTGTGTTATAATGGCGCTGTATGAAAAATCCATGGATAATAATTGGGGTAGTGACGTTGATTTTGATTGCCGGTTCGTTTTGGTTTTCAAGCAGCGTCGCCAAAAAAAGTGACGAGGGAGTTGATGCTACAAAGTCTTATATCAAAGGCAATCCGGAAGCAGCGGTAACTTTAGTAGAATATAGCGATTTTCAGTGTCCGGCTTGCGCTTCATTTCATCCGGTTTTGGTTGATTTGATGAATGAGTTTGGGGATGATATCAGATTTGAGTATAAGCATTTTCCGTTGCCTATGCACCCGTTGGCGTTGCCGGCTGCTAGGGCTGTCGAAGCTGCCGGTCAGCAGGATGCCTTCTATGAATTCCATGATTTGATTTTTGAAAATCAAAAAACCTGGTCTAATAGCCCAAATCCAAACGCTTTATTCGTGCAATACGCGGAAAGTCTTGGTCTCGACATAGAACAATTTAAACGTCAAATGAACTCATCTTTGCTAAAAGATAGAATTGATAGTGATTTGCAATCAGGGCGTGACTTGGGAATTACCGGTACTCCAACCTTTTTCCTAAACGGAGAAAAAATGACCATAACCACCTATGATGATTTTTATCAGCAAATAGAAGCCGCTATAAATCCAAAAGTGCAGTTTGATTTACCGATTTCCGATTTGCCTGTAAATCAGAATTAATCTGTCAAGTCTTGATTTTTCTTGATTTCTGTTCCTTTAAAATTTTTTGTCCAAAAGTGTAGTAAGCTGTTGGTTCATAATTATCAATCATGCGGATGAATATTTTTCGGTTTCAATATCAAATATTTAAGCTTTATGCAAGAACCAAAGATTCAAGATGAAGTGGTGCCGAAAGTAGAAAAGGACATCATTGTGTATGTTACAACCATTCCTTCCGGTACTATTGATAGTATTAGAAAATACGAACAGTCATCAGGGCAAAAGTATCGGGTGATGTTGCTTCAGGATTCTCGCGTGAAAATCAAAAAGGATCGGCCGCAAACAGCCGGACTGGATATTCACATCAGTTGTGATTTTTCTAAGCCGGATGAAATTGCCAGCGCGCTGCTTCCGTATCAGGATCAATTTCTAGCTATTACTTGCCGACACGAACAAAGCATGGCGCGGTTTGTCAAAATCATACCGCACGTGCCTTATTTGAGTACGCCGACCACCGAATCACTACTTTGGGCGAGCGATAAGTACATGATGCGCCGGAGAATGCGTATTTATGACCCCAAAATTACGCCCAAATTTACTCTGGTTGGTACCAACGGCAAGAAAGAGCGTGAACGCTTGGTGAAGCAGATTGGTTTTCCGATGATAATAAAGCCAACTAATTTGGCGGCGAGTTTGTTTGTGTCGGTTTGTTATCACGAAGAAGATTTGGAAAAGACGCTGCGTGCCACCTTACGCAAACTCAATGCCGCTTACAAAAAAGATAATCGCGTCGAAGAGCCAAAGCTGATTGCTGAGGAATATATGGACGGCGATATGTATTCTATCGACTCTTACGTTGGCTCGCGTGGCGGAGTAGAGCATTGTCCGCTAGTTAAGGTTATTACCGGTAAGAAAATCGGACATAATGATTTTTATAATTATTTGCAGATTACGCCACCAGTCCTAAAAAAAGAAACTGTTGAAAAGGCTGAATTGGTGGCCAAAAAAGCCATTCACGCGCTCGGTCTTAGAAGTACGATGACGCATACTGAGCTCATGAAGATAGATGATGAATGGAAGGTTATCGAAATTGGCGCGCGTATGGGCGGTTTTAGGCATGTGCTACACCAATTAACCTGCGGAATTGACCATTCCCTAAACGACATCTTGGTGCGAATTCCGCAAAAAGTGTCCGTACCAAAAAAGTGTCACAGCTACGCTTGTGCAATAAAGTGGTTTGCGGCCAGTGAGGGGAAGATTATTGAAATGAAAGGTATCAAGAAAATTGAGCAGTTGGAATCATTTTACAGCATTGACATCAACAAAAAAATTGGAGACAGGGCGGATTTTTCTCGTAACGGTGGGCGCTCAGTTTTTAACTTGTTTTTACACAATTCCGATCGTTCAAAATTATTAGCAGACATCAGGCGGGTGGAGCAGTTGGTGGAAATAAAAGTTTCATCTCGCAAGAAAAGTGGAGAAGCGGTAAAACAATAATCATATTTTTCTGTTATTATGGTTGTAACTTATGTTTAGAACTCGCGATTTTTTATTGTATTTGCTGGCGGTGGGATTTTTGGTTGTCGCTATCGTTTATACGGCTGGT
The DNA here is from genome assembly GCA_964399295.1 of uncultured Candidatus Saccharibacteria bacterium. Taxonomy (GTDB): domain Bacteria; phylum Patescibacteriota; class Minisyncoccia; order Phycocordibacterales; family UBA918; genus OLB19. The sequence continues at coordinate 405,971 of CAYNQD010000001.1, read as the reverse complement.
TCTGGTATAGCTAGCGATAGTCAGAGTTGGTGGTCGCAAAATAATTTTAATTCAGAAGAGGTAGCTTATACTGCCGTAGCGCCGGAAAATAAAAATGTTGAACCTGACAGAAATCAAAATCTGCAAGCAATGAAAAAAAAGATAGCGCAAGTGGGGATTGATAGTAATTTAGCTAGCGTGATTGCGGCGGTGCCAGATAAGGTTGAAGAGGAATCCGAAGAAAACATCATCGAAGACAATAATACCCCTGGGGAAATTTTGAAGTGCGCGCATTATTCTGTTTCCAGCATGGCGTGGCTGCCGCAGGGATTAAAATTTGAAGTGGTGGAGGGAGCCAGAATTGTTTTTCGTGAAGCAAACATGAGTGCGTCTGGCGAAGGTTTTTCTCAAGGCTTGGGCCAGGAAATTGTCTTGCAGTTGCCTCTGCGCTCTATCGCTTCCGTTTCCAAAAATTGCTTGCCTCAAGATGTGGTTGGCATAGCGCTTGATGGTTCTTTGCTTAGAAATAACGAGAATGGTATGTATTCGATTTTTGGCAAAGAAACTTTGGTCGGCTACGCGCTTGATGGCTTTCCTGTCCATGGCTTGAATGACACGGCTAAGACCGACGTCTGTGGCGGAATGGTTGAAGATGGACAGTATCGTTATTATTTGTCTTCAACGCGGGAAGGGGTGATTGGTTGTTTTGCTGGTGAACCCGTTAGTTTGTAATTGGTTTTGGTATGGCGACGCTAGTCTTTGATATCGAAACTGTCGGTGAAAATTGGGAAGATTTTGATGAGATCACTAAAAGTACCCTGAGCAGATGGCTGGAAAGAGTGGCCAAAAATTCGGAAGAAAAACAACTCTTACTAACCGACTTGAAAGCCGGTTTGGGCTTTTCTCCGCTTACTGGCTTTGTGGTGGCGATTGGGATTTATGATTTGGAACGGGAAAAGGGAGTGGTTTATTATTCTGGAAATGGCACGGAGAAAGATACTGTCGACGGAGCTTACACTTATAAGGAAAGAAGCGAGGCTAAAATGTTGGCCGAATTTTGGGATGGAGCGCGGCATTATGATACTTTTGTTACTTTCAATGGGCGAGTATTTGACGTACCGTTTTTGCTTCATCGGTCGGTAGTGTGTGGTGTTAAGCCGACTAAAAACTTGATGGAAGGGCGCTATCCATCACAGCAGAGGGGTTGTCGGCACGTTGATTTGCAAGACGAGCTGACTTTTTACGGAGCGATGACCAGACGACCAAGCTTACATTTATTTTGTCGAGCGTTTGGGATTGATAGTCCTAAGGTGGCAGGGAGCGGCGATGAGGTCGCGGAACTTTTTGCTAGCAAAAAGTTCCGCGACCTCGCTCGCTACAACGCCGGTGATGTCACTGCTACTGTAGCTCTTTATAAAAAGTGGCGTGATTATTTACTATTCCAACCAGACGATGATGAAAAATTCATTGATTTTTGAGGTTTTTCATGGTCTAATTGAAGTTAGAAGCACTTTTTAAAAACTCTAAACGAAGGAGGTGTAAGATGTCTAGGCATCATTTGCGTAATCCACATGCGGTAAATTTTTCCAATTTACCTAAGTATGGGCGATTGACTAGGGTTTTGGACAACTGTTTGGAACCAATAATGAGGTTCCTTGCCGGCGATGGCAACGAAGCGCCTCAAAGGACTCACTTTTGGAACAACATCAAACTTTCCAAGCTGGCTGTCTGGCAGCTATCGGAGGAAAAGATGGTTTGTGTTCCAGACGATCCTTTAGCTCTGCCGCGCTGGAAATGGCACTGGATACCGATTTTTCATATGCCACGGTTTGGTGGCTGGAAAAGGTATGTGGTATTAAAGCCAGACCCAAGTGAGGCTTTTATTCACTCTTGGCGAGTGGGTTGGCTGGCGGAAGATGTCAGGGGAATATCTCTGATACAAATTCCAGTTGTTGGTGACGAGAACGACGTTCTCGATGGTTGCGTGCGAGTATTGCGCGGGCCGGAAGAATGCCAGTTTTTTGGTATCAATGAATCCGGTCAGCAGATAAAAATAAAAATAGTGGACTACGGAGAAATTGGCGACGGGAAGTATCCGTCGGTTCCTCTGTTGTAGAACATTGGAAATTCATGAGCGTCGAGGACATTACTTTGACGCTCTTTTTGTGTCTATTTTTTTAATCTTTAGTTGTAGTCGATAACTAGAAAGTATCTTGGTTTATTGTTATAATGCCACGAATAAACATGACTGAAAGAAAATTTCCTGAAGGCTTTTATTGGGGAGCTGCTACCGCGTCTTATCAGGTGGAAGGCGGTATCGAAAATACCGACTGGGCACAGGCGGCGCGAGACGGGAGAGTGCCGGAGTGTGGGCTGGCTTGCGATCATTACCGGCGGTTTGTGGAAGATTTTGATATTGCTAAAGATTTGGGACACACGGCGCATCGCTTTTCGGTGGAGTGGTCGCGGATTGAGCCGGAGGACGGAAAATTTGATGAAGAAGCAATTTTGCATTATCGAGAAGTGTTGCTGGCTTTGCGGGAGCGGGGTTTGAAGCCTTTTGTTACTTTGTGGCACTTCACATTGCCACTGTGGTTTTCCGAAAAAGGAGGGTTTGAAAGAGATGATGCGCCGGAAATTTTTGCGCGCTATTGTACTTTTGTTGTCTCTCGACTTGGCGATTTGTGTGAACATTTTTCCACTATGAACGAACCGGCCGTTTTTGCCAGCAATGGCTGGTTGCGTGGCAGTTGGCCACCTTTCAAGCGCTTTGTTTTTACGGATTTAGTTAAAATCACTAATTCCGGACGACAATACGAAGCCAAGGCCAGCGAAGGTCTGCGGCCACTTCGGCTGTATTTTAAGGTCATGAAAAATCTCGCGACCGCTCACAATCTCGCTTATCAGGAAATCAAAAAAATATCGCCATCAACTGAAGTTAGTGTCGTCAAGCACGTGATTGTATTTGCCTCCAACTGGAATCCTTTTAATAAAATCAAAGCCCTGATTGCCAATTATTTCTGGACGCATAAGTTTATGAAATTGGTTTATAAGCAGTGTGATTCTATTGGTTTGAATTACTATTTTTATACTCAATTTGGCGATAAAAGACAGTGGCGAAAGACGGACATGGATTGGAACTTTGCTCCCGAGCATATTTACGACGCATTGATGATGTTGACTCGTTATAAAAAACCTTTGTTTGTCTCAGAGAGCGGCTTGGCCGACCACGATGACTCAGACCGTGCTGAGTATATTGAAAAGCAAGTGCTGGGTGTTTGGCGAGCCTTGGATTCTGGCGCGGATGTGCGCGGGCATTTATATTGGTCGCTTTTGGATAATTATGAGTGGGCGCTTGGTTTTGAAAAAAGATTTGGTCTGGTGGAAATTGATTACAAGACGCTGGAGCGAAAAATCCGCCCTTCAGCTTACGTGTATAAGAAAATTTGTGAGGAAAACTCAGTGTTAGAATAGGGCCATGTCTTGGTTACTATTAGCGACTATTGGGCAATTTATCAATGCTGTGGTGGTGTTTTTGGATAAGTATATTGTCTCTGATGATAAGATTTTACCGCGGCCTTTTGTTTATGCTTTTTATTCCTGTTTGTTGACTGGTTTTTGGATGTTCATTTACATTCTTGGTTATATTCCTCAATTAGCCGCCTTGGGCATGCCGACTTTAGAAAATGTTCACAAGCCTAGTATTCAAGTGGTGGGGATGTCATTTTTGGCGGCTTATACTTTTTTCATGGCTTTGGTTTCAATGTATGATGCCCTACGCAAAACCGAAGCGGTCAATGTCATGCCGGTTATTGGCGCGGTGTCGGCTTTGGCCACTTTTGGCATGAGTTATCTTTTTCTAGATATTACTTTGACCAATAATTTTATGTGGGGGGTAATTATTTTGGCTATTGGTACTTTTTTGGTGGCGCAGACTATCCCTAAACGCAGCACGATTTTAAATCTGGTGCATAGTGGTGTCTTTTTTGCTCTGCATTTCATTGCCATGAAAGGGTTATTTTTAGAAACCAACTTTGACGATGGTTTGTTTTGGTCAAGAGTTGGTTTTGTGATTTTTGCTTTGTCTTTGCTGTTGGTTCCTGTTTATTATGACAAAATCAAGGAGCAAACAGAAAGTTCTTCTTCTCGTACCGGTTTGATTATTATTTTGGCTAAGGTTTTGGCGGGAGTGGCGGCTTTTCTGCTACTCAAGGCTACTCATTTGGGTGACGTAACAGTGGTGCAGGCTTTGGATGGATTAAAGTTTGTCTTCATACTTATCATTTCGGTAGTATTCAGCTCTTTTCTACCCAACTCTGTTTCCAAGATCGAGATTAGGCCAAACAAAATTTTCCGGAGAGTTTTGTATGTGGTGGTGATTGCCTTTGGTTATTTCATTTTATTTTTATAGTTTCTATGATTCGAATGAAGAAATTTTTAATTGTTATTTTGGTACTGCTGATGGCGGCAGTGGTTTTTATTTTTACGCTAGCTAGGGCCGACAAGCCGGACAAAATAACTTACGGTATGTCTTTTAATGTCATGTACGCTAATGAGCTGGGTTTGGACTGGCGTTCGACCTACGACGCTATTTTGCATGACTTGGGGGTGCGACACTTGCGCCTGGCCGCGCATTGGCCGATGGTTGAACCGGTGGTTGGAGAGTATAATTTTTCTGAGCTGGATTATCAGTTGGAAAAAGCCGAGGAAGCGGGCGCGGAGGTGATATTGGCGGTTGGTAGAAGGTTGCCGCGCTGGCCGGAATGCCATGTGCCGCCTTGGGCAAAAAATCTGTCACTAGAGGAGCGAAACTCCGCTCAGCTGGAATACGTGAGGCAAGTCATTGAGAGATATCGAGATAATTCCGCTGTTAAATATTGGCAAGTGGAAAATGAGCCGTTTTTGGAATTGTTTGCTTACGAACACTGCGGCAAGCTCGACCTTGATTTCTTTGAAAAAGAAATTGCTTTAGTCAAGGAACTTGATACCACTCGACCGGTAATTATTACTGACAGCGGCAATTTAGGTTTGTGGTCGCAAGCTTACAAACGAAGCGATATTTTTGGTACTAGCGTGTATGTCCATTTTTGGAATCCGGAAGTTGGTCAATTTCGGACGATCTTGCCGGCATGGGTTTATCGGGTGAAAAGCAATTGGAATGCTTTGGTCTATGGTAAGCGGCCGGTATTTTTGATTGAATTATCGGCCGAGCCATGGCTGGTGGCTCCGCTAGCTACTGTCCCGATAGAAACACAATTCACCAGAATGGACTTGGAGAAATTTGAAGATATTTTGAAATATGCCGAAAGTACTCGTTTTGATAAGCAATATCTCTGGGGAGCGGAATGGTGGTATTGGTTGAAAGAAAAAGGTCATCCGGAAATGTGGGAGTGTGGCCGTATTCTCTATGTGAAAGAGTATAGAAAAAATGTTAAATGTATGTTATAATGCCGTCCATCATATTACAAATAAACTATAACCTTCATTAAGTAGTCGTTGACATTTAGTGTGAAGTTGTGTGTATTATTGATTTAAAACATAATAAATGTCTATGAACCGCTTATTTATTTACATATTTGCTCTGCTTTTAATACCGGCTACCGCCTGGGGAGCTTCGGTGTTGCGCACTGGAGAAATGGTTTCAATCGCGGCCGATCAGGTTGTGGAGGGAGATTTTTACGGTTTGGGTAATTCTATTGTCATTTCCGGCTCGGTGATGGATGATCTGCTGATTATGGGAGCTGATATCACCATCAATGGTGAGATTGGTACTGATTTGGCACTGATGGCTGGTCGGGTTGATATTCATGGAAATATTGGTGATGATGCCAGGATTGTGGCCGGGGAAGTGGTGGTGGCCGGAAACGTAAAAGGAGACTTGGTGGTGGTAGCCAGAAATCTGCAGGTTTTGTCTTCGGCACGGATAGAAGGGGACATTCTATTTTTTGGAACTGAGGCTGATATTAGTGGCGCGGTGGGGGGTAATGTTTTAGGTTATTTTAATAATAAGGTTCGTATTGATGGTGAGGTCGGTAAGGGACTGGATATTACTACCGGCAACTTAATTCTCGGCGACAAAGCCAGTATCGGTGATAGTGTCAAATATACCAGTTTGTCTGAACTAACTAGAGCTCAAAATGCCCATGTAACAAACAGTATAGTTCGCAGCGACCCGATTCTTAAAGAAGAAAATCTGGCCAAAAATCTTCTTATCCCATTCTTAATTACGGTTTTCGCTTCTTTGGTAGTCTATTTGTTTTTCCGAAGTTTCTTGCAAAAAGTTATAGTAAATTCTCAAAATCATGCTTTACGCAATATGTTGATTGGCTTGTCTGTGTTGTTTGTTTTGCCGGTGGCAGCCGTTATTCTGTTGGTTAGTACTTTGGGCAGTTTGCTTGGAGTGATATTGCTTCTGGTCTGGTTTACTTTGTTGGTCACTACTTTTGTGGTTGCTGGCGTGGTGACTGGTTCCTTTTTGGTCAAGCCTTTATCACGTTTGGGTGAGGTTTCGGTGGTTTATATTGTTCTTGGCGTGCTGGCGATTCATACGTTGGCCTACATACCAGTCGTTGGTGCCATTGTATTGCTGGGGATAATGTTGATGACCTTGGGTTCAATTAGCGTGCAATTATATCGTTTAATTAAGTCCTAAAAAGTCGCTATTTTCAGCTGGTGTTGTATGATGGAATTATCCTTTCGTCAGGTGTTTATGTTCCGTGTGTATTTATGAAAATCTTAATGGCAGTATTTAAGGATTTATGGAATTTCTCATTTGGGAGGTTGTTTGGCTCGTTTAAATATAGCTTGGCGGACGAAAGGCCTCCTAATATTATTTTTAATGTTGAAGATATTGAGGTGGATTCATTCTCCCCAAAACCGCTCTTTCGGGAGGATAAAATTCAAAATGTTTTAGTGGGTGAAGTGGGGTATGTTTTTACGTCAAGAGCCAGCTTGTGGCAAAGGCCAATGATGACTTTTGACAACGTTTTGCGCAAACTTAATTATGGCTGCAAAGTAGCCGTTATGGGTTATGAAGGGCGTTTCGCGAAAGTTGAAGTAGGTAATCAGAGCGGTTATTTGTTGAAGGATGAAGTGACCACGAACTATAATGAAATTTTCCCCAAATTTACGGCTGGAGAAATTTATTTATCTCATAGCGAACCCGCAAAACAATTACGCCGGCTGATTGACGATGAATTTTCCGCGGAGGATTTATTTTTACCTTTACTGGAAGTTGAATATATCGCTTATCAAATAAAACTTTCCAATCGGTTTTTGCCTTGGGGTGAGGAGCGTCCGCGAACCGCTGGTAATTGGCACAACTTACTAAAAGGTCAAAAGGGAATACATATTGGTATCGAGCCAAAAACCGGCTCCATTATGGAATATTTTAGTGAAGGAATAGGGAGGATTGTTTACGTGAGTGCTGTCAATGCTGATGAGACATTGACTCTTCTAAGCGTGGGTAGAAAGATTGAGGGGCAGTATTTGGAAGAAAAATTTAGTAAAAAAGACTGGCAGAAGTATCGTCCGGTTTTTACGCAGGTGAGTTAAAAAACTAATGTAGACATCTATTTAAAACTCACGCCCCACAACAAAAACTCACTGTTTGCTTCGCTCACCGCCCCAATTTCCCGCCCTTCGCAAACAGTGAGTTTTTGTTGTGGGGTTCTCTGTATAGGTTATCTAGTGTCAGTGAGTTTTGTGGTTACAAAAATTCCAGTTACCATTATTATACCTAAGACAACGAAGATTAAGTTGAAAGGTAGAAAAAGCAAAACCACGCTTCCTAAAATCGCGCCGGCTAGATTGGCCAGCGGGCGGGTTAATCTGAATAAGCTAATTAGGTTTGAGTCGTTACCACGGACTTTTTTGAAAAAATAACTTTCGGAAGTCACCTCAACCAAGCTAGCGCCGACTCGGGTAAGAAATATCAAAATCATCCACGTCAAAACGCTGTTTGTGTCCAGGAAAGAAAAACAAGCTGATGATATTGCCAGAAAAACAAAACCCAGAGCCATCATTTCTTTTTCACCGATTTTTTCGTCCGCCAAGCGTCCAATCGGATATTCAAAAATCACAAAAGCAAACAACCCAACAGCAATTATTTTACTGATAGTTTCCCAGTCAAAGCCGAGACTGGAAGCCAGGTAAAGTGGGAAATAAATAATGGCCCAAGTATAGAAAAATTGTAGCAAAAACTGCGTATACAAAACGATTTTTATGTCGATATCATTGATGTGTCCGGTTAGAAGTTTGCGGATTTTTATTATTTCATAAGGTGGATCGTAGAAATGTCTTAGTTTGGCCACGATAAACATAATAATAATCAAACCAATACCGGCCGAAACAAAGTAAACATCAGCCAAATTATTTTTTATACCTATAATATATCCCATAGCTAGTGGCGAAAAAAACGAAGCGATACTCATGAAGGTTAAAATTATTCCACGCTTGCTGCCGGTAGTGTGTTCGTCTGTGCCGATTAGGGTTTCCAGAAAAATATCAATGTTTAGGTAAGCTTGAGGATTGATAATTAAAAATAATATAAAAGCGGCAATGGTCAAAAATGGAGTTGGAGCCAAGCCGATTATGGCCAAAAGGACAGACATCAAGACCATTAAAGATAAAATAAAATTTACGTTACCAATTTTACGTAAAATATTGGGAGCGAAAATGGTAAGAATGATGGCGCCAATCGCGCCCAAGGCATAGACAAGACCTATATACTTGGTGGCTATAAATTGTTCCAGATAGGTGGAGCTTGAATAAGCTGTCAAAAGAGACTGAAAGGCAAAGATGGTCGACAGCAAATAAACCATCGTAAAACTGATGTCTTTCTTTGGTCCGTCGGTTAAAAAGAGATGTCGATAATAATCCATAAAAACAAATAGTACACTACTAAGTAGTGTACTAGATAGTCAGTCGGGCTTTTAATTTTGCTGGTGAAAACTTCTTTATATACCGATGAGGACAGGAATGACCATTGGGGTTTTTTGAGTTTTTTGCATCAAAAATCCGCTAATGACATCGGTCAGCTGTTCTTTTACGTAATCAAGATCAACCGGATTCATTTTTTCGGTCTGCTTTTCCACTGTGCGTTTAATCAAAACTCTAGCTTCAGAAAGTAGTTGTTGGTTTTCGCGCAGGTAGATAAAACCTCGAGAAATAATGTCGGGGGATTTTCGCAGTTTGCCAGTCTTGCTGTTTACGGTCGCTATAATCACAAACATTCCGTCTTGCGCCAAGCTCATGCGGTCGCGCAGCACCACTTCTTGTCTGGTTCCGACGGTGAATCCATCCACCATTAGAAGTTCGGTCGGAATTTTTACCGAATGACGAATCATTTCCGTGCCGTTTTTGATATCCATGATAGTACCGTTGTCGGGGACGGTTATATTTTCTTTTGGAAAACCGTTCTCGATAGCGGCGTACATGTGACTTTTGAGCTGTGAGTGGTATCCGTGTACTGGAATCAAAAACTTAGGCTTGAGAGTTTGGTGTATCCAAACCAACTCACCGGCGTTGCCGTGTCCTGAAGAGTGAACGTGTGAACCTTTGTAATTGATAATTTTTACGTTTTTGCGGTAAATATTGTCTTTTAATCTTTGGACAGCAATCTCATTTCCGGGAATGATCGAGGAAGACAAGACCACGGTATCTCTTTCGTTTAGGGTTATAAATTTGTGTTTGTCGGTAGCCATACGCATCAAAGCGGCGAATTCTTCACCCTGAGCTCCAGTGGATAAAATAACTATTTTATCATTTGGATAATCGCCCATATCGCCGGCATTGATAAAGAGATGAGGCTTTACCTCCAGCAGTTTGGCGGTAATGGCGATATCGACGTTGGTTTTGATGCTCCTACCCTCCATCACCACTTTCTTGCCGGTGTTTTCACAGGTTTTGATGATATTGATGATGCGGTCAAATTGTGAAGCGAAGGTACCGATAATCAAGCGGCCAGTAGCGGCTTTTATGATATTTTCCAGTGTCTCATAAACTTTTGCCTCCGAGGCGGAAAAACCTTCTCGCTCAGCGTTGGTGGAGTCACAAAGTAGAGCTAGGTTTTTGTTTAACCCAACCTTTTCCCAAGAGGCGCGTTCTTCCACCACTACCTTTCCTCCTTCGTGCACGAGCTTGATGTCGCCGGTAATCACGACATCACCGTGCTTGGTCTCGACACAGACACCCATGGCATCCGGAATGGAGTGAGTGACGCGAAAGGTCTTTATTTTGGTTTTACCAACGGTAAAGCTCTCACCTTCGCTGATGACGTTCATCTTGACCGGCTCCATTTGTGGAAATTCTTCCTGTCGTTTCAAAATCATTAGTGAAGTCAAGTATTGGGTGTAAATAGGCGGATTGCCGATACGCTCAATAATGAAAGGAATCCCACCGATGTGATCTAAGTGTCCGTGAGTGATGACCAAAGCGCGAATCTTGTGTTTTCTTTCTTCCAGATATTGAGTATTTGGCAGAATGTAGTTGATGCCTGGAGCGTTGCTTTCTTCGGATACAAATTGGAAACCAGCATCAATAACAATGATGTCGTCTTTAGTTTCAATAATATTCATGTTGCGGCCGATTTCTTCCACGCCGGATACAGGGATAATACGCACTGTGTCCTCGTCCGTGATTTCCGGCAACACCGGATGCTTTTCACCAGTGATATTTAGACGGTGAGTCAGGGCTGGGGAGGTGTTTGATCGTTTTCTTTGAGGGTGATGTCGCCGTCCGCCGCTTCGGCCAGAACTGGACTTTGTCTTGTTGAAGCTGGGTTTGCCGTTTCCTGATAATGGTTTGCCGGTGGTGTGATTTGGCCTGGCAGCTCCGCTATGGCGCATTTGACCAGCGCTTTGAGAAGCGGGTTGTCGCCTAGTTTGATTGCTTTGACGATGAAAAGGTTTGTTTGTTCGGGTTTCGTTGTTCATATTTTGTTAATTATTGTTTTGAAAAAATAGGCCAGACAGTTTCGGTTTTTGAATGCCAGTTGGTAATATTCATGAATCTATCAGAAGGTTTGCCAGGGTTTTTAATGGGCGTGATTTTTATATTTTTGTTTACCACGTAGGTTACGTTGGGTGTGAATAAAAATATGGCTGGTATTTCTTCGGTTATTATGTCACTTATCTCTACCAGAACCTGTTCTCTTTCCGCGTTGTCGGTGGATGTTCTGGCTTTTTCCAGCAGCCTGTCAACGGAAACATTCGTGTACTGTGAAATATTTAGCCCAGGATCATCTTTTTGTGAAGAGTGCCAGAAAGGGTATAAATCTTGCACTCTATTCATATCAAGACCAAACGACAAAGCTTGAAAATCACGAGTTCTGATTACCGATTGCACCAGGCCGGTTTGTTCGTATTGTTCAATCTGAACTTCAACTCCTAGCTTGCGCCAATTATCTGCTATGATAGCTGTGGTTTTATCAAATACTTCAGAATTACTGGTACGGATAGTGACACTAAGGGTCTCGGTTGATTTATCAATCTCCTTCTCCCAAAAGCCGCCGGCACTCTGTGTCCAGCCACCTTTTATCAATATTTCTCCAGCCGTACTAAGTGAAGATGTTGATATATTATCTAGATCAGCGTCCACTAATTCTAACTCATTTGTCCGGATTAGGATAGGTCTGTCGGTGGGAATACCGTAGCCGCCAAGAACTTCAGAAACAATACGCTCTCTGTCGATGGCCGCGTTGAGGGCTTTTCTGGCCGCGCTGTCACGCAGGGCCGGTGAACGATTTTGATTTAAAAAGATACCAAAGATTCTGGGTAAAGGTTCGGAAATTATTTGTATTTCCTCGGGGTTTAATCTGGCGATTTTTTCCGGCGATAGGAAAACGGTATTGGTAACTTCATTTTTCTGCCAAGCTTCAAAAAGTGAGTCTTCGTTCTGGTAGAATCGCAGTTGAATTTGATCTAGGCTAGACGTTTCCTGGCTGTTGTTGGCGGCGTATTTCAAGACATAGCTGCTTATTAGGCCCGAACTATCGCGATTTATGCTACTGATTTTGAACGGCCCGGAGCCGATTGGTTCTGTGTTGTGTTGGCTAAAAGGCAGTTGCTCGATGGGGAGATTGCCCCAGATGTGGTAGGGCATTATACCTAGAGTGAAGTTTTCAATAAAGGGAGAATACGCCTTATTTAAAGATATTTCCAATTCATACTCGTTGACTTCGGTCACGGTTACGTCGTTCCAGTTGCCACTTTGCGGGCTTTTCAAATCTGGATTTTTTATAAGCCCAATGGTAAAGACGACATCGCGCGCGGTCAGGGGCGTGTTGTCATGGAAACTCAGATTCTTTTTCAGAGCTACGTGATAAGTAAGACCGTCTTCGGAAACGATGATATTTTCAGCCAGGTCGGGCTTGAGCTGGCCTTCGTTGTCAATTTTCATGAGGCCGCTGTAGATCAAGGCGGTGGTGTCTTGGTCGGCTCGGGTGATAGCTAGAGCCGGATTAACAAACCTAGGTATACCAACTATACCTTCTACTATTTGTCCTCCTTTGGTCGGTACGGTAATACTATAGCTATTATTTAGAGATAAGATAAGAAAAATACCAGCTCCAATCATGGCAAAAAACAACGCTCTCATAATAAGCCGATCGCTGGGACGCTGTCTTTCAATGAGGTTAAATAGCCTGTCGATTAGTGAATAACGTTCAAAACGAGTGCGCATATTATTTGTGTAAAATACACAATCCGGGCAAAGCCAAAATTGGTTTTAAGTTAAGAAAATAACTTTTGTTAATAAAGTTACGTGGAATGCTCTTAAACAACAATATTCAAGAAAGTAGCAATCACAAACAAAACAGCAATTCCAACTGAAAATTGAAATAGGAATAGTTCCGCACCGCGACGTTTATGAAACGCCGAGCTAAAGTTGTCACCACCAAACGCTCCACCTAAGCTTGAACCTCGTTGTTGGAGTAATATTCCAGCAATAAGCAAAACGGAGAGAATTATCTGAACGTATGGCAATGCCGGTTGCACTGTCTGTATGGTTTCCATGTGCGGACAATGTTAGCAGAAATAGGTGGTAAAGGCAAGTGCGCAGTGGCTTAAAGGTTTTTGCAAAAAACATTTTATGTGACATAATGACGAGGCATGGTGATCGCCTCATTATTTACATAGTGGGGAGGAAAGTCCGAACACACCTGTAGAAATACAGAGCCAGGTAGCGGGTAACGCCCGTCGTATCAGAAATGATACAGAGGTGCGAGCAGAGACGTCTTAAGCGAAAGCAAGGGAATTCCCCTTGGGAATAGTCGGTATGGCAACATGCCGGTTGAAACGGCAAAATCCTTACTTGTGTGCAAGGCCGTGTCCCGCCCCGCTTTCTTACTCTTTAGCAAAAGTTTTTCTTAACAGAAAAAGAGTAAGAAAGCGGGGCGGGAAGAGCCGCATGAGGTGATTGGCAACAATCATCCTAGGTATATGATCACCCCAAGTTAACTTGGACAGAATTCGGCTTAAATGCTACAAACACCCCTTTAATTAGGGGTGTTTGTGTGTGTGCTAGAATTAGGAGATATTGGTTATGCGAGACAACATTTTTTTGCCCCAACTAAAAAATCTAAACCGTGACAATATCAGCAGTTGGCTTCAGGGTGTGGCCAGATTTGTTTTTATAGTTACGTTTGGCTTGCTGCCGGTTTTCTTTTTGCCTTGGTCTTTTGTGGCGCTTGGCTTCACTAAATCCTTTTTCGTTATAATCGGAGTGTTTTTGGTGACGGTTTTTCTTTGTCTATCGGTTTTAAGGCGCGGGGAAATAAAATTTTCTTTACCTTCGGCTTTATTGCTGTTTTGGTTGTTCGTTCTTATTATGCTGGCTTCGGCTTTGTTGTCTGGTGATAGGGTGGACGCTTTGTATGGCAATATGTTTGAAATCCATACAGTGGGCTTTTTTATCTTGCTGGGAGTGGTCATGACCGTTGGTTTGGCTTTTGGTGAAGCTAAGTCTGCGGTAGCTAGATTATTTATAGTTTTCGGTCTCACGACCTCTTTCTTGCTTGTAGCTCAAACTTTACGAATTTTCCTAGGGCCGGAATTTTTATCATTCGGGCTTTTTACAACCAACATCAGTTCTTATATTGGAAGTTTTAATGATTTGGCTTTGTTTGCCGGCTTGGTGGTGATTGTGGTTTTGTTGTTACTGCAGCAATTGTCGGCAAATTTGTTTGCAAAAATAGCCTTGGGTGCGATTTTGGTATTGTCTTTATTTTTGCTTATGGTGGTTAATTTTACCATTATTTGGATAATACTGGGACTTTTTAGCTTGTTGATGTTGTTGTATGGATTGTCCAAAGACACTTGGCTACGACTTTCTGAGGAAGAACAAATGCCGGTAAGCAAATTTACGTTAGCTATGATGGGTTTGGTGGTCGCGATTTCTTTTACTTTCGTCGCGGCTGGTGATTATTTGGGTACTAATTTAGGAAAATTAACCGGTGTGTCTTACCTGGAAGTCAGGCCGTCACTCGGGGCGACTGTCGATATAATCAATTCTGTATACAAGGAAGACGCTTTGCTCGGGGTGGGAGCCAATCGTTTTGAGGATGCTTGGCGGCAACACAAAAACCCTATCATAAACCAAACAAACTTCTGGAATACCAATTTTAGCGCCGGTAGTGGCCTGGTGCCTAGTTTGTTTGTTACTACCGGTATTGCCGGCGGTTCAATTTTTGTGTTGTTTTTGTTGGCGTTTTTATATATCGGATACAAAACTCTCTTTGTGGCCAAGCTCGATGGTGGTTGGTATTCGATTGGGGTAATTACTTTTGTGGGCTCTGTTTATTTGTGGTTGATTAGTATTGTGTACGTGCCAGGGTCAACCATCATGCTTTTGGCCGCTCTTTTCACGGGCTTGGCTTTGGCTGTCTATAGCATGACGACTTTGGAAAAGAAAATAAACATAAACGTCACCAGCAATCGCCGCCAAGGACTGGTTTTATTGACGGCGATTACTTTGCTGATTATCGCTACCGGAACGGCGGCTTTTAATATCAGCAAACAATATCTAGCTCAGGTAAATTACATCAATGCCGTTAGAGCTTCTACCACGACTTCTGATTTTGGTGAAATTGATTTAATGTTGCAGCGGTCACAGCAAATGTTTGGTCAGGATGTTTTTGTGGCTGAAAGGGCTAGATTGCGGTTGATTGAATTGAATCAGCTTTTGGCGATACCAGAGCCGACGACGGATGATGAAGAAAGGTTTGGTTTGATTTTGGTTGAGGGCATCAATCTTTCTGAGCTGGCAATCTCTCTTGATTCCACCAATCCCGTAAATTACTCTCTATTGGCAAGTTTTTACGGACTGATAAATCAATCCGAATTTGAAGAATTAAAATCAAGAAAAGAAACCGCTTTTAAAAAAGCTCGTTCCCTCGACCCTTTAAATCCCAGTTACTTGGTTTTGCAAGCCGAACTTTCAGCTCGTCAGGGTGATTTTGAAACCGCGCGCATGCATTTAACTGAAGCCATTCAGTTGAAAAATAATTACACTGAAGCTTTGTTCTTGCTTTCACAGCTAGATATTAGAGAAAACAAAACCGAAGACGCCATAATGATAACAAAATCAATTATAAATATCGAACCCCTAAATCCCACCAGATATTTTCAACTGGGGGTTTTGCTGGCTACCACCAATAATTTATACGAAGCCATCAAGGCCTTTGAGCGGGCCATTGCTTTGGACAACAACTACGCCAACGCTCGTTATTTTCTAGCTTTAGCGTATATTGATACCGAGCGACCGGCGGAAGCTCTGGCCCAATTGAAAATAATTGCCACCACCAACCCCGATAATTCTGAATTAAAGACCATGATAAGTCAGATTGAGGCTGGGGAATTTGAAAAAAGTGATTTGGGCTTGTCTGTCCCTGTCAGGGACGGTGGTCAGGTAGAAACCAAAGATGACACCACCACCTCACTTGAATTGCCGGCAACCAGCCTAATAACGCCCTTGAATAAGGGTAATACAAGCAATACGGAAAATCAGATCGTAACGGAAACAGAAGGAGAAATGATAGAAAACTGATAATGGATATTTTATGGTAAAACGAGTCTTCAAACTTATGTATAGCGAAATACGCGGCTTGCATCAAGCCGCGTATATTCTTGCTTTATTTGCTTTCGGTTCGCAGCTTCTGGCCTTAATCAGAGACCGTTTGTTGGCGCATACTTTTGGTGCGAGCAATGAATTGGATTTGTATTACACGGCCTTTAAAATCCCTGACTTGCTGTTTGTTTTATTCGCTTCGGTTTTGTCGGTTTATGTTTTGCTGCCCTTTGTGGCTAGGGCCAAAGAAGATGATGATGTAAAAACCGGTTCAAATATTCTGGGGCAGATGTTTACTATATTTATAGTTATCTATATTTGTTTAGCCTTGTTACTATTTATTTTCGCTCCGTTTTTAGTGAAAATGCTATTTCCCGGTTTTGGAGCTGATAATGAAACTTTAGTTACTTTGCTTAGAATATTATTATTGCAGCCTTTTTTGCTTGGTATTTCAAGTTTGTTTGGCGTGATAACGCAATTGTCACAGCGTTTTATTTTGTACGCCATTAGTCCTTTGATTTATAATTTAGGGATAATTTTAGGAATTATTTTTCTTTATCCCGCTTTTGGTTTGTCGGGTTTGGTCTGGGGAGTGGTGGCGGGTGCTGCCGGACACATGTTGGTACAATTACCCTTGATTTTGCGCAGCGAACTGTCTTTTGGTTTGGTTAAAGTTTTTGATTTAAAGCTAGTGCGCTCTGTCTTGATGGTGGCCATTCCTAGAGCTATTACTTTGTCTATTCATCAGGTGGTACTGCTGGTATTTATCAGTATGGCGACAATGATGACTGTCGGTTCGGTTTCTATTTTTCAATTTGCTTTCAATTTGCAATCCGTGCCGTTGGCTATTATTGGCATGAGTTATTCCGTGGCGGCTTTTCCGGTTTTGGCAGACCTCTTCGCGCAGAAGAAGCGCGATATTTTTAATATCCATGTCTATACGGCTCTCCGCCACATTATTTTTTGGTCATTCCCGATTATTGCTTTGGTCATAGTATTGCGTGCACAAATCGTCCGAGTGGTTTTGGGTAGTGGGGCTTTTGATTGGAATGATACCCGTTTGGTGGCTGCTATGCTGGCCCTGTTTATCATTGCTCTTACCGCGCAGTCTTTTATGCTTTTATTGATAAGGACTTTCTACGCCGGTGGCAATACTCGCTTGCCGCTTATTATTGCTACGATTGGAGCGACGGCTTCCATCAGCTCCGCTTTTTTATTTTTGAATTGGTTTAATTCTTCTTTGGCTTTTCGCTCTTTTTTGGAGAGCGTTTTTAGATTGGAAGGTGTTTCCGGTACGGAAGTCTTTATTTTGGCTTTGGCGTTTGTGACGGGAGTGATTATAGAAATGATTATCTTAATTGCCGTCGCTTCTTCGATCTTTGACTTAGAATGGCAAGGAATCGGAAAGAGAATAGTGGAAGCCGTGTTGGCGGGATTATCTGCTGGGCTGTCGGCCTACGCAACTCTTATTTTTATCGTGGACGGCATCAATCAGGAAACTTTTATGGGTATTTTGCTGCAAGGAGCCACGGCGGCCTTTGTGGGCGTTTTGAGCGCGATTTTGGTTTATCATATTTTAAAATCAAAAGAACTAGAAGAAATCTCCAAATCCCTGCACGCCAAATTCTTCCTAAAAAAAGATGTTATTGGTCCACAGTAGGGTTGGGAACTGCTACAGCTCTTTTTAATAGAAAGCGGTTTATAAAATACCACACAACTTCAAGAGAGCAACTGCCGTAAATGATTCCCCAAAAACTCCTTGCTGTACTAATTTTAATAGTTCCTCTTTAGCAATAGAGCGCGTATCAACAATCCTTTCAGTTGTATCTGGTATAGAGGCGCCTTTTTTTGAATTTTCAGCAAGAAAATAATACCGCTGGTCTTCAACAGTACCTTTTGTCATGGAATGCCAAATCAAGACTAATCTTTCAGTCTCCCAGCCAATTTCTTCTTTTAATTCTCTGATAGCGGCTTGATCGGGAGATTCTCCTTTCTCAATTATACCTGAAAGAACTCGAAGCTTACCCGAGACACCTTCATCGTATCTATCTTCCTCTATAAATTCATACGTGCCATCTTCATTTACCGGAATCACATGAACGGAACCTGGCAATTTCACTTTTTCGTACCAAACAACAGCACCGTTGGTTTTGTGAGGTGTCACACTAACCTCTAAAAATTTAGTCTGAAGCAAATTGTCAGTCTGTGTAGCCACTGCTTGTATTTCCCGCACCCAATTATTCCAAGAGTATTTATTTAAAATTTCTTTGGCTTTTGTGTCCTGAGCTGGTATAGGTAACTTATCAAGGGCTAAGTTAATTGCATTAGCTATTGACTCAACATTACTTTCACATAATACGCCAGTACTTTCTGAAATTATTACATCCTTAAAACCACCTCGATTTGTAGCTACAACAGGTGTACCGACTGAAAGTGCCAGTAGTGGAATCAAGCCAAAATGCTCATAGCGAGATGGGCAGACAACCAATCGTGCGGCGGATATTCTTCTTTGTAACTTAGATAATTCCAAAAAATCCTCTGAAATAACATGTTCCGTATTGATATCATCCCCTACCTCATCTCTACCAATTGCCACAAATGAAAGATATGGAAATCTATTAGCGACTGCACAAAATAAATCATAACCTTTGGCATGATTTTTCCTACCCACAAACAAAACCTCGTTGGTTCGTTCTAAATCACCAAATCCAACCACATTCTCCACCCCAGGATGAGTCATAGCCAACCTTCCTTCAGGCAAAATGTCGGAAAGACTCTCAAACTCCTCCGAACTATAAGCACACCAAGTCACTCGACCAAGCAAGCCAATTTCAGCTTTTTGGTGCAAAGAATCAACTTGTTCACGATATGGATTTAGAAAATGAGAATGAGAAAAATACAGAATCCGACCGTGATACTTTCCAGAAACTGCTTTTATCCAAGGTGCTGATATCCAATAATGTGCGATTACCAAATCAGCTCTGTCAACCAAATCATCAGAAAATCCAGATTTTTGCAAGGCATTATAAACTTCATGTCGAGATAATTTTCCAACCAAACCAGCTTTAAGACTGTGAACATTTAAGCCTTTACGAATTTTAAACACCTCTTGATCTCCTGGTCGAGACTTTCTTATACAAACATCTACAGTATGTCCCGCTGCTACCAGCGCTTCACAGCTTTCACGAATAAAAATGTTCATACCGCTCCCTTCCGCATCTGATTCATCCCAAGGCCTGCTATATGGTGCTAAAACTAAAATTCTCATATATTTTAACTAAAAGTTTCTCTATCTCATTATGACAGTTTGTAAATTAAAGCAACTCAAGCGCTCGGAATGCAGAAATACCTGGAAAAAACTCCATTGAAATAGTTTTATCTGTTGAAGCAATAACCCTAGGGGTTACTATGTCAAGACTATCCACATGAAGGAGCGAAGCAAGTTCGTAAGCAGTGTGTTCTTTATCAGCAATCTTTGTTAAGGTTCTAAAGATTGGTTTTCTTTCTTTTATTAACTGCTCAAGTGGGCCTTCCATGAAAATTAGACTAACTTATTTTCAACATATAAACAACTCATATATTCCCCTATACCAAATTGAATTTACTTAAAGTACATGAAATAATCTCAAATTCCTGGAGGGCTTTGCCAACTGTGTTTTAAGATTACTGACATCTTTCAAATTATTTATGACTGATAACAGGGGCTAGTTTTTGTGGTCGGGGTAGGGTAAAGTACTGTTATAAATAAATATGGAAAGACAGATTCGCAATTTTAGCATTATCGCTCACATCGACCATGGAAAATCAACCTTGGCCGATCGCATGCTTGAGATTACAAAGACAGTAGAAGCGCGCAAAATGAAAGAGCAAGTACTTGATTCCATGGATTTGGAGCGGGAACGGGGAATTACTATCAAAATGCAACCGGTACGCATGAATTATCAATTTAACGGTAATATCTACGAATTGAATTTAATTGACACCCCGGGGCATATTGATTTTTCGTATGAAGTTTCGAGGGCCTTGAAAGCCGTAGAGGGAGTGCTTCTGCTGGTCGATAGTACACAGGGCATACAAGCGCAAACCTTGACCACTCTCCAAATGGCCAGAGAGCAGGGCTTGACCATTATCCCGGTTTTGACCAAAATCGACGTGCCACACTCCCGGCCGGAAGAAGTGAGTGCGGAAGTGGTGGCTCTGCTTTCATGCGCCAAAGAAGATATTATTTTTGTGTCTGGCAAAACCGGCGAGGGAGTAGATAAATTGTTGATGGAGATATGCGTCAAAATTCCGCCGCCGCAACCCAGCCAGCTAAATGCTTACCGCGGTTTGATTTTTGATTTCCAATACTCAAATCATCGGGGAATTATCGTTTTTATGCGGGTTTTTGATGGGGAAGTGAAGAAGGGTGATTTGCTGCGTTTTAGTGCTAGCGGACGCACTTTTACCGCTCTTGAGACAGGTATTGTTACGCCAAGCGAAACTCCCGTCGCTTCCCTAAAAGCAGGCGAAATTGGTTATATCGTAACAGGAATTAAAGAACCCGGAGTAGCGACAGTGGGCGACACTTTGATTATGGACAAAAACCCCGCCCCTGCACTCACTGGCTACATGGAAGCTAGGCCGGTGGTCTGGGCTTCTATTTTCCCTGATGAGCAAGATGATTTCACTATTTTAAAACAAGCGTTGGAGCGATTGAAATTGTCTGATTCGTCACTTTCTTATGAAGAAGAATCTTCCGGAGTCTTGGGACGAGGTTTTCGGTGTGGTTTTTTGGGAATGTTGCACATGGAAATTATTGCGGAACGATTGCGGCGAGAATTCACTATCGACATTATCATCACCGCCCCTTCAATTTCCTACGAAATCACCAATAGTGACGGCGAAATTGAAAATATCTACGCCGCGTCCAGATTTCCCGATCACGGCGAAAAAGTCACTATTCGTGAACCATGGATATTGGGACAAATTATTTTACCTCCAGACTACATGGGCGCGGTTTTGACCCTGCTTTATGAACACGAGGCGCAGGTGATAGATACTGAAGTCTTTGGCGACGGCAGAAATATCATTTCTTTGGAGATGCCTCTGCGGGAACTGATGCGTAATTTCTTTGATAAATTAAAGAACGCCACCAGCGGGTACGGCTCGCTTTCTTACGAAATTGCCGAGATGCGCCAAGCGGAAGTGGTGCGACTGGATATACTGGTGGCGGAGGAATTGATTCCGGCTTTTTCGAGAGTGGTGGGTGAGCGTCGAGCCGAATTTGACGCGCGTGCCATGGTAGAAAAACTTTATGATACTTTACCGAGACAGCAGTTTGTGACCAAGATTCAAGCCAAAGTACGCGGAAAAATTATCGCTTCCAGGACTTTGTCGGCTTTGAAAAAAGATGTCACCGGACATCTTTACGGCGGTGATATAACTCGCAAAATGAAACTGCGAGAAAACCAAAAACGCGGCAAGAAGAAAATGCTAGAAAGAGGAAAAGGAAAAGTCCATATTCCTCAGGAAGTCTTTATGAAAATGGTTAAAAGTGATTAGAGGTTTGTTGTAGGTATCGGCGCGGGAGCGGGTGCAAAAAGCTCGATGCTGCCGGAAAAAGCAAAAATCATGCTAAGAATCAATAAAATCGAAAACACCAACCAAACCCACTTCACAACCCCGCGTCCTCTTTTGGAAAAAAGTATGCTCATAATGCTAGAATATTAACACATGTTTGATTTTCATCAAAAAAGAAAATTGCGTTCCGTTTTTAATTCCAAAATTACGCAGGGAATACTGATTATTTTGTCTGGTTTTATATTTTGGAGTGCTTATGACCGTTATTTAATTGCCAAAGAGATGTCTGACCGCCGGTTTGGCTTGGAAGAAGATATGGCCAGTCTTGAAGAAAGACGCGCGAATTTGGAAGTTGAGGTCAAGTATTTATCCAGCGAAAGGGGAATGGAGGCCGAAATGAGAAGACAGTTCGATATTGCCAGAAAGGACGAGCAGGTGGTGATTATTCTTGATGATGAGGTTTCCACTTCAGTTCCAGCTACCACCACCAAGACAGAAGAGACCAGACCTTGGTATAAGTTTTGGTGATTTAATGGTATAATGACGGCACTTTTAGAAAGTAATAAATTTTTATGGAAAAAACAGTAATAATCTACAGTACGCCAGTTTGTCATTTTTGCCACTCAGCCAAGGATTTTTTTAAGGCAAACAACATAAATTTCACCGAACACGATGTCGCTACGGATACCAGCAAGCGTGAGGAGATGGTAAAGCTGACAAATCAAATGGGAGTGCCGGTGATTCGTATTGATAATGACGTGGTGATTGGTTTCGATGAAGGGAAGCTGCGCGAGCTTTTGGGGCTGTAGGCGAGAGCTATATAAATGATATCAGAGATACCTGAGAAAATTGAACTTGAAGGAACTACCTTTGAGTTTGTAAAAGGACAGCGTGATGGTAATTCAGCTGTCTACAAAAGCCCTGACTCATATTTACGAATAGGTGTAGCGGCAAAAATACATTCCGATCTAGCTCTTCACAAACGCATGGAGTCGGCCGGATTTCCAGTTGCAAGACTAATTACTGAAGGAGAGCTGGATGGAAGGGTCTATTTTGTTGAATCTTCAGTTGGCGATAAGACGCTTAGTGCAGCATTTGCCGAAGAGACTGAATTAACCGGAGCTATAAGCGAAGAAAGTTTCAATCAGTTTCTAAGTATCACTGATCAATTTGCTCGCGCACAACTACACACTCAGACCCCCGACAGAAACTTTGAAGGGTTTGCTGATGGTATTCATTTAGACATTCTCTGCCAAGAACTTCCAGAGTATGCGGAAAAAATCCAGTCCAGATTTAGAGAGATTCAGGAAAGGATAACTGAACTTCCATTCGTTATTAGTCATGGAGATTTCAATCCACATAATTTGTACCCAGGAGGCGCTATAGATTTGGAGGATTCTTACCATGCACCATTTGGACACGACCTGATTGGTGGAATAGTTTCTATAGACTACTTCCCAGATTCACAAGAGTTTGAGTACTTTGCAAAGTACAGATTTTTGGAGGAACAAAGAGCGCAATATTTCACGCTACTTGATGAGATTTGCGTTGAACATAACCTGCCAAAGCTTTCAAATTTTCAATCTGACTTTGAATTTACAAGAGCAACTTGGCTGCTGGTCAGAATGCATAAATGGCCAAAAATCCAGAAGTTTCGATACGATAAATTTATCGAGAAATTCTTGAGCTGATTAAGAATTGGTTGACCCAACAAATGACCGAGTGGCTTATAGTCACTCGGTAGCACTAGCCTGTGTATCTTTACCGTACGGCTCGAAACCATTTCCTGAAAAATTTCTAGTCGCCTCCGCTTCGCTCCGGCGAAACGCTCGGGTGCGGCGGAAGGAGGGGGTTGGGGGGAGGAATTCCGCCGCACCCTCGCTTAAAAAAAGTTTTGCGCTGACAATTGCGAAAACAAATACAATTAAAGGATAACTGAAAAAATTGTTTTCGCAATAAATTGTTCTTTGAAACTTTGGCAAAAAGAAAAAGGGTTCGTCACCTTACGATGACGAACCCAGAGAACCCGTTGCGGATTCATGTTTACTTTCGCGCGAGGAATTCGCGCCCCTTGCCGACGTCCGTGTTGATCGGGACGTTCTGCTCGCAGAGCGGACACGTTGCCTCGTCATGTGCGTCGAGCTTGACGGAGACGAGTGCCGTGAGTTTCGGAACATCGGCCACATCTTGCGGCGTGATTCCTCCACGATTGCAGAGGACGCCGAGGCCGATGACATTGCCGCCAATCGCTCGCGTGGCTTCGATCACTTTCTTGGCGGAGCCGCCGGTGGTGAGAACATCTTCCACTACCAGAACGTTCTTGCCAGCGATGAGTTTGTCGTAGCCACGCTTGATGACGAAGGCGTCTCCGCTTTCGGACTTCTCGGCGTAAACCCCGAACACCTCGTGACCGTTCATCTCCGTGAGATGATGTGCTGTCCACTGCGAGAGAATCACGCCGCCGATTGCCGGAGCGATGACCACGTGCACCTTGTCGTCCGCGAACCGCTCGGCGATTGCTCGACAGAGGCGAGACGTCTTCGCGGTGTGCGGGTAAACCGCATCCTTGTTGACGTACGCCGTGCCGTGCTTGCCAGACGTGTAGACGATGTGGCTGTCGGCGATGACTGCTCCAACTTTGCCGAGAACCTGCAGGACTTCTTGCTCGTTCATGATTTCACCTCCTTCGTAGCGTTCGGAGAAATCTCCTCCTCGATCTGGCGGAGTGCATCCACCGGATCAGTTGCCTGCGTGATTTGCCGTCCGACGACGAGATGAGTTGAGCCGGAAGCGATCGCGCCCGCCGGAGTATCCACTCTCTTCTGATCGTCGGTTGCCTTGCCGGAAGAACGAACACCCGGTGTGATAAACTTCAGCCCCTGAAGTTCGGGCCTCTTGGCGAGGATCACGACCTCCTTGGGTGAGCACACAACACCGTGAACGCCCGCGAGCTTCGCGAGACGCGCGAGGTAGAGTGCGCCTGCCTTGGACGGTTGTCCGTGCAGAAGGTGCGCCTGTTCCTCGCCGAGCGAAGTGAGAACCGTGATCGCGTAGATCTCCGACGGTCCCGCTTCCACTGCGGCCATCATCATCTCGATCTCGCCAGAGGCGTGAACGGTGAGGATGTCGGCTCCGGACTCGGCGATTGCCTTCGCACGGAGCTTGACAGTGTTCGGGATATCGTGGAGTTTCGCATCCACCCAGACACGACGAGCGCCTGCGTCCCGAAGTCGCTGGACGACACCGGGGCCTTGTTGATCGAACGCGTTGTGAATCTTTATGGCGTGAACCCGATCGCCGACCTTGGAGGCAAGCTCCAAGCATTGATCGAGACTCAGCTCATCAGCCGCCAGAATGATACGACTTGTTTCCATAGCTGTCCACCTTTCTTTTTGGTTGGGAATGTACGATTTAAGCCCGACAATCGGGCTTAATACCAAAGTCAAATTACAACAAATGTCAAATAAAATCAAGCTAAAACGAAAAAAGAAACTCGCAGAGTTTCTTCCTAATTCTTTATCAGATTTTGGTGCCCTCGGCAGGAATCGAACCCACATCTCTTCCTTAGGACGGAATAGCTCTATCCATTGAGCTACGAGGGCAGTGGTTGCTTTTCTTTTGCAGATATACTTTACCATATTGTGTCATTAGAGCCAGTGTCTGTTATAATGGGTGTATGGACTATATGGAGGATGAAGATGATGACATTCGTGAGTTGTTGAAAGAAAATCAACGGCTTTTGCTGGAGAACAACACTCTGCTCAGAAGGATGCGACGAAATTCTATAATCGGTACTGTTTTTCGGTTGCTTTGGCTTTTGTTTATAGTAGCGTTGCTGTTTTATACTTACTTCAATTACATAAAGCCAAATTGGGAAAATCTGCAGGCAAAAATCGAAAATCTGGAGAAAATAAATTTAGAAATGGATGGAGCCAAGGATTGGCTCGAATCCGTCAAATCTGGTTTTAGACAACCCGAAATTTAAGTCTTGTTTTTGTCTGGTTGCTAAAAGTTGAAATATAGTTTAAAACAGGCTAAAATAACAGTCGTTGCTTGGGTAGCTCAGTTGGTAGAGCATTTCCCTGAAGAGGAAGGGGTCGGCGGTTCGAGCCCGCCCCCAAGCACCATAATGTAACGTTAAAACTGCGGCCACACAGAGAAGCGGTTGGGACTAGGATTGAAGCGAAACCACTGACAATCGCATATATACTACTGTGCGGATTGGTTTGATTTTTAAAACTAGATGGTGATGACAGCGTATTTTTATTTTCTCAAATCTTCTTACTTGCCACCACTCGCGCTTGATCTTACCTTGAGCTGAGTACTGCGGTGCTTATCGAGCTTGGGGAGGCGTATTTCTAGCATGCCGTGCTTTTCTTGGGCTTCGGCTTCGTCGATAATCACTTCTTCTGGCAAAACCAAAGTGCGGGAAAAACTGCCCCAGAAAAGTTCGCGGTGGAAGTAGTTGTCGTCGTTGGTTTCTTGGTATTCTTCACGCAAGCCGCGGATAGTGACCATATCGCGAGTGATGGAAATATCCAAATCGGTGGGGCTAACTCCGGCCACCAAGGCCCGAATAATAATAGCGTCGTTGGTTTGGTACATATCGACAGGCAATTCACCTTCTTGCTGAGATTGGTGGTTGTCTGTGGCTTCTTCCTGCCAGTCTTCTTCATTATCATAGCCACCGTCAACACTATCAGACTCGTCGCCAAAGTGGTGTTCTTCATCTAAAATCCGATCGTAGTCGTTATCTTTGTTGGCTCCGCCGGTGAGTCGTTCTAAAAATGATGGTTTTTTCATATGCGTTTACGTGAAGAAGGTTTTTGTGATGATTCGAGTAATTTGATCTTTTCAAATAGTAGGAAGAGTATTATTATACCCATCCAGACGAAGAGGAAGATGATCAATATTCCTTCGCCACTTGACTCCATTATAAAAAAGTTAAACAAGGCATGCAATAAGATGGCAATGAATAACCCAATTGTTCCGTATATAAGCTTTACAATATTGGAGCGATAAAAAGATAAAGCTAGCATCACTCCCACTGTCGCTGAGGCCAGCACGTGGAGCAGGGAAGAGCCTAGGAACCGAAAGGAGCCGGTAATGGTCGCTGCCCCATACTCGCCGTCAGTAATGGGATTTAGGACAAATAGAGTGTTTTCCAAGGCTGCAAAGCCGAGTGCGATGGCTATCATGTAAATGATAGGGTCGATGGCTTCATCAACGGCCTTGTTCCATAATATCACAAACAAAGCCACTACATATTTTAAGACCTCTTCTATAATCACCCAAGCCAACATGACGTTGGAGCCGCTGTACAAATCAATGGCCAGCTTTTGGAGCGGCAAAGCCAAAGGTACCACAGCCATACCGGCAATGAAGGAGATGGCGATGAGCAGTTTTGGCTCGGGACTTTTCTTATCTTCGCGCAGCCAAAACCAAAGCCAAAATAAAGCCGGCACCAAACCGATGAGAAAAGCGATGGCAAAGTGTGTTGATACCACAGTCACTATTGTAGCAGGTTTGGAGCTGGTCTTATTTGGATATTGTGGGCGGCAAGGGGATTAGACTTCTGGCCATTTGGCTACCATGAGCAACTCGCTGTCTCTCAGACTGCTTGATAATTCCTGCCAAATCGCCTCCGTGACAAAAGGCATGAAAGGATGTAGGAGCTTGAGAGAGGTAATAAGGCATTCTTTGAGGATGAAGCGGCGTGACAGAATCGTTTTTTCGTCACCAGTCTGTATTATCAGTTTTGATTCTTCGATTATCTCATCAGCGAAGCGATGCCAGACGTATTGATAAATAGTTTCACCGGCCAAGTCGATACGGTAATTTTCAAAATGTGATTCCACGGTGGTGGTCAAGTCCCTTAATTCATTTTGGATGGATTTGTCGGTTTCGGAAAGTTCAACTTTTGAAAAATCTTCAACTCCATTGATGGTAGTCAAAGTGAAGCGGCTGATGTTCCAGAGTTTGTTGGCAAAATGCTTGTAGCCGCGGATTTTTTCCTCGGAGATTTTGCTGTCTGTGCCTGGAGTCATACCCATAACAAGTGAAATGCGAACCGCGTCCATGCCGTACTTTTCAGCCATATCAACTGGGTCGATGTTGTTGCCGAGGGATTTTGATATTTTTCGGCCTTGTCCGTCACGAACCAATCCATGCATATAAATCGTTTTAAACGGTACTTGCCCGAGGAAGAAACCACTCATAAGAATCATGCGCGCCACCCAGAAAAAGATAATGTCATGTCCGGTTTCTATGAGAGTAGTAGGGTGGTAGGTTTTCAGATCTTCGGTTTTCTCCGGCCAGCCGAGGGTGGTAAAAGTCCAGAGTCCGGATGAAAACCAAGTATCGAGTACGTCTGGGTCTTGCGTCCAGCCGGTTGGTTCTGGTGGTTTTGTGCCGACGTGTGTTTCTGTTTGCGTGCCTTCCTTGGTCTTGTACCAAACGGGAATCTGGTGTCCAAACCAAATTTGCCGACTGATGCACCATGGGCGGAGATTTTTTGCCCAGTGCAGATAGGTTTTTTCAAATCGTTCAGACACAAATTTCACCCCGCCGCCCGCGACGGCTTTTTGCATGAGTGTTTTGAGAGACACCATTTCACCGGAAGCAATACCAGGAATTTCAGAGTTTTCCATTACAAAAGGCTTTTCTACGTCAATAAACCATTGCAACTTAGGAAGAGGTTCAACGATACCACCAGTGCGTTCGGCTGTGGATACGTTTTGCGTGATTTCTTCTTCGCTTATGAGTAGATCATTTTCTTTGAGCCAATTGGCTACTTCTTCGCGCGCTATGGTGGTTTTGAGGCCGGCTAGACGGCCAGGGAGATTGTCTAGCATTTTGGCGTATTCATTGATGACTGGCGGGCGGGGGAGGTCGTGCCGGTCGGCGATTTCCCAGTCAATCTGACTGTGAGCCGGCGTAACTCCCAGCGCGCCGGTACCAAAATCTGGTTCCACACTGGCATCAGCCACAATCTTTATGTGCAGTGGAACGTCACAGAAAACAACGTCATATTCTTTACCAATAAAATCGCGGTAACGCTCATCTTCGGGGTGAACAGCCACGGCAGTGTCGCCAACTTTGGTTTCCAGTCTGGTGGTGGCGATAGCGATAGGGAAATCAGGGCTGTATTTAAAAGTATAGAGCTTGGCTTTTCGTTCTTCGTAAACAATTTCGTCATCAGAAATCGTCGTTTGTCCCTTGGGGTCCCAATTGACTATGCGGTTGCCGCGATAGATAAGACCGGCCCTATGCATGCGTATAAAGGCCTCCATGACAGCGTCGTACCTTTTTTTGTCCATGGTGTAGGCATAGCGGCTCCAGTCCAAAGAAGCGCCAACCGAGCGCATTTGGCTAAGAATGGTATTTTTATTTTCTTCCACGAAAGCGTCTATTCTTTTAAGGAGTTCTTCTCGTCCCAGGTCGTGGCGAGTTTTTTTCTCTGCCTTTTGAACATCTTTTTCCACTCGGGCTTGAGTGGCGATAGCGGCTGAGTCGGTGCCGGGAATCCATAAGGTCTTTTTTCCTTTCATGCGGGCGTGCCTGACCAAAATATCCTCCAAAGCCAGCATCAACGCGCTGCCCATGTGCAGATGTCCGGTAACATTGGGTGGGGGAAGTACCATTGAAAAAACCTCAGCATCTTTGGCGGCAATGCCTTTTTCTACGCAAACGTCGGGATTGAAGAAACCTGATTGTTCCCAGAGAGTATAAAGCTTGCTTTCGTGAGCGGCTGAATCGTAAGGCTTTAAAAATATTTCCGGAACATTGGCGTTGGTTTGATTTGAAGATTTGTCCATAGCTTTGAAGTGTTTATAAACGGCATCTTAACACAGACAGCACTAGTAGCGAAAGGCAGTGTGAGTATTTTTGAACAGCAAAAGCCAATTATCAAACCGACTATAGTGCGGTTTGGAGACCTCTTTCAAGAGCTTGATTGTTGGGGAGGAGATATAATCGTCAGCAATAATTGTCGCTGATTCATTCTCAATATCGGCTGCAGCCAAGTCGTTGGCGTTGATGTCTCCGGAAAACAACATGTCGTCAACGTTGATTTTGTGTATATTTTGTTTGAAATAATCCATTTCTTTTTCTTGGTCTGGGGTTAATGGAAATTCAACTTTGTGATCGCACATGATTTCGTTTATTTTCTTTTGTGTTGTGTAGTACACATAGCCGGAGCTTTGTGTCATTCCCCAAGGGGTAAGAATATCCGCCGCGTATTGCTGTTGAAATTCAGCAACGGCAATTCTGGTAGCGTCATCAAAAACACCGCTGATTTCGATTTCGTCGGTCACGTAATGATAGAGAAATTGTTGCAATTTTACGACTTCACTCAAGTCATTATCTTTGTCTTGTTTTAGGTAGGTTTTTAGGTAAGGACTACAGCTCAAGATATTGGCGTTCAAATTGGGGAAGGCTGCCAAATTGCCCACCGCTAGCTGATGTTTGGCGACTGCACTTTCGTATACGGTTCTATATTTTGGTTGTCTGGAGCCGTGATTGCCAAACAGTTGCGCGGTATTGGTATAAATGCCAGTTGCGGTATTTTCCGGAAGAATAATCGAGTAGGAGATAGTGATATCTTCGCCGTTTTCGATGGTGTCAAGATTCCAGGATTGTTCGCTTAAAATATTACCTTCTTCATCCTCCAACACATCAAACAAAACTGAGTCAAAAAGCTGTCCGCCTTTACTGGTTAGTTTGACGGTGTAGTTTATGGTGTCGCCGCCCTTAGCAAAGGTTTTGTCGGCACTTTTTTCGATGAAAAATTTGGCTGGGAAAGCGTTGTTTCTGTTATTTTCCTCATTGTTGTTTGTGTAGGTCGTTTTCTGATTTTTGCCGACGTAGAGCAATAAAGAATCTTCGTTGTCAGCGTCGTTGGCGTCGGGCTGATCGCCGTATACGGTGGCGGTTATTGGCAAAGGCAGACGCTTATCCTTTCCAAAAGTGGCGTCGATTTTGGTTTTGACAATAAGCTCTTTTGTTTCTCCTGTCCCAATATCTCCAATCGACCAGAGGCTGTGTCCGTCACTTTGACTATTATCTTCAGGTGAATTGATAAAATTGATGGATTTTGCCGGATATTTATTTTCCAAAATCACGTTTCGAGCTGTGGTGTCACCGCGATTGAAGATGGTGTATTTATAAGTCACTTCAGTGTTTGGTTGCAGGTTGTCTTTTGTCTCGGCTTCCAATCCCAGCCATAAGTCGGGTTGGCCAAAGGCAATATTGCCGCTCCAATTTCCATAAATATTAAAGATAAGATTGACCCAGTTGCTGCCGATGATGTTGGTGTTGGCCATATTTAATACCGTGCTGTCGGCGTAGGCGGTGCCGGTCTCTATGCTCGCGTCGTCACTGCCCGAAATCTGATTGTTTCCGGTTAGGGCGAAGACTTGGACATTATTTGCAATAGTAGCGTCATTTGCAATATTGGCCATAGTCTTGCCGCTAGCTGAGGCGCCGCCACTGTCCCCAGCGTAATACAACCTAACACCGTCCATAGTGTTTTCCCACAGCATGCCTTCCGGTAAGCCAAAAATTTCTCCGCTCCAAGAACCATGGACTCTAATAAGCAAACTAAAAGAATCGGTGCCAAGAAAATTCTGGTTGATAATGTTTTCGGTATGAGAGGTGGCTAATGAATTGCCGGTGGTGATTGTCCCGCTGCCGTCGTCAATGGCGTTATTTCCAGTATCGGCCAGCACTTCAATGTCATTGCTAACGGCGGCGTTATTACTAAAATTAAAATTTCCGCTTCCGATTGAGTTGCCAGTATGGCCAAATAATGAGGCGAAGAAATCGCTATTTGGCAAAACCAAAGAGCCGGCCATGTCGGAGAAATTGCTGAAGTTTAATAGCAGATAGTTGGAGTCAATAATATTGGTGTTGGCGAGGTTGACAATATTGGCGCTGGCGTAGGCATCTCCAGTCCTGATAATGCCGCTGCCGTCAAAACTGGAGTTGTCGCCGGTGTTGGCGATAACCGAAATATCGTTATAAATATTGGCTCTGTTGACTAAATCCACCATTAAAGAATTGTAGTCACAGATATTTTCCAAACATGAGTTTGTACTTTGCGCGGTTTGGAAAGATTTGAAGATGTCGTAAAAAGTATCACGCATGTCAAAATTATCGTAGCCAAGCACTCCGCGAATAAAATCAATCAGACCGGATGAGTTTATGATATTGGTGTTTACGACATTGACCACGTCTATATAAGAAACAGCGTCGCCGGTCTCAGTTAGGAAATTACCAGCTTCGGTAGTATTGCCTCCGGTTTCGGCGGTGCTGGTGGCTAGGTTGGTGGTGGTAGCGGTGTTGGTGGCGGTGATATTTGTCTCGTTGGGGGTCATCGGCAATTTTGACGTGCTGCTAGCAGCGTCATTTTCTGGGTTTTGCGAGATTGTGGTGGTAGCTGTTTCTGGTGTCGGTAGCGTAGAGCTGGAATCAGGCAACTCTTCACCGTCATTTTTTGTATCAATGATGTTGGTGTTTATGTCATTTTCTATTGTCGTGCCGGCTGTGGCATCACCAGTGACAATCTCTGCTGAAAGCACGGTTTCTTCGTTGCTGGTTTCGGCTAGGACAGATAGGGGATAGACAGCCGGCGCCAATAGCGCGACAATAACCAAGCCTACCAAGCTTGAGTACAAATTAGAAAAGATATTTTTATTTAGCATAGATTTTTTCATACAGAGCCATCAAAGTCTGAAGTTCGTTTAATAATGCTAGTAATTTTTTGATTGTTTCTAGTTTTTCAATGTCGGAAGTCTGAAGTGAAGTCTTTAATCCGTCTTCAGTCGTGTAGCTGGAATGGTAATGAAAAGGAGTGGTGGTAGATATGCTTGTATTTTCAACGACTTCGCCATTGCTAATGGTTTTTACATGCATGGTACTAACCCCGTCACCAGATGACGACACCGAAACTGAATTGCTCACCGCAACGCTAGCTTCCGTGGAAAGCGGCATTACCAGCAGCAACAAAAACAAACCTCCAAATATTCTATACATATTAACATTCACTTATACCTCTCACCAAAATCTTGTCAATAGCTTTGACCAGATTTTGGTAGAAGTAGGGTCAAAGACCCACTTCTACAGATAAATTTGGTATTTATCTACCTAGTTGTCAATTATCGAGCAACACGAGTAACGTTGCGGTTTACAACGTTTACTACCAATCCATCAGAAAGGGAATCACCAGTTACGATAGTCCCGTAATTGTCTGTAGAACCAGTGTTACCACCATTTCCAGCATTGGCAGCACCAGTAGTGCTGTTCTTCTTGTTGTCACGCTTGTCCTTTGACTTGTTGTCATTAGATGTAGCGTCACCACCATTTCCAGCTTTACCAGTTGTTCCGCCGTCGATGTCATTGTTTCCAGTTTCAGCGGCTACGGCTAGACCATTAGCAAGGACGGCGTTGTTTCCTGTCCAGACAACAAGCTTGTCGCTATTTTTGTCATTCTTGCCTTTTTTGCTAACACAACCACAGTCAATAGTTACATTTGTACGATTGCTGTTGATGTCATTCTGTACAGTACCAATCGCTGTAGCGTCGCCAGTACCAATGGCTCCGTCATTGCTGCTTGATCCAGAAGTACCACCGTCACCGGCGTTGGCGCGACTGCCTTTAGCGTCACCACCATTTCCAGCTCGTCCAGTGTTGCCACCGTCGATGTTGTTGTTGCCAGTGCTGGCCACTACTACAACCTCATTTAACACGAAAGCATTGTTTTCAGTACTAACTGTAACGCTGCTAGTGTTTGAGCCGGTTGACTTGCTTGAAGAACGGTCAGCTGATGCTGGACTAACAAAAGCAAGCATGCTCAAAGTAACAATACTGCCAACGATAAGCATTGACTTGGTGTTGTTGTATTTTGTGTGTGTCATAAATAAATTTATTTATTAATCTAGATAATAATTTTGGTTGGTTTGGTTTTAATTCATACAATGGTTGCTCGTATGAATTATTACGGAACCAACTCGTGAACAGATACTAGGTACTGTTCACATTAAGATCGAAGTTTTTATTTTTTGAACTCAGACCTTAATGTAAAAAGTAGAAAGGTCTTTTGTGAATCTACAGACACAAAAAAACTTGCACGCGAAAGCAAGTCGAAATAAATATTTTTTTAAACAGGGTTGTGTTGTTTGTTCACGTAAAGACATATCGGTTCGTGTACAAATGGTTCCCCCTCCAGAATGTAACGTCGCTTAATTTTATACTTCCAGCATCTGCTGTCAATTTTTAGTAGTTATTTTTAGTAGTGCAGAACAGAGATTTTTATTTGTCAAAAAATGTTACACTGAATTTGTGAAAAGCCAAATCCCCGTGAAGGGGCGGCGTACGGGGGAATTGACACAAGGTCAAAAGTACGCCGGCCCTTCACGGGGATTTGGCTTTAAAAAACAGGACGAAAGTCCTGTAACTAATCTGATTTATATACTGAATTTAATCAGAATGCAAATTTATCAACCTAGGGAAAGATTACCGTCGGCTTTTACTGTATCAGAAAACTCCCGAGCGGATATTGCATCTTTTATTTTGGCATGTCCGGCTAGGGCAATCATTATGCTGTTGTCGGTGGAAAGTTCTGGTTTTGGCAGGTAGATATTCAGATGGGGAAACAAAAGCGGGGAATTGAGAGAGGAGACGGCCGCTCGCAACTGTGTATTGGCCGACACGCCGCCGCCCAAAATTACACTTTTAATGGAAAATTTATTTATGGCTTTGGTTAGTTTTTTGACTAGCACCTCGACAGCAGCCTCTTCAAAATCTCGGGCCAAGGCTTTCTTGTCATTATCTGTCAGAGTCTTATCTTTTACTTTATACAAGACGGCGGTCTTTAGTCCGGAGAAAGAAAAATCCAGGTTGTCAGAATGAATCATTGGTCTGGGCAAATCCGCGAATTGCGGGAGGTTTTCATCCCTAGCTTTTTGCGCCAAAACGCTAATCTGCGGCCCGCCAGGATAGGGCAAACCCAGCAATCTAGCGACTTTATCAAAAGCTTCACCGACAGCGTCGTCCTTGGTTTGGCCCACTTTTTTATATTGTACCCAATCTTCCATCAGTATCAATTCGGTATGACCGCCAGACACCAACAAAGAAATAGCGGGGAATCGCACGGGCGCTAATTTGTAGCCGTCAAAAATTGAAGCCAAAACATGCCCCTCCATGTGGTTTACGGACACGATTGGAGTGTTCCATAAATAGGCTAAAGTTTTGGCAAAATTTACGCCCACCCACAAAGCCGGCTCCAGTCCGGGGCCGCTAGTGACCGCTATCAAATCAATTGGTGGCAAGCCAAAACTGTCATAAAAATTGATCACCTGATCGGCCAAACCATGTTCACGGCTAAGCGAGATATGTACTTGCTCCTTTTGGCTTGGTGTTAAGGTGGGAGAAAAGCCGGGTTTTAACTTGGCTTCGCGCAGAGCTTGCTCCAGCATCGGTAAGATGGTAGCAATGTGCTCACGTTTGGCTAGAGCGGGAAAGACTCCGCCATACTCACGATGTGTGTCTATCTGCGAAAAAAGGGCATCACCAAGCACTTCGTATTTGGCGTTGGGAAAATCACCAACTGCTTCAATAATACTAACAGCGGTTTCATCGCAACTGGTCTCGATGGATAAAATGAGCATAAATTTTTGTTAGCAACATTATACAACGAAACTTACGTTATTTCCAGTTGCACTGCTTCAATTCTAACTCCACCCTCAACACCCTGTTTGCGGTTTATGGCTTTGAAAAAGCCGACTAGTATTGTTCTGGTGTCCGATACAGGACTTGAACCTGTGACCTCTACAATGTCAATGTAGCGCTCTACCAGCTGAGCTAACCGGACGAATGGGGCAATAATGAGTATACAATAAAAATATTTTTTTGGAAGTGAATTTTAAAAAAGTGATATTGTGAAATTAATTTGGTACCATTAAAAATACCATGGTTATTCTTTATCCAACCGAAACCGTCTATGCTCTTGGTGCCAACGCTTTTGATGCTAAAGCCGTTGCTAGTCTGTTTTCCTTAAAGGAGAGAGGGTTGGAAAAAACCATGAGCATCCTAGTTCGTGATCTGGCTGATATTGAAAGATATGCTCATATGGATACTAAAGCAAAATTATTGGCGGAGAAGTTTTTGCCTGGGCCGTTGACTTTGGTGCTAAGGGCGCGGGACGAAGTCCCGCGCCCTCTGACAGCTTTAGACGGCACTATTGGTTTTCGCGTTTCTTCCGACTTGGTAGCCCGCAAGCTCATTGCTAAATTTATGGATAATCACAAAGCTCCTCTTACCTGTACCAGTGCCAACAAAAGTCATTTTCCGACTCTTGCGACAGTACCGGAGATTTTAAAACAATTCGGGCCAGACGCGGTTTTGATTGACGAAGTACACGATGACGGCGCGCGCTCGGGCCGGGTTTCTACGATTGTCAAGATAGTTGAAGGAAATGTCGATATTTTACGAGAGGGTTCTATTTCTGAAGTGGAAATTCATTCGGTGTTAGATTGATATGAAGCTACTAAAAATTATGACAATGAGGCAGCTTTAAGTTTATTCAACGTGCGTTGTGTAATATCCTGAGTTGTGGTGTTATAATGGAGGCAGGTTATTATTTAATCTGAAAATTTTAAAATGAAAAATATATCAACTGATATGATGATGATGGGGTTTGTAGTTTTGGCTATTACTTTCACTGTCGGGCACTATTGGGGTTCTATCAATCAATAGAATTTACCTATTAAAATAAAACAACGACTCACAAGAGTTGTTGTTTTATTTTTTTTGTGAAGAAAGACCTTTGTTTGGCATGTTTATAAGGTCGTGTTTTAAGCGCATAAAACCATGGTATAATGACGAGATTATAAACTATAAATATAAATTATGTTTACCAATCTTTTTCTGAGGAAGCAGGTGGCTTTATTCCTTATCGTTGCTTTTGTGGTGTCGATGATTGGCTTTAATTCAAGCCTCAATATCGCTAGAGCCAATACCGTTTCCAGCGCTCAATCAGTTGAAGAAGCTAGAATTACCAGTTTGCGTCTGCAATTGCTGCATTTGCAGCTGCAGTTGGCTATGTTACTCCAAATGAAAGCCGAACGAGAAAGAGCTTCTGTTGTATCTCCGGTGTCACCATCAGTACCGACTCGTCGCTCAAATAACCCTCATTTTATGCAGGTAACGACAATGGCGGCCTCGGCTGTAGGTCGCAACACCGCTGAGTTGCAAGCAAAAATTGATAAAGGCAGCTCAAAATACGCCGAACTTTTCTTCCAATACGGAACCGGAAACTCTCTAAACCTCAGTTCAGAAAGATTTAACTTTACCGGAGCAAGGGAAGCGGCTCAAAAAATTCGTATCACCAACATAAATCCCGGCACTACCTACAATTATCGAGCGGTCTTGGAAGATGAGGGTGGGGATGTGATTTATGGTGAAATTAGAAGTTTTACCACTGTTAGACAAGCTTTGACCTCCACTTCTGCCAGTCGTCCCGTAGTTGAGACCGAAGGGGTGATAAATATCACGGCCAACACCGCTGAAGTGAAGAGTTTTATCAACATGAACAATTATGACGCTGGTACGGTGTTTTACGTAAAATCATTAAACAGTTCAGATGTATCTAGGATCAATAATTATGATAATTATGACGCTATCCCAATCGTTCGCGGTGAAAGCTTGACCAAGCAAATAGTCGCCAAAGACGTGAAAGAACGCACGACGATTTCAGGTAGAATTTCCGGCATGGTCAAAGCCACGAAATATTATTATCGAGCCTGTGTTGAATATCTGGACAGTAGAGATAATAAAAATATTGCTTGCAGCAACGTGGAATCGTTTGTAACTACCAATTAGTTGTGTAATTGAAAAGTTTTACTGGAGTTGTTTGTTGTTCAAAAATTCTCATTGACAACTTTTAAGAATGCTTTATAGTGGACTATGGATCTGGCGATATTTAGCTGTTTGTTCTTTTTGTTGAGAAGTCGTCGGGCCTATTTAAATCCCTAAAAAAGTTTATGCCCTCCGTTAGCTTATGCTCGCGGAGGGTTTTTTATATTCAAAAATCTTACATCCTGCCTGTTCTGCTCGCGCGGCTTCGCCGCGCTCGTTGTGTCGAGACGAAGTCTCGTTTTGTGAACCATACCGAGCCACATCTCGAACTTTTAAAAACGTGTCAAGGGTGGAGACTGAGAAGATATTTAAATTGATTCATGGTAAGGAACAGCCAGATAGTTCTTCAAATAAGAAAGTTGCTTAATCAAATTTACATTTCCTATACAAATTTTCTTTATAAAAAAACTATTGTTTAATTTGATTTAACTTTCTTGTTCACGGGATATCTGACAGTGGTTATACTTGCTTAATTATATTCAGAAAATTATGGGTATCTGAAATGTTCATTGATACAGCTACGGCAGCAATAATTACCACGATAGTGACAGCCGTTTGCGCATTGATTGGGTTGTATATAAATAAAAAGTTTAAATTTATTCAAAAGCTCAGAAAATCATTTGTCATTGAAGAAAATACAATTGAGCCGGAGACCGCACTCGAGGAAACAGAAAGACTTTTAAAAACACAAGCAGCAACAATATTAAACGTAGTTAGACCATATCAAAAAGACGATCCAATAACAGTATTTGATCTTCATAAAAGACTAGTGGATAGAAAAGAGACAGAACTAGATTTCGAAGCTTTTCAAAAAGCACTATCTGCACTAATTGTCCAAGATAAGCTTCCAGGATTGGTGCGAGAGCACGATAATTTATTTATACATGAGGAACATATATCGTGGAAGAAAAATATAGGACGGCACGAAAAAAGAAAGATCGCAGAAAAAGCTTATTCGTTTATTAAGTCAGGTGATGTGGTGGCATTAGATGCTGGTACTACTACCCTAGAAATAGCTAAGCTAATCGCAAAAGGCTTTAAAGACCATTCGTTGAGAAAGATTACTGTGGTAACCAGCTCTTTCTTGGTCGCCGATGCAATTGTGACGGCATGTAGCGAATTAGGACTCGAAGATCATGATCCTATGTTTAGATTATTTATTATAGGTGGCAGAGTAAGGCTTAACACAATGGCAATTGTGGACGACAACGAAAGTGTGGAAGAAGATATTTTTCATGATTTTGACAAAGTTTTACCGTCATTAGGCGGCGCGGATATAGGCTTCGTGGGAACCAATGGAATTTTAAAGAATGTTGGGTTTACAACAGCAGATTCTGGAGAAAAGCGTGCGAAAGCCTCATTACTTAGATATTGCAAGTCAAAGTATATAGTCTGCACTGAAGATAAGTTTGGATTAAGACAATCGCAAATTTTTGCAGAATTTAATGAGAATATAAAGATTATATCAGCTGAAACTAATGGTGGCAGGCTACTTAAAGATTACCAAAAATACTTTGATAATCATCAAACTGATATAATATTAGCGTGATTTATTTAATAACATTAAATCCTGCCATAGACACAAAGATAGAAGTTGACGAGTTTGGTAGTAGAGATTGTATTGCACAAAAAGTTGAGTATTTTTTAGCAAGTAAGGCTATAAATTCGGCTAAGCCTCTTATTATTAATAATATAAATTTCTGTTCGTTAGTTTTTTCTGGAAAAATACCTTTTGAAAGTGTCTCAAGGGAAGAGCATGAGTTCTTTTTTCATGAAGGATCTATACGTCAAAACTTTACTATCTATAAAAATTCTCAGTTGGTTTCGCATATTCGTAGTAAATCAGTAGCCTCATACTCTAATATTGAGCAGTTTTTCAATAAAATTAAAGGAATTATTGGAGAAGAAGATTATCTTGTGATAGCTGGGTCGACTCCATTCCTGAAGGGGGATGCAGATTATAGTTTACTCACAAAATTAGTTTCAGATATTCGGTGTAAAAAAATTTTGGATACGACAACTTTTAACGTAGAAGCCTTAAAAAAGATTTTGCCACATACTTTAAAAATAAATATAAAAGAGCTTTCTAGTATTCTGAACGTACCTATAACAAAAATTACCAAGAAAAACCTTATAGATTTACAAAATGATATAAAGTGCCGTCTTGTGATAACTCAAGCATCAAAGAAGGTTTTAGTAGTTGATAAAAACGGAGAATATTCTGAATTTATATTGCCAAACCAACATATTGCAAAGAATGAAAGTGAAATAGGTTCTGGTGATATATTTCTTGGTGGTTATTTAGTTGGTTTAAGTACTGATATTGATTTTAGTAATGCTATCAAAACTGCAATGGCATATGCATCCATACATCAAAAAACCAATTTATTGTACAGAAAAAAAGCTTGATATTAGTCGAGTGTCTAGAATAAAAAATACAATGATCTAATAATCTTAAAATAAAAAACCGTAGCTTGAATATATAGATGTCATCCAAGTGTGAATAATTACATATGTGGCAAGTTTGTGCCCCACACCGCTCCACATCTCGAACCACCCACCCCAAACCACGAAAAAATACCGAGAAATTATTTAAGCTAATTCACGACCAAGAATTATATGATAGCACTTCTGACAAAAAGGCATTTAATTCTTGACAAGATTACTAGCTATGCTAAATTGTAAGAATATGTCTTACAAAGGAACAAGCACCATGTCACGCACCCTTACTTTTCAACCCAGCGAAGAATTGAGTAATTTTATTGAGAGTCAAGTTGAGGCTGGTCGATACCAAAACCAGAGTGAAGTTGTGAGAGCTGGTTTGCGTCTGCTACAAGAACAGGAAGCAAAATCAAAACTTCAACAACTACGACAGTTGATAGACGAGGCGGAAAACAGCCCTGCCATTGACGGCTGGACTAAAGAGAAATTTTTATCCCAGATTAAGACAAAAATGAATGGTAAATAAAAAATTTCACGTCCGCGAGACTGCCGACAGAGATTTAAATGATATCTTTATTTATAGTTTTGAAACCTTTGGTCTGGAACGAGCTGAAAAATATATTGATGACTTAGTATCAGCTTTTCAATTTTTAGCAGATAACTATAATCAAGGTAGAAATTGCAGTCACATCCGTTCGAATCTGTATGCATGGAAGGTGGTGTCGCATGTAATTTACTACAAACCCACCGATGACGGGGTTTCAATCTATAGAGT
This sequence comes from uncultured Candidatus Saccharibacteria bacterium, assembly GCA_964399295.1. Taxonomy (GTDB): domain Bacteria; phylum Patescibacteriota; class Minisyncoccia; order Phycocordibacterales; family UBA918; genus OLB19. The sequence continues at coordinate 365,233 of CAYNQD010000001.1, read as the reverse complement.
GTTGCATAAATCAATGGATTATGAAATGCATTTAGATACTTGATTTAACAAAAAATATATTTGACCTTATTCTAACCAGTTCGATTTCCGCAGGATTCAATCACCATTCTCACTTACGACAATTTATATTCACACTCCAAAAATCCAAAATCGCCCCTAAAATAAGGGCGATTTTGGGTTTATTGTGATAATTTGCAATGATGGTAAATTATCTATACGTGGTGACCCTACGGAGAATCGAACTCCGATTTCTTGGATGAGAACCAAGTGTCCTAGCCGTTAGACGATAGGGCCATCGGCATATTTATAGCAGAAAAATTAGAATCTGTGAACTGCCAGGTCTGATTTTGAAGGCGTGATACAATGTATCAACTTCCAGTTTATGAAAGCTAAAGAAATGACAAAGCCGGAGAGGCCGGGAAAACTCGATTCACTCACTCAGTATTTTACCGAAGTAATTTATGGCGGGGTTGATGGAATCATTACAACTTTCGCGGTGGTGGCTGGTTTTTCGGGAGCGGCCCTGTCAACAGACGAAACAACGGAGCTTACCTTTATGGTGGTGTTGCTGTTTGGTCTGGCTAATTTGTTTGCTGATGCTGTGTCCATGGGTTTGGGAAATTTTCTTTCGGTTCGTTCGGAAAAAGATATTTATAATATTACCCGCTATCGGGAAATGACTAATGTCAAAGAAAATCCTAAAGCCGAAAAAGCCTCCACCGTGGCGATTTTGATAGGAAGAGGATTTTCTGATGAAGATGCTGAGACTTTAGCAAATGTTTTTCAGAAAAATCCTGATTATTGGGTTGATTTTATTATGAATAGCAAGCTCCAAATGTCAGATCCGCGCGGTACTAATCCGGCTCTAACCGGTATCGCCACTTTCTTGGCTTTTCTTTTCTTTGGAACTATTCCACTTCTGCCTTTCATTTTTATGGAATCAGAAGTGGCTGGTATTGCTTTTTCGTATTCTTTGTTTGGTACTTTTGTCGCTTTGGTGATACTAGGCTTGCTTAAGTGGCGAGTGGCCGGAGTGAGTGTGTTTTATGCTTTGGCGGAGGTCATTATTATTGGTGGAGTGGCTGCTTCTGTCGCTTATTATGTTGGAACTTTTTTTGCCGTTTAGAAAAAGTGGTGTCTAAATTAAATAAACCGCTTTTTACCCAGGGATATCCAGTAGTTCTACACAGCTTTATTCACATTTTGTTGAAAAATATTTAGTTTTTTTGAAATTATTATTTCGCGTGAAGATTTACATAGATATCTTCCAAAGCGCGCACGGCATCACCGGCGGCGATGTTGTTTTGGTGGTAGAGAATGTTGGTGCAATCACCAGCCGCCCAAATACCCGCGGTTTTGGTTTGTTGAGTCCAAGGGTCAATAATAATTTTTTTATGGTCATCAAGCAAAACCACACCTTCCAGATAATCAGTGTTGGGAATCATACCAATCTCGACAAAGATACCAGCAACAGACAAGTTTACCATTTCGTTCGTGGTTTTATTTTTATAAGTTAATCCGGAAACAAAATTGTCACCAGTGATGGTTTGGATTTCGGCATTGAGACAACTGGTCATTTTAGGGTGAGCTAAAACTTTTTGCACGGTGATAGGGTCAGCGCTGTATTTGCCGCTTCGTTGTAGTAGGGTGACGCTTTTGGCATAGGCCAAAAGCTGAGCGGCTGTTTCAAAAGCAGCGTTGCCACCGCCAACCACCACCACGTCTTGACCGGAAAACATCGGCCCATCACAGGAAGCGCAATAAGTGAGACCTTTATGTTCAAATTTATCAGCATTTAAGGCTGGTAGCTGTCGTCTTTTTGATCCGGAAGAAATCAGGATAGTTTTGGTCAAAAACATACTGCCGTCGCTGAGAGCGATAGAAAACCCTTCGTCTTGCTTGGTAATTTTCTCCGCTAAAACGTTGTCTTTAATTTCAACATACTCGCCAGCGTATTTATGCAGATGTTCTTTTAGATTTAGGGCTAATTGTTGGCCGCTGATGGTGGGAGTGCCAATCCAATTTTGAATTTCTTCGGAAACAGTGCTTTGTCCTCCCCAATCCTTAGTTACAAACAGCGTCTTTAGTTGCTTGCGTGAAGCATATACTCCAGCCGCGATACCGGCTGGCCCGCCGCCAACAATCGTTAATTCGTACATACAAAATATTATTTTCTAAAGTAAGACTAGTTTACTATATTTTGAGGCAAAAATAAACGGACATCACTGTAGTGATGTCCGTTTAAATTAGAAATTCATCTGACTACTTATTTTAATTTTGAACGTCGGAGAAAAGCCGGAACCGCTCCCCAATCACCATCATCATCCTCGTCAATCGGATCAACGGGCTTAGGGTCTCTTTTTGGTAGCTCCTGATTTTTGGGAGAACTAGCTGGAGCCGAGGCTTCCACAGACACTTCCTGCTCATTCTTTCTGGGTATGGATAGAGAATTAAAGATTCTTCCCTTGCTGGTTTCAGCAACTTCCGGCTCAGGATTGGAATGAGTGTGGGTATTCGTGTTTGGATGCGGGTTGTTGGCAACTGGCGCGCGTCTTGAAATCATGTTGTTTGACGACAGCATTTCTTCAGGAAAACCAGTGGCAATAACAGTAACTTTAATCTCATTCTTTTTGAGCTTATCATCCTTGATTGTTCCAAATATGACTCTAGCTTGCGGGTCGATTGATTCGGTGATGACGCGAGCTGCGTCCTGAATCTCTAGCATCGCCAAATCATCACCACCAGCGATGGCAAACAGCACTCCTTTGGCTCCATTGATGGAGACTTCAAGTAGGGGAGAGTTTATGGCTGCTCTGGCCGCTTCTTCGGCTCGTTTTTCACCGCTTGATACGCCAACTCCCATCAGAGCTGAGCCGGCATTTTCCATGACGCTGCGAATATCGGCAAAGTCAACGTTGATGATACCGGGCATGGTAATAAGGTCTGAGATGCCCTCTACGGCTTGTTTTAGGATATTGTCACACTGCTCAAAGGCGTTGCGGACTGTTGTCTCGCGATCAACTATTGCAAGCAATCTATCATTGGGAATAGTGATAAGCGCATCAACTTCTTTTTTCAATTCTTCAATACCTTGTAAAGCTAAACGCATTCTCTCCTGTCCTTCAAAAAGAAAAGGTTTGGTAACGACGCCCACTGTGAGCGCGCCACTTTCGCGCGCGATTTTGGCCACTACCGGAGCTGAGCCGGTGCCGGTACCGCCTCCCATACCGCCGGTAATAAAGATCATATCTGAACCTTTAATAGCATTAGCGATCTCTTCGCGAGTTTCTTCAGCGGCGCGACGTCCCATGTCGGGATTACCTCCAGCGCCAAGACCGCGGGTAAGATTTTTACCGATATGAATTTTTTTCTTGGCTAGAGAATGATGCAAATCCTGAGCATCACTATTGATAGCTATAAATTCAACTCCCTTCACCTTGGACGACACCATGTGGTTGACAGCGTTCTTTCCAGAACCACCTACGCCAACTACTCGAATGCGAGCAAATGATTCTACGTCTGTTTTAATTTGTTCCATAATAATGTTTTATAATTCTTTATTTCATATTCGTACCCACACCTGAGCACACTACATAATATAGATATATGTATCATACAGTGAAGAGCAATATCTGTCACGATATTGACTTAACTATTATTTGTGTGATTGACACTATGTAATATTTATTCTACGGAAGAAACTGTTTAAACCAAGAAAATAAGCTTTTTTTGGTTTGTTTGACTATACCTATGGCTGTGGTGTCTTCGGTATCACTTGCGCCCCACATGCACAAACCATACGTGACAGCCCAAGAAGCGTCTTTTACTTTGGTGTGTTTTCCGATTTCGAGGGTAGCGATGCGGGCGGGTAGCGAAAGGGAGGTCTTGGCAATTTCGGTTATGCCGTGCATATTGGAGCCGCCGCCGGTGAGAATAACACCAGCCGGCAAAAGTCCGTCGCGTTTGATTTTTTTTAGATGATTGTCGATGAGACTGAAAATATTAACCAAGCGTTGGTGAATAATTTCATCCAGACGTTTTTTGGAAAAAGTAACACTGGTCATATTTCCACGTTTGATTTTTTCAGCTTCTTCAATGGTGACTTTCAGACCTAAGGCGATGTCGTTGGTGATGTCATTGGAGCCAACAGGGAAAATTTTTAGAGAGATTGGAGTGGAATCTTCAAACACTACCAAGGAAGTGGTTTCTGATCCGATATTGACCAAGACACAACCGGCACGTTTTTGATTTTTGTTGAGTAATACAAAACTGGTCGCCAGTGGGGAAGCAATGACGTCTTCCACATAAACTCCGATACTCTCAATAGCGGATATCAAATCATTGATGTGTTGTTCGTAGGAGGTGATGAAAAGAGTATCAACTTCCAGTTTTGTGCCACGCATGCCTTGGGGTCTACCCAGGACTTCAGTTTTGTCTACTGTATACCTTAGGGGGATATTGTGTAAAATTCGGCGGTTTGGAATGTGATCGCTGATTCTGTCTTCACTGTCTTGCATTACTTTTTCCAAATCAGCGGTGGTAATTTCTGAATCAGCTCGAGCGGGAATGATTTCACCGCGGGAATATATCTCCTCCAAGCCAATGCTACCGATTGATACGTAAGCACGCTTAACTATCACGCCAGCGGTTTTTTCGGCCTGTGAGATGGCGCTTTTTATGCTGCGAGAGACATCATCTGGCTGCATGATGTATCCGCTTTTTAAACCTCGGCTTTCTGCATAGCCGGTGCCGATTATTTCGGGCATTGTATTTCGACTGCTGGATTTTTTGGGCATGCGAGCAATCGCTACCTTTACATGGTAGGTTCCGACATCAATTCCCGTGATAATATGCTCTGACATAAAAATATTGAAACTACACTATACCAAAACGCTTCAGATAGCGCTGTTCAAGCTCCTCCATTTTAACGCCATGATCAAAACCTTTCAAATGCAATAATCCGTGGATAAACAAAAAAGCCACATAACCATTTTTTGAAAGCTTAAATTCCCAAGCTTCTTTATGAGCAATTTCCGGACAAATAAATATCTCACCATAATTATCGTCCAATGGAAACGACAAGACATTTGGGGTGTAGGCTTTTTGGCGGTATTCAGTGTTTAGTTTTTGCGCTCGCTTAGTGCCGACAAAATTCAAAGATAGAGAGTATTTTTTACCTAAGATAGCTTCTTTTATCTCCTGATAGGGATACGCGGGGTAGGGGGCTTTTATGGTGGAATTGATGAAGAAAGTTTGGGTACTCATTCCTATTAGTATCGCACAGGAGACGGCAAACAAAAACCCCTCTTAGGTAGAGAAGGTGATATATACAAAACCACCGGCCTCGTACGAGGCCGGTGGTTTTGTTGCTGTTAGCGACGGAAAGATTTTTGTTCTGGAATTTTTCCTAGTTTCAGCAAGTTTTCGTAAGTGTCTTTTTTAACTAACTTTTTCAACTTAGCCGTGCGTTGGACATTTCGGCTCTTAACTCGGCTGTGATATCGACCAGAGCGCACTTTTGGAACGATACCGGCACCCTGTACTCGCTTCGTGAAGCGACGAATGACGTTAGCGCTACTTTCATTATTATTCTTCTCAACTTGGACGTTTATTGCCATATGTGAGGATGAGCATAACATTTAGCTCAAAAATTCGCAAGCCCTCTACTAAGCCAGAGTCAGTTGTTTTTTAAGCTTTCTGATCATCAGGTCTGGAGAGATATTTTCCTGGCTTCTTTCTCGCATATTTCGTAAAATCACAGTTTGGTCGATAAATTCTTTCTGTCCGATGATGATAGTATAGCGAACTCCCCGTGCTTCTGCTTCGCGTAATTGAGCGGAAAGTGAATCACTGGATAGGTCGTGGCGAACAGGTATACCGGCCTTACGTAATTCGTCTATTATCATCAAACTGCGGATTTTTGGCCCAAATCCAAGCTGTACCACGTAAACATCAGGACTTCCGTATTTGGCCTTGGGCGAGCGGGAAGGGACTTTGCTAGTACTTTTTAGGGTCACTACCGTACCGACAGCCGGAACGCGATTTTTAATCTTACGAAAAACAAACTCATCATAACGACCACCGCGTATGGTCAGATTTTGGCTGTTGGCGATGTCTTCAATGGAAAAGAGAGCATCTGAGTAATATTCGTGATTACCAAGCATTTTAGGGTCAATTTCGTAGGAGGTTTCGGTCATGTCCAAATACTCGACAATCTCTCGGAAGTGCTTACGGCTTTGATCGCTTAGAAATTCAAGCGGTTTTGGGCTTTTGTAGGCCAGCTCATGATCTTCTTCAATCAATTGTGCTAAAGCTTTCAGTGGATGTTCTTTCATTAGTTCTCGAGCGACAGGAGACATTGAGTCCAGGCGTTTTTTCAGGAAATTAGACAATTCACGGCTATAGCGAGTGATGGAGTCGTAGTCGCCAAGTGAGTTTATGCGCACGACGTGATTGGTGTGTCCTAGTTCTCGCATTAGCGATCTTCCGGCTTGGATCAAAATTGCCTCAGCGATACTTTTTGGGACGTTAAAAATATTGAAAGTCACAGCTGTGTCCGTAGTGTCTGGGGATTGATCGGCGGAATAAAGAAGAATTGGAGAGTTGAGAGCGTAGAGATTTTTTTCACAAAAAGTGATGATAGAGGAACTTAAAAGTCCTTTGTGGGTATCTGCTTCTTTGTCTTCGTCGGTTAGATTGTGTGACAGCGAGGTAATGCAATTCTTACAGAGAGGTTCATTTTTGAAACTTTCAGCTGTTCTGAATCCAAAATGTTCAGCGGTGTGGGTGGCAACTTTTAGAAATTCGGTTGGTGAATACTTCATAGGCGTATTTTATTGTGAATTACTAAGGGCCTCTTCTTTGATTGAGCCGGGCATTACGCTCATGGCGCGAGGAGGAAAGAGTCTGAGAAAAGCTTTTCCGATTATTCGTTCTTCTTGCAAAACTCCCCACATTCTTGAATCGGAACTCTCGTCACGGTTGTCTCCCATGACGAAATACTCACGGGAGCCAAGTTTTTCAATTAAATCATTATCATCAGACATTGATTTTACGTATGGTTCATAAAGATTAAATCCCTCAGGGTGATCGGGGTTTTTAATGGTGACGGTAGAGCCGTTTATGACTACCGTATCTCCAGGTAGTCCGATAATGCGCTTTATGAAAAATTTAGACGGGTCTTTAGGATAGCGAAAGACTATAACGTCCCCGCGGGTCGGCTCTTGCAAATGATAGCTTACTTGGTCAATAATCAGATATTCACCAGTATGAAAGGTTTCCTCCATGGAAGCGCCGGAAACGATAAAAGGCTGGGCAACAAACATCCTGATTGGAATGACAATCAGAAGCGCGATGACGGAAAAACGGACAATTTCAACAAAAGAACTTTCCGATTTTTGGTCTTCGTTTTTTTCCAAAGGCGTTTCGGATACAGTATCTTCTTCGGTGGGCAGTTTTTGTTTTGGAGGAAAGATGTTCATAAGTAGTATTGCCTACATTATACTTCAATAAAAAACTAAAAACAAATTTTGTAAAAATAAAAAAATTAAGACCTAATCTTCCAACCTTTTTTAAACAACCAAGTAACCAAAATTCCCAGAAAAACAACCAAGCCAGCTATGAGAATCGCGCCAACAAAAGTGTTGGCTTCGCTAATGCCGATCATGCTACTGCGAATGGCATCGGTAAAATAGAAAAATGGATTTAGCTCGGTCAGAGTGCGGGCGGTGTCTGGCAAGAAAGTTATTGAATAAAAAATTCCGCCCAAATAGGTGAGGGGAGTGATAACAAAAGTATTTAAAACTTGCAGTTGTTCAAAATTTTCCGCCCAAAGAGCCACGATTATGCCGAGCATGGCAAAAATTGCCGCAATGGCAGACACATATAATACAAATAAAATAGGACTCACCAAGCTTACCGCGCCAAATATCGCGCCTACGCCCAGAATCAAAAAAGCCACCATCAGAGCGCGAGTAATGGCGCTGCCAACAAAACCAATCAGCATTTCCAGATACGAAAAAGGTGTTATCAATATTTCCTCAATCCCGCGCGTAAAACGCATAAAATACAAAGCCGATGAAGCGGAAGCAAAAGAGGAATTGATAACCGACAACATCAAAATCCCAGGAAAAACAAAAGCAATATAAGGCACTCCGGCTACTTCGGTAATTTGCGAACCAATTACCATGCCGAATATAAATATATATAAAGCGGCGGAAATTACCGGCGCGACCAAAGTCTGAATCGCTACGCGAAAAGTACGCTTCACCTCTCGCCTAAACATGGTAAATAGGCCAATCCAATTGGTGTGATTGGAGTCGAGTTCGGTTGGGATTTGAGGGTGATTGTTTTCCATAAAATTATTTTTGTTCACTGTCTGCTTCTTTGGTAATTTCTAAGTAAGCCTGCTCTAGGCTTTTTCCGTTTTTGGTAAATTCTTCTTTTGAACCTTCGGCGATAATCTTGCCGTTATTGATAATCGCGATTTCGTTGCAAAGATACTGCACTTCCTCCAGATAATGTGAGGTGAGGATTATTGTTGTGCCGTTGGCGTTGATTTCTTTTAAATATTCCCAGAGGTCATGGCGTTGCTTGATATCTACTCCGGCGGTTGGTTCATCCAAGATTAGGAGTTTTGGCATGTGTACCAAAGCTCTGCCTAGCATAGCTCGTCTTTTGAGTCCGCCTGAGAGTTTTTGGAATTTTACCTGGCGGTGTTCTTCCAGATCAAAACGCGATATCAGCTCATTGATACGGTTTTGTCGCTCCGCTTTTCTAATACCGTAGTATCCGCCCATAAAATCCATCAATTCTTCGGTGGTGGAAAAAATATCGACGTTAAACTCCTGTGGGGAAAGGCCGACTTTTGTTCTTGCCAATTTGTAGTCTTTTACCACGTCGGTTCCGTCAACCAATATTTGTCCGGCTGTCGGCTGGGCAATACCGGTAATACAGTGTATCAAGGTACTTTTTCCGGCGCCGTTTGGTCCCAAAAGACCAAAGAAACTGCCTTGAGGAATAGTAATAGAAATATTATCAACAGCTAATTTAGCCTTATTTCCCGAGCCGTAGGTTTTGACTAAGTTTTTTACTTCAAGGATAGGATTATTCATAACAGGTAATAATAACACATTTTTGTTGACAGAATTTCATATTATATTACTATATTTGTATGTCACACAAGGCAACAACTTTTTTCTTTTTTTGGTTTTATAACCTCGTAAAGCGAGAGGGTTTTGTGTGCTAAAGATATAATCAACAACATTATAAAGAAACACAGGCCTCTCGCGGAGGTTTTTTTGTTTTTTCAGTTCTTTCACATTTTTAGTAAAAAGGAGCTTTTCATGGAAAAGAAGGTTATTGTTCAACCTTTAAATTTTAGCAATCCTCAGGAGTTGGTTAATAAAACCATTTTGGTGGAAGCTGAAATGGTAGTCTGGTCTTTGACTCCCATTGAGTGTCAAGAAGAGGGTTTATTACAAATTCCAGTGGTGGTTGAGGAAATTCTTGACAGTGAGACTGCGCCAAATTGGCATAAAAATAATTATGCCGGCAGATTACTTTTCGGAATCCGGGGTCGATTGCTACAAAGGCAGGGGCAAGAAACAGTGGTTTATTTTTGGTATATCAAAAATAAATTCTAATTTTACTAAGGGTTTTATTATGAAAAATAAAACTTTATTTTTAGTCAACACCGTGGTTAATTCGCGGTGTTTTTTTTTGACTTGGTTTTAACTCGTAAATTCCAAAATTCTCCACCACCAATGCTTAGACTTCGCAGCTTGGGATAAAAAGTATTTAGTGTACAATAAATCCTGATATGCATTACGTAGTGGCTCTTGGAAATTCCGGGGAAGAATACAAAAATACCCGCCATAATATGGGGTTTTTAGTCTTGGATTACGTGGTGGAAAAGCTGGGTTTATCTGAGCCTGTTAGTTACATGGCTTATAAGGGGCGTATAACGGAAGGGGCTGTTTTGGGGAATAAAACCACTTTTCTTTACCCGGAAACTTTTATGAATAATTCCGGACTGGCGGTAAAAAAGCTAGTACCGCCGGATGAGATTGAAAATCTGATTGTAATTCATGACGATATTGATTTACCTTTAGGAGATATAAAAATTTCCAAAAATCGAGGAGACGGCGGACATAATGGGGTAAAATCCATAATCAATCATTTAGGAACAAAAGATTTTACTAGAATACGCATAGGTATTGCACCTATAAATACAGAGACTGGTCTACCAGCGCGTCCAGAGGGTAGTGAGTTGCCAGATTTTGTTTTAAATAAGTTCTCAAAAAGAGAATTGGAGGAATTAGATGAAATAAAAGTTAGAGTTAAGAATATCTTAGAGATTATTGTGCGAGAGGGAATAGATAAGATAAGTTAATCAAATGAATTAAGTAAAGCCCCTGCGCCGAAGGCGCAGGGGCTTTAACTCTATACACTAAATATTATTTAGCTACCGTTTCAGTATCTGCTTCTTTGAATGAAAGTGTCATTCGCTGCTCGTTTGGTTCAAACAGAGTGATTTTAAACTTGTAGACTCCGCCTAAAGACAAAGTGCTTTTTAAAGTTGTTTCATTTTCAAATTCCGATACATGCACCAATCCGGCCACGCCTTCCTCGATTGAAGCCAAAGCACCGTGCTTGTTGTATTTGATAATAACTGCGTCAACAATCTGGTCTTTTTTGTACTTTCGTCCTGCTTCCGCCCAAGGATTTTCTCGCAGTTGTTTGATTGAAAGGGAGATTTTGTCGTCTTTTACTTCAATCACCTTTACCTTCACTTTATCACCAACTTTGTATAATGAACGAGTGTCTTCAACCAAGCCCCAATCAAGCTCAGAAATATGCACCAAACCTTCCAATCCCTGCTCCACCTTAACGAAGACACCAAAATCAACCGCTCCGGTAACTTCACCAGTTAAGACATCACCAACTTCATACTTGCCAACTTTTTCTTCTTTTTCTTCTTTTTCCTGTAAGCCTTTCTCGGAGAAGATGAGCTTATGTTCCTTTTGGTCGGCGGTTATCATTACTACGCTCAAGTATTTTCCAACAAAACCATTTAGAGCGTTTAAGATTTTATCCTTATCACCATCAGACACTCGTGGATAATTGTCGGTAGAAAGCTGTGAGGCTGGCAAAAAGCCTTGAATACCTTGCCATTCAATGATAAGACCACCCTTATTGGCTTCCTTGACTTCAAGACTCATAATAGTGCCTCGTTTTACCGCTTCTTCAGCATCAGCCCAGAGTAGAGCTTGTCTGGCTTCTTTGAGAGATAATTCAATATAACCATCCTCATTTTCAGAAGTAACCACCTTGGCGGCGATAGTGTCACCGACCGAGACCTTGCGTAGAACGTCCCGGGCGTTCATGTATTCACGACCAAAAATAAGACCGGTTCCAAAAGGTGGTAGGTTGACATAAACCCTGGCTCGGCCAATGGCCGATACCGTCCCTTCCACCAATTGCCCTTCTTTGGGAGCGCTAGGTATAGTGCTTATAAACGAATTCATCACGCTGTTTTCCGTAGCGGATGAAGATACAGATGTGTTATCTGACATAATTTACTTTTTATTTTACTTTATTCCGACGACACGAGTCTGAGCAAACCATTTCTCATAGCCAGGTGCTTGAGCTCAGGATTAAGCGTGTGTCGCTAGAAACTTATAATTACCTTGTTAGGTGAGTAAGAATATAATATAAACACGCGATAATGTCCAGACTATGGTTTTTGCAAATCCTACACCGTTGATTATTTTTAGTTCTGGCTAATCTGTCGTATACTATCGTCATTATGATAATCACACATCACGGAAAACAATGTTTCAAAGTTTCATTTGGCGATACGACGCTGGCTTTTAATCCGATTTCCAAAAAATCAAAACTTACACCGGTCAAATTTGGCTCTGATATCGCTTTTATTTCTCTCAATCATCCTGATTTCAACGGCTACGATCAGGTAACTCATGGTAACAAAGAACCCTTTGTGGTTTTTGGGCCGGGAGAATATGAGTTTGGAAATGTGACCGCTCGGGGTTTTGGAGTGAAGACTATCTATGAAGGTGTGGAGAGGTATAACACCATTTATCAAGTTCGTCTGGAGGATATAAATTTAGTTTTCTTGGGAGCTTTGAGCGATGTCGAAATTGATCCGAAGATTCTGGGTGAGATGGGAGATATTGATATTTTGTTTGTGCCGATTGGCGGTGGCGATGTACTTGATGTTCCTGAGGCTTCAAAACTCGCTGTCAAATTGGAGGCCAAGCTGATAATCCCCATGCATTATGAGCAAACAGCTCTCAAGGCTTTCCTAAAAGAAATTGGCTCAGAAGATTTGAAGCCAATAGAAAAATTAACCATAAAGAAAAAAGACGTGTCAATCATGGAAGGGGAAGTATTAATTTTGAAAGCTTAGTACAAACAACAAAACCATGATTACAAAATTGTTGAAACACCTCTACCGACAACCCAAAAATGTACGAAATAATTACGCTTTTGGCATCGCGACCGTCTTTACGGGAGTGGTGGCTTTGGTTTGGCTTATTGGTAGCCCGAAGCAGGATTTTATTCCCCTGAACATAAGCGAAGGAAAAACGCCTTTTTCCAACTTACTCAAACAATCAAAAGAGCAATTGGCCAGTCTAAAATCCGCAGTTTCAGAGAGCACGGAAGGAGTGTTAAATGACCAAGAAACAAAAACTGAAGTCACTGGCAACGCGTCCAGTATCATTTTGAGTGAGGAAGATATCGGAATTATAAACAAAAATAATCAATTAGCACCGGCAACCTCCTCCGACAATCAAAACCAAGACGTGGAAACAAATCCAAATAATGATACCGGAAGTGCAACATCAAGCCAGTCAATCTATCAGGAAGTGCAGATTATTACTACTTCTGCCAGTCAAATCAATTCCACTAGCACCACCCCCGACTATGGATTTTAGCTTTTAATGTGTGTTATACTGCCCATTGTTTTAACATTCCTACGATTTAAATTAATTTTATGCCGAAAAAGACAATCACCACCGAAACTCCGGAATCTCCGCGCGGAATCATCACGCAAAGTATCGCCAGCGAGATGGAAAATGCCTATCTTGACTACGCGATGTCCGTGATTACTCAGAGAGCTTTACCAGACGTGCGCGACGGTCTTAAGCCGGTGCATCGCCGTATTCTTTATTCCATGCGTTTGAATGGCTTGACGGCTAGCGCCAAGTTTAGAAAGTCCGCTACCGTGGTGGGAGACGTGCTTGGTAGCCTGCACCCACACGGCGACGCTTCTGTGTATGAAGCAATGGTAAAGTTGGCTCAAAATTTCTCCACGCGCTATCCGTTGGTTTTGGGACAAGGAAACTTTGGTTCGATTGACGGAGATTCCGCCGCCGCTTATCGTTACACGGAAGCCAAAATGTCGAAATTGGCGGAAGAAATGCTTCGTGATCTTGAGAAAGACACGGTAAATTGGCGGCCAAATTTTGACGGCACTAAGAAAGAGCCTATCGTCTTGCCAGCCGCCGTGCCCAACCTACTTCTGATGGGTTCTTTGGGAATCGCGGTGGGTATGGCCACAAACATTCCGCCGCACAACTTGCGTGAAGTGGCCAATGCGGTAGCGCATTTGATTGACAATCCCGAGGCTTCGACCGACGACTTGCTTAAGTTTGTCAAAGGTCCGGATTTTCCGGTTGGTGCCATTGCTTTTAATCAAAAAGATATTGCTCACGCTTACTCGGGCGGCAAAGGCGGGGTGATTGTCAGAGGCGAGGCTGAGATTGTCGAAGACAAACGCGGAGCTTTTTCCATAATTATTACGTCCATACCATATCGCGTCAACAAGGCTGATTTGCAGGTAAAGATTGCTGATTTGGTGCGAGACAAGCGTATTGAGGGTATTCGCGACATGCGTGATGAGTCTACTTCTGATATCAGAATCGTGATTGAGCTCAAAAGCGGCGCTCAACCGCAAACAGTTTTAAATAAGTTATACAAGCATACTCAACTCGAAGATGCTTTTCACTACAACATGGTAGCCTTGGTGGACGGAATCCCACAAACTCTATCTTTGAAGGCTATTTTGCAGGAGTATGTAAAGCATCGCGCCGAGGTTATTCGTCGGCGCACGGCCTACGATTTAGGCAAAGCCCAAGACCGTGAACACATCTTACTCGGTCTTAAAAAGGCTTTGGATCACATTGATAAAATTATCAAATTGATTAGAGCGGCCAAGGACGTGCCTTCAGCTCACGCCGCTTTGATAAAGGAATTTAAATTTTCTGCAATTCAAGCGCAAGCGATTCTTGATATGCGTCTGCAAAAATTGGCGGGCTTGGAGCGAAAGAAGATTGAAGACGAGCTAAAAGCTATACAAAAGCTTATCAAAGAATTGGAAGCGATTTTGAAAAGTAAGTCCAGAATGATGAAGATTGTCAAAGACGACCTGCTTGAAGTGGCCGAAAAATACGGAGATGACAGGCGAACAAAGATTGTAAAGGGCGGAGTCAAGCAGCTTTCGCAGGAAGACTTGGTGCCGGATGATGAGAGCGTGTTGGTTTTGACGCAGGGCGGATACGTAAAGAGGACAAATCCAAGTGAATATAGGACGCAAAGACGAGGCGGAGTGGGTGTGGTGGACTTGAATACCAAAGAAGAAGACGTGGTGACAACTCTGTTGACCACTTCAGCGCACAGTGATTTGCTTTTCTTTACCGATAAAGGCAAGGTTTTCCAGAGTAAAATGTATGAAATTCCGGAAGGACGACGAGCCACTAAAGGCAAATCGATTATGAATTTCTTGTCTCTGTCCTCAGACGAAAGTATAACTTCCGTGTTGGCAGTTCGTAAGGATGAATGGGCTGGAAACTGGAGTTTGATGATGGCTACCAAAAATGGAGTGGTGAAGAAAAGCGACGCTAATTCTTTCAAGGACGTGCGTCGCAGCGGTCTGATTGCTATTACTCTCAAGGAAGACGATTCACTTATTGCCGCTAAGTTTGTGGGTAAGGGTGATGAATTGTCATTTGTGACTTTAAAAGGTCAAGCTATTCGGTTTAAGGAATCTGATGTCAGAGAAATGGGACGAACCGCCGCCGGAGTGACGGCCATGAAGCTGGGTAAGGGGGACGTGGTGGTCTCGGCCGATGTAATAAAAAAGGGCGACAAAAATACTGAAATCTTGATTGTAGCCGAGCATGGTTATGGTAAAACCACCCCAACCAAAGAATACAAAGTACAAAAGCGTGGCGGTTCGGGTATTAAAACCGCGAAAGTTACTGATAAGACCGGAGTGATTGTTTGTGGAATTGTTTTGAAGGAAGATGAAAGATTGGATGGGGAATTGGTTATTATGAGCCAAAAAGGGCAGGTGATTAAACTATCCTTGAAAGACGTGCCAACTCTAGGCCGACAAACCCAAGGAGTGAGAATAATGAAGATGCGAGAAGGCGACGCGATTGCTAGCGTGGTGTTTGTGTAAAACCCCGCCCCACAACAAACCACACCATTTGCGGAGGGTAGATATTGGGGTGGTGGGCGGAGCAAACAGTGAGTTTGTTGTGGGAACTAATCTTACTTCACACTTTTCATTTCCCTATCCCATCATTATGTATTAAAATATACTAATGAATTTCGTTTTATCAGGACGCTTTGTGGTGCCTGAAGTGGTTTCTACTCACTTCAACCTAAAACCCGGAGACGTGGTGGCAGACTTTGGCGCGGGCAGCGGCTTTTTTCTCAAGATACTATCAGAGAGTGTACAGGAGGGAAAAGTCTACGCTTGCGAAATCCAGAAGCAACTAGTGGAAAAACTCAGCGAGTTTATACGCCTAAGCAATCTCCCAAACGTACATCCGCTCTGGTGCGACTTGGAAGAAGAAAACGGCATAAAGCTAGCTAATGGAGCTTTGGATGCCGGTATTTTGGTTAATACTTTTTTTCAATTTGAAAACAAAGAGAAAGCGATTAAGGAAATCAGAAGAGTTTTAAAAACTGGCGGCTTGCTGCATGTTATTGATTGGTCTGAATCCTTTGGCGGTATTGGGCCACAGCCAAAGGATGTGGTTACCAAAGACAAGGCTATTAGTTTGTTTGAATCTTTAGAATTTATTTTAGAGCGTGAGTTTCCGGCTGGAGACCATCACTACGGATTTACCGTTAGAAAATTATGAAACTTCGTCCTTTTGAATTAGGTTTAGTAATGACTTTTGGTGTTTTGGCGCTAGTAGCTTTGTTTTTGATGCGTACTTATGAGCCAAAGCCCGATGACAGTGCTGTTATTGTAAGCGGACCAGTGACCATTTGGGGAACCTTACCAGCGACCGTCTTTAGTCAAATATTAGGGGAGTTGTCCGAAACCTATGACTCCTATAGAAACGTCTCTTATCGTTACATTGCACCGGAAAGTTTTGATCGCATGGTCGTTGATGCTTTGGCTGACCAAAACCCGCCGGATATTTTGCTAATGTCACACGAAAGAATGGTAAAACATCGCAGTCGGCTCCAGTCTATACCTTATGAATCTTTTCCGGTTAGGGATTTTAGAAATCGGTACATTGACGGAGCTGGTATTTTTGCTCTAAACGACGGAGTTTATGCTTTTCCTATAGCCGTAGATCCTTTGGTAATGTACTGGAATCGAGACACTTTATCTACTAATGGTTTTCTCACACCACCAGCCACCTGGGAGGAAATAGTAAATGACGTGGCACCAGCTCTCACCAAAAGAGACTTCAATCGCACTATCCAAAAATCAGCCGTTGCCATGGGTGAATATACAAATATAAAAAACTCCTTCCCCATTTTATCAATGTTGTTGATTCAATCCGGTAGCAATTTAGTTGGTGAAAGCGGTTCGCAGTATCGCGTAAATTTAAACACTTCAGCTGGTAGCACGGCGGCTCCACTAACCACCGCTCTTACTTTCTTTACCAGCTTCAGCAATGTAAACAATTCTCTCTATGGCTGGAATCGTTCCTTATCTTTGGATCGGGACATGTTTTTACGTGAAGACCTGGCTCTTTATTTTGGATTTGGCAGTGAAGGCAGGGAGCTGGAAGCCAAAAATCCAAATTTAAGCTTTGATATTGCTGAGGTTCCACAAGGAGAAAATGTAGTCAACAAGCGCACTTACGGCAATTTTTACGGTTTGTTTGTGTTGAAAGCGGCCAAAAATAAGTCCGGTGCTTATACCGTGATGAACACCCTAGGCGAACAGCAATTCGCTAAAAGAATAGCTGATGCCAATAATCTGGCACCGGTGTATCGTACGTCTTTGCAAATGGGCAGCAATGATGTCTATGGAAGAGTAATATACAGCTCCGCGTTCAACACTAGGGCTTGGCTAAACCCCGATCCAGATCGTGTCAGAGGTGTATTTACTCAGTCCATAGAAGACATCAGCTCAAACCGTCGCAACATCACGTCCGTAGCCGGAGACACCGTTGCCCGTTTGCAACAAATTTATTAGCTTAGTTATCAATGTTTTATGTCACCAATAAAAACTTCCTTCAAGTTAAACAATCCTATAAATGTGAACTCCATTGAAGAGCTTCTGGTCGCAATTTTAAATATAGTGATTGTTATCGCCATGCCCATTGTTATTTTCTTTATCATATATGCCGGCTTTCTCTATGTGACAGCCAGGGGCAATGCCGAGCAGGTACAACAAGCCTCACGCGCCTTGATGTATGCCATTATTGGCGGAGTGTTGATTATCGGAGCGGTTGTGATAGCGGAAATCATTAAAAATCTAGTTGGTTCCTTTACGTAAAAATATGACACCACCAACCACTTTCAAACAATTAGTAGATTTATTTTTGAGCCTCATCAACGTTTTGATACCGACTCTTCTGGGTCTGCTTTTTCTGTACCTGATGTGGAAAATAATCGACGCTTGGGTCATAAATGCCGGTGACGAAAAGAAGAGGGGAGAGGGGAAGCAGGCAGCTATGGTGGCGGTGATAGTATTTGTTCTCGCTACCATTCTCTGGGGAGTGGTGGCCATGCTCAGGCAATCTTTGTTTGGTATATAGCGTGGGGTATTTTGGGTATTGGTAGGTTATACACAGAATCTCTTTGACCACTGGAAAAGTTCTTAAATATAAGCTATACTACTTGACAGTACTTTATTAGTATTTAATTAAATTAATTTTTTTATGCAACGTTTCACATTTTTTGTAAGCTCACTAGCGATTTTTTTACTTCCTATGTCTCAAGCTTCGGCTCAAACGGGAGGGTTGGCTAGTCCAGGTGGTGGAGGAGGTCGTTTTCAGGACTTGCTTAGTAATATATTAGCTTTTACTAATGATGTTCTTATTCCATTTATTATTGGTATTGGTTTCTTGGTGTTTGTCTGGGGAATGTTCCAGTACTTCATTGCGGGTGGTGCTAATGACGAGTCTAAGGAAAAAGGCAAGAGCCTGATGATTTACGCTACTTTAGGATTCGTATTGATTCTTATTTTCTGGGGAGTTGTGAACCTGTTGGCAACAAGTACCGGTGCGACCAATGAGAATATCAATACTTTGATTCCTGTGGTTAAGGTGACACCATAATCTGTTTTATTGATGTGTAAATACACAACAAAAAAGACCCCCTGGGGGTCTTTTTTTGTTGTGTATTACTTCCCTGAAATGTGGCTTCAGTTCGTGGTATAATCCTAAGCGAATATGTCACCACAAGAAAAAGCTGCCGCTGAAGCTGCTAGTTTTGTTGCCAAATTAAACGAAATTATCCTTTTTCCTACAATTGCTCTGCTTTCAGGGGTGGCTTTGTTGGTGTTTCTTTATGGTTTAGCTGAATACCTGATGAATAGTAGCAATGAAACCGCCAGAGCTGACGGCAAGAAGCATATTACTTACGGCATTATTGGCCTGGTGGTCATGATTTCCGCCTACGCGCTCCTTTCTATCGCCGTCAATACTTTTGGCATGAGCAAGCAGTTGGATTGCGCCAATGATCCGGCAGGCACTACCGGTTGCGATGATGTTTTTAAGGTTAATTAAAAAGAGGGGAAACGGTATCAGCTTTTTAAAGCTTAAAAAATAAAAAACCATCAAGAGAGGACAGGTAAGCTGTCGTCTTGATGGTTTTAAGAACTTTTTTTGTTTTCCCGCGGTTTTCTCAAATGTTCTTTTGAGAAAGGGAGAAAACCTTAAAAGAATTTTGTTTTTCGGCATACCGCATCTTTGGGGTAGCCTTGGGTTGCGATTAGGTGGAATTTCACTCTTATCGCACTTAATTCTTTTTCTGTTAGATGAAATCTCACCTCCTTAGTGAGTCTCATCTGGTGAACAAAACCCCGCTCACCTGGAGTGGTGAATTCAAAATGATGCTGAATCACATCAATTTGATCCACCAACCACTTGGGGCTGATGATCTCGGCACAGACAGCCGATGCCCAGCCCACCTTGTGCGGTGTCGGCAGGCTGACTGTGAAAACAGTCAACGTGCTTGCTTCGTGGGCAACCGACTGTCCGTGCCCTATTCTTTCAAGTCGGACATTGACTTTCTCCGGCTTGGAGACAGATTCGCCCCACCCAGGAGGAGCCTCTTCCATTATCTTCAGTAGGAATGAACCTACTATGAAAATAATGGAAAGGAAGGCGATCCAGCCGAAGAAATTGCCAAACTTCTTCGCTTGAGCCGCCAATTTCTGGTTGGGCGCGTCTTTGTCCTTGTCGGATAACCATCCGCCGATTGTTATAAAAACAATCCATAACACGGCGGAGGTGTATCCGATAAACAAAGCTAGGGGGGTGTTCTCCCCTGTGTAAGGAGTCATCCCCGACAAGGGGATAGCGTCCTTGTCCCAGTACTGTTCTTTGGCGTACATCACCACAAGAGTGGTAATCCCAAGAAAGACTATGTACCCAGACAGGTTCCTTGTCAGGGAATCGTTGGTGTTTTTTTCTGCCACCTTGTCTTTTTTGACGAGGAGCAGGGAAAAAAACCACACCCCCAGTGCCACCACTACAACTAGGGTGATTATCCCAGTGGTGTCCTCGGTATACGAGGAGAGGGTGGAGATGGCGGTCTCCAGTCCTGCCGACTCTTTTGCGGAGGCGGTCTCTTTTTTTGACCACCATTTCCAGAGGAAGAAGGTGGTTACGGGGATCACCAGTGCAAGTGCTAGCCACTTGTGATCCCTTATGTTGAAAGTTACGCCCCCGTGAGCCATGCCTTTGTAGGCTATGGCCAAGAATACTCCTATAACCACGATTATGCCTACCGTGGTTGATATTGTTATGAGCAGCTCCATAATATTTCTCCTTTTTGTTAAAAAACTTCCTCTTAGATTATACATTAAAAAACTAAAAAAGTCAATAAAAAAAGCTCTCGATATTCAAAAATATAGAATATCGAGAGCCTGTAACTACTCTTTTTTGATCAACGACGCTTTTAGCAAGTCGTTGGTTTTTTTAAGGGGATCGGTCGATGATTCACCGTCCCCTAGGGTTACGATGACAGAGGCTCCGTTGGGGAGGTTGTTTACTACCTCCTTATCCCGGCGGTATTTGGCAGCTAACCTGCCTTCCTCTCCGCCCTCTGTTATAGCCCGAGATTCGAGTTCTATAGCCTTGGCAGTACCTTCGGCCCTTATTATAGTGGCTCTTTTATCTGCCAAAGCGACCGCCCTCTCACTGACTTTCCTTTGTACCTCATGGTCGATTATCGACCTGTTTGGCACCAGAGCCCTTATTATTTCTATTCCAAACTCCCAGAAGATGGGCTCTTCCCCCTGGGTAAAACGGTTTCTTTTACCCAGAGATTCTACTGTCTCTGTAACACCGGTGTCTTCCCCTGTGTAGACTTCATCCAGGGGCTTTCCGCGGGTGTAATCATTTACTGCGCCCGGCAGGAAATTGTTCACCCTGACCGTCCAGCTACGGTCAGCCCTATAGGCGGCCAACCACGGGTTAAAGACTCTCCCTGTAAATGCTACCAGCATTTCCAAGGGGACACCATCGCTGGTGTCCGCTGATTCTATTAGATTCAGAAAATCGAAAGAAGCGATTCGAAAATGGTCACTAAAATTTGTGACCTTTTCGTATTGTTTCTTTTTCTGCCCGGTGGCTGAAATTGCCAGTCCGGGCAATTCCTTTAAGTATTCCATGGGCATTACTCGGATCTTCTGGAAAGGCCAAATTCCAGTGAAGATCAGCTTGGTGGCCTTGAAGATAATTATCTTCCAAAGCCACCATGGATACCTATAACTGCCAAAAACAAAATCCCATCTGCTGGGATCTGGAAATTTAAGCGGATCAAAGTCAGGATCATCTCCTGACTCTACGACCACCCAATACCTTTTGGGGTCTTGGATGGGGATCTTGGCCCCACTTTTCATACCGGCATATGTATGCCCGGTATAATTCATAAGTGGAATTAAAAAATCCCCTCCCCGCTCTTTTATTTTACAGATTCCAGGGGGAAGCTCTGTAAAAAAACCGAAATCACTTTTTTCCACCCTTCCATTAACTTCTATGGAGGGTTTGTTTTTTAGCATCGGTGCTATGGGTACCCCCATTAGAAATAGTGGTACAAAGATACCAATTGGTATGTATACATACCAAATTAAAAGAAAATCTACCATTTTTTTCTCCTTGAAAAAGTTGGAAATTGTCAAAAAACTACCAACCCTCATTTTATCATGAAAATAGGGAAAAGTCAATGTTAAAAATCACGATATGTGGTGTCGTTTCGTCTTGCGATTTCTAGAATATTTGAGTCTGTGAAGGGCGGCGGCGAAGCCGCCGCCCTTTTTTTATCGTAAGTTTGCTTATAACCCTAGACTTTGGTAACATTTTCAGATGGAGTTTTTATTGCGTAATTTATGAAGCATCAATTGTCTAAAAATAAAACCGTTAAAAATCTAAGTGCCGGTTTGCCGCGAGCGGAGAAAAGGCGGGCGGCTTTGGCTGATTTGCGACCGCGGACGACGGTGTCTTTTTATCGTTATGTGCGCTTGGTTGATCCGGAGGCTTTTCGGGAGCGGTTACTGGCTGCTTGGTCGGCGCTTGATTGTCTGGGGCGAATTTATGTGGCGCATGAGGGTATAAATGCCCAAATGAATGTACCAAAGGAGAATTGGCAGCAGTTTGACGCTTGGGTGCAGTCTCAGCCGGAGCTTGCCGGTGTGCCGTACAAAATTGCGGTGGAAGAAGGGGATAAGCCGTCGTTTTTCAAATTAACAATCAAAGTCAAGGCTAAGATAGTGGCTGATGGTCTGGACGACAGTAGTTTTGATGTCACCAACACCGGCGAATATCTCACCGCCGCCGACATGAACAGCTACATCGACGACCTAAATGCGATTGTGGTAGATATGCGCAATGCTTATGAGAGCGAGGTCGGTCGGTTTGAGCGGGCTGTTACTCCAGATGTGGATACTTTTCGTGAGGAATTGTCTGTGGTACCGGAGCTTTTGCGAGAACATAAGAACAAGAAAATTGCTCTGTATTGCACCGGCGGTATTCGTTGCGAGAAGGCGAGTGCTTGGCTAAAGCATAATGGTTTTAAAGACGTGCGTCATTTGCGGGGCGGTATCATTGATTATAAACATCAAGTGGAAAAGGAAGGATTGGAAAACAAATTCAAAGGCAAGAACTTTGTGTTTGATGAGCGTTTGGGTGAAAGAATCGGCGGGGAAATTATTTCTCATTGTCATCTTTGCCACCAAAATAAGAGCGATACACACTATCATTGCAAAAATCAGATTTGTCACGTGTTGTTTTTGGGTTGTGATGATTGCGTAGAAAAACGCGACGGCTATTGTTCTACTCGTTGCCGCCTGATAGACAAATTGCCGCCTGGTGTCAAGAAAAATTTTGCCCGGTGGTACAATCAGTATTTTCGTGGTGTGCAGTTTAAAAAGGCTCGTTTGCGACCAACGGCTTAGCCTAGAGGGCGTTACCGAAAACAACGATGAAGGGTGTATAATGACGGTGTTAGTATCAAATTAGTTAACTATAATATAATTATGGCAAAAGTAAGTACCTATTTAAATTTTTCTGGTAATACCGAGGAGGCGTTTAATTTTTATAAATCAGTTTTTGGTGGTGAATTTGAGGGCGGTATTATGAGAATGAAAGATGTTCCACCTTCGGAAGACCAGCCGCCAAGAAATGAGGCTAATGATAATCTCGTCATGCACGTGTCACTCCCGATTCTCGATGGTTATAGGCTTATGGGCACCGACTCCACGGAATCAATGGGGCTGCCACCGGTGAAGTTTGGCAACAACATCTACATCAATCTTCAGCCCGATACCCGCACCGAGACTGATCGACTTTTCGCTGCTTTGGCCGAAGGTGGTAAGGTAGAAATGCCAATGCAAGACATGTTTTGGGGCGACTATTTCGGCTCCCTAACCGACAAATTCGGCGTGCAATGGATGTTGGCATGCGCGAGTAAGGAGTAACCCGTAGATTATTTTACTTCGGCTTATCTGCTTCCAAATTTAAGGAAAAGCAAATATAAACAAATGTTACAATACTCTGATGGAAAAAGTTGAAATAACTATGAAAATTTCTGACACCCACCACCAGCGTATCGCACAAATGATTTTTGCTTCTGTCTATCCGCATTATGTTACAAAAGTGGAGAGTAAAGGCCGGACGAAGAAAGAATTGCATCAGGTTATAGAGTGGTTGACGGGCTTTGATAGTAAGAAGTTGCGGGAACTAATAAAAGAAAAAGCGACGTTTGCAGAATTTTTTGAGCAAGCTTCACTCAACCCCAATGCGCCTCTTATCACCGGAATGATTTGCGGCTATCGGATAGAGGAAATCGAAAATCCTTTGACACGACAGGCTCGGTATTTGGATAAACTGGTGGACGAACTGGCAAAAGGTCGGAAGATGGAGAAGATTTTGCGCGGGCCGCGTGAAGGGAAGTAAAAGAAGGAAAAGGATTCACTTGTGTAAGTGAATCCTTGGTGTGGGGCTTTGCTGGTTAATCATTTTTTCTTGAACCGTCTTCTATTTTCTTTGTCACTAATAGCACAATACTTTCATGTATCATGAAAGAGAGTACCAAAATGAAGAAAATAAAAGAACCCGTTATTCCCAATACATAGGAAGCAACTTTTGGTTCAATATCAGTGTGGCTTAATCCTTGCGACACTAGTATCAATATCACAAGCGCACTTATAACCACTGATATAATTCCCGAGATGAATATTTTGTAACAATGTTTTTCATTCATTGTTGTGTACCTCCTTAAAAATTTATTTAGGAATCAAAAGAGCAATAACAACAAACATTGTTGTTACATAAAGCATATTACACTATGCGAAGTGAAGTTTCTACTAGTGTGCAAAGGACTTGAAACCATACAGTTTCAGTACAGGTTTTTGTGCGCGGGAGAGGACTTGAACCTCCACAGATTGCTCTATTAGTTCCTAAGACTAACGCGTCTACCAATTTCGCCACCCGCGCGGGTGTAGGCAAGAGTATAGCACAAAATTTAAAGTTGGCGAATGGGCGTGGGGTGGGGAAGGTGTGTTAATAAAAACCGCCGCAAAGCAGTAGTCTTTTTATTAGTGCGCCTTCAAGGGCTCGAACCTTGGACCGTCTCCTTAAGAGGGAGCTGCTCTACCAACTGAGCTAAAGGCGCGTTTGTGACGAAAAGTTTACAACAATTATGCAATTAAAACAATAGCTGTAGGAAAACCTCACAGCAACTCACTATTTGCGGAGGGCGGTCAATCTTTTGAGTTCTGATTTGGTGCCGGGAGCGGGACTCGAACCCGCACGCTTTTTTAATGGGCAAAGGATTTTAAGTCCTTCGTGTCTACCATTCCACCACCCCGGCACGTCTTTGTGTGTCGTGGTGGTGGCGCGAGCTTTAGCTCGCGCCACCACCACCAGAAAAAGACCAACGACTCATGTCAATTTTACCTTCAGCAAAACAACATCAGTCTGGAGTCCTGGGTGGGAGTTGAACCCACGTATGGCGGTTTTGCAAACCGCAGCGTTAACCACTTCGCCACCAGGACTTGGAATTTGTACAACATACTTTAGCATTTTTTGCCGGTAAGACAAAGTGCTATTTATCAATTTCCCTAGCGATTTCATCAATGTGCTGGCGGTGGCGTTCGCCGTAGTCGACGCTAAATTCCAAAAAGGGAATGATTTTAAGATTACTCTTTTTCTTTATATAACCGCGCATGTCGCCGCCGGTTCTCTTGAGAAAAACCAAAGCGTCCTCCTCGCGGCCGTCGGGTATGGTCGTAAAAAATACGGTCAAACGGCGATAGTCGGGCGCGGTGGTGACTCTAGTGACCGTTATCATAGGGTCGGTGTTGGCCTCTTGCTGGATATAGCTGGCAACCAACTCACGAATTAAAGATTCTACTCTCTGGTGACGATCTGACATGGTAAAATATTAGGTAATAATAATATCGTAAGGTTCGAGATAATCTCCTGGAGCGATGTCGGCTCTGGTTTCGAGTTGCATGCCAAATTCTCCTTCGTCAATCTTTTGCACGTCGGATTTTTGTTGTTGTAGGTTTTTTATCGTACCTTTTCCAATCTCAATATCACGACGGGTAATGCGGACTTTCTGCGACATTTTTATATGGCCTTCTTCCACGCGCGCGCCAATAACATGAGTATTTTTCTGGACACTGAAGTGTTTAAGGAGCTTCACTTTTCCGGTGACAACTTTTTCCTCCATTTGCGGCGTGCGATTTTTGAGGGCGGTGTTTAGCCAGTCGGATAATTCGTAGATGATGTCAAAGGTATTGATTTCCACACCCAGTCTTTCAGCCAGATCGGAAGCCTGTCTCTCAACCTTAACATTAAAACCAACGATGATGGCGCTTTTGGTGGCGCTGACATTTTGAACATCATTGGCGGTGATATTGCCAATACCAGTGTCGATAACGCGCACACTTATTCTTTCAGAGGAAAATTTGCTTAGTTCGTGCTCGATGGCGTCTATGGCGCCGAGTGAACCGGCCTTGATAAGAATGGGAATGGTTGGCAAGGTGGTCTTTTGGTGTCTGACTCCAATAGGTTTGGAAAGGCCGACCACGGCTTCTTCAGCTTCTTTTTTGTTTTTGACGGTGTAAAAATTGGCTCCAACCGGCGGAATGGTGTTGAATCCAATCAATCCAATCGGCATAGATAAAGAAGCTTCTTTGAGAGTTTTGCCCAGGTAATCTTCCATGATGCGTACTGGCGCAAAAGAATGTCCCGCCACCACAAACATACCACTTTTGAGGGTTCCATTTTTTACAATCAAAGTGGCGGTGTTGCCACGCTTGGGATCAACGTTGCCTTCGATTACCTGGCCTTCGGCTGGAGCGCTTTTGTCGCCTTGCAGGTCAATCAAATCCGCCGCCAGAATAACCAAATCCAACATCTCACTTACTCCCTCGCCGGTTTTGGCGGAAATACCAACCCAAGGAATGTCGCCACCCATGCCTTCAATATAGATTTCATTTTCAATTAAACTCGCTTGGGTGCGAGGAATATCAGCGCTAGGCTTGTCAATTTTATTTATGGCCACGATGAAAGGGATGTTGGCTTGTTTGATTGATTCTAGGGCTTCTAAAGTCTGTGGCTTGACTCCATCTTCAGCCGAAACCACCAAAATGGCCACATCCGCTACATCCGCCCCGCGTAGACGCATTTTCTGAAAAGCTTCATGGCCGGGGGTGTCGAGAAAAGTAATGTCTTCTTCAGCGCCTTCTTTGGTTTTGTGGTGCGCCACATAGGCTGATAGGTGTTGGGTGATGCCACCGGCTTCTTTGGTGGTGGTGTCGCTACTTCGAATATAATCCAAAAGAGTGGATTTTCCGTGGTCAATATGGCCCATCACCACCACGATGGGCGGGCGTTTGGTGAGGGTGCTGGTGCTAGCTTTGGTTTTTTTCATAAATAAAAACAGTAAAAACGCCTATTTGGGCGTACTAATAATCTAAGTAATGCGAGTATAGCAGATATTTACATAATTTTCACCTTATGTCATGATTTTGCGATGGATAATAAAAAGTCGAAGTCAAGACGGATTTACCTTGATAACGCCGCCGCGACACCACTGCGAGCTGAGGTGCTGGACGCGATGATACCGTATTTGGCTAACAACTTCGGGAATGCTAATTCAATTCATCAGGAAGGGGTACTGGCCAGACGAGCGATAGATGCTGCCAGAAGCTTGGTAGCACGGGTTTTGGAAATCAAAACCACGGGAGTGATATTTACCGGCAGCGGTACTGAGAGTAATAATTTGGCGATTATAGGCCGTATCAAATACCTTCGTGCGGAGGGAATAGCCTATGAGGACATGGAAATAATAACGACAAAAATCGAACATCCTTCTATTTTAGAGGCGGTGGGGGAATTAGAGAAGTTGGGTGTCGTTGTCCGTTATGTGGAGGTAAATAGTGAGGGAATTATTACTGTGTCTGCGCTTGCGGCAGTTTTGTCGGAAAAGACGGTGTTGGTAACTTTTGCCTACGCCAACAGCGAGGTAGGTACGATTCAACCGGTTTCGCGCTTGGTGCGCAGTATTAGGAGGTTTGAAAAAAATCTTACTCATGCGATTATTGTACATCTTGATGCGGCGCAGGCTCCGCTTTGGTTGTCTTGTGCTTTTAAGCGCTTGGGGGTGGACGTGATGTCGCTTGATTCCGGCAAGTGTCATGGGCCGAAAGGAGTGGGGATATTGGCTTTTCCCAAGGCGATAGGTCTTTTGCCGATATTGTTTGGCGGCGGCCAAGAAGGTGGGCTAAGGTCTGGAACAGAAAATGTGGCAGGGATTGTGGGCGCGGCCAAATCTCTGGAAATGGCTCAGATGGACTTTGAAAAACGGGGGGCGCAGGTAGAAAAAATCCGCGATGAGGCTATACTGCTTCTGAAAGAAAAAATTCCAAACGCTGTTATAAACGGCTCTGCTGGGCCCAATCGTCTGCCCAACAACATTAATTTTTCCATTCCCAATATCGACACTGAATTTGCGGTAATTTATCTTGATACTAATGGCGTGGCTGCCAGTACTAAGAGTGCGTGCGCGGGAGCGGGCGGCGGTGAGAGCGTAGTGGTGAAAGTCATAACCAGTGACGCCGCCCGCTCCCGCGCCACCATCCGCTTCTCGCTAGGCGAAGATACGACCACTGAAGAAATGAAGTCCGCCACTGATATTTTGGCTCAATATTGTGAGAAGATGTCAAATTTTGACAGCGTATATTAATGTCGTATAATGGTCATACCACGGAGGTAATAAAGACTGTTTTTGGAAGTGGTTTTGTAGTGTCTTTTAAGGATTTTGTTAATTAGCAATTAAATTTATACTTAGTAAATTATGTCAGAAAATGTAAAAAAAGAAGTTAGCCCAATCAAGCCTTTAGGTGACAGAGTGATAGTGAGACCGTTGACTGATAATGAAGCCGGTACTAAGTCGCCATCAGGAATTATCATTCCAGACACCGCCAAGAAAGAAAAGCCGGAAGAAGGAGTGGTTATTGCTGTCGGTGCTGGTAAATGGGACGAAGATGGAGAGAAAAGAATCCCGATGGAGGTAAAAGCCGGTGATCGAGTGGTTTTCTCAAAATATGGTTATGATGAAATAAAAATCGAAGGCAAAGAATATTTCATTGTTTCTGAAAATAGCATCTTGGGTATTATTAACTAATTTTTAGAATATTTTTTATGGCAAAACAAGTGATTTTTGGTGAAGAAGTAAAGAAAAAATTGCAGAAGGGAGTTGATACGGTAGCTAATGCTGTGAAGGTGACTCTCGGTCCACGGGGGCGGAATGTGGTTTTGGATAAAGGTTTTGGTGGTCCGACCATTACCAATGACGGTGTTTCCATTGCTCGTGACATCACGCTTAGAGATAAGTTTGAAAACATGGGGGCGGAAATTATAAAAGAAGTAGCCAACAAAACCAACGAATTGGCAGGCGACGGCACGACCACGGCGACAGTCTTGACCCAAGCGCTTGTAAATGAAGGCTTGAAACAAACCACCATGGGTATAAATTCCATGGCCGTGCGCGCCGGTATGGAGCACGCATCAGCGGATGTGGTGGAAGCTTTGCGAGGCATGGCCACTAAAATCAGCTCTCTGGACGAAATCAAGCAAGTGGCGACCATTTCAGCAGAAAGTACGGAATTAGGGGAAAAAATTGCCGAAACGATTGATAAGGTTGGCAAGGACGGAGTGGTTACGGTTGAGGAATCGCAGTCTTTTGGCATTGAGACCGAGTTTACGGAGGGAATGGAATTTGATAAGGGTTATATTTCACCATACATGGTGACAAATCCAGAGCGAATGGAATCAGCTTATAAAAATGCCCAAATTCTTATTACCGATAAAAAAATCTCTTCCGTCCAGGAAATATTACCGCTGCTTGAAAAAATTGCTCAAACCGGCAAGAAAGAATTGGTGATTATCGCGGATGATGTTGAAGGTGAGGCGTTGGCGACTTTTGTTGTTAATAAGCTCAAGGGTGGCTTCTCTGTCTTGGCGGTAAAAGCTCCCGGCTATGGTGATCGCAAAAAAGAAGTTTTGGCGGATATTGCCATCATGACCGGCGGGCAGGTTATTTCTGAAGATATTGGCTTAAAGCTGGAGAATACAGATTTGTCACAGCTAGGAAAGGCCGATCGGGTGGTATCCACCAAGGATAGCACTGTGATTGTCGGCGGAGCGGGCGAAAAGAAGGCTATAGAAGACAGAGTGAAGGCTCTCAAGTCTCAGCTCGAAAGCACTTCTTCCAAATTTGATCGGGAAAAATTGGAAGAAAGAATCGCTAAATTATCTGGCGGCGTGGCGGTGATAAAAGTAGGTGCTGCTACCGAAACCGAGATGAAATATTTAAAACTCAAGATCGAAGACGCGGTAAACGCCACCAAGGCGGCTATTGAAGAAGGAATTGTTCCTGGCGGTGGTACTTCTTTGGCGCGTGCGGCTTCTATCGTGGAAAAAGATATTTTATCCAAGAAGAAACTCGAAAAGGAGGAACTGATTGGCTACAACATCGTTCTAAAGGCTTTGGAAATGCCGCTCAAGCAGATTGCCGACAATACCGGCAAAATTGATGGCGCGGTAATTGTGCAGAAAGTTAAAGAAGCTGGCGGAAATGCTGGTTTTGACGCGGCTAAAGGTGAGATGGTTGACGACATGATAAAAGCTGGAATTATTGATCCGGTAAAGGTGGAGCGAGCTTGTGTACAGCACGCGGTTTCGGCGGCGGCTATCTTGCTTACCAGCGAGTGCGCTATTGCTGATGAGCCGGAGCCAGAAAAATCATCTATGCCTGATATGGGCGGCATGGGTGGAGGGATGTATTAGGAGGGTGAATTGAGGATGAAAAAGAGCGGCGGCCTAAAGGCCGCCGCTCTTTTTCATCCTCAATTCACGGACAAAACAATAGAAATGCTTTTGGTCTTGTGTTATAATCAAATTAATTAAAAATTTTTAAGACAAATTATTTATGGGATGGATTTTAGTTGGAGTAGTTGTCGTTTTGGTACTTTATGTTATTTATGCATACAACCATTTTGTTGCCCTAGTGCAACGCACTAAGGAAGCTTGGGCGGATATTGACGTACAATTAAAACGTCGTTATGACCTGATTCCAAATTTGATTGAGACAGTAAAAGGTTACGCGGCTCATGAGCGAGGGGTATTTGAGGAAGTGACAGCCGCCAGAGCCAAGGCCACGCAAGTGCATGTTGATCCGACCAATATAACTGCCGAACAAATTACCGCCATGGCTGGTGCTGAATCAGCTTTGGGGGCTTCATTGGGTAAATTATTGGCCGTAGCCGAAGCTTATCCGGATTTGAAAGCCAATCAAAATTTTGCTCAACTCCAAAGTGAACTAACCGACACCGAAAACAAAATCCAAGCCGCTCGTCGCTTTTACAACGGCAACGTCCGCGACCTGAAGATTGCTTTGCAGCAATTTCCTTCAAATGTCGTTGGAAATGCTTTTAGCTTCAAAGAAGAGCAATATTTTGAACTGGAAGAGGGAAGCGTGGAGAAGGAGCCAGTTAAAGTTTCATTCTAAATTTCATGTCACAAGTCACTCGTGTTTACTACAACAAATTGGTTCGTGACAATATTCCGGACATGATACGAGCTAAGCGTAAAAACTGTGAGATTGTACAGATTACCGATGTGCAGGAGTTTCAGCAAGAATTATTCAAAAAAATCAAAGAAGAAGCTTCTTCTTTGGTCATGGCACGAACGAAAGAACAGTTTTTGGATGAATATATTGATTTAATGCTGGTTCTAAATACCATCATGCAACAGCTTGATATTAAGGCGGAAGATGTCAAGAAAGTAAAGGAAGAAAATTATCTAAAGAAAGGCGGATATAAGCATCGTTATTTCCTGAGATGGTCTGAAGATGTGAGCTATCAAACCGCTGAAAGCCCGCAAGGAATCCCAATCTAAAGAAAGAACAACAAAAAAGAATATGGCAACCATATACACCCAACAAGACAGCAATCTGCGTAAAACTTGGTTTTTAATGACGATATTTTTGGTCGTGGTTATTGCTGTTGGCTATGCTGTCAGCTGGTATTTAAATTCACCGGGCATATTGTATGTGGCGATTATTTTTGCTCTGCTGATGAATGTCGGCAGTTATTGGTTTTCCGACAAATTAGTCTTAAAAATGACCAACGCCAAGCCTATCAGCAAAGAACAGGCTCCAGAGCTTTATAATATCGTAGAAAATTTGTCTATTACTGCTGGTTTGCCTATGCCTAAGGTCTATATTGTGGATGATCCGGTGCCAAATGCTTTTGCTACCGGTCGCGATCCAGAACATGCCGTGGTAGCCGCGACGACCGGACTTTTGCAGATTTTGGATAGAAATGAGCTGGAGGGAGTAATGGCGCATGAGCTTTCTCATGTTGGTAATCGCGATATGTTGGTGATGACGGTGGCGGTGGTGTTGGCGGGGTTTGTAGCGATATTGGCCGACTTCTTTTCTCGCACTCTTATCTATGGTGGCAATAGTCGAGACCGTCACCCTGCTTTTCTAATTATCGGAATTGTGGGTATTATTCTAGCTCCTTTGGCCGCCAAAATGATACAAATGGCCATTTCCCGCAAACGAGAATATTTGGCAGATGCGTCAGCCGCGCTTTTGACTCGTTATCCTGAGGGACTGGCTTCAGCTTTAGAAAAAATTTCCGCTCACGCCACGCCCATGCGAAAAGCTTCTCACGCCACCGCTCATTTATTCATCTCCGATCCTTTTGGCAACGAGAAAAAACGTTCTTTTGGCCAAAAATTAAACGCCCTATTCGCCACTCATCCGCCGGCCGCTGATAGAATAAATATCTTGCGCCAGATGGATAAGTAGGTTGGGGAATTGGGCGCAAGTAAGTATAAGTAAAAAACAAATTATGGAGAGATGGCTGAGCGGCTGAAGGCGCACGCTTGGAAAGCGTGTATACGTGTAAGCGTATCGGGGGTTCGAATCCCCCTCTCTCCGCCAAATATAGAACATTAAACAAATTTCTAAATATTTGGATTTTGTGTTATAATTGCAAGTTGGTAGGCCTCTTTAAGCTATTTAGTGGTGAGGAGGCAGTTTTTGTTTTTTTAGTTATTTTTTGGGGGAAAAGATGGATTTTACAAAATGGGTCATCGCAATTATTTTAACTATAATTTCAATTGCGATTACCTTGCATGCGCTTAGTTTTCTTGAGCGCATGACATCATAATCGTATTGCTTGCCAACAGCGCGGGGACTTATTCCGCGCTGTTTTTCTTTATAAAAGACTTTAAGCGTGTATAATAAAGCGTAATATGCAAAAAGGTTTTGAATCAGATTTGCGGTCTGTTAATGAGATTGAAAAGATAAGACAGGATAAAATTAAGTCTGGACTTGATGATATTCAGGAAGTGTATACTGAGTTGGCAAATCGTCTAAATACAACAGCGGAAAATCAGGAAACCTCAATTGAAACGCAGAAAAAAATTCTGGAGATACAACGCAAGAAGCTCAAAATAATGAATCGGTTGCGAGAGAGTTTGATTTGTCTCGATGACCCGGAATGCAAACTAGAAGAAATTGCCGGCGCACGTCTGGCCAGCTACGACGATGTTGCCGGTAGCTTTGTTTATGAAAATGAAAGAGGGCAGAAAAATGAAGGGACGCTTGGGGAAATTATCACCGACTTGGATTGGGATATTGAATACCAGCTTGATACCGCCACCACGCCACGTCATCACCTCAAGATGTATTTGGTGGAAAGGGCAAAAAATCAGCTGCGTTCTCTTTTGGATAGGCAGATATTGGAAAGCGAAATTGGTAGTGATGAAACCGCCGATATTCTAAAGGACACTTACCAAGTTATAAAGGACAAACGAGAAAATCATGACTCCGCTCACGGCCAGGCTGGTTTTATTGCTGAAACAGTGGTGAGGAATTTTTTGCGCCAGCTTTCCATTGATAAGGATTTACCTTTTGAAATCAGGGTGTCTGATGTGCAGCAGGATGTTGAACTAAAAATGGATTTTGTTATTCATAAAAAACAGGAGGCTGTCGGAGTGGATGTGGAGGCGGCGGCGCA
Source organism: uncultured Candidatus Saccharibacteria bacterium (assembly GCA_964399295.1). Taxonomy (GTDB): domain Bacteria; phylum Patescibacteriota; class Minisyncoccia; order Phycocordibacterales; family UBA918; genus OLB19. The sequence continues at coordinate 331,677 of CAYNQD010000001.1, read as the reverse complement.
ATCTGATGTGGCCATACAATATTCCCTCAACGACGCGAAAAGACAGCACAAAGAAAAACAAATTCGTCGCACGGAGGAGGTTTTGCAGAGAGACAATGAAGAACACATCAAGCATATTGCGTTGGTGATTTTTCCGATTGAAGATACTCATGAGCTAAATCTGGAATGGAAAAGGAGCGGAAAAATTGCCGGCGGGCCGGGAAAGTTTTTATCCGCGAACGTCAAGCAAAAGTTGTTTTTTGAGCTTTTGGAAGATGTTTTTTCCGTTGCTGAGATTGAAAAGTTTTGGGAAAAAGCTCAGTAGCATCGCTGTTGTTGAAGTTTGGCCTGTAATATAGGCATTTGTCAAATTTGTGTTAGTATAAAAACTGAAAGTTGTTCTTTCGGGTTTTTGTTCATTTATAACGACGGAGGTTATCATGGAAACATTGTTTGGTTTAGTGGGACAAATTTCAGTGTGGTGGTATGTGTTGATTGCCCTTATTTTAACACATATCACCATTGTATCGGTGACTTTGTATCTTCACCGATCAAAGACCCATGGCTCGGTGGATTTTCATCCAGGAGTGCAACATTTCTTCCGGTTTTGGCTTTGGCTAACAACCGGCATGAAAACGCATGAATGGGTGGCGGTGCATCGCAAACATCACGCCAATTGTGAAACTGTCGATGACCCGCATAGTCCGCAGCAGCTTGGTATCATGAAGTTACTAACTCATGGGGCCAGGCTTTATAAAGAAGCCTTGAAGCAGGATGATATTTTGTCCTACGTGCAGGGCAAATACGCGGCCGGTTTGCCTGATGATTGGGTGGAGCGCAATCTCTACTCCAAACATCCGTGGCTGGGTTTGGTGATTTTGGGGGTGTTGCAAACGCTGATTCTAGGTTTGCCTGGCCTCATAATTTTTGGTATACAAGCCTACTGGATACCAATCTGGGCGGCTGGTGTCATCAATGGTATTGGGCATTATTGGGGTTATCGTAATACCGAAACTCCCGACGCTTCTCGCAACATTTTCCCTCTAGGGATATTGATTGGCGGGGAAGAGTTGCACAACAATCACCACGCCTACCAGACTTCACCAAAAACTTCCCTTAAAAAGTGGGAAGTTGATATCGGTTGGGGGTATATTTGTCTCCTCAAAGACTTAGGCTTGGCTGAGGTCAATGAGAAGAAGTTGGCAAAATTACCGGTATCTTTGTCCGGAGTATGTGTTCTTGGCGGGGAAGAGTGGATGCGGCTTTTTAAAAGACATTTGTTTTTTATTAAAGCTAAATTTAATAAAGCCGTTGCAGAAGCGGATGTGCACACCGAACTGGTGGAGCATTTTAGCTACTGGCTTGAACATCCAGAAGAAGCGACGTATTTTGAGCTCGGGGTTTGGGTTACGAAGGCGTTGTATGAACATGATGACAACGAAATCGGTGGGTTCGCTCTTTGGTTTTGGCAATTACACGAAGTTGACGAGCCGGGGAGATAGATGTTGGGATTTTATGCCGGTCAAGCTTGCTTGACCGGCTTTTTTAGTGTGAACAGCAAGGGATAATATTTTAGGGATTCAAGATGTTGGGTATTTCCTATCTACAAAACCCGTGTTGTATTTTTGGTTTTTTTACTTTACCAACCACTTATACCAGCTTTATACAGACTTTTTACAATGGTTTTGCACAGGGGCTGTGGATAATAATTATGTTGTTTTTCAAGGTTTTTAACTAACTTATCCCCAATTGGCCCGAAAATGGCTTCGCCATTTTCGGGCCAATTGGCAGCTGTATCATTTTATGGCAGACCACACTAAAATATCCTCATGGAGAGGTAAAATTGTAAAAATTAACTTTTTTACTTCTCGTTTTAAGGAATTTATTAAATGTGGGGGAATTATCAACGTAACTATTTAGCTATTACTTTATGAATAAAATTATTAAAAGCTTGGGAGTCATCGTCTTTGCCGGCGCTTTGGTGATTGGCGGTACCGGTGCTTTCTTTAGCGATACAGAAACCTCAACCGGCAACATCTTCACGGCTGGTTCAGTGACCTTGGAGGTCAAGAATATCAGCCATGAGGGTGTCAACGTGACTGATGAAGAGGTGCAGTTTACTGCCAGTAGTACAGGAAATAACCTGTCATTTGCTTTTGCTGACCTAAAGCCGCTTGACCACGGCAAGGTGATTTATGAATTGGAAAACGGTGCCAACGAAGCCCATGTTTGCGTGTTGGTAGAAGAAAAGGAAAATAATGATAATGGTATCAATGGCCCGGAAGCGGCTGCTGATGATGAGACTGGTGGTGATGGTGAACTGGGACAATTCTTGTCCTTCAAGTTCGGTTCGGCTACCGGTACTTTGGACGCTATTAGCGGTCAATGGCAGAAACTGGGCGTTGTAGCTGCCGGTGCTACTACCAGCAGTACTATTGAGTACGGTTTTGGAGTCTTCAATGGCAGTAACTTGGAATTAGACCCATTGGCAAATTACAATCTAGCTCAGACTGACTCATTGACAGCTGATATTAGTTTCTACGCCGTGCAGACTCGTCACAATCCAAACTTTGATTGTTCTAGTTTGAACGATGGTGATGAAGAGGAGGTTGGTCAAAACTTCGGTACTCTAAACACCGATACTGCCTATGGGGGATGGGCAAATGGACACAACGGTACTGGAAATGCTCAGCCAGTTGACTTCATTACTCTTGACTCTGGCTGGAATGATTTTTCAGTAACTCGTTCTGTGAATGGTGGTGGAGATGTAAAGTTTGTGGTTAACACGCCAAAAAACCTTTCAGAAACAAACGACTTCTTTGCTGTTGTGCTTGATTACGAAAACAATGGAGTGCAGGATGCTCAGGTTTCATTCTACAATGGAGCATTTACTTATCGTGTATTTAATGTCTCAAACGGTGGAGATAACTGGGGTGCTAATGTACCACTTCCATTAGGTATAACAGCTACCCCATCTGGAGTTGCCGATGAATATACTATTACGGTTGATAGTAGTTACTTCACTGGTACTTCATACGCTTTCGCTGTTCAATTATGGCTTGCTGACGGTGGTTATGGTGTTGTAAACGCAGTCCTTCCAGTTTCAGCTCTAAACTCTGTATGGCATCCAATCGGAAGTGGATATTCAAGTGATTTCCAGGTGGATGTTTTCTAAACACTAATTAAGAGTGTTTTAGTGGTTTCTCTCTAGCCGTTCAGAGCGCGACCGTAGGTCGCGCTCTGCGGGCTGAAGGGGATCAGCGTGATTAGTTTATCAATATATTTATCATATTTTATTACAATAATTATTACTTATGCAAAGAATTTTTTTGAGTTTGGCGATGATAATAGTGGTCGGGGGCGCGTTGACTTTTGGTGCTACCAAAGCTTTCTTTTCTGATGTTGAGACTTCGGTGGCCAACGTATTTACGGCGGGGGCGATTGACCTTTTGATTGATAATGAAAGTTATTACAATGGTGTTTTTAGTGAAGTCACTTCATGGACAAAACGGAATCTGACCATTGAAAAGTTTTTTAATTTTGATGATGTTAAACCAGGAGATTATGGTGAGGACACAATTTCAATTCATGTTGACACCAATGACGCTTACATGTGCGCTGATATCACCCTAACTTCAAACAACGACAACGGCTGTACCGAGCCTGAATCTTTGGTGGACGGTACTTGTGGTAATCCCGGAGTGGGCGAGGGTGAATTGGCGATGTTGACCAATTTTATCTGGTGGGCTGATGATGGCGACAATGTGCTGGAAGATGACGAAATGGTTATTTCCGGCCCGGCTGCAATCGGAAATTTGTCCTTGAACGAACCATACCCAATCACGCTAGCTGATTCTCAATCTAACATCTGGAACGAAGGTAATGTGGGCGGGCCGGTAACAGGTGCGACTGCTTATTATATCGGTAAGGCTTGGTGCTTTGGTGACATCACGCCAATGCCATTGCCACAAGATGGTTTTGGAGATGCTATAAATCCAGCTGGTGACAACAACGGAAACACTATTGCGGGCGAGCCGGCTGATGGTGGTTTCCAGTGTGCGGGAGCGCATCTGGGTAATGAAAGCCAGACTGATTCTTTGACGGCTGATGTTTCTTTTCACGCCGTGCAAGCCAGACACAATGAAAACTTTATGTGTCAAAAAGTGGATTTGACCTGTACACCAGAACAAACCTACGCCACTAAAGTGGTGGATTATTCTCAAGGAGTGCGAAAAAACGGCACGACGATTGATCTTGACCGCTCAAACCCAGCCTTTGCTTTAGGTGCTCCACAGAGTTCTGGAGCCGCGTTTGACAATCCGGTAGTCTCAAGCAGTTTCTTTAGTCTTGGTTTTAATCCTGACGTAAATGAAGTTGAGGGCGGATGGATTATCGTTGAATTTGGTGATGGTTATATTGTTGACGGGCCGGGCAATGATTTGCGAGCTTGGGAAGTGACAGGTGGTACTAGCTATCCGGTAGAGAAAGTAAAAATTGAGGTTAGTCAAGACGGTACAAATTGGTACTTGGTGGCTTCCAGCATTGACCGTGACGCAGAGGCAGATTTGGCGAGTTCTGGATTGTCTTGGGCAAAGTATGTGCGTTTGACAGACGTGTCGCCCCGAGCGCCATTTGAAGCTTTGGCTGACGGTTATGACCTAGATGCCTTTAGCGCGCTAAATTGCGCCACTTTACCGCCAATTATCAATTAAATTTATTTAGAGGAAGGGGAGTAGATGCTGATATTAGTGTAATTAGCTATTCATGCCAAAAATCTTTTACCAACGAGGAGCAAAAATAATGATGCTGAGCGGGAGCTTGGTGTTGATGTTGGTATTGCTTTCGGCTGACGGCGCAAAAGCCGGTTATACTTTTGCCACTAAGAAAAGTAAGGATAATGATAAAAAGGACGGATTGGAATTAACTATCAGCAGTGAAACTTGGTACAACGGCCTTTTGCAGTCGCCTTTGACTTGGGAGTTGAAAGATTTGGTGCCTGGGGCGGATCACTTTTTTGACTTTGACGACGTAAAGCCCGGAGATTATGGACGAAACAACATCGGACTGAAAGTGAAAAAGAATCCGGCTTATGTTTGTCTTGATTTCAAGAATTTGCAGGACTATGAAAATGGCATCAATGAGCCGGAAAGTCTGGTAGACTTCACCCCGGAGAGTGGGGAACTGTCTAGTCATTTGCAATTATTTGCTTGGTTGGATGATAATAAAAACAGTGCTTTTGATGTGGGGGAAGGGGTGATTTTTGGTGACGGAGTGGTGAATACAGCGGATATTTTGCTGGACGACATCACTTACCCTTTGGCTGATTCCACTGTCGGCCAGTCGTGGGCGGCTAATTCACTAAATAATGTGGGGGTACTGTGGTGTGCCGGTCGGCTGAATGTCAATCTCGCCACGGCGGCTGTCAGTTGTGATGGCAGTCAAGTGGGCAATATAATTCAGACTGATTCAATGACTGTGGACGTGAGTTTGCGGGCGGTACAGGCCAAAAATAATCAAGGCTTCAAATGTGCTTTAGAGCCTAAGCCAGACAACCCAAAGCCGGAATGCAAGGATAAAAAAGATAAAAAGTGCAAGCCAGATCATGATTGGGAAGATGATTGGAACAATAATCCAAAACCTAGTGTGCCAGCTACTCCGGCAGAGCCAGCCAAACCGGCAGAACCTGCAAAACCAGCTGATCCGGCTTCGCCCGCCAATCCTACTAATCCAGTCAGTCCAGCTCAGCCTGCAAAACCAACTTCGCCCAGTATGCCCTCATCGCCTAGTACGCCCGTTGCTCCGGCCAGTCCCGCTATGCCAGCTTCACCTGCTACTCCTGCAGAGCCAGCCGCTCCGATAAATAGTGAAGCCTTTGAGTCGATTGTCGGTAGTACTTCGCGGCTGGAGGGAGTGCGAGAAGCTATTATCAGTTTAGTTAGGGGTAACAATCGTTAGGTATGAGTAAAATATTTTCTTTTCTTCTATATGGTATCTGCGGGCTGATTATTGTTGGGCTGGGAGTTTTGTTTGTCGCGCCTTCCGTGCCGGCAGCTGATTTTCTTGATGCAAAAATCGTAAAATCAGGTTCCATGGAGCCGGCTATCATGACGGGAGCGGTGGTGGTGATTAAAGAGGCTGCTAATTATGGAATTGGCGATGTTATAACCTTTACGGAGGAAAATTCAAAAATTCCCACCACGCACCGGATTGTTGGAATGGAAAATGTGAGCGGAGTAGATTTTTTTGTTACCAAGGGTGATGCCAATGAAGAAGCCGACGCAAATTTGGTGTCGCCAAATAACGTAATTGGCAAGGTAGTGTTTGACTTGCCCTACGTTGGTTTTGTGTTGGATTTTGCCAGACAGCCTATGGGCTTTGCTTTTTTGGTGGGTATTCCGGCTTTGCTGATAATTCTGGACGAGCTTGCCAAAATCTGGCGAGAGGTTAGGCGGATACGACAAATTAAATTTACTAAAGAAATGATTATGCCTTTGGTGGTGGCTCCTTTTGATCCAAATAAACTACCGGCCAAAGAGGTGCTGCCGGTAGTGGTAAGAACTCGTTTGCTGGACATAAAGCCGATTGAGAAAAAAAAAGTAGTGGTAACGGAAGCAAAGATTTCGTTATCATCTGATACAGCTCAAGCTTATCATGATATCAAGCCGCGCTTGACAATGGCGACGGCGGCAATAGCTTTTCTGGTGATTTTGGCTGGACAGAGTACGTTTGACGACTCAACATTTTCTTACCTTAAAGATATTGAGACTAGTGTGGATAATTCCTTAAAAGCGCAAACTTTGGATTTCTCCATTAGTCCCAATTACACTTCTTTGGTTTTTGTTGGCGGACAGCTGGAAGGAGGTGGTTTGGAAGTGATATTGACACCTCATTTGGACAATGTCGAGGAATTGGTTTATGACGTGTTGGTAGAAAAAACCAGCGGCCAGCCCGCTTTCTGTGATGATTTGATCGTGGAAGCGGGCTGGCCGCTGGTTTTTTCCGGAAGCCTCCTTAGCTTAGTCGGCAGTGAAGTTTCGTTTACAAACCCTTGGTCCCTTGGTTTTTTAATGAATCAAAATAATCATGTTGGTGAGAGTTGTGAAGTTGATATTATTTTTAAGGGTTATTTGGCTTCATCTGGTGATGTGAGTGGGTATGTGGTTGCCAAGAGTCTGCATTTGCAATTTACGGCGACGGATTCAGCCCCAGCTCCTTTGGTGATTGACACAGAAACAGAAATGATAAGTGAAGAAGTTGAGGAAAGTCATGAGGTTGAATCTGAAGAACCATCCACCCCGAACGTAGACACTTACGAGGAAGTGGAGATTGACCATGATATTTAGCATTGGGGCTTTTAATGCCATTTTTCGTACCAGAGCTGGAGTTGCACTAGCACCTCTTTCAACTCTTTGCCTTTGGCGGTAAGGGAGTATTCAACTTTGGGCGGGATTTCACTGTAGATTTTGCGGGCGATCAAGCCGACTTCTTCCAATTGTCTTAAGGTGGAGGTCAATGTGCGGGTGTTGACATTACCCAACACTTTTCGGAGTTCACCAAAACGCAGAATTTCGTGTTTAAGCAATTCGTTAAAAATTAAAATTGACCATTTGCCACCGATAATTTCCAAGGCTTTACGAACTGAGCAATTTTGATTAAAAATAAGGTCTGGTTTTTCCATAGATGTATAAAGTAAAGTTAGATACTTAAGTATAACTACTTTAAAAAATAAATCAATAAGCTATAATCTTTAAGTGTGCAGTAAGTAATTTGTTGTCACAATCTAAAATTTAACAACTTTTCAACAAACTACCTCGTCGTTAGCCGACGATGGTGGGAAGTTGAGTCTAATAAAAATAAATCATGAATAAGAATTTAGTAATTTTAAGCGCGGGGGTGCTGGTTTTGGTGGTGGGGATTTTTGCTTTCAATAAAAATAACCAACCGGAAACTAATAACGTCCCAACTCCGATAGTAAGTGAAGATGGTCATGTTGATGATGGTCATACTCACGAAGCTGGTGAAGTAGATCATCATTTGCATGATGCCAAAGTTACTATCGGTAATAAGGAATTTACCGCGCAGATGAATTCTCTTGGCTTGATGCCGCTTCAGGGTGAAAGCGGAGCGGTTGGTTATGGTGTTATTACCGAAAAAGGTACTGATGCTATCGTTGTTTCTGCGACTCATGCTGGAGTTTTGGATAGCGAGTTGCAGGTGGATGCCAATGATCCTGTCTGGCACAATCATGTCGTCCGCTTGGGTGAGGTGGCGTTGTGTGGTGAAAATCCGGGTGTGGTGGATATTAGTTTTGAGTCACCGGGAGATATCTTGGTCAACACTGGCGGCTTGGTCATGGTGAATATACCGGAAACCTTTGAAGGTACGCACAGCCTGACTAATGACCGCATGTCATTTACTCCAGGTACTAAGGTGCAAGGAGTGGTGCAATTTCATCTTTTGCCTATCTTTAGCGCGGAAAATGATTTGCAGGCGGTGTGCGTCACTGACATAAAAGAAATACCGTTCGATCTTATTTAAGAAAATTAACGGCTAAAAATAGGTGTGCTATAATAGACATTATTAGTGGTGTTAATCTAATAAACAACTATGAGCGTACATTATTTGGAAAATATTGAAGAAGAAACCTTAAACAACACCGACTATAGGCGGGTGGTGTTTACCGGCCGTTACATGCAGTTGGTTTTGATGAGTCTGAAAGCGGGCGAGGAAATTGGCAATGAAGTCCATGGTTTGGATCAATTTATTCGGGTGGAGAAAGGTCAGGCCAAGCTGGTGCTAAACAACACTGAAGAATTTGCCATGACCGACGATTTTGTGGTCATTATTCCAGCCGGCACTTGGCACAATGTCATTAACACCGGCGATGCTGATTTGAAGTTGTATTCTATTTATACTCATCCTGAGCACAAGGACGGCGTGGTGCAGCCCACCAAGGCCGACGAAAAAGAAGAACACTTCGACGGCATTACCACTGCTGATAGAAAGTAAAAAACAAACAACAGCCCAACATCTCCAGTGTCGGGCTGTTTTCTATTTGGTAATGCTATAATTATACCGACATGATAACCAAACAAGACAGATTAAGTATTTTAATTACTTTTACCATTGGGTTGGTGGCTGGCTTTTATTTTTACCTTACCGGCTATAGCTTTAAATTTTCCGGCATCTCAAAAGAAGATACGTACAGCGATTTTTCCATTGTAGGCGAGGCTTATGGTAATTGCCAGAGGGAAGGTTGTTTGTCTTTTCAGCTGTTGTCTGATGGCTCTTATCGAGTGCTGGTGAAAAAAACAAACGTCGGAACAGTGAGTAAAGAAGGAATCATACCGCGCTCTCTGCGGACTGAGCTCACAAGAAATGTTGACACCAAAATCCTAAAACAGCAATCACAAAAGGGTCTAGCCACAAATTGCGCTTCGAGTGACGGGGGAGTGGATTATAAATTTAAAATCACAAGGGCGGGTGAAGACTACGAGCTAGACACCTGCAAAACCAGAGTCGCCTACGACAGCGGAGCTTGGGGTAGTCTTGCAAAATTGTGGAATCATTTTCAAACTCTGAATTGATGAAATAAGCATTTCTCGCATTCGTAGTAAAGAGAGTGAAGATAATTCACAAAGTTTAAGTTTTTGCTTAAAAGTTTAAATTCGGACACATGAAATCAAAAAAAGCGTTGTTGATAGCCATTGCCGCCTTTGCCGTGACTGCGACCGGAGTACAGGCTTATGTCGGTAATGAACAATTAAATAAAGCCGGTTTTTCTGAGCAGCAAATACAGGCCTTGGTGCAGGCTCGCGAATTGAAGTCTCAAGGTGAGATTGATAAAGCGCGTGATGTTTTGCTGAAGGCGGGTTTTGATGAGGAGAAAGTGGCAAATTTGCGGGAAGTTATTAAAAAAGCCCATAATAAAGGCAAACATAAACACAAACACCGAGGCTGGGTGGAGGGATTAACCCCCGAACAGGGCGATGCTCTGAGAGCAGCCCGTCAAGCCAACGATCACGTGACTGTCAAAGAAATTCTACGTGAAGCAGGAATTATCAACAGCTACGAAAAGCATAATCACGAAAGATACTAAAACCAGCATAAAAATAAAAGATAAAAACAGCCAATTCTTTAGAATCGGCTGTTTTCTTGTTATGATAAAGGAATGTTATTTAAATCCATCTTACCGTTTATTTTAGGCTATTTTTTGTTGGCTACTCCGGCTTGGGCCTATAATCCTATTATAAATGTCGTGACTCTTCCTTATGAAGTGTCGGTTATCAACAGTGATTTAAATTTGCAAAGTGAGTATCTGGGTGAACTCACGGGTGATCCGCATATGTATGAATTTGCTATCGGAACATCAACAAAACTCACTTTGGCTCTGGCTCAAGAGAAAGGAAAGGAACCAAGTGCCTTGTCTTTGATTGTGGTACAACAAAATGAGGATAAAGGTGGCGTGTCTGAGATTGGTCGGTTGGCTAGTGATATAATTTGGCAGGATAGGGAAGATAAAATCCTAGGCTTATCTTTTAGTCAAAGCCAGGATTTTGTCGCCGATTTGCGCCCTGGCGTATATAGGGTGGAGGTTAGTACGCCTGATAATTTTGGCAAATACGCTTTGATTGTTGGTGAAGATGTGGTTGTGGAGGATTATTTTAAAACTTTGTCCCAAATATATACTTTTCAAAAATTCTTCGGCGGTTCGATTTTTTCAATGCTCAAATCCAGCTATGTACACTATCCGTTGGGAATTATTTTACTTTTAATCATATTCTATCTTACCTGGCGCAAGCGTAATGTGATTACAAATAAAGCCAATGCTTAAGTTTCTGGTGATTTTGTTTTCCGCGCTTGTGTTTGCTTGGTTTGCCAACCAGGCTTTTAATGGCAGTTTATGAAATCCGATTGTTGGTTTGTGTATATATTGAGGTGCGCTGACGACACGCTTTATACCGGCATTACAACCGATACGGACAGAAGACTCAATGAACACAATCAAGCCAAAATCGGTGCCAAATATACCAAAGTTCGCCGGCCGGTGACTTTGGTCTATACTGAAATTTGCCGCAGTAGAATGGAGGCGGCCAAGAGGGAAGCTTGTATAAAAAAGCTGAGCCGTCAGGAAAAAATGATTTTAGTAGCGCAAAAATCCGGTCAAAGTTAAAAAATGCCGGCAAAAATCGCTGTACAACAAGTTGAATTCTATTTTAGAGGTAGACAAAACTTGATTTTATCTGTATTCTAACCACACTTTTGAGCGTTTCAGCTGTCTTAGTTGATGCACTCCTCTCGTTTTTGTTAAGCGGGTGAGGTTTTTATTGTTTTTAGTTTTTAACACTTTTATTTTATGTCACAAGAAATTCGTAATATCGCCATTATTGCTCACGTAGACCACGGCAAGACCACTTTGACCGATGCTTTGATGGAGCAGACCGGCGCGCGCGAGGGCGAGGCTTCTATGGATAGCAACGCGCTCGAGCGTGAGCGCGGGATTACGATTTACGCCAAAAACACCTCAGTCGAATACAAAGGCACAAAAATCAACATCGTAGACACGCCTGGTCACGCGGATTTTGGTTCGGAAGTGGAGCGGGTGCTGCGCTCTATTGACTCTGTGCTTTTGGTGGTAGACGCGCAGGAGGGGCCAATGCCACAGACCCGCTTTGTGCTCAAGAAGTCTTTGGAACTAGGACTAAAGCCGATTGTGATCATCAATAAAATAGACAAGCCGGCTGCCGATCCAGACCGCACCGAGGAGCAGGTACTTGAGCTTTTCCTTGAGCTGGGAGCCAATGATGACCAGTCTGATTTTACCGTAGTCTACGCTGTTGGCCGTGATGGTACCGCCAAGCGTAAAATGAGTGATGAGTTGAAAGACCTCACACCGCTACTTGATGTTATTATTGAGGAGGTTTCGCCGGCTCGCGGCTATGTGGAAGGCGAAGATTTGCGCGCACAGGTGTTTAATCTTGGTTATGACAACTTCCTTGGTCGGCTGGCGGTAGCTCGTATCTATGAGGGTTCAATCAAAGCTAATCAGTCGTTATTTGTTAAACACCCAGGCACTGAAACCGCTAAAGGCAAAGTGGTAAAGCTTTCTACTTTTAAAGGTGTCCAAAAACAAGAAACACCGGAAGCCTTTGCTGGTGATATCGTGATGATTGCCGGATTTGCTGATATCAATATCGGTGACACTTTGACCAACAATGAAACAGCTGAGCCATTGCCAGCGATTGCTGTCGATGAACCAACCATCGCTTTGCAATTTATGCCCAATTCTTCACCATTTGCCGGTAGGGAAGGTAAGTTTGTGACCTCAAGACAAATCCGCGAACGATTGGAAAAAGAATTGGAAATCAATGTTGGTTTGCAGGTAGATTTCTCCAGCGGCGACAATTTTGAAGTGCGGGGACGTGGTGAAATGCACATCGCGATTTTACTCGAAAATATGCGTCGTGAAGGCTACGAAATGGCTGTGTCACAGCCACAAGTAATTATTAAAGAAGAAAACGGCACCAAGACTGAACCGTTTGAAGAGGTGACTGTCGATATTCCTTCTGAGTTTCAGGGTGCGGTAATCGAACGGCTTGGCAATCGCGCTTTTATCATGACCAATATGATAATGCACGAAAATCAGGTGCGACTTATTTTTGAAGGCCCAACACGCGGTCTTTTGGGATACAAAAATCAGTTTATTGTTGATACCAAAGGTGAGGGGATTTTGGCTTCACGAGTGTTGGGCTTTAGGCCATACGCCGGTGAAATCAAGAAACGCCAGGCCGGTTCAATGATTTCAATGATACAAGGAAAGGCGCTTGGCTTTGCTTTGTTTGGCTTGCAGGATCGTGGACAGCTTTATATCGGAGCCGGTACGGAAGTATATGAAGGAATGGTGATTGGTAATACTTCAAAGGGTGAGGAAATGACCGTAAATCCCACTAAAGGCAAGCAGCTCACAAACATGCGCGCCTCCGGCTCGGATGATGCCATAGTTTTGACACCACCAAGAGTTATTTCTATCGAAGTGGGGCTGGAAATTATGTCTGATGATGAGTATTTGGAAATTACTCCTCAAAATGTACGTTTGCGTAAGTCGAAGCTGAAAGAGGGGGAGAGGAAGAAAGGGTAAAGTAGCTCTACTAAGAGCCAAACCCCAAATCTTTAAACAAAATCTGCTTTTCTTCACCAGTAATCTTCCGGTATTGATTAGGCTTTAACTGATCCAGCTTTATATTCATAATCCGCACTCGCTTCAGGCTTTGCACTTGGTAGCCAAGGGCGGCGCACATGCGGCGGATTTGGTGTTTTTTTCCTTCGGTGATTATGAGATTGAAGCGTTTTTGGTTGGTTGGGTGTGGCTTGGCTTTGGCTGGCTTGGTCTGATAGCCTTCAATCTTTACTCCCAAAGCCATAATTTTTAGGAAACTTTTAGTGACGGCTTTGTCTACGGTCACTTCGTATTCTTTTTCATGGTTTTGCTTTGGGTCAAGCAGGGGGCCGGTCAAACGGCCGTCGTTGCTCAAAATCATCAAGCCTTCTGAGTCTTTATCGAGGCGGCCGATAGGGTTGATGTTTTTTAAACCATAATCTTGTTTAAGGCGAGTAGCAATATCCACCTCGGACCCAGCTGGTGAGTGCGTGATGATGCCTCGGCCTTTGTAATAAGCCAAATAAAGCAAATCTTTGGTTTTGCCTTTTATTTCTACTTTGTCGTCAGCTTGTACTTGCTGGCCTAGCACGGCGACTTGGCCATTGATCAACACTTTTTTGTCGGAAATAAGCTGGTCGGCTTCGCGTCTGGAAGCGATTTTTTGGTCGGCTAGATATTTATTTAAACGCATGGGAAAAGTCATGTCTCACACTATGCAACAAATACAATAAATTTACAAGCGTTTGTCCCAAAAATTGTCTTAAAAAACCATTGACAAAAGAAAAATATAATATACATTAGGCAGGCCTGAGCGGTCTTGAGGTTTAAGTCAATCGGGAATCGAGTAGTTCTTTTTTAAATTTTTTAAAAGGAGGTTGCTTTATGAAAAAAGCAACGCTGACATTGATGCTAATTTCGCTGTCGTTGATTTTTTCCGCGACAGCGGCCAAAGCTGTTCCTATCAACGGCGGGTTTGAGACCGGAGATTTATCCGGTTGGGCCGTCGTTGGAAATCCGACCGCCGCAAGTGTCGTGACGGAGTTTCACACGTTTAATGTGAACACACCCGTGACGATGCTCGCAACTGAGGGCAAGTATTTTGCCCTCATTGAGGCCGGACAGAATGTCACCACATTGGTGTCGTCGCCCTTTTTTATCAGTATGGGAGAGACTCTCTCCTTCGACTGGTTTTTTAAGGCCGGGGACTACCTTCCCTTCAATGACTTCGCGAGCTTTGCTCTAGAAGTTTTAATTGGAGGGGTACCAGTGTGGTCCAATGTGTTGTCGCAAGTCGCGACAGTTGGAGACTTTGGTCTCACCGGATGGCATGCGGAGAGTTTTTTGGCTCCGCTTGCCGGGGACATGGCGCTGAAGTTTTTTTCAGTGAATGTCGGGGATGAGGTTCTTTCAAGCTTTTTGGGCGTTGACAACGTCCATATAAGCAATGGAATAACTAACAACGTCCCCGAGCCGGGAACATTGCTTTTGGTCATGCTGGGCGCTTTTGGATTGTTTTTTGTAGCTAAAAACAATCCATTGCGCCCACGCACAGCGTTAGCGTAACGTAACACGGGCCCGCTTGGATATTTATATTCAAGCGGGCCTTTTCATTTTCATTTTTCGGTTATTTGTGTCACCATAGAGTAGAGATTTATGGATCAAGATCAATCTTCAGCGTTGACCGACAGGGAAATTGTCGCTATGACTTTGCGCGAGCCTAGCTCGTTTGGTTTTGTGGTGGAGCGCTATGAGGCTAGATTAAAACGCTACATCGCCCGCTTGGGGGTAAAAAATCTCGATGACCAACTGGATGTTTTACAGGAAATTTTTATTAAAGCCTACAAAAATCTAAACAGTTTTGACATGACGATGTCGTTTTCGGCTTGGATATATAGAATTGCTCATAACGAAGCGATTAGTTGGTACCGCAAACGCAAAGTGCGCCCGGAAGGGCATTTGATTGCCGACAGTGCTGAGGTCTTGGACTTCATCAGTTCAACAGAAGAAGCGCCGGATATTATTTTTGACAAAAATATTGATATTGGAGCTTTAAATCAAGCGTTGTTGACTATAGACGAAAAATATCGCGAGGTGCTAACCTTGCGTTATTTTGAACATTTAGAATATGAGGAAATTTCCGATATTCTCAAAATTCCCATTGGTTCGGTGGGAACGCTGATTTACCGCGGCAAAAAACAGCTTTATAATGCACTAAATCAAGATTCAATACGTATATGAACGATATGAACAAGGAAAATTCCGAATACCGGCTAAAGAAAATTGTCATGGATAGAATTGAGCAGGATAAGGTTTGTCCTTGGCCTCGTTCGCGGTTTTTGTTGCAGCAGGGTTTGGTGTGGGGGCTGTGGTTGGTCGGGACTTTGGTGGGAGCAATTGCGATTGCGGTAACTTTATTTGTGGTTTCTTTTCATAGATATATATTCCTTGACGCTACTCAGGAGAGCATTTTTACATTTTTGGTTGAGGTTTTGCCTTATCTTTGGTTTTTCATTATTGTTTTGGCTATGATATTTTCCGCTCGCGTCCTTCGCTACACCAAGCGTGGACATCGTTACCCGACTTGGAAAATTATTTTAGCGAGTTTGATTATTAGTTTGGCTGGAGGCACTGTCTTGCATTTGGTGGGTGTGGGACTGGCTTTTGATGAATGGTTGGGGAAATCTCTGTCGGTTTACGAATCACAGGATACAAAAGAACAAAAAATAAAACACCAAAAAAATCTCTATCCCCAAAAATAATTATTCAAACGTCTGGAATAAACATATAATTTTAAATATTCTGATTACGACATTTAGTAATTTAAGTTTATAAATTATGTTTAACATCAAGTTGAAACCAATTTTTGGGGCGGGAGTGAGTTTGTTTTTATCTTTTATTTTAATGATGGGATTGATGTTGGCTCCTTGGTGGTCGGCTGAGGCTTCAGCGGCTACATTATTTGAACAGTTTACGCATAGGGTTCATATTGGTTCAGCCTTTACTTCGGGGAATATTGACGCTTCAAAACATACTGATTTAGTATTTTCTTTCTTTTACGATTCTACCTTGCTCGACGGTGGAGCAACGCCGGATACTTTTTCCTATGGTTTTACAGTAGGCGGAGAGAGTCATATTTTGGAAACCATAATCGGCCTGGCTGGTTCTCAGCCGGAGGAGATCGGAAATGTGAGTGTTTTGTTACCGGAAAGTGCTGAGGTGGAAGATTTGGTTTTGTTTGTAACGGTGAGTGCCAATTCGGCCATGGGTAGCGATCGGGTTGATATTTCGGAGGTTAAATTAACCGGTACTTTGGTTGAGGTTGAGGAAGAACCGGTAATTGATGTTTGTGCCAACCTTGACGGCGCGCAAGCTGAAGTGCCGGTGGGGTATTTGGTTGATGAAGAAGGGAATTGTTATCAGCCGGAAGAGCTGATTGATGTCTGTCCAAATTTGGACGGTTTGCAGATTATCGTTCCAGCTGGATATGAGGTGGTGGGCGAGAGTTGTCAGCCGGTTGAGGATCCGGTAATTGACTTATGTCCAAATATTGAAGGCAATCAGGTGGAAATTCCGGTTGGTTATGAATATGATGAATCAAATAACTGTGTGCCGGAGGAAGTGGAAGTGCCAACGCCGGAGTCGGAAGAAGTAGAACAACCAACACCACAGCCGGAAAATCCAGATTTGACGTGTCCGCGAGGATTTTCCAGGTGGGTGGATAAGGTTTCCGGCAGTAATATTTGGCGAGCGGATGATGTGTATAGGGAAGTGATTTTGGTGGGTAGACTAGACAACAATCGCCGCAATTTTTCTATTGAGCGACACGTATACATTCCCGGGCCAACTGAGATTGGAGACAGATACCAGCACCGTTTCCAAGACATCTCACACGTGTGCGTGCGGTAGATTTGTTTTGCTTGTAAGATGAGGTGGTGATGGTCGTCATCAGTGATATAACCAACTTTAATTTTTAGCGATAATCGTTTTATGTTTTCAGTATTTTTTGGAGCCTCCAAGTCTTTACCTGCTCAAACCCACCAATCCCTTAGCTTTTCCCATTTTCAGCGGCCGATGGCGGGAGCTTTAGCCGTTATTTTGGCGGTTGGCTCTTTATTTTTCCCGTCAATATCTTTAGCCGCAGAGACCAAGACCAGTTCCTCCAGTCTAAAAATCGCCGGCTGGATACCCTGGTGGCAGGACAAAATGGGCTTGGAGAGTGCTACCAAAAACATCAAAAAGTTGGACACTATCTATCCTTTTGTTTATGAAATTGATAAAAATGGCCAAATCATCACCAAAACGGATTTGAACAGTCGAGAGTGGAAAAATTTTTTCAGCTTGGCTAAAAAAGAAAAAATAGAGATAATTCCCACCATTGCTTGGTTTGAAGGAGAACAAATCCATCAGGTATTGAGCAATAGCCAGCAGCGTGAGGCTCATATTAAAGATATTGTGAATTTGGTCAAGAATAATGGTTATGACGGTATCAACATTGATTATGAACAAAAATTGGCCGTCACTAAAGATTATTTTTCCCAGTTTTTGCGGGATCTAAATCAAGCTTTAGGCAACAAGCTCCTGACTTGCGCTATTGAAGCCAGGACACCACCGGAAGACAGGTGGCGAAGCGTGCCGGCGGTGATTGAATATGCCAATGATTATAGTGAAATTGGCCAGCATTGTGATCGTATAGAAATAATGGCCTACGACCAACAGCGGGCGGATTTGACTCTAAACAGCGCTCGTACCGGCCAACCCTACATGCCGGTAGCGGACAAGGATTGGGTAGAGAAAGTTGTCAAATTGGCAGTGCGGGATTTTCCAGCTGATAAAGTATATTTGGGTATTCCCACTTACGGTCGGGTATGGGACGTGCAGGTAGCTCCAGACTGGTATCGCGACTATCAGCGTGTTGCTACTTTAAATGTGCCGCGGTTTAGAGAGTTGTCTCAGGAATACAGTACTCTGCGTGGGCGCACTACGAGCGGTGAGATCGTGTTTACCTACTTTCCCAATACTTCCCCGTATCGGGTACTAACAGCTCTACCGGTGCCGGCTGGTACGCCCAAAGGTTTTGAGAATGCCGCCAGAGCTTTGTTGTTTGCCAACTTGACAAAACAAGAAGTTACGGTTAGATTTGCTACTTATTCGGAAGCGTCGGCGGCGAAGGATAAGCATAATTTGGCCAAGAAATATAATCTGAAAGGCGTCGCTTACTTCAAAATTGACGGTGAAGAAGACCCAAAAATATGGGACTTATAGGAAAAATTACGATTAAAAATAAAGATATTACCTTGTATAGCTCCGGATTGGCGATGATTCTGGCGTCTTTGTTGTCGTGGCTGATGATTTATAATCAAACGCCGCAAAATGCTGATGTTGGTGAATTGCAGAGAATTATCTATGAGTTTGAGCAAATAAAAACTGAAAATAATATGACCTCCGACACCAATTCTTCACTGATGATGGCGTGGCTTTATCCTGGATCGCCGGCTTGTGGAGCTTTGGACGAGGCTCAGGTTTATGGTTTTGATGTTCTCAAGCCGGAATATTTTATTATAAAAAATGGTGGTATTTTAGAACTAATGACCACGGATTTATATGGTTGCAACGGATATTCGGAAATGGAAATAGTGAAAGTTCGTAATTTATCCAAGCAACAATTTGTGACAATTTCCTCCTCGTATCAGGTTGATATGGATAAGTTTTTGCAAAAAGATGAGCTAAACAGTCAATATACCAGGCAGCTGGTACAGTTTGTGCTAGATAATAAACTAACCGGAGTGGAGGTTGATTTTGAGGATTTTGGCGGCTGGTCGGCTGAAACTACAAAGCGGTATTTAAATTTTGTGAATCGTCTAGGAACAGCTCTCCATCAAAATGGTAAGCAACTGATGGTTGATTTGCCGCCGGTTAGCAACAAAACCGAAGAAGGCTGGTATAAATTTAAATTAACTGATTTTAATGATTTGCCAGTTGATTATATCGTAATCATGGCTTATGACTATCAGTTTGACCACGGAGCTGGCAATCCGGTCGCTCCTTTGGGGTGGCTAACCGAGGTGGTGAATTACACTCGTGGGCAGGTAAATGATGATAATAAGATTGTGATTGGCTTGCCTAGCTATGGCTACGCGGGTGATATCGGTGCCAACAGAATGAACATTCTCACTTATGAGCAGGCTCTTAAAAATCCACTATTTGCAAAAGTGGGCAGAGACACAACTTCTGGAGAGTTGATAGCCAGAAACGGTAATGATGTTTTGGTTGTTCAAGACACCGAAAGTCTTAATCGAAAAATTGAAACCGTCCGCCAAGCCGGCATAAACAAAATATCCATTTGGCATCTAGGCGGAAATAAGTTGCCAACAAATAAATACTAAATCTTCACAACTATCCAGTTGCTGCTTCCGAAAAGCTTAATGGATTTTTTTCATAAAATGTGGTATAGAGTGCTTAACTCCTATGAAGAAAATAATTATAAATAACGTCACTTTGTTTAATGCCGCGTTATTTTCTGTTATATATGTCGTGTTCATGGTTTTTGTGATTTCCTTCCTGGAAAATCTAATATTTATAGTGGTTTTTGGAGCGATGGCGCTAATTATTTACGCGAATATACTAAGAAAGTTTGTTTTAGAAATGTTTAACTTGGAGAATACAAGAATCAGTGAGTTTTTTGTTTACTTGATGATGTACATCGTGACTATTAGTGTACTCGTCACACCATTTTTTGTGGAGACCAAAGTAGTTTTTGAAGCATCGTTCATACGCAACATAATTATAATATTTGCTTCGATTTTACTCACCAAATACACGCTTTTTATGCTCATCGGGCCGTGGCATGATATAAGATTGAAATTGCGTCATAAATTATATTTTGATGATGTGGTTTATAAACCTTTAGTTTCCATAATGATTCCAGCTTGGAACGAGGGAGTAGGTGTTATAAATACAATCAAATCTATTCTCGATAGTGAGTATCGCGAAATTGAAATTATCGTTGTAAATGACGGTTCAACTGATGATTCTGATGAACAAATGCGCGCATTTTTACGTAAATATCAAGGTCAGGAGCAAATAGATATTGCTATTAGATATGTATATCAAAACAACACCGGCAAAGGCGGGGCTTTAAATAAAGCGATTTCCTTAGCGAAAGGAGATATTATTTTATCAATCGACGCTGATTGCGTGGTGGATAGTCGGGCGGTGGGGGAGTTCGTTAGGGTTTTTAAGGATGCTTCTGTCATGGCCGCGGTCGGAAATGTAAAAATTGGCAACAGTGACAGTACGGTTGGGATTGTTCAGTATCTGGAGTTTTTGTTTTCTTTTTATTTTAAGCGTGTGGATGCGCTTCTGGGTAGCATATATATTATTGGCGGCGCGGCCGGAGCTTTTAGGCGAGAGGTTTTTGAAAAACTGGGCGGTTATCGGGAAGATAATATAACGGAAGATATCGAACTCACAGTGCGGATTCAGGATGCTGGCCTGAAGATAGAGTATGTAAACGACGCGGTTGTCTATACTGAAGGCGCCAGCGACTTGGCTTCGTTGAAAAAACAGCGATTGCGCTGGAAATTGGGACGATTTCAGACTTTTTACCAACATCGGCATTTGTTTTTTAGTACTAAAAAACACCATAATAAAGTTTTGACTTGGATTATTATGCCTTTGGCTATATTGCAGGAGTTTCACTTATTGTTAGAAATACCCTTTTTGATCTTTTTGTATGTATTTTCTTTTGTTAATACTGATTTTTCGTCGTATTTAACCGGAGTTTTGGTGGTTGGTTTGATGTTTGTCGTACAAATCTTGTTTTATGAAGAAAGCACCCGTCGGGTGTCTTTTATCATTTTGGCTCCAATCGGCTGGCTTCTCTTCTATGTGGCTACCTACGTGGAGGCTTGGGCCTTGGTAAAATCAGTTAAAAGTTTTGTCTTGAAGCAAAAAGTGACCTGGCAAAAATGGGAGAGAAAGGGAGTTGGTTTAATTAAAACGTAATTTAAATAATATTTATGATGGATAAAATTATCTTTTTAGCAATAGCAGGAGCCACTATTTTTATTTTGTGGTTTAATTTGTTGGCAGATTCACCAAAATTAGTGTCGGAAGAAAAGCCTCAAGTAATGAGCGCAGTTGATGAAAGTTTTGCTTGGGAAGCTTATTATGGCGGCGGTTTTGGTCTGGACTCTGTGCTGGATAATTCCATCAGAATATCAACCGGCGCTGATGGCGGCTGGTACGGAGCCAAAGCCTCTTTTGAGCCCAAGGATTTGACAAGCAGTACTATAAGTTTTTCCGTGCAAGCTTATAACTGGGAAGATGTCGAAAGAGTGATGGTGATTTTAGCTTCAGATAGCGGCCTGGAAAATTATTTTAGCTTTAATTTGAAGAATTACTTTGCTTATCCGGCAGCGAAAGAGTGGATCAATGTATCTGTTGAACCATCTGTTTTTCAGCTGGCTGAAGGCAGTCCGGATTGGACAAATATCAACACTGTGGCGGTGAGAGTAATACCAAAAACCGGAGTATCTACCAGAGTGTGGTTTAATGACCTTACTTTCCACGCTAAGCCGGCGCAGGCGCAAGCGGTAGTGTCGCTGACTTTTGATGACGGTTTTGCTTCGGTAATGGAAGTGGCCAAGGTCATGGATCGGTATGATTATGACGGTACAGCTTTTATTATTCCGGAGTTTTTAGGGCGGGAAAATTACCTAACACAAGCTGAAGTAGACGCTTTGGCTGGGATGGGTTGGGAGATTGGCGGTCATGGTAAAGATAATTTAATAGGGCTTTTGCCGTCGGACGCGGATACGCAATTGGCCGCTATACATCTATATCTCAAAGAGCGTGGCTATAAGGGGCGAGAACATTTTGCTTATCCTAATGGTGGATATAATCTGTCGGTCAGGAGTCAGGTTCTTGAGTATTTTGTATCAGCTCGAACCATAGACGGTTTTTCACAACCAACCACCAAAATAAATTCCTCGTATATTAACGCCATAACCATATCGTCCTCCACTCCTTTGGTAGAGGTGGTGGAAGCGGTTGATCAGGCAGTAAAAGATAAGTCATGGTTGATTTTGGTTTGGCATGATTTTAAGGAAAGTCCGCTTTTGGATGTTGAATACAGAAATGATGATTTTACTTTTTTGTTGAATTATTTAAATAAGAATAATATCAGAGTGCAGCTATATGGTGAGGCTTACGACGAAATGGTCAATTCAGAAAAGTAGAGCTAAATTATATAAGACATTAAAAGACAAGGCCAACTGGCCTTGTCTTTTAATGTCTTATATAAAGGACGGTTGTATCTTATGTATTTAAGGGTTTATGTCTGAAAAAGCATAAAAATAATACCAATTAGTAATCATACTTTGTGGGAAGATGTCTTAGTCATACGGAGTTATCAACACCCAGGTTTAGAACATGTTGTCTGTAGTCGTTTTTTAAATTCCACTATCAATAAGGACGCTCTAATTTTCTCAAATACTGCCAAGTCTCACTCCTGTAATCTGTGCCGTTAGAACAAAAATTTTACTTGTGGGTATAAACTAGAGAAATAAAAATACGCAAGTTATATAATACGTTAAACATGTTATTTCTTCAGAGATTAAAAAATCGTGGGGTGATATCTAAAAAGGCATCTTTGCAGTCCGGTGCAGTGGAAATAGCTGTCAATAAAGTAGCCCAGCTTGATGTTGATGTTTACCAGACCGAGGGAATGATAGTTATTTATGCGCAGTCAGCCGGAGCGGACATGAATGACGTTAGTGTTTCCATTGAGGGAGATGCTGATATTGTTTTGATTGAAGGGAAAAGAACTAGGCCGGAGTATTTGGTTTTTCCTAAGAAAAAAGAGCAAGGAGCGTATTTTGCAGAAGAGTGCGTCTGGGGCGATTTTTATCGGCGAATTATTCTTCCTGAGAGCGTCGACGTGGAAAAGGCGGAAGCCAAGATAAAAAACGGCGTTTTGATTTTGGTATTACCTCTTTTAAAGTCTGCCGAAAAAGAGAAGGTAAAGCAAGAGCGCCCCTCAGCTGGAAAATAATTTTAAAGTTAAAAAGTTCTTTATGTCAATAAGAAAGATACCAATAAATTTAAAAATCCACAAAATAGCTTTGGTTTTGTTTTGTGTTCTTTATTTTATATTTTATGTACACGCGGTTTTGGCGAATACCTTACAATTAGATATAGACACAGCTCCTGACGATAAAAATGTAAGCGTCGCTGGTAATGCTGTGGAACTAGACCCAGATATTTGGTATGCGTCTGCGGATCTGGTATTCAACTTAGTACTACCTGACGAAGCAATTGCTATGGCAGTAGAAATCTCTTCATCAACAGAAAATAATCCTGAGTTGAATAAAGATGCTATTTATGAATCTCCAGAGGCTGAGTTTAGATTTACTGGAGATTTAGTAGAAGATGGAATTCAGTACTTAAATATAAATTTTAAAAACCAGGAAGGTTGGGGAGTGCCAATAAATCACAAGATTCAAATTGATACCACTGCACCAGAACCTTTCAGTATAATAATGCGTAAAGACGCAAACCCGTCTTCGTTCCCGACTGTCATTTTTGACGCGTTTGATAGTACTTCGGGTATTGATTATTATGAAATAACAATTGCCGAGAAGGGACCTTTTAGGGTCATGCCTGATGAAGCCGGGTCCGGATATTTATTAAGGGAATTGGAAGATGGTACATATACTATTAAAATTGTAGCTTATGATAAAGCCGGTAACAGCAGAGAAATTACAAAACCGGTTTTGATTACAGCTGGGTGGATAAATCCTCTGGCCATTGAAGAACAAAAATTATTTTGGAGTTTTTTGACGCCAATCAACATATTGATATTCTTTCTACTCGTTATAATTATGCTGTTGTTGACTTACATTTGGTGCGAACAAAAACGAATCAGAACTAAGGAAGAAAAGCTTAGACGAGAGACTCGCGAGGTGCAAGACCAGATGGAGAAAATCTTTTCCGCTCTTAGGGATGAGATTTATGATCAAATAAACATGATTACCAAGCGAAAACGGCTATCAAAAAGTGAAAAAGAAGCCTTAGAAGGGCTTAATCAGGCACTGGAAGTATCAGAAACTTTGATTGAAAAGGAAATCAATGATGTAAAGGTTATCTTGAAGTAAAAAATTGCTTCCAATACACATGAATTTATAAATGTTGAAATAGGTGTATAATAAGGGGTGAAGTTATATATTTAAAAGATTTTATGACAAAACAAACTATAGTCCTCGTCGTTTCGTTGTTTATCCTGATAGTGATAGGTATGTTTTCTTTCACTTATCTAAAAAAGATGGAAACAGCAAACAACAATAACGTTGTAATAGAAATTCCGGAGGAAGAGGCTGAAGGTTTGCCGTGGTTTTTTGCTGATGGTGTCACCGCCAAACATTTTTTCATTGATGGCAAACACACTTTTGTCGGTGAAGTTTTGGTGCCTACGCCTTGTGATTTGCTGGAGGTGGAGGCTGTGGTCAGAGAATCTTTTCCCGAACAGATAAATCTTGATTTTTCAGTTATAAATTCAGCTGAGGTTTGTGCTCAGGTCATAACCACTCAACGCTTTAAGACAGATGCTGTAGCGTCGGAGGAAGCCACCGTTACCGCTACTTGGAGTGGCAAACCCGTGAAGCTAAATCTAATACCGGCCGAAGCTGGAGAAACACCGGAAGAGTTTGAAATATTTATTAAAGGTTAATTAAGAAATTCAAGATGAATAACTACAATGTAATTGCGGCCGCTATATTTTTAGGCTTTGCTTTAGTGGCGGGAGCTATCTTATTTAAGACCTCTCCGTCAAATAGTTCCTTGACCAACGTCGTTTCGACAAATCAAGTGGCTGATAAGCCGGTAGAGATAAATGTAGAACAAATCAGACGCGCCGAAAACCCTCATCTCTATGGCAACCCTGAAGCGGCAATAACCATAGTTGAGTTTTCAGATTTTGAATGTCCGTACTGTGCCAGGTTGCATCCAACCTTGAAGCAGGTGGTCGACGAATCGAATGGAGAAATCGCTTGGGAATACAGACATTTGCCTTTACCTAATCATAGAAACGCTTTCGCTGGAGCAGTGGCTAGCGAGTGTGTGACTGAGCAATTGGGTAGCGATGGATTCTGGCTTTTTACGGAAGTACTTTTTGGCAACATTGGCAGTCATAGCCAGGAGTTTTTCGCGAACGAAGCACAAAAATTAGGTGTAAATCTTAGTGAGTTTGAAGCTTGCGTAAAAAATCCTGATATCGCCAAAATCGTACAAGATGATTTGGAAATCGCTCAGAGTTCTGGCGGGAACGGTACTCCTTTTAACGTTATCATTTATGATGGTGACAAAGCCATGTCTGTTGCCGGAGCTCAGCCTTACCAGGAGTGGATGCGAATAATTGGTAATATTAAGTAAATAAAATACTACCATCATCAAAGCTTGTTCCAGAGATAAAAATAAATAGTGTATATATCTGGTTATTTGATTTTTTAACTGTTATAGTTATAAGGTTCTATGTCTATTAGTCGTATTCTTGAGTATGCGTTCTTCTTCTCTTTGTTGATTGGGGTGGGTTATTTGGCTTGGTTGGTCTTTTCTCCTTTTATCTCGTCTTTGGCGCTTTCAATGATTATTGTCACTATTGTTTATCCTCTGCACGAACTCCTTGAAAGACGAGTCTTTGGACAAAGAAAAGCTTTGGCGGCTTTGTTTTCCACCTTGGTAGTGGTAGTGGTAGTGGTCATTCCGCTGTTATTCATGACCTCTATTTTTGTGCGTGAATTTATGAGTTTCTATCAAGGTTTAAATAATAGCAAAGAACTTTCCATAGAATATTATCTAAATAATATAGAAAACACGATACAGCTTTATGCTCCGGGGTTTGATTTTAATCTGGCCGAGCAGCTGCGACAAATCGCTGAGTGGTTCCTAAAAAATATTGGCACAATATTTGCCGGCACTATTTCTACTTTCTTTATGATTTTTATATCGTTAATAGCTTCCTTTTATTTCTTTAAGGATGGTAGGGAAATATTGAAAGCCATTTCCAGAATCAGCCCTTTGCCAGACAAGGAAGATGCTATTATTTTTTCCAGAATTGCACAGGCCATTCGCTCGGTGACGGTGGGAGTGGTTTTGGTCTCTTTGATTCAGGGTGTTGTGGCGGCCGTTGGTTTTACTTTATTCGGGATAGATAGGGCGATTTTGTGGGGAGCGATAGCGGCCATTTTGGCAATGCTTCCAGGTATTGGAACTATCGTTATAATGCTTCCGGCTATTATCTACCTGTTTATGACTGGCGCGCTTTTCAATGCTATCGGTTTGCTTATTTGGGCGTTTGTGGCTATTGTAGTGGTAGACAACATCATTGGCCCTCAGCTTATGAGTAGGGGAAGCAATATGCATCCGCTCTTGATTCTGCTTTCAGTTTTGGGCGGTATTTCTATGTTTGGGCCGATTGGTTTTATCGTGGGGCCGGTGGTAATAGCTTTATTTATAGCTTTGCTGGAAATTTGCAATCAATACATAATAAAGAGTAAAAAATAACATGATACAACGCAAACAGTTAGAATCAATTTTAAAAATCAATGGCGTTGATCCGTCTTCGCCTGATGAAGAAATCCGCTCAGTGCTACTGAGTGCTCGTTACGACAAAAATGAAGTCGATACTGCGATAATGGTACTGAGGGAAAATACAAAAAATAACTCCACTCGAGTGGACGGACTGCACAAAGTTTTCAGAAGCGACCAAGGTTTAAAACCCAATGAAATATCTTCACTTTTGGGTATTGAGGTTGATGTGGAGGAGGTATCCGTGCGCAGACTAAAAGAAGAAAAAGAAGTGGCTTGGATACAGACCTGCGTCATTTTGTTGGTGTCTTTAGTCTTGGCTCTACTCGGGGTTTTACTGGTTATGTATATTTATAAAGTGGGAATGTTCCATTCCACCGCTTCGGCTTTTAGTTTTAGTCTAACGAACTAAATATGAATAGAGGAATGTGGTTTCCTCTGGCTGTCATTTTGGGCAGTTGTTTGCTGTTTGTTTATTTAAAAATACCGGCAATAAAATTATTGACCCAAACCTCCTTTAGTTACGGAGAAATTAAGCACCAAAAACAACTTAAGCAGCCAGAAGACCATGACCTTAGCCAGCTAAGTAAAACCAAAGTCCACTTTGTCGGTGATGTCATGCTGGCTAGACACGTTGAGCATTTGATGACCTTGCACGGAATAAATTATCCTTACACCTATATAGACTGGTTTAATCCGAAAGATTCTTTTTTAGTCGGTAATTTTGAAGCCAGTGTACCAGCAAAGCATGTTAAGACTCCCAATTTTACTTTTAACTTTTCAGTAAATAAGCAGTATTTACCAGGTCTAAAAACCGCCGGTTTTACGCATTTATCTTTAGCCAATAATCATGCGTTGGATTACGGGATGGTCGGTCTTAAAAATACTGAATTAGTACTGGCCGACAATGATTTTGTGAGCTTTGGTCATCCTATCAATCTTTCCACCAGCTCAGTGTCTTTCATTGATTTAAATAGCACCAAGTTGGCTTTGATTGGCGTTAGTACTTTGTCGGGTGAACCTACGGATACAAAAATAAAAGAAGTTTTATCTTGGGCCAAGGTCGCTAGTGACTTGCAAATAGTCTACATACATTGGGGTAACGAATACGAATTGAAGCAATCAAACAGACAAAGAATTTTAGCAACAAAATTAGCCGAAGCCGGCGCCGATCTGATTATCGGACATCATCCACACGTAACCCAAGGCATAGAAAAAATAAACGAAACACTAGTCTTCTACTCACTAGGAAATTTCATTTTCGATCAATATTTTGAAGTTGCGGTTAGAGAAGGCTTGTTTCTCACTTTGGAAGAGGGTGGGGAAGAAAATGATTTTACTTTAGCAATAATACCCATCACCACCAGAAACACACTGGCTCAACCACAGTTAATGTTGGAAGAAAATAAGCTGGTTTTTCTTAAGAATTTGGCGGGTAGAAGCAGTCAGGAGCTTGCTGGAGATATTACAAATGGCAAAATTACTCTCACTTTGCCTCTTGCAACTTCCACAGAAATGGTTATTATGGCAGAATAACAAAAAAACATTATGCTGAGTAAATTTGAAATAGTAGGTATTGGTGTTAGCGTGCTTTTTATGGCCCTGGCGCTATATTTGGTGAGAGTGGAGACTTCTTTTCTAAATACCGTCGGTTCTAGCGGCCAGTCGGCGCAATTGGCCAAATCAGGAGTGGTAATAGTGGGAAGTGACGGCAATATTACACAGGAGCGCACCACTGCCTTGTTGGAAGCTTCAGACACCAGAGGTACCGTAAATAAACTTGTCGTTGATGACATTGTTGTTGGTACCGGCGAAGCTGTGAAAAAGGGTGATGTTGTTTCTGTTCATTACATCGGTACTTTGCAAAACGGCACGGAATTTGATAACTCAAAAAAGCGTGGATCGACTTTTTCATTCAAAGTCGGCGGCGGTACGGTCATTAAAGGTTGGGACGAAGGGGTTGTGGGTATGAAAGTAGGTGGACAGAGAATTCTGGTCATTCCGGCTGATTTAGCCTATGGCAACAGAACTATCGGCAATATTCCCGTCAATTCTACTCTCGTATTTGCCATTGAATTGCTGGAAATTAAATAATTTTTAGTGATAACGCGATATTATTATCATGAAATGTCGGTTCAGGACCGACATTTCATTTGCTGGCCATGAGTAAACCAATTACGTTTGAAATCATTAAGAAAAATACTAAAACCTTAGCTCGGTCGGGTGTTATTCGTACTCCTCATGGCGATATTGAAACTCCGGCTTTTGTGGTGGTGGGTACAAAGGGGACTGTCAAAAGTCTCAAGTTAGATGATTTAATAAATTATGTCGGCAATCAAGTTTCTTTAGCCAACACTTACCATTTGTTTTTGCAGCCAGGTCATAAAGTAGTTAAAGAAGCCGGAGGTTTACACAAATTTGCCAATTGGCAAATGCCAACTATCACTGACTCGGGAGGGTTTCAGGTGTTCTCTCTGGGAGCGGCTTTTGGAAAAGGAGTGACAAAATTTGCTACCGGTAAGGCTGATGAGAAAGATAATTCCAATGAATACCACGGCTTGAATGTTTATAGTAAAGACTTTGCTGCTGGGCATGGTAAGCTCTGCATTATCGACGAGGAGGGGGTGACATTCACTTCTCACATTGATGGCTCTATGCATCGTTTTACGGCCGAACGTTCCATAGAAATTCAGCATGATATCGGAGCCGATATCATTATCGCTTTTGATGAATGTACTAGCCCGACCGCGGACTATCAATACCAAAAGGAAGCCATGGACAGAACTCATCGTTGGGCCAAGCGCAGCATAATGGCTCATAAACAAAATTATCACGCTCTAAAAAAACAAGGTTTGTACGGAGTAGTGCAAGGCGGAAAATATCTGGATTTGCGGGTGGAGAGCGCTAAAGTTTTATCAGCGATGGATTTTGATGGTTTTGGAATCGGGGGTAGTTTTTCAAAGTCTGATTTGTATGATTCTCTGCGGGTGGTAAACGAAATTTTACCGGAAGAAAAGCCGCGGCATTTGCTGGGAATCGGTGAACCGGAAGATATTGTGCAGGGAATCTTGAATGGTTGTGACACTTTTGACTGCGTCAACCCCACCAGAATCGCTCGCACCGGAACAGTGTATGTCCACACCGGACAACAAAAAGTTTCTGATTGCGGGACCTTGACCTATCCGGTTCTCGAAAAGATAAATCTTAGAAATAGTTGCTACAAAAATGATCATTCGCTTATTGATGAATTGAGTGACGGCCATGTCGCCAAAACCTACACCAAAGGCTATCTGGCACATCTTTTCAGAGCTCAAGAAATGCTCGGCCCGCATTTGGCTTCAATTCACAATCTGCACACTATTGTAAATTTTACTAAGCAACTACGCGCTCAGTTGGTGTAAAAAAGCGGACAAACGAAGCTTGTCCGCTTTTTTTATATCCATAATCACGCTATACTCATGGACATGAAGTTTCAAATAGCTACCGACAAAAAGCCAGCAGGAGACCAGCCCAAAGCCATCAAACAGCTGGTGACGGGTATCAAAGCCGGTCACACTCATCAGACTTTGCTTGGCGTCACCGGCTCCGGCAAGACTTTTACTTGTGCAAATATAATCTACCAAATTCAAAAACCCACCCTGGTAATCGCCCACAACAAAACCCTAGCAGCGCAGCTAGCTCAAGAGTATCGAGATTTTTTTCCCAATAACGCCGTTCATTATTTTGTGTCGTATTATGATTATTACCAGCCGGAGGCGTATATGCCGACCAGTGATACTTATATAGAAAAAGAAGCGCAAATAAATGAAGAAATCGACCGCCTACGCCACGCTTCCACGCAAGCGCTTTTGACTAGGCAGGATGTAATAATCGTGGCTTCAGTCTCTTGTATTTATGGTCTGGGTTCGCCGCGGGAATATCTAAAAAAACATTTAAAAATCGAACGCGGTTTCAAGACCACGCGCACCGAAATTCTCCGCACCCTAATAGACATTCAATTTACCAGAACCAATCTCGATTTACTACCGGGCTATTTCCGAGCCGTGGGCAATACTGTAGAAATAATGCCCACCAACGAACGAGTCATTTTTCGTTTAAATTTTACGGGAGACACGGTTTCTAAAATTACAAAAATTGATGCCGTTACCAGAGAAATTATTGAAGAACCAAAAACTTTCTTTTTATTTCCCGCCAAACATTTCGTCACTCCGGAAGAAGAAAGAAAAGTCGCCATCACGGACATAAAGGCAGAATTGGATGAACAATTAAAAAAATTTAAAAAAGAAGGGAAAATCCTAGAAGCGGAACGATTACGCCGACGCACTGAGCATGACCTAGCCTTGATGCGAGAAGTGGGTTATTGCAACGGAATAGAAAATTATTCTCGTCATTTTGACCGACGTCAAGCGGGGGAAGCGCCTTATACTTTGCTATCATATTTCCCGCACACCAAGGATGGTAAGGCTGATTTTCTTACGGTTATCGACGAGTCCCATGTGACCGTCCCACAGATCAACGGCATGTACGCTGGCGACCGTTCCAGAAAGAATACTTTAGTGGAATACGGATTTCGTTTGCCTAGCGCTATTGATAATCGACCGTTAAAGTTTTCAGAATTTGAAAGTCAGGTCGGACAAAGAATATACACCTCAGCCACTCCGGGCAAGTACGAATACGAACAATTAGCCAAAACACAAATCCCAATGGTTGAGCAGGTGATTAGGCCGACCGGTTTGGTTGATCCGATAATCGACCTGCGGCCAATCACCGCCACCTCCGAATACAACGGACAGATTAAAGATTTTATCGAAGAAGCAAATATGGTAATAAAAGGTGGTATGCGGGTTCTTACCACCACTCTAACCAAAAAAATGGCCGAAGATTTAACTGATTTTCTTGAAGAAAAAGGCATCAACACAAAGTACATTCACAGTGACGTTGAAACCATCGAGCGCATTGAAATTTTAACAGATTTTAGACGAGGAAAATTCGACTGTTTGGTGGGGGTCAATCTGTTGCGTGAAGGACTGGACTTACCGGAAGTGGAGCTTGTGGCTATTCTCGATGCCGACAAGGAGGGTTTTTTGAGAAGTGAAACTGCGCTGATTCAGACCATTGGTCGAGCGGCCAGAAATGTCAACGGCCGTGTGATTTTATACGCGGACGGAATGACTCCTTCATTGCTAAAAGCCATCAATGAAACCAACCGCCGACGCGAAAGACAGCTTGCTTACAACAAAAAACACAACATCACTCCCAAAACCATCGCCAAGGAAATAAAATCAATCACCGATCAAATGCGTAGTGAGCACGACGAAACGGTAGATACTTTGCTGAAGATTGACATGGCTTTGTTCCGCGAAAACCCTAAGAAGGTTCTAAAGGAAAAACGTCGCCAAATGAACGAAGCGGTGGCTATACTGGATTTTGAAACTGCGGCTATTATTCGTGACGAAATCCGGATTTTGGAGGAAAGCCAGCGTAAAAAAACAGCAAAACCCAAGAAAAACAAGGCTGTCATATAAGTTTTATTTATGTCATAATTGTCCTATAAAATAATATTTATGAAAAACAAAAAACATGCTCTGTTAGGAAAGAAAATATTGCTCATTGGTACCGACAACAATTTTTTAAACATGATTGAAAGAATGTTTCTCTACGCGGGCATCGACATTGTTATCAATGACACTATCGAACAAGGCATCGCCACTATCAAGAGTTACAAGCCGGATTTGGTTTTGATAGAATCATCGGAAGATAAAAACGGCTCAAATTCAGATATAGTAAAAAATATACGGGACAATAATGAAGATGACTTGCCAATTATCCTTGTAACCGATGATGAGGATCAAAATAAATATGACGTTGACTACGTGGTGCCGAAGCTAGGAATTGATTTGATGGATTTAATTAAAACCATTGAAAACATTTTTTTGGTAAGTAAAGCCGATGCTGCTGAGGATTTGTTTGATATATCCGAAATTTCAGTTGCGCCGACAGACCAGTACGCGGGAGACAAAAAAATAAAAGTCATGGTGGTGGAAGATGATCCTTTGCTTAGAAGCTTGCTGTCGGTACGATTGGCAAAAAGCAAAATACCATACCAATTTTGCCACAACGGAAATGATGCCAAAGACATGGCCATTAAGTACGAACCAACCATCATCATTCTTGACATCATGTTGCCAGGAAAAAATGGCCTCGATGTTTTGAAAGAATTAAGAGCCTTGCCTAAATTCGCGCAAACTCCGGTAGTGGTATTTTCCAATAAAGATAACGGGGAAGATAAAAATTTAGCTTACTCTCTGGGAGTCAAACATTTTCTAGTGAAAGCCATGACCGATCTTAATGATTTGGTGAGAATTATTTTAGAAAGTGATTAAGAACAAAACTGCTATACTCTTATAACCTATATGGCAAAAAAATCTGACAACCAACCAAAGACCACTTGGCAAGTGAGCGGCGTAGATAAAGACCATAGTCAAATTATCATTCGTGGAGCCAGGACTCACAACCTAAAAAATATTGATGTTTCCATGCCGCGCGGTAAAATGATTGCCATTACCGGCCCGTCCGGCTCTGGCAAATCATCTCTGGCTTTTGATACCATTTTTGCCGAGGGGCAGCGGCGTTATGTCGAATCTCTTTCGCCCTACGCCCGACAGTTTTTAAACAAACTCCAAAAACCTGACGTGGACGAAATTAGCGGCTTGTCTCCGGCTATTTCCATTGACCAAAAATCCGCTTCCCGCAACCCGCGCTCGACAGTCGCTACC
Source organism: uncultured Candidatus Saccharibacteria bacterium (assembly GCA_964399295.1). Taxonomy (GTDB): domain Bacteria; phylum Patescibacteriota; class Minisyncoccia; order Phycocordibacterales; family UBA918; genus OLB19. The sequence continues at coordinate 298,179 of CAYNQD010000001.1, read as the reverse complement.
ATCACTGAGATTTATGATTACCTGAGAATTCTTTACGCACGTGTCGGGCAACCGTACTGTCTTGACGTGGACGTTCCCATTCAAAAATTATCACAAGACGAAATCCTGGGCATAATTCTAAATTCAATTGAGACCAGAGAAGTTAAAGAAGCTACCAAGAAACAGTCCGAAAAAGTAATGGGTATAGAATTATCCAAAGGTAGAGTGTCGATTTTCTCTCCGGTGGTGGTGGGGCGAAAGGGAGAATATTATCAACTGCTTTATGACCTTCTAGGTAAAGGTTTTGAGACTGTCAGGATTGATGGAGAAATAAAACAGCTCAGGGAAAAAATTATTCTCACCAAGACCAAGCGCCATGACATTGATGTTTTGGTAGATGAAATTTACGTTAGTGAATTTACTGATGATACTAAAGGCTCAAGAGAAAGATTGTCGGAAGCAGTGGAATTAGCTTTGGTACAATCGGGAGGTTTGGTTAAAATTCAAAGTCCGGACGGAGGTTTTCGCACTTTGTCCGCAAAGTTTATTTGCCCGATAGACGGTTCGTCTTTTCCAGAGGTAGAGCCACGACTGTTTTCCTTTAATTCACCTTACGGAGCTTGTCCGGAATGTAATGGCTTGGGTGTGGTGGGAATTTTCCAGAGTGATGTTTGTCCGTCTTGCCAAGGTGCTCGTTTGCGGCCGGAGGCGCTTAGAGTGTATCTTGGTGGTGATGGCAAGAAAGATTTGGGAATAAACATTGTGGCCTTCACCAGCATGACCGTTAAAGAAGCTACGGCTTTTATTGACCGACTTCAACTTACCAAAAAACAGCAAGACATTGCCTGGCCGGCTTTGCGTGAAATTATTGAGCGATTGCAATTTATGAATAATGTAGGTATTGAATATCTTACCTTAGACAGAAGAGCCAACACTTTATCCGGAGGGGAAGCACAACGCATCAGACTGGCTTCACAGCTAGGCTCTGGCTTGGTGGGGGCTTTGTATGTGCTTGATGAACCCACGATCGGTTTGCACCAGCGCGACAATGACCGTTTGATTAAAACTTTGACCGAATTGCGTGATTTAGGAAATACCATCATCGTGGTTGAACACGACGAAGATACTATTTTTGCATCCGATTATTTAATTGATATCGGCCCCAAGGCCGGTGTACACGGTGGGGAAGTGATTGTTTCTGATTATTTAGATAAGCTGCTGGCAGCTCCCACCAATCCTTCCAAGTCTGTTACTTTAGATTATCTGCGAGGTGTAAAAAAGATTAAAATTCCCGAGCGCCGCACTTCCGAAAAAGGTGCAATTAAAATCCGTGGTGGTAAGGCCTTTAATATCAAAAACTTGAATGTCGATATCCCTTTAGGAAAATTGATTGGCATTACCGGTGTCTCTGGATCCGGCAAATCAACTTTCATGTATGAAATTATTGATAAAAATTTGAAGTCTCGTCTGGAAAAACGATACCGCACGCCCCATACCTACAACTGCAAAACTTTCACTGGCACGGAATACGTCGGCCGTTCGTGCTTGATAGATCAATCACCAATCGGTCGCACACCAAGAAGCAACCCCGCTACCTACACCGGCGCTTTCACTCATATTCGGGATATGTTTGCCACTACCAGCGAATCCCGCGCTCGTGGCTGGAAACCGGGCCGCTTTAGCTTTAATGTCAAAGGCGGGCGTTGCGAAGCTTGTCAGGGTAATGGTGAAATCGCTGTCGAAATGCACTTTTTACCTACAGTTTATGTTACTTGCGATGTCTGTGATGGCAAGCGATTCACCAAAGAAACTTTGGAAGTCACCTATCGCAAGAAAAATATTAACGAAGTATTGCACATGACAGTAGAAGAAGCCCACACTTTTTTCAACGACGTGCCGGCTATCCAAGAACGTCTACATGCGTTGGTCGAGGTGGGGCTGGGCTATTTGGAATTGGGACAAAGTGCCACCACTTTGTCTGGCGGAGAAGCGCAGAGGGTAAAAATCGCTACCGAGCTCTACAAGCCCCACACCCAAAAAACCATCTACCTACTAGACGAACCCACCATTGGCCTACATTATGAGGATGTAAAAAAATTGATTGAAATATTACAAGCGTTGGTAAACCGCGGCAACACTGTCATGGTTATTGAGCATAATTTAGACCTGATTAAATGCTCAGATTATTTAATCGACATCGGCCCAGAAGGAGGAGAAGCCGGTGGTGATATTGTCGCCAAAGGAACACCGGAAGAAGTGGCCGAAAATCCTAATTCATTTACCGGTCAATATCTAAAAAAAGTATTGGAAGGATAAAAACATGCTCAAGCCTCAATTGGTAAAAAAAGATTTACCCGATTCGCCGGGGGTGTATTTTTTTCTGGGAGCTGGGAAAAAAATACTCTACATTGGCAAGGCCACTTCTTTAAAAAATCGCGTAAATAGCTACTTCGCTGCCAACATAGATGAAAAGCGTTCGGAGTTGATTAAAAAAATGATAACCGAAGCCAAGAGTGTAGAATTTACTGCTACCGACAGCGTGCTTGAAGCGCTGATTTTGGAAACCAATCTCATTCGCACTCACAAGCCTGTCTACAACACTCGCAGCAAAGACGACAAAAGCTACAATCACCTAATAATTACCAATGAAAAATGGCCGCGAGTATTAGTGATAAGAGGAAAAGATTTAACGGAAAAATTTACTCAGGAAGAAATAAAATACGAATTTGGGCCATTTCCCAGCGGTACTCTTTTTAAAGAAGCTCTCAAAATCGTGCAAAAAATTTTTAAGTTTTTTGACACTAATAATGTCGTTGGACAAGAAAAAACCAAATTGGCTAAAGGAAGAATTGACTTCAACCAACAAATCGGTCTTTATCCCGACCAAAGCAATGAGAAAGAATATAAAGCCACCATTCGTCAAATCAAACTTTTCTTTCAAGGTAAAAAACAGCAAATTATCAAAGAGCTGGAACGAGAAATGATTAAATTAGCAAAAGACGAGGAGTTTGAAAAAGCTCAGGTGGTTAAAAGAAAAATTTTTGCTCTTAAGCACATCGAGGACGTTTCTTTAATCAAAGATGATTACAAATATTATCGTGATATCACTACTGTCAGAATTGAAGCTTATGACGTGGCACATTTGCTGGGACAATCCATGGTGGGAGCAATGACGGTAGTGGAGGGTGGGGAAGCGGTCAAAAGCGAATATCGGTTATTTAAAATTAAAAGCTTGTCTGATGCCAACGATCCAGCCGCCCTAAAAGAAATTCTAACAAGAAGACTGTCTCATAGCGAATGGCTGCAGCCGCAAATAATTGTCGTCGATGGGGGAATTATCCAAAAAAACGCCGCCGAGGCGGTTTTGCGCAAACACAAACTCATGATTCCGGTGGTGGCGGTCGTCAAAGACGACCGCCACCAAGTAGCTCGCCTAATCGCCCCACCCGATATCAAAAAAAAATTTGAGCTGGAAATTCTTTTAAGCAATGCCGAAGCACACCGATTTGCCATCGGGCATCACAGAAAGCTAGCGCGAAAGTCATTTTTAAATAAATAAATTTACAGACTTATAAACAAACCCATCTGCCAGTTTGCTTTAATACTGTTACAATGTAGCAAAGTCTATTTACGTCTTACTATATGCTACCTAAAATAAAATCAAGACTAAAAGAAATCGCCGTTTTAAGAAATACAACCTACTTCTTCGTGGTTTTGACATTCGCGGTGGTTATTACGATAGCCTATGTGGCATTAAAGCCGGTCGGGCCGGTAGAGTACGACGAGTCTTTTGTCATACCAAAGATTAGTATCTTGACTACTGAAGAAGTGGAAGCCGAGCGCAAAAAACTGCCTGCGGAAAATATATACGTATACGAACAGGCCGTTGGCACACAAAATAAAGCCGTAATTGAAGAAACTTCTTCCGAGCCGGCCGTGGTTGTTTCCAATGAAGAAGTGGCTGAAATAATAATTCAACAAAAGCAGCCGCTGACCGCCATCAAGCCAGAGGCTGGGGATTATACTGAAGCCAGCACAAACGGGCCAATACAACTAACTGAAATAATCGCCCCCAATCAAAAAAGCAGCGGTATCACGATAATAGAAGAAGTCTACGCCGGAAATCTACCCAGCAAAGAAACCACTCTGGTGTTTGAGGGTTCAATTTTTTCTTTAGACAACGAGTCAAATACTATCACTATCGCTTTAAAGAGCGGCGGTTTTGCCACTGCTTATATAATCGGTGGTACCAATATTATAATAAACAACAAAAACATGCGTTTTAGTGATTTGCGAGTAGCAGATAATGTTCGCGCGCAAGGCATCGGTAAGCTTAATTCAAACGTAATCAACGCTTCAAATATCACCGTTACCGGTTCTATCAAACTAATACCAATCTAGTTATGACTTATTCGATTTCTTTATTTTCAAAAGTATTTTTGTCTCTTGGTTTGGCTTTGATAGTTTTACTTTTTCCAAACGGAGCCTTGGCCACTGATTCATTTGGTTGGTTTGCTAGCAAGGTTGAGTATGTTGATAGCAATCTTCCAGCTGGTTGCGACCCTGCCACCCGCGCTGCGATTGAGATTTGGCTGGTAGAAAAAGGAACCAAAAACCAGCTAGCTAATTCCATCGGTACTTGGAATGTCAATATACGAAACTCTATAAACAACGACAACGTAGCCTTTCAATCAATCCAAACCGGCAGCAAAACTTCTAACCGAATTTGTTTTGATCCCACTGTCAATGGTATCCAAGTAGTGGTTGATAGTTCTACTAATTACAAACCAATAACCACCCCCAGTATTTTTCCAAACTCCGTGGATGGCACATTGTCATCGCTTTATGGAAATACTTTTCGTGGGTATGTTGAGGTAGATACCATTTCATCTTCCGCACCATCAGCCTCTTCCATCTCACCAGCCGGGGGAGTATTTGGCGATACCCCTAGTTTTATTATCCATACCAATCCTCCAGCCTCTTCTTTCAACGCCAGCGCCGTTGCTACCACTAAAATTTACGTTTCAAATTATACTACCAACCAAAATTACAGCTATTTAAATGATGCCCCGGCCAGTTTCAATGCCAACAACAGCTTCATCGGACCCGACGGATTGACCGAAGGTACTCATTATTGGACTTTTCATCAAGACCTAAATGGCTACAGCGAAGCTTACAAATACTCTGCGCCGGCAAAGATGTGGACTTTTTCCCGCACTCCGGCTTCAGGCGTGCCGCACCCTATGTCTTTTTTGGTAGACAAAACCCCTCCCACTGTTACTTTATCTGATTTTAAAGTTACGCAAGTAAGCTCAGACGGCCTGTCGGCTACAGTAGCTTTCACCAGAACTTTATTTGATGCCAATGCCGGACTGGATCAAGCGCAACTTTTTATCGTAAAAGGAGGAGTTACGACCACTTTTGCTCCCATAACCTTTTCCGGACCGGTACAAAATTCTCGTACTGACACCGTGACCTTAAACGGCATTGAGCGCGACGTTGATTATCAATTTTACTACGTCACCAGAGACAGGGTGGGGAACTTCGCCACCTCAACTCCCGTTACCTACATTGCATCCAGTGCGCTGGAAAAACCTGCCGTAGCTTTTCCATCAAGTGTTTCCAGTGGTTATGACATGCTCACACATAGTTCGTTTAGGGGTCATGGTATTGTTACCAACGCGGACGTTAATCCGGTGCCCACTACTGCCGTCAGTGTGTGTTGGTCAATTGACCCGGCAGACCTAGAAGAAGTTGAAGGCGCTCCTTATCTGGCGCCAGGTGCAACCTCAGCTAGCACCAAGAACTCTCCCGGTAAGACATGTCAAATAACTGGTGGCGGTTACAACCCCGGAAGCAGTCATTGGTGGTTGTACCCAACCGATCTACCATCTAATGCCACTATATATTTTCGCTCCAGTGCGGTAAACACGATTGGCTGGGGACATTCTCCTATTGGGTCATTTAGTACCGCTATTTCTCCTTACGAAGATACTTTAGGTACTACTACCATACCCACGGTCTTATACCAAAACCCTCAAGAAATATCTGAAATGACAAGACTTAATCCGGGAATACGAATCACCAGTGCCGGCAATCAGCCTATATCACAGTATGGTATATGTTATGATACTGATTCTTCAAGCATAGCAGATTTTAATCCGTCCTATTTAGAGGATGCTGCCTATCTAAGTGCTTGGAATAGCAGATGTAAGTTATTTGGGCCTCTAGCTACCAGTACACCTTTACCTTACTCAGTAAAAAACACGTTCACGGGGTTAGTTCCCAATACAACATATCATTTCAAAGCCTTTGCCATAAACGACACTGGAGTAGGTAGTTCAATCGGTTATTACGCTACTAAGCCGTATGTGTTTGACTTCAGAAATCAAACTTTACGTCTAGATTGGTACGAACAAGAAGACTCTTATCCAAGATTTTCTACCTCATCTCTAATCTATAGAGAAGCTACTCATACTTACGATAATCTGGGTGTTTTATTATCGTTCTACGACTGGTCTTCTGAATCTTTACCAAACAATGCTCATAGAACTATTGATTATGAGCTTAGATTACATACCGATAATATTCCGATACCAGCGTATAGAACTTGGGGAACCGCAACCGCTGTAAGAAGGAACGGTAGTAATCAACCACAAATACAGACCGTCTATTTAAACAATATCCCGATTGGAGTACCGATTACTGTTTATTCTGAAGTCAATCGCAGAGAGGATGGTACCGAAACCTATCCCAATGTAAGTCCCACTCACGAAGCGAGAACGCGCTCTGCTACCATTACACTTGAAAGTCCAAATTCCATAAACAGTCCTTTTGGTGGTAGTGATGAATCTTCCGGCTCTGATTTAAACATCAATCCCGAATTTGAATTTCAGGCCATACCGCAAATTACCCGAGCCGGCAGAACCACCAAAATCAACTGGAGTATGTTAAATCTGGATATTGGATGCGTCATCAACGGTCCTCAGGGATGGTCCATAGATTCCTTTAACCCCTCAATTGACGGTGATATTGACCCTGTGACCAATCGTTCAGGCGGCACTGTCATAACTCCCACTCTGCACAACACTCAGCTCTTTGAGCTATCTTGCACCAATATTTACGGCACCACCTATAGCACCACCACTCGAGTTAGTATTATTGGTAATGTACAAGAGTTATAGTTTTGCTTGTGACTTATATAATAATTGTATGGTTATAAACAACAAAATAAAAAGTAGCTCTCCGGTATTGCTATAATGTGAGGAAGTTTAATGAATAATTTATTTACTTATGGAACCTGAAGAAAAAGAAAGTTTAGTCTTATCATATTTAACCCATTCTTTTTTGGGTGTTTTAATGGCAGTGGTCGCGTTCATCATCTTTACCGAGACCAGAAAGCCAAAGGTTGTAGAATATGAAAACACTTTCGTCATGCCAGAGGTGAATGTCTTGACTTCCGAAGAAGTGGAGACAGAAAGATACATTTTGGTAAATAACGATCTTCAGCAAAACGGCCCGGTGGAAGTCACCGAAATATCACTTCCTAACAGCAGTCTGACTCATTCCCCAACCAGAATCACCCCCAAAGAGCCGGAAGATGAAATCGTTGAAGTGACAGTTATCAAAGGTGCCGGCGCTACTTTGACACACTCTACCGAAAGAAAGACAGTAGCCGAATACAACGCCAGCTTTGAAGACACCAGTTCAGATCCCAACGCCAAAAAAACTGCTAAGACCCTAAGCGGGGTTGTCTACTCCAAAGATCGAACAAACAACATAATTACAATCAGTAGGCAAAACAACGCCGGTTTTGGTATGTTAAAATTAAAAAGTGACACCAAAATAATGATAAACGGTAAAGCCATGTCTTTTTCAGACATAAAAGTGGGGGATAAGATAACCTCAGAAGGAATGGGTTATTCAGACTCAAACAGTCTTGAAGCTGTCGTTGTTATTGTGACCGGTTCTGTTATTAATTTTTAATTAGAAGATTATGGCACATTTAGGAATCTTGAGAATAAAATTATCCATCGCCTTGGTGATTTTGTTTTCCTTTTTTGGGGTAACGCTTGAAGTAAAAGCAGCACCACCACATAGCTCGTATGGTTGGCTTGCCAGCAAGGTTGAATATGTGGGGGATGCTCCTTCCTCCTGTCCGGCAGACAAAGCTGCCCTGGATATTGTGTTGGTTGATTTTAATACTAAAACTCCCTTAACAAACCCAATTGGAGAATGGAAAGTAGAAACCAAAGCCTCAAACGGAGCTCTTGTAGATCTTCGAATCTATAGTGGTGTTAAACAATCTGACCCTATTTGTTTTGACCCGGTAAGTGATGGCATAAAGATAAAGGTCGACTCTTCCAGTTTTTACGAAGAGTTTGAAGGACCTACAATCTATCCAAGTGATACCGATACCGAATCTTTAAACCAAATGCGGGGTGGACATTTTCGTGGGTATTTAGAGCTGGTTACCAAAGGCAGTCTAAATCCGAATATTCAACTAGTTTCACCTAGTGGTTTTTTCTCATCCAATATAGTGTTGTCAGCAAATATCGATGCCTTAACCAGTCAGCACAATGCTGGTCTAGTTAAAAATGTAAAGTTTTATCTAATTAATACAAACAACAATACCCTAAGTAAATTTTCTATTGATAACATCAATCTTTCTGGTGGTGTATTTACTATTGATATCCCCTCAGCTAGTTTAGCAGAAGGTGCGTATTCATGGACTGTTCACGCTGATTTAGATGGTGAAGCTACTACAAACAAATACACCAGTCCGGCGCGCACTTGGTCTTTCTTAAGTATACCATCTTCTGGAACCACTGAACTAAAAAGCTTTACCCTTGATAGAACACCACCAGCGGCTTCTTTTTCACAATTTCCAGCAATCTCAAGCATCAATTCTTCAAATGATAATTTGGTTAATATTGAATTTACAAAAAGATTTACAGATAATATAGCTTTACAATCAGCAAGTGTGCGCGTCATAGATTCTAATGGCATTAGTGTCAAAGAATATCCGTTTAGTTATAATCTAGCCAAAGACAGAACAGAGGTAATAACAGTTCCCAATCTGGAGCGTGGAAAAACATACAAGATACAGTCAACTGTCATTGACGCTGCTGGTAATCGGACTGACACTACTATTCATGAGTTCTCAATACCCATGATTTTCACCGTACCTACAGTTACCATAGATAGTCCTCCAACCACAGTGGCACCGACTCATATTTCTTTGTCCTTATATGGCGACGTCACAGACAGGGCTGACAACTTTCTACTAGTGACCCGTTTAGGAGTTTGTTGGTCTGTAAATCAATCTGATTTACAAGATGAAAATACATTTATGAGTTTAGCTAATTGCTCCGATGATGTACCAGGTTTTTCTAACACTTCTAACCCTGCAGATGGTTCTTTCCAAAAAATAATAAACAGTTTCCCGCTAAATACCACAATATATTACAGAATGATGGCCCAGAATGCTGAAGGTTGGGGATTTTCTCCTATAGACAACACCACAACCCCTGCATCACCATTTGATGATCCTTCATTGCAAGGATCGCCGTCAATAGGGTTTGTACATCCAAGTATAATAAATACAGATGCGTTAGACCCTGGCATAAGAATTGATAGCACGGGAGGTACAAAGCTTGATTATTACGGTATATGTTATGGTATTGATCAAACTTTTCTTAATAACATAAACCATTTAGACCCTACAGAAGTAACATCTAACCATAATTGTAAGTTATGGAACTGGGGAGAATCTGGAGCCATGAATGTTCTTTCTTCTCTTCCTTTTACACAAAGGCATACTTTTAGTAATTTAAATCAGAATACACTTCATTACTTTAAGGTGTTCGCTGTTAATACGTACGGCAGCGATTTAAAGACTGGTAATGCAAAAACCCGTGAATTTTATCATATGTTTAGAAACTCAGTAAGTAACGCAACTCCCGGTTTTCCTGGGGTCAGTAGATCAACTTTTGATTCTCCTGAGTTTATGTTGTCCAACTCTACTTTCAACAGTACTGCAGGTAAGTACGATACAGTAAGCTTCATAATAAGTGTTGTTGATCAAAGTACTAAATTATTATCACCAGTACCACCAAACTTAAATCCGAGTCAGGATAATTGGCCTCGTAGAGATGTTAACTACAAGGTTACTCTCACTACTTACGAAAACGGAGATAGAAATACAGGTTCTATTGTTGAGACCAGAGAAAAAAGCGGTATTATACCAGCTATGCGATTAGGTGCGCAGTCTCCAGGACAGGACAGTGGATCAGCTTATCAAGTACTAGGCAATTACCATATTGTGACATTCGATAATGTACCATTAGGTGACATAGACATCAGATCAACTGTAGATAGCTCGGTAAATCCGTCGTATATTCCATTTAAAGACTTATTAGGTCTCAGCTCAAGACTGGTGGAAATGACTCTAGTGGCCCCCTCAAACCCATCCGATCTTCTTAATACTGTAGATAACAGCTCTGGAGGGACCTTACTCCTAGACCCAGAAGTTGAGCTAAAAGCTACTCCTAATATTATTAGAGCTGGAGAGTCAACCACGCTTGCGTGGAAGATGAATAATGTCAATGGTGACTTAAATTGTAATATTACCGGCCCAAGTACTTTCGGTACTAGCGGAACCCATACCTTCAATCATAGTTTTAGTTCTACAGCTGGCGATCATATAACAGACTCCATATCTTCCGGTCCGCTATATAACACACAGATATTTAGATTTACCTGCGTAAATCCTATAACTGCTGGAAGTTACAGCATCACTACCCGCGTCACCGTCATCGGCAAACCGGAAGAGATATAACATAAAAAATAAAATCCCTACTCGGGGATTTTATTTTTTGTTTTTAGATGGCTTGCTGTATAATAGAGCAGTCTAAAATATGTCAAATTATAAAAGAGTGGCTTTGCTGAGAGGTGGACCAGGTGATGAATATTCTGTTTCCATGAAGACAGGAGCGGCGGTTTTGCAGTCGCTCAGAAAACAGGGTTATTTCACCAAGGACATCATTATCACCAAAAACGGAGATTGGCTGGAAGAGGGAAAGATTCGCTCTGTCGATCAAGTCTTGGAGAGTATTGACGTTGTTTTTATCGGTATGCACGGAGCCTACGCCGAAGATGGGGAAGTACAAAAAACACTGCAAAGAAAACACCTCCCCTTTACCGGCAGTCGCTCTTTGCCGTCGGCGATTGCTTTTAATAAAAGCTTGGCTAAAGACACCTTAAAAGCTCACGGTGTATTGACGCCGAGCCATAGGCTTATAAAGTCCGACCAAGTTGATGATTTATCAGCTATTATTAAGGAGATAGAAGCTTCTTTTGGCCCGGAGTATATTCTAAAACCCTTGGCCAACGGCTCTTCCATTGGCATCAGATTGGTGCATGAGGGACAGTCGCTGGAAGAAATAGCTAGAGAAACTTTATCTTTATTTGAAACTGTTTTGGTGGAGGAATTTATTCGAGGTAAAGAGGGCACGGGGGCAGTTTTGGAAAACTTCAGAAATGAGCGCCTCTACACCTTTCCCAGTCTAGAGATACTTCCACCCAAAAACTCACCTTTTTTCACCAACGAAGCCAAGTACAGCGGCCAAACCGAATTCGTTTGTCCGGCTCGTTTTTCTTATCAGGAAAGACAGAAGATAGCTGATGTTTCTGCTTTGGTGCATGACGTCTTGGGATTAGACCAATATTCTCGTAGTGATTTTATGGTCAAAGATGGGGAAGTTTATTTTCTGGAAGTCAACACCCTCCCTGGACTAACACCAGAATCTTTATATCCTAAGGCTGTGAACGCCGTCGGCATGACCTTTGACCAATTGACAGAACACTTAATAGAAACCGCTGGGGTGTGAGTAGTGAAGGTTTTATAATAGGAATTAAGCTATAATATTCATATATGGAAGGAACAAGAAATGAAAGAGTTTTGATTATGACAGTGACTTACGTGATTGGTTTTGTGACGGCTTTTATTTTGTTTGGGGTAAATCAAATTTTTGACAACTCCTCAAATAATTACGCCGCCGTCTACACCGTCAACTATCCTCAAGATTTGAAGGAGGAACTCGCACCTTCAAAAGCAACCGCCGTCACCTCTGACGTATCTTTTGCTTACACTGGAGGGAAGTTGGTGGTAAACACCGCTGCCGGTGAGTTGCTTTTGTCTTACAATCCTCTTGTCTCTGGATTGCCAATTTTTGAAGACCAATTCGGCCAAGGAATGCACTATAATGATATCCGCGCAATTGCTTCCGATAGCAAATCTCACATTTATTTCTGCGAACAACAAAGCCCGGAAGCAGATTTTTGCGCCAGTTACTTATATGACGTAAAAAAATCCCTTATCAGACCGCTACTTTTAGACGGAACTCCTGTTACCCTAAGCAATGCCAATTCAGATTCTGTTTATTGGTCTGGCGATAATTTAATCATCAACGGCCAGATTCATAGGTTTTAGTTTGGGAAATTTTTGCTTGACTTAGAGGCATGAAATCCGTATTATAGTGGAGTTCATTCTTTATTGAATGGTTTTTTATTGGGCCCGTAGCTCACTTGGTAGAGCGCCTCATTTGCACTGAGGAGGCAGGGAGTTCGAATCTTCTCGGGTCCACCGATTAAATTTTTGCCAAAAAAGTCCACCGCTTTGAGGTGGCTTTTTTTGTTCATGTACTTGAAGCAAGGTAATGACAGCATACTTTCATTTTCCACAAGTTTTAGTATAATAGCCTAACCCTCATTTAGGGCCCTTAGCTCATCCGGTAGAGCGCATCCATGGCATGGATGAGGCGAGCGGTTCAAGTCCGCTAGGGTCCACAATTCCGAATTTGAAGAAAGATTGACTTCGCCGCGCGCTTTGCGCGCGGCTAAGTTTGAGTTATGAGTTAAAAACTGCTAACATTTGAAATTATGTGTGGAATTATTGGATACATCGGAAAAGAAAAAGCTAAGCCTATTCTAGTAACCGGCCTAAAAGCACTTGAATACCGTGGATATGACTCTGCGGGTATTGCTGTACTCACAAACAACAAAGTAGAGGTTAGAAAAAGCGTTGGGCAAGTAAAAATATTAGAAAAATCTTTGGCAAATGGAAGTGATTTTGATGGTCACCTGGGCATAGGTCACACGCGTTGGGCAACACATGGAGGTCCCGACGAGGCTAACGCTCATCCGCATAGTGATTGTCTGGGGCGCATATTTGTTGTCCATAATGGCATTATTGAGAATTACAAGGAATTAAAAGAGTATTTACAAAATCAAGGCCACAATTTTCTATCGGAAACCGATACCGAAGTTGTGCCACATCTCATTGAAAATTTCCTGAAAAGCGGCAAAGATTTTGATACTGCACTTTTTGATACTCTAAAAATGATAAAGGGGGCGTATGCTCTCGCAATAATTGACGCAAAAAATCCAGAAATTTTTTATGCTACTAAGTTATCTAGCCCGTTAGTTATTGGTGTTGGAAGTGGTGAAAACTTTTTGGCCTCGGATCCGTCCGCTTTGGTTGGAAAAACAAAAGATGTTATATATCTCAATGATGGAGAAATTGCAAAGATAAGCCAGAACAATGTCAGTATTACTAATCTCGAAAAACAAGAAACGCCCTTTGAAATTGTTCGCTTAGAATGGGATTTAGAGCAGTCTCAAAAAGGAGACTTCCCACATTTCATGCTTAAGGAAATTTTTGAAGGAGCAGAAGTTGTCCGGTCAGCTTTCCGAGGCAGGATAAAAAGCGAAGAGGATCTTGTTAAATTGGGCGGATTGGAACAGGTCGCCGACGAATTAAAAAAAGTAAAAAGAATACTGATATTGGCTTGCGGAACTTCTTATTACGCTGGCCTTGTCGGTGAGTATCTTTTTGAAGAAATTGCGAAGTTGCCTACAGAAGTGCACTTTGCTTCAGAATTTCGTTATCGAGATGAGCCTTTTGATAAAGGAACAGCAGTAATCGCAATTTCTCAATCTGGAGAAACCGCCGACACATTGGCCGCCATCCAAAAAGCAAAAGAACATGGATTGATGACGCTTGGTATTGTAAATACAGTTGGTTCCACAATTTCGAGAGCAACAAACGCCGGCGTTTATAATCACGCTGGTCCTGAAATTGGAGTTGCTTCAACAAAAGCATTTCTCTCACAATTGACAGTTCTTGCCATGATGGCAATTTATTTATCAAAAGATAAATCCTCAACCAAAATGTTATTAGAAGAACTTGAGAATATCCCCGAAAAAATAAAAACAATTTTGAGTCAATCTGCTAAACTCGAAGAGTTGGCAGAAAAATATAAGGATTATGAGAATTTTCTTTTTATTGGACGGCGATATAACTACCCTGTTGCTCTTGAAGGAGCACTTAAATTAAAGGAAATATCCTACATACACGCAGAGGGCTATGGTGCAGGCGAAATGAAACATGGTCCAATTGCGATGATTAGCCAAAATTTTCCGACTTTGGCAATAGTCCCACAAAATAGTGTTTCAGAAAAAATGTTTTCTAACCTCGAAGAGATTAAAGCTAGAAAAGGTCCAATATTTGCCATTGCCACAAAAGGAGATGAGAAAATTTTGTCATTAGCAAACGATGTTTTTTATATACCAAAAACAATAGAGTCACTAGAACCATTTTTGACCGTTGTACCTCTACAACTCATGGCTTATTACATTGGAACTAAACGAGGGTTTGATGTAGATAAACCGAGAAATTTGGCAAAATCTGTAACAGTCGAGTAATAGCCGCGCCAGTTTTTTTGAAAAAATAAAAGTCAAATATAATATATGTCAATGGTTAGTCTCTAACCCAAACCCATCTTCAAAAGTTTGTTGTACGTATCTTCATGGTCGGCGACGGCGATGGTGTCGATTACTCCTATTACCGCTTCGTCATTTCCGCCCGGATAAAGTCCATCACCAAAATAAACACACTCCGACTTATCCCAGCCAAGATGGTCAATCAGTTTTTGGACGTTTGTGCCTTTGTGACGGTCTTTGTGAATATAATCCAAGCTAGTCGAGCCGCCGATTTTTACAATCAAATCTTCAGACTCAAACGGTATTTGCGCCAGCAAAGCTTCGCGACGCTTACGATCGGGGTCGTAAACTTTCTTCACTTCTACCGGAGCCTGATTGCCGATGGGACTAAAAGTGATTTGCGAGCCACGATCTTCAATCGGTACCCAATCTCGGTTTACTTCATGGTCGATGATACCCATAAGCTTATCTATATGTCTTAGAATCTCCTGTCGATAATTTTCTTCCAACGGAATTTTCCAAATCTCAGCACCCGCCACGTCTACGGCGTGATTGCCGTTTTGTCCCAAAATATAAGCCGGGAGATTGTCGCTTTGCCATTTTATCTTTTCCACATCCTGTCCGGATACAATCACGATATCTTGCGGAGCGTTTAGCAGCAAATCATACATGGCCGGAAGAATCAATTGCCTTGAAGGAGCAATGGTCTGATCCATGTCAAAAAATAAATGTTTATACATAGCACTATTTTGCCACAGAAATGCCTATTTATGAATACACAAAACTCAGTTTACTGTTTACTGTTATTTGTTAGAATCAAGCTATGGAAATAATAATTTTAATGGTAGCAGTACTATCAGCAATTGGGATTTCGCTTGGAGTTGGTTCGTCCACGTTGGCGGTTCTCAATTTCTTCGTGGCTATTAAAGACGGAAAAATTGACGAGACCGAAAGACATTTTATGGGCATTACTTATATCGTGCTTAGAGTGGCCATGACAATCATTCTTATTACTTTGGCAATTTTGGCTTACCATGGATTTACTTCCTCAGGTACAGCTTACTTTACCAGTTTTATAATTACGCAGTTTATTCTGGTAGGAATATTATACGCCAACGCCATACTTATGACTTTGCATATTATGCCAAGCACTTTCGGTCCGGCGATTCAGGCTTCCAGCTGGTACACGCTCGGTATCACGGCCGCTATGTTTAATACCGGAGCTAATGATTTATCTATTGTTACTTATCTTTTGATTTATCTGGTAGTGTTTTTTGTAGCGGTAATGGTAATAAACGGTGTCATGTCTCATCTTAAGAAATTAAGAGAGGTTAATGCTTAATAATTAACCTTACCCGGCCACTTACTATAAATAACCGGCACCAAGACCAACGTAATCAAGACGGAAAATATCAATCCAAAGATAACAGCGGCGGCCAGCGGTATCCAAATCTCATCGCTAAAGAGTAGAGGAATCATACCGATAGCAGTAGCGGCTGAAGTTAAAACAATCGGCCGCAAACGTCGAACAGACGATTCAATCACCACCTGACTTATGAGCTTGTCCGGATTTTCTTTTCTCATTCGATTCATCATGTCTATCAACAAAATTGAATTATTAACGATGATCCCTGACAAAGCGATAAAGCCCATAATGGAAGGGAAGGAAAGCGCGCTACCGGTAAAAGCCAATCCGTAGAGAATACCAATCAGTGAGAAGGGGAGAATTGATAACACGTAGAAAGTGTGGAGATAAGAGCCAAATTGAAAAACCAAAATCGCTATCATCAGCACAATACCCACGACCAGCGCAAAGAGTAGCTCCATGAAAGCCTGAGTTGACTCTTCTGATTCACCCCCAAAAGAATAAGTCACACCTGCCGGCAAATCTACTTTTTCTTCAAGCTGTTTTTTTAACTGGCTGTTTATGTCTATGACATTGCCGGTCGGAGTTATGTCTGCACTTACCATCATCACTCTTGATCCATCTTCATGATTAATAAAACTACTAGCCTCTCTTAGAGTAACTTCCCCTAAAGCCGACAAAGCCACGCGGTCGCCGGTCATAGTGGGTAGCTCAATATTTTGCAGCGTGTCCACTGTTGTCCAATTGGAAAATTCCGGGTCAAACAAATCATCGCCGGTCAAATTGAGACGCACCACGACATCAATATCATCTTTCAAAGTGGTGATGGAAGTCGCCCTACTACCATGCACGGCCGAACGCAGGGATTGAGAAACGATTTGTGAATTCAAACCATACACAGCCGCTTTTTGCTGATCGAGAGCAAATACTACTTCGGTGGTGTTGGTGTTGGCGTCGGTTTTTATGTTGGTAGTGCCTTCAATCTCAGCTACTAATCGTGCGATGTAGTTGGTGGTTTCGGTGACAGACTGCAGATTATCCCCAAATACCTTTACCCCAATCGGTGCAGCTGTCGGTGGGCCGTTGGCTATTTGATTGAAAGTGATTTTAGCATCTTTGATATCGCTAAAATCGGAACGCAATATTTCCACAAATTCCGTACTGGAAATTTCTCTATCTTCCGTTAAAGACAAGTGGATGTTTGCCATACCCGAGCCGGATTGGCCGCTGGAAAACATACTGCCAGCTCCGACAGTGACCGAAAAAGCTTTTATCATATCAGGATAAGCATACAACCGATCCTCAATTTTCCTCACCACCACATCAGTAGATTCTTTTACTGAACCTTCACTCAATTCCACTTCAATAAAAACATCCGCCGAATCAGACTGTTCAAAGAAAATGACTTTTACAAAACCGGTGGGAATAAGCGCAATTGAGGTTACAAAACCAATGAAAAGGAAAGTGAAGAATTTCCTTTGCGCAGATACGCTGTTTATGGTGTTGGTTAAAATATCTCTGTACAAGTCTTCTATTTTTTGAAGTATCACATTCACCTGATCATCTTTTTCCTGATGAGCGTTCTGGCGCAGTAGTCTGGCACTAATCAGAGGTAGAAAGCCCAAAGCCACAATCAAAGACGCAATCATTATAAATATCAGCGTGAAGGGAATAGCCGAGATGAACTGGCCGGTAACTCCCGAAACCACAAACAACCCCACAAACATAGCCACTGTGGTAAAAGTACCGGATACTATGGGAGCGGAAAATTCAGCAATCACCTGTTTGGCCGCTTCCACCTTGCTTAAGCTTGAATCGGATTTGATTTTTTTATTTATACCTTCAACAACCACGATACTGGAATCAACCAACACGCCAATTCCCAAAATCAAAGCAAACAGACTTATGAAATTTAAAGTATTGTCCGATAAATACAGACCAATAAAACCAATGGTAAAGGAAAGCGGAATGGCCAAACCGGCAATCAAGCCTTCACGCCAGCCAATGGCAATCATCAAAATAGCCACCACCAAAAGAACGGTTTGAAATCCAGAAGTTGTTAGTTGTTTTAAATCTCTCTTGATGTCAGCACCAGCATCAAAGACAGTATACGTGGACAAATCCTGAAGCAGGGAAGTCTCAAGACTGGCGATTTTTTCCTGTACCGCGTCGGCAATGCGCGTGATGTCGCCACCGCTTTGTTTGTAGACACTGATGGTTAGGGAATTTTCTGAGGGAACATTATCAACGCTCAAACGAGAAAAAGTGGCCGCTGGCGACAAACCCATTATCACTTGAGCCACATCCTTTACCAAAATCGGCTGGCCGCCTCTGACAGCTACCGGTATCTCTGCAATAGAATCAGCGGTATTTATTCCGCTTTCAAAGATAATATTATAGTAGACAGCATCGGTTACGATTTGTCCAACAGGGAAAGTGTTATTGGCTGATCTGATCGCGGACAAAACATCATTTACAGTGATATTAAAATGGAGAAGTAGAGCTTGGTCCACCAACACCGTAATTTCCGGATCGCGAACACCGCTTTTTTCAACCCTAGAAACTCCAGCAACAGATTCCAACTCAGCAATCAAATCCTGCGCGATTACTGAAAACTCAGCGTCAGTCTTATCACCCGAAACTGCTAAAGTCAAAATCGGCTGATCGACAAAATCTATTTCCGTTACCATTGGCCTTTCCGCGTCGCTCGGTAAGCGATTGTCCAGAGAGTCAATTCTGTCTTTTAGCTCGCGGATTGATTTATCAATATCAGCCTCAGCGGAAAATTCCACCACGATAGACGAAACTCCCTCTTTGGAAGTGGAAGTAATTTTTTTGGCATTTTCGAGCGTTCCAATCAAGCCGCGCTCCAGCTCATTTGTTATTAGACTTTCAATGTCTGTTGCTGGCGCGCCTGGCAATACTGTGGTTACGATTCCAATTGGTATTTGTACTTCCGGTGATGATTCTTTTGGTATAGACGCCACCGAAAACAAACCAAATCCAATAAAAACCAATATTACTAAATAGGTAAAACGACTATTGTCGATAAAAAAATTCCACATATTTAATTGTTTATCACTTCTACTCGTTCACCAACATTCCGTCCACGCACATCAACCACAAACTCCGTTTCATTACTGATTCCGTTTGTAATTTCCACAAACCCGCCACGAATATCACCAATCGCCACCGGCACTCGTTCCAAAATTCCTTCAGAAACTACAAATATATAGCTATCCGTACCGTCAAACTTAACAGCCGTCAAGGGTACGGAAATTTTATCAGTGACTTTTGGTATTGAATTTTCATAGACAACACGAACCGTTTCACCGATTTTTAAACCACTCTCAGATATAGCGATTCTAACTTCCGTCTTCTTGGTCGCGCTATTTATAGCTGGAGCAATAATGGCAATTTGTCCTTTGATGGCATTATTTATCAATACTTCATCACCCATCTTAATCTTGTCTCGCTCCTGCTCGCTGACAAAAGTAATTATTTCTGAATTACCGTTGTTGGCCACGGTCGCGATTGACTGCATGTTGCTTAAAAATTCTCCAACTTTTACGTTTAAAGAATTGACTGTTCCGCTGATGGGGGAGCGAAGAATAGTTTTTTCATAATTGGCTTGTGCTGCTCGCAGACTGCCCAAAGCTTGCTTGATTTGCGCGTCACTGGCGGAAGAGTCGCTGCCAGTCGCACTTAAAAGTGCTCGATCCAAATTCTCGCGAGCATTTTTCAAACTGGTGTAGCTGTTGTCTATGTCGGTGATGGTACCGGTAATTTGCGATTGGGCGGAAATTAGTTTTTGTCTAAAACCTTCCACTTCCGATTCAGAATAACCAGCGATACTTCGACTGTCATTTAGAAGCGGCAATAAATTATTTATCAGATTCAAAGCTTGCGCCACGTGACTTCTGATTTCTCGGTTGTAATTTAATTCCTCGTCAAAAGTCCTATTTTTATTTATGCCATCTCGCCACTTCGGTAATATAGATTGAAAAGCGACACGTTCATTATTTAAGTAAGAAGCATTAGAACCACCACCGATTTTTAATCCAGGAATAGAGCTTTCTGGTCGAGAGAAGAATAAATCAACAGTTCCTAGAATGACGTTGTTTACGGTATTGTAGGAAGTTTGGTTATTGTTGCGAATCATTTGTAGAGAATTGTCCAAGCGAGTTTCGGCTTCACCGACTCCAAAATCGGTTTGTGCGGAATTGGCCAAAGCCAATTCGTAAAATCCTTGCGCTTGCAACAAAGATGCTCTCTCGGAAGCATTTTCCAATTCGGCTACAATCTGGCCGGGAGCAACAGTCTGTCCCAGCTTAACATTTACTCTTGTCACCTTACCTGAACCCTCCGGCTTTATCTCCGCTTCGCTAATAGCTTTGACTTCACCGATTAAAGAGATTCGATTGGGGTTATTTAAATCAGCCGCGGTCGCAACCAAAACCGCCGGTAGATTTTGAACCATTTCGGCTTCCGATAAAGTTTCTGATGTGGTTTTTTCAGAAAAAAATACGCCGTAAACTATTAAAACCCCCGCAACCGTCATAAAAGACAAAACCGTCCTCCTTCCGTACCAACTGTACAGTTTATTTAAAATTTTCATAAAGTTCCGCAAGAATAACACAAAAAACACGCTTTGTACAGTAGTCTAATTTTCCAAAAAGCAAGCCTTTGTGTTAATCTCCAAAATATGAACAAAAAGCAATTTCTCATCACTGCAGTAATTGTTGTTATGGTTATTTTGCTAGCAAGTACAGGCGATGAAGAAGGTATCAACCCAACTCTCGAAGCCAATACTTCGATATCACCAGCCATCTCCTATCTTGATACAGTAGAAAATCACATTGTAGCCACAGCTAAAGAAATTCCGGAAACTGATGAATTTGCTGAGCCTGAACTTAAGTCTGAGGAGATTGTAGAAAATTTTGAAAACTCAAATGAAACTTATTTAATCACCAGAGTCATCGACGGCGATACCATAGAAGTCATTATTGATAATAAAAAAGAAACCGTCCGTTATATTGGAGTCGATACGCCAGAGACCGTTCATCCTTCCAAACCAGTACAGTGTTTTGGCTTGGAAGCTTCAAACAAAAACAAAGAGTTGGTAGCCGGCAAGCGAGTAAAATTGGTTAAAGACATAAGCAATACCGACAAGTACGGCCGGTTGCTTAGGTATGTTTACGTGGATGATATTTTTGTAAACCTAAAGCTGGTGGAGGAAGGTTTTGCCAACGCTTCTTCATATCCGCCCGATGTAAAGCACAACGAACTTTTTAGACAAGCTGAGCAGAAAGCTAGGGCAGGGAAGATAGGGCTGTGGGGAGATACTTGCTCCAACAATAGAACCCAAACCACTACCATAATGGAAGCCAAGCAAACTTACACTTCTTCAATTCAAAACACACCAACTGATAATAAGTGTACGATTAAGGGCAACATAAATTCCAAAGGTGAAAAAATTTATCATCTCACCAGCTGCCAGTCCTACACTAAAACAATCATTGATGAAGCCAATGGAGAAAAATGGTTTTGCACGGAAAAAGAAGCTTCGGAAGCTGGCTGGAGAAAAGCTCTTAATTGTTAGTTGTTGGAAATAAATTTTCCAAAATTAAGTTATGCTAGAAAAAATAAGTATGCACAGTATTTTCAAATTTACCCTCCACAGGACAAAATAATGCTCTATAATAACAAGTGAGAAGTTATTATTATTATTCTACATGTTAAAACTATTTTGAAGTTATGAACTACCTTAAAAACGCAAAGTTTTTAGTGGCAGCAATGCTAACACTTTTGCTTTCCTTTAGTCCATTCAATGATGGCGTACCGCTCCTTACAACACACGTTGCTCACGCCGATCACATCGACGGTGCAAATATCCTAGACTGTGGCCTCATTGACGAACCAGGTGTTTATACAATCGCAAACAATATAAGTACCAGCACTGGTTATTGTCTAACAATAGCCACTTCATCCGTTACCATCAATGGAGGCGGTCGCTCCATCACAGGCATTGGTTCATTTACAGCTATCTACGCCGAAAATGTAACGGATATTGATCTTAGCAATATGACTATCGCTGATTTTGATTCCGGCATTCGCTTCATTGATGTTGCTTCATCTTCCGTTGACAGCGTAGTCATTACCACTGATGATGCTTGGATGAATACCGCCATTATATTTTCCAATACCACCAATTCCACAATCACCAATATGTCTTTCATTGCCGATAACTGGGGTATCGGAAATGGCGTGATATTTGAACAAGGTTCAAATGGAAACACCATAGCCACGAGTACATTCTCCAGCAATGGTCCGGCTTTTCAAAACGCCATATCAATTGAAGATTCAGAAAACAGCACTATAACAGGCAATAATATTTCTGGCATAACTTATTCTGCCGTATTTCTCTACGATAATTCACATGGTACCGTAATCTCTCACAATGAAATAAGCGATGTCGCACAAGCTTTTAATGTCAGTTACTCTGATAATGTCGTCGTAGAGCACAACAACGTCACCATCTCCGATTTTGGTTATTCTGGAGACTCAAGTCCTTTGGTCTACACTTGGGACGGAAATGGATATCAATACGTGGCAGACGTTGGGCAAATGGCTACGCGCGCCACTGACTGGCTTGATTACACCGTAATAGATAGCGACAAACTCGCACCAAAAGACGGAAAGTACAAACTCAATATCTCACAGGAATACAACGAGATTGTTTATTATGATGAGCTGTCACTTCTCACTTTTGACCATGCTCCAGGCTACACAGTGGTAGACCCGCTTTTACGCGACACTACTTTTGAGGATCTTCACACCGTGAGTGACACGCCAACACATCCGCTTGTAGCTTGTACCGACGCGTATGGCAACGATTGTCTTGAAGCGTTGCAGGATTGGGATGACGAGTGGAGCTACCAAGATGAAAGTCTTGTTAATTACTGGACTCTTGATTTTGGAGACCTGTCTGAAGCTGAAAATATTACACTTCTTTCTCGTGTGGCGCGCGATTACGGTGTGGAATCCGATGACCGCATTCGCAGTATTTCGGTACGCAATGGAGAAGGCGAGTGGGTAGAGGTGTATGGTTATCGTGACCTTGGTTCTGATGGCACGCCAAGACTACGCTCAGTTGATCTTACCGACAAGTTTCTCACCGACAATTACGAAGTGCGTGTCGGAATGAATCTGGTGAATGCTAATTACTTTGCGGTAGACACAACATCGCAAGCACCTTTTACGATAAATACCTACCGCCCGACAGTCGCCAACCTTTCTTTCCGCGGCTATACGGCAATTGATAAAACCTACTTCTGGAATCATGATTACGACACTGTATTTGCCACGCCAGAAGAACACTTCGCGCCACAGACGGGCCTCTTTACCAAATACGGTGAAGTAGCTCCTCTTTTGCAGACTGCCGACAACCAATTCATGATTATGCATCACGGCGACCATGTAGCGATAGAGTTTCCTTATGAAGCGCCGGAAAATGGTCTTGAACGCAGCTTTATCCTCAAAAACAATGTAGTCTACAAACACGCCGAAATTGGCGCTGAAGGTCGCACTGTCAACCCTTTGCCATACCAAGGCATGGCCGCATATCCGAGTGAAGGTTATCCTTTTTTAGCCAATGAAGCCTACCTAGCAGAGTGGAATACCCGAGAAATTAAAGGTGAAAACTTTGCCGCCTCTTTTCCGTACTCAATCAACACGACAGTACGCTACAACTCATTCACCGGCAACGGTGACTACACCGGTATTCTTATGTTTGAGGAAGCCAGCAGTACCATCGCACACAACACCATTAGCAATTTCCAAAACGGTATAAATGTCTATGATGCTGAAGATATTTTAATTGAGTACAACATTATTTCTAATATGGCCAGTAGTGGTATTTTGAGTAGCAACGTAGACAATCTCACCATCCGCCACAACACCATTTCTGAGATTGATTCGGAGTGGGGTATCTCAGTCTACAATTCCAGTCCGGCTGTGATTAGCGAGAATGAAATTACTTCAGCTGATGGCGGTATCGGCTTCGATAGTCCGGTGGTACTCACCATGAATGCCAACGAAATCAACGCCACTGGAACAGGTATACAGTTGCTTCCACACGTAACATTAAACGGAGCCAAGACAATTTCCGACAATGTCATAATCGCTGGCGATTGGGCACTTAGTCTTGATGACACTCCCGATATCACTGTGCTAGGTAACACGTTGCAATCAGAAAAATGGATAGCAAACGGCAGTCCCAGCAACGTTTTTGATGACGGTACAGCTGGTAATATTTATCTTTTTGCCAATGGTTCCGGTGCTTGGACAGTCTATGACATTAAAGATAATGATGACGACAGCTGGGCTGATGTAGGTGAGGATTTACCATTTAGTGAAGAAGTGTTAACAGATGCTCGTTGGGACGGTATTGGTCAAGACGCTCACCCTTACACAGAAATAGCGTTTGTTGAAGATGAAGATGAAGATGATACGGAAATCACACCTACACCGCCACGCCGGTCGAGTGGCAGTAGTAGTCGTCGTGGGGAGCCTTTCATTCTTTCACCAGTCACGACCACCACCGACAGTAATGCAAACCCAGACCTAAACACACTTATTGAGCAGCTACGCTCACTAGTCGCCAAGTATGTCGAACTTGGAGGAACACCAACGCCAGCCATGCAATCATTCATCCAAACCTCGACAGACAATACAAATACCGGATTTGAAGTCAGGGATCTCTATCTGAATGACGAAGGTGAAGACGTGCGCGCTTTGCAGTTGCTTCTAATCAGCGCCGGTTATATTATTCCACCTGGCGCCACTGGTTACTTTGCCAATTATACCAAATCAGCTCTGTCTCAATACCAACAAGACAAAGCCATCAGTCCCGCCATCGGATATTTTGGCTCCATTACTCGCGCCAAAATGAAAGCCGAAGGAACAACCGGACTGTGGTGGTAAAATAAATTGCCAATCTCACTGCACATAAAAACCTCCCAAATTTGGAGGTTTTTGTGTTATTGATGAAATTAAAAGGAGAGCGTAGTATTAATCCTTTACCACCTAACTAAACCAATAATAGCAGTTACAACATAGAAAAACTGTAATGCTAAAAAAGACCATCTTTTATCAATTATTGCCCAGCCAGCGAAAAGCAATGCCGATATTAATAGTAGCGAAAAGCCCAATATCTCATTTCCTGTATTTGATGCAATTAAAACTGCATAAAATATAGCAAGAACGGAGCCGGTAAATTCAAATATTGTAGTTATTTTGTTTTTTTCCATTTTCTATAAGTATAGCAATACTTTACCTTTATTGACATAGGATAACGACTTACGCCTAATTGATTTTTTGGTGGCCGCTAGAGCGGTTTCTGTATATATCTACAATTATAGGTGCATATTCATTGGTTTAATTAATATAGAATTTGCGTTACTCTATACACTAGTTAAATTATAAGAAGAATGGCTGATATGCCATTAGGATGGACGATAACAAAAAAATAAATATGGGATGTTTTTATAGAGTAAGTACAAAAGTGTTATTAGTTGATGGGTCTTCAAATGGAGATGAATTTGTTGTTTTAAAAAATAGTAAAGGGGAGTATGAGCTTCCTGGTGGTGGAATGGAGTACGGTGAATCAATAGCACCGAGTATCGAAAGAGAGATAGAAGAAGAGCTTGAAATTAAGGTTAAGGTTGAAGATAAGAGTTTGACCCCAATCTTTTTTGACGCCTATAAATCAAGGAGCCATGACATTTGGGTTGCGTTTGCACTATATAAAGTCAAAGCGAATCATCTTGATGACTTTGAAAAGCTGACTTTCGAAAAAATAGTTTCTGATAAAAAAGAGAATTACGTACCATATCTCTGGAATTTAGCTACAAGAGAAACGGCAGCCTGGTATTGACAAACGTCAAAAGAAATCTTGGATGAATTACGATCAATCACGGCAGAAAACGACTACAAAACTCAGAAATTCCTCGAACTGGTAAAAGCTATAGCTATCAACAAAAATCATGCGAATGAGAATGAAAACCGTGATTTGCTAAAATCAGTTACCTCGAACCTGGAGATTGATGGAAAAAAGCTTGTATTTACTTTGCAAAAACCGTTTGCAGCCATCGCTGATTGGGAAGAATTGCGTTATGGTGAACCATACCGAGCCACATCTCGAACTTTTAAAAACGTGTCAAGGGTGGAGACTAAGAAGATATTTAAATTGATTCATGGTAAGGAACCGCCAGAAAACTCTTCAGATCAAAAATCAGCCTAAACTTATCATTTAGTAAATCTACATATATCTTCTCAGACAAGGCAAATTCCACAAGGATTGAAAAATTGCAAAAAACTAAAACTGTTTGCTAAATTTTATATTCACATTTTAGCCATTGTGCTTACGTACTTAAAATTATTAATTCCTATTCACTACCCACAACATTGAGTTTAGCACCATATGTATCCATCAAGAAGTTTTCGGTAGCAGCCAGCAGATCAAGTTGCTTCGGTTCCACCGATGATTTTTTGAGTCCTGGCTGAACTATCCAAACATTATATCGGCGATCCATCATCTTCCAACGACTTATATAATTTCTTATATCTCTAAGTTCACCAAACTCAAATCGGCTTGGAAGCCCGACCTTATTGCGGTCATTCTCACGCTTCCGAATGCGTTTTAGAATTCTAACCGGGTACTCCATCCAGCGAATAGATTTTTGCGCTTGACCACAGACTTCATACAAGTCGGCAACTCTATTTCCAGGCTGAGCGCCATGTGAATATTTCAAATGAAACAAATCTACGTACAAACAGTCATCTTGTTCTCGCAAAGTAACAACATCTGCTATTTCACCCTTGCCATCATCATCAAATATGACTGAATATTGCGGTTGCGTGACTAATAATTTTTGAATTACATTGTATTGTATTGAATTCCTTATCTTTTCTAATCCCTGAGATTCAACAGACAAATCAACACCACCCCAATTCCATGCACTGATACGCATAGGATCATATGCCTGACGCGATTCATCACGTGGGATTGTAAAGAGTTCATTAAAAATTAAAAAATCACCGTCTGCAAAATAGACATGCGGTGGATCTTCAGAGAAAACTTCTGCAAGTGGTCTCTCTGATCCCCACTTTAATATGACAAGTGGGCCATCTATTTGTGTATAGGTCGCACCAGTTTCAGACAGTCCTATCTCGAAGATCGCGCAATTACTCTCTGATGTAACCTTGAATCTAATCGGTTCGTTAGGATCATGGTCATAAGCTTCAATTTCACATTCAAAAAACCCAATTTCTTCTCCGTTGCCAAATCGTAAACTAATGCGATCTTCAAGATCGACAAGAAACGTCTCGGGCCAGTGAACTGTTAATACTGGCTTTTCAGGTGGTCTCTCATTTATTTGTTTTTGATGCACAAGATTTCGTAAAAATGCATCGGTACCAATCGTTTCATCAGTTATTTTTTGACCGACTTCTTGACACCAGTCTAACCATTCGCTGAAATCTGAAGCTGACTGCATTGACCAGAACTTACCCTTAGCCGAACAACCAATAGTACGTTTACCTTCACCTTTATAACCTACTCCAAAAAGATTGGATTTACGCTTAGCATTTAGCTGCCCATCAGAAATTTGCGCGGTGATGTCGGAACCGACAAACATCGTATATCGAACATGTCGACCCAATAGGCTACTAAGCCCCAGATTCATCAACATCAGTCGATTCATACCATCAAGTACACGATAAACTGGTTCACCTACAATTCGATATGCATTATTGCCACAAACAGCCTTAGCTAATTTTTCATGTAGCTCTTTGTTCTTAGAGCTATTTATGTATAGGAGCTTAGTTTCCTTATCCCAATGAATCATGAACAGATTCCATTCGAGATCGTGAAGCTCTTTAGTTGTGCTCCAACGTACAGGAGCCTCTTCACGTGTAACAAAAATAGCTAAGCGGCGTTCTTCGTTGATAACTGGGCCAGACTGAATTGTACCTAGAGGCATTACTGATTCAATTTCCTGTGTTTTCCACTCATTGCAGTCAGTCTTGTATACAACGGTACTCATCTTTGGGATAAGTGTTTGCAAAGGAATTCCTTCAAGATTATCTCTAAACCCTTCCATCAGTTCTGCACGCTTAACCTGTCGACCTGTTTTTGTCTCACTTAAGATATTTAACAAGAAATTCCAATCAGCGTCTTCGGCGTAGAGTGATCTAAGAGCGTCATCAACATCTGTTTGCTCGATATTTGCAAAAACCGTTGCTTCTCCTATATTGTCGGAGTCTCGTGTAAAACGTCCTGTAAATTGCAAAGTGATTGCTACACTCTTGTGACGATCATGTAGCCCAGAAATCTTTAATTGAGGTAGATCAAAACCTTCACCTAGCATGTCAACACAAACAATAATCCTACTTTGACGTTCGCGTAGGTTAGTTAGAGCCTTGCTCCTATCACTAATATTCATTCCGCTATGAATCAAGGTCGGATTAAAATTCCCAAGCCTTTCTTTGTATAACTTATACAGGTCATTAGCTCGATTAACATTTCTAGCTCGCGCCATTACTAAATGATCATATCCTGCATCGAGATCAGCTTGTAGTTGCAAACCGACTCGGCGAATAATTTCCAAATCTGCTTCAGACTCTTCTAGTCCTTGAATGGCTTTAAAATTAATTGGTCGAAAATAACCTTCACTTTGAGCCTTAGCGAGAGGATATACGTAAATAAACTTACCATCTACACGACGACCATCAGTCCGAAATGGCGTTGCGCTGAATTGAATAACTCGACGTTTGTCAAAATGTTTACGAAATTCTAACCATGTTCGTGCTCCAATGTGGTGAGCTTCATCAATAAATAGGTGAGAACAAAGTTCAGCCATTTTTGCCTGAATTTCTGGTTCACATTGACCTGCGACCTGCATGGTAGTTATAATAACGTTAGCTCGTGAGAATATATCCTCAACCTGATCTACTGAAGATGGACGTCCTTCCAAGACAGCTACAACTGGTGTCTCAGCATTTTTGGATAACGCCTCTGCTTTCTTAAGAACGCCAAATGTTGCAAATTTGTCCGCAATCTGATCACGCAGAGCAGCATTTGGAACAACTACCATTAAATGTTCAATCTTGGTCACAGCCAATAACGCCAACATTGTTTCTGTCTTACCTGTGCCTGTTGGCATAACAATTGTTGCTGGCTTATCGGCAACACTCCAGTGAGCCAATGTTGCGTGCAAAGCTCCCAATTGTGGGGGTCTAAGGCCAGATCGGATTATCTTCCCGGTATCATCACGCTGCTCTTCAACGAAAGTAAATGCATTCATCCACGAATCTCGAACACGTTTACAAATTATTTTAGCCTCGCCGGAAGATATTTCTGCAATACTCCTTGGTTTAGGCCTAAACCATCTGATTTCACCAAGAAGGCTGCGTTTGGATAAGTCACTTTCATTTAAAAAGTCAGGGATCAAAAGCACGCTATAACCTGGAAGCTCGGCAGAAGTACGTTTTGGAAGAACTATAATATTTCCATAATCTTCCGATTCAAATTCAAAACCGCTCACAGCACGTTGAGAAAAATTCGACAAAGAAACTGTCTCAATACGCTCTTGCTTGCCAAATTTAATAAGTTTGGCTTTGTGCAATCGACCTTCAATTTCAACCTGAGAAGGAATTTTCAAGGAGACTGATTTATCGAAGAAGCCACTCATGATAGTCATTTTATCTTTAAATCAATAGGTTGAACAGACTAAAATATAATATAAATTATGCTATAAGAAATAGATTATCTAGTATGGAATGATAATTTGCATCAGTGGCAAATTATCTATGCGTTGTGAACCATACCGAGCCACATCGAAATTTTAAAAACGTGTTAAGGGGAAACTAAGATGATATTTAAATTAATTCACGGCAAAGAACCACTAAATTAATCTGGTTTAAAATACTTAATCAAACAAATCTGATTTCATACAGTTCAATACATATCCATCATAGAATTAAATGTATATCTGTATCGATTTTATTTAGTTCGATAAATTTGTTCTGTAAAAAATTACAGGGGATATAGAGAACCATCAAAACGTAAAAATTTCCCGTTCCAATCCTCTTTCCAGTTCTCCGTTATAAACAAAAGATTTTCCGCACATTGTTTAGGAGTAAGCTCACCCAATGGGTTCATTTGACTATAAACACTACCGGGGTGTACTGAAAATATTTTTATATGATTAGGTAAATCCTTTATACAACAGAACGTCAACATATTAAGAGCAATTTTGCTCGCTCGATATCCATAGTTACCGGAACTATTCTCAAACTCATCATGAAACGAGGCTCGACTGCTTGATATATTTATAACAAAACTAGGTTTTGATTTCAAAAGTGGTAAGAATTTTTGTAAAATGATGATAGGTGCTATTGCGTTAACATTAAACATATCAATTAACATTGATCTGTCTAAATCACTCAAGTTACTAACTTTTTCTTTATGATTATTGGTGGCAGTGACTTTATTAACACCCGCGTTATTAACCAGTAAATCAATACAATCAGCTTTTTTAGAAACTAATTTAAATGCTGATTCGATTGACTTATTGTCAGTCAACTCTAAGTGGAGCCATTCTAGATTTGGATGTTTGATTTGTTGATCAATATCTTTGCGAGTAGCTGAAAACACCTGGAAACCTTTTTCTAGTAGGTATTCAAGAAAACCACTTCCAATCCCTTGATGCGCACTTGTTATTAAGGCTCTCTTCATTAATTTTTTATAAAATAATTATATTTATGAGGTATAAGGATTTTTTTCAGATTCCTTAGAATTATCTCACTTTTCTATTAATATTGCCTTAACGTAATGATAATAGGCAATAACAGAAACTTCTCCAAAAAACATATTAAGGAATAGTACAATGCAACAAGAATATAAACCATTGAAATTAATTGTCATCGGATTGGGGCACCAAAGTATCGATGATCATCTTCCGGCAATCAAAGAAAGTAATCAGCTAGAGTTGATTGGTGTACATGATATAGACGAAGAAAAAACCAATAAGGTAGCTTATGAATATGGCGTAACACCGATTATAAGCAGTCACGAATTCATAAAATATAGGAAAAAAGATATCGAGGCTGCTCTAGTAGCCGTCCCACACCACAACTATATTGATATTACAACGCTACTGGCAGAAAACGGGATAAATATTATAAAAGAAAAGCCTTTTGCAACGTCTATTTCCAACGCGAAGCAAATGGTCTCTATTATAAGAAAAAACAATATTGCACTAACAATGACATTGCAACGCCGATTTAACCCTGTCTTCACCACATTCGCACAGCTAATTAAACGTATAGGGAAAATACATGCCATAGAAGCTAAATACGTTATGAACATTGATAGGCTGGATGAAGGTTGGAGGGCAAGTCGTCTATTTTCTGGCGGCGGAGCTTTGGTTGATTTAGGATATCACTATGTTGATTTGATTGTTTGGTACTTTGGATTACCAGATAGTGTAACTTGCCAATTATCTTCTGGAAATAGAGAGGGTCAGAAATATGATGTTGAAGACACAGCTTTTGTGCAATTCTCATACAATAGTGAAGAGAATGATGCAGAACATATTCTTGGTAATTTAGTTGTCTCACGAACATATCCGGAAAAAGAAGAAGGGTTAACAGCATTTGGTACACGTGGGCATGTTTCAGTACAACGTGGTTGTGTTCGGCGTGTATTTAATCATGGAAAAGAACTAAATGAAGAACGCTTAGAGAGATTCGGATCGTGGCCTTCAGCACTAGTAGATCAATTAGAAGCATGTTCAAAGTTTATTCGGGATAAACGCAATTTAGGCAAGATAACATCTGATTATTTGAAACACATAGCTCTTATAGAAGCTTGTTATCAATCAGCTGCTTTACGAACCTCCATAAATCCACATCAAACATACCAAAATCTTATTTCTGAACTGTCTTTGAGTAATGGAGACTTATTATGACATTAGTTGATACGTTAGCTTTTTTTGGTGGGCACTCTATTGCAGCTGATAGAAGTATGAAATTTGAGTGGCCTATAATTACTGACAATACTACAAAAGCTATTTTGAGGCAATTAAGGGAAACGATTTCAATTTACGACAATTCGTCTATTTTTGGACAATTTGAAGAAGCATTTGCTAATTATCATAACAAACAATATGCCTTACTTTCCAATTCAGGAACAAGTTCAATTCTCGCAATGTTTGATTCTATTGACCTTAATCCTGGTGACGAGATTTTATGTCCTGTGTACACTTTTCACGCAACTATTAGTCCAGCTATGAATTTTGGTTGTACACCCGTGTTTTGTGATTGTGACGAATTTGGAAATATTTGTTTCAACGACATCCAACGAAAGATTGGGGTAAAAACGAAAGCTGTAATTGTAACGCACATGTGGGGTGAACCTGTCGCAGATATTGGAAAAATAGCAAAATTCTGCAAAGAGAAAGGTATCAAACTTCTCGAAGATTGCTCACATGCTCACGGTGCAAGATTTAAAGGACAATTAGTTGGTACATTTGGAGATGTAGCCGCATGGAGTTTACAAGGACAAAAAATTATCTCTGGTGGTGAAGGTGGAATATTATTAACTAATGATATAAATATATTTGAAAAAGCCCTTATACATGGACATTATAACAAACGATCAAAAAACGAAATACGCAAGAATTCATACTTGTATAAGTATTACTTAACAGGAAAGGGTAATAAGTACCGAGCGCATCCTATAGCAATAGCAATAGCAATGGAACAATTTGAAAATCTAGACAAATTTTTAAAACAGAAAAAGTTATTTGCCAGTAAATTTGACGCAGTAATTGATGAGTATCCTTTTTTGGTAAGACCACAACATTCAGATACAGAAAGTAGTTTTTACTCATATGGATTTCATTTTCTTTCAGAAAAAGCTAATGGACTTACCAAAACCCAATTTCTTGAACTGTTACATGCAGAAGGACTTATTGAGTTTGATGATCCTGGTTCTACTGGATTAGTTAACGAATTACCAATTTTCTTAACACCAAACGAATTGTTTCCTAATCTTTATAGCGCACCATTAACTCGTCAAGAAGGCTTTTTGAACGCAACAAGATTTACAACAACATTTATGAAAGTCCCAATATGGGTTAATAAAGACCACGAAAATATAATGGATTTGTACGTAAAGGGATTTCGAAAAGTTTCACAAGTAGTTCATAAAACACCTAAATTAAGGGATTTGATGCAAGTTTCGTTATAATGTGGTAAAAATTAATCAGTTATAAATAATAGATATTACCAAACAAATTAAAAACTATAATGTCAAACATAAAAAACATTGAGTACGAAAGAACATTTCTATTAAGGGCTTTACCAAAAGGTTTAGAAAAAGCAGCTAGTACTAGAATGATCGATATTTATATTCCAGCTGATTTAAATAAGCATCCACGAATCAGATTAAGGCGTAAGGCTGATAAATTTGAATTTACAAAAAAAACGCCTATAAACACCAATGACGCTTCTTCACATACCGAAATGACAATACCTCTTACTGAAACCGAATTTATAGAGTTATCAAAAGCTTCAGATAGAGCAATTTATAAAACCCGTTATTTTCTTAACTTTGATGGTAAAGAAGCAGAATTAGACATATTTGAAGAATCGCTTCGCGGGTTTGCTCTATTAGATTTCGAATTTTTAACTAAAGAAGAAATGGAAGAATTTATTCCGCCTGGTATATGTTTAGCGGATGTAACACAAGAAAAATTTATTGCCGGAGGCCTACTAGCAGGACGCGGTTATACAGATATTGAAGATGAGTTAAAAAAATTTGGCTATGAAAAGCTATGAATACAAACTGAGTTCTTCAGAACAGTTAGTTCACGATGAATTCGTCATAAAACAAGCATTTGATCTAATAAAGAAACGCTATGTTAAGAATAAACATCACGTCGCATGTGTTCTTTACTGTGGCGGTA
Source organism: uncultured Candidatus Saccharibacteria bacterium (assembly GCA_964399295.1). Classification (GTDB taxonomy): domain Bacteria; phylum Patescibacteriota; class Minisyncoccia; order Phycocordibacterales; family UBA918; genus OLB19. The sequence continues at coordinate 264,015 of CAYNQD010000001.1, read as the reverse complement.
GTGTTTATAGTAGTCTACATCTGGATAACGATGGATTTGACATATGTGCTGAGCCAATAGCGCTTTCAAATGCCCTTTATAAACAGGAAACTCAGTTTGATAAAATCGTTTCTGTTTTTTGGAATGGCGATAATAGCTGCGAACCTAAAATAGTATCACCATGCGGAAATTGTCGACAGATTATGGCCGAGCATACACCTGATTTAGAGGTTATTCTGCTAAATAAGAATGGAGATATAATAAAGAAAAAAGCTAGCGAGTTGTTACCGGAAATTTACACTAAACCTTAGAATAGCACTGTCTCTTTTATTTAAATATTTTGTTCTCAACGGATTATTGATACTATTTACAGAAATGTCTCCCATTGAAAACTTCTTACTAACATTTAATGTTTTAATCGTGAATGTGAAGAGATGTAAGATATTTCAGCAACTATCCACATCATGTTTTCAATATGTGCATAATTTACTATGCCTAGGTGTATTCAAATCAATCCATTTCATACCTCGCCCACACCAACGCCCGCCATCCCCATCGCACCTTCGGCATCAAACTCGATGATCGCTTTTCCCATATCTATGTAATTGGCCGTACTGGAGCAGGGAAGACTACTCTTTTAGAAACCCTAGCTCTGCAAGACATCCACAGCGGTCGCGGTCTTTGCGTCATTGATCCGCATGGTGACTTAGCCGAACGACTGGTAGCCAACGTTCCAGAAAGGCGAAGAAATAATCTGGTCTATATCAACGTCCCTGATATCCACCAACCATACGGGTATAACCCACTCCGCCAGGTACACTCATCCCGTATACCACTAGCCGTCTCTGGCCTGATGGAAGCCTTCAAAAAACTCTGGACTGAAGCTTGGGGTGTACGCATGGAGCATATACTCAGAAATACCCTCTACGCCTTGATTGAAGCTGGTGACGCTAAACTGCCCGATATCCTGCGGATGATTGCTGATAAAACCTATCGTCAGACTGTCATTGCCAAAGTTAAAAACGAACAAGTCCGTCATTTCTGGACAGAAGAATTCGCTGCCTATAACCCCCGCTACCGTCAGGAAATGATCGCACCCATACAAAACAAAGTTGGGGCATTTCTGGCCGATCCAAAGCTACGACGGATTTTCACCACTGCTCCGGTCAATCTGCAATTTCGTACCATTATGGACGAAGGGAAGATACTGATTGTGAATTTAGCCAAAGGTCGCTTAGGAGAAGACAGTGCTTCATTGTTTGGAGCGATTTTAGTCACTACCTTAGGTCTAGCGGCTATGAGCCGTGGAGATATACCAGAAACTGAAAGACGTAATTTCCTGATCTATATTGATGAATTCCAGAGCTTCACCACACTTTCCATCGCCAATATGGTCTCAGAACTGCGTAAATACCGTATCGGCTTAGTTTTAGCCAATCAGCACCTGTATCAACTGGAATCAGACGTGCGACACGCCGTATTAGCCAATGCTGGCACTCTCATTTCATTTCGACTGGGGCCAGAGGATGCGCCACTCATAGCTAGGGAATTCCAACCAGTTTTCAACACCACCGACCTTATCAATCTACCAAACCGTGGAATCTACCTAAAACTCATGATAGACGGCGCACCCAGCCGACCATTTAGTGCCACCACAATCCATCCGCATGATTTAGGTAGTTTCAATTGTTAAATTTTCTTCCCGACTTACCATAAAATATATATACTTTAGCTACTTATCTCATACATTCAAGGAGGTAGCGATGAAGCTGTTGTTGCGTCGGGATCAAAAGACCGGCATGATGGGCAAGATAATCTTCACGGTGTCAGTTAGAGCGGAGCTAACTGATGAAGAAAAAACCAACATCAAGAAATACAAGCTTGGCGATACTATGCTGTATGAACGAGCCAAGATTGTTGATCCAGGCAGTGGTCTTATCGGGCTGGCTTCTCGTGTGGCTTTCAAAATGATTAATCTCACTATCTCCGTCAACGATCTGGAAAAGGGAAAGACGGTAGAATGCAAAGATATCGTGGAAATGATCGCGGTTGAAGAACAAATCAAAGAAGCGGCCCACACCTTTCATAATGTACTTGGTGCTGCCAGTACTTTCGGGGGAGAGGAAGTTATTGAGATAAATTAAGTGTCATCTAATTTTCTTAATTGGATTCTGCCTTCACCGAAAAAGAAAGAAGAGGCAGAAACGCTGGCTCTTCTGCATGAGCTTAAACGCACACAGCGTATACATCACCCCCTTAATAACCAAGATGAAATCAGCAGTTTTATCGTGGATATAATTGCTGATGCTTGCGAACGGCACGGCACACTGCCTGGAGTACCACTCGGTGGCGCTTTGTATTACACCATCGAACAATTGCTGTATGAAGATTCGATGATTGGAGATTTACCCAATGACACCGAGATCAAAAACCTCACCATTGAAGAGGGGATACGACTCCGTACCACCCTGAAACGCCATAAACACTTTCTCAATTCACCGGATCGTTTGCTATCAATTTGGCGGGAAAAGCTGGTCTGGCTTTTTAAAGGGATGCTTGAATATTTTCCCGAATCAGCCTTTATTGATGTTGATGAAAACGGGTTGGCTGATGATGATTCAGTGGTGTTTCCGAAGGCACATGCCTATGATTTGTGCGACAACCTGCCGGAAGTCATCCAGCGCCTCATGGTGACTTTCTATGACGCAGACGTTGTTGAAGCCCAGGTTTTTGGAAGACAGCGGGAAGTCTTTGATCAGAATATCTTAAGAGCTTCCGGCCATCCACCAGACGCCAAATTCAACCGGCCACCGAAGGTAATCCTACCCACCGAAAGCCGAATTAATGAACCAGCGGTATTGGTTGATACTTATTTGGGTGACACGCCATTCCAGTCACTGCTATACCGCCAGCTACCGTTTGCCATTCCTTTCCCAGCCCGCTTTGAACATACTCATATCGTCGGTGGTACCGGTCACGGCAAAACCCAATTAATGCAGTTTCTGATTCATCATGACATTGTGCGCTCGCAAGAAGATGGTCGTTCGATTGTGGTGATTGATAGCCAGGGTGATTTGATCAACACCATAGTTAAACTGGGATACTTTAGCGATCCAGCCCTGGCTGAACGCTTGGTGATAGTTGATCCGAATGATATTGAGTATCCGGTTTGTCTCAATATGTTTGACTTTAACCAAGATCGGTTAAGTGGTTATGCGCCGGTAGATAAAGAAAAGATACTGAATGCCACCATTGAACTGTATGAATACTTCTTTGGGGCGCTACTCGGAGCCGAATTAACCCAACGCCAAGGACTGATTTTCCGTTATTTAGCTCGGCTACTTTTGGAAATACCGGACGCCAATATCCATACGCTACGAGAATTAATGGAAAACAGTGAACGGTTCCGGCCCTATATGGAGAAACTGACCGGCACCGCTCGTAGCTTCTTTGCTACCCAATTCTTTGATAGAAAGTTTAGTGAAACCAAGAAGCAGATATTAACCCGTCTGTGGGGAGTACTATCCAATTCATCCTTGGAACGGATGTTTTCTCATACTCGAAACAGAATTGATATCTTTGAATTATTAAATCAAGGCAAGATCATTCTTATCAATACGGCCAAGGATTTGCTGGGACAAGATGGTGCAGCCATTTTTGGACGTTTCTTTATTGCTTTAATTGCCCAGGCTTCCATTCAGCGTGCCGCCATGCCACCACATAAGCGACGCTCCGCCTTTGTTTATATCGATGAAGCCCAAGACTATTTTGACGACAATATCTCACATCTACTAAACCAAGCTAGAAAATACCGGGTAGGCTTAGTATTTGCGCATCAAAATCTCGATCAGCTGTCTGGTGGTCTCAGGGCTAGTGTATTAGCTTCCACCACCATCAAGTTTGCTGGTGGCTTGAGTGCCAAAGATGCCGGTATCTTAGATTCAGAATACCGTACTGACGCTGATTTTTTGCTTGGTATGAGAAAAGGGAAGGAGCAAACCGAATTTGCCTGTTACGTCAAAAACTATACTGCTAAAGCACTGGCTGTATCTATTCCCTTGGGGTTTGTGGAGAGTCAACCGAGAATCACCGCTTTCCAATATGAAGCTCTAATTGATCGCAATCGGGAGCTATATAGCGAACCACCGCTAATTCCTGAAGAAATCGCTTTTCCTGAGCCAAAACCAGCTAAACAGACAACCAAGAAAGAAACAGTGTCACCTGAAACACCGCAAACCGTAGAGATTCCAGTTGAACCGGAAATACCAACTGCTGCTGAACCGATCCCATCAATCGAAACCACGCCACCGAAGAAAAGAGCCAAATCGACACCACCAAAGGATATTCCAGAGCCTGGCCGTGGTGGACGACAACATAAATACTTGCAGCAATTGATCAAACAATTAGCTGAAGAGCGCGGTTTCCGTGCCACTATTGAGGAAACGATTCTGGATGGCGCTGGACGGGTAGATATATCACTGGTACGAGATAAATTACGCGTGGCTTGCCAAGTTTCAGTCACCACCACCAAAGATTGGGAACTGGGTGGCCTTGAAAAATGCTTTGCTGCTGGTTATTCAGAGGTTGTATTGATTGGCGGAACAGAACGGCATGTGAAGAAACTGGCCAAATTCGTGGAAGAAAATCTTGACCTCAAAGATCAAGGACGGGTTCGGTACATAACCTCTGAACAGATCATTGAATTCCTCGATAGTCTAGGCAAATTCACCCCGACCGAGCAAGTGGTACGGGGATACAAAGTCCGTACCGTCCAGCAAGTTACTGACTCAGATGATGCGGCTGCTAGAAGAAAGGCGGTTTCTGAGGTTATTGCGCGGTCGTTGCAGAAGGGGAAGGAAAGGTGAAGTAGGGTCTTTGCTTTTATGTATTAATTGTTGCTAGTGTTTAATTGTATTAATTCAATATATACTGTTTTGAACAGTATATTTTTGAAAACAAATGGTTATAATCCAAAATAATTTATCTTATTTTTGCTATTGAACACTAGTCTTGTTAAGTGATTTCACAACTGAATCATGGAATGTTTTTGCTCCTAGTAAAGCGTTTTCAGCTATTAAAACGTCGTTACTCAATTTTTGCTCATAAAGTTCAAGCCGTTTTCCTGAATCTGTGTTAGTTGCGTACCCAATAATTCTGCTAGGATTATTACAAAACAGGCTTTTAATCAGATTTATTTTAATAAATTCTTGACTCCGAAATTTTTTAGTATGGAAACAATCCTCATTTATACAATGAAAGCTGAAAACTGTTATTCCATCAATTATCTTAGATGGTTCAAGAATTACACAATTATATGCATAAATTAGTTTATGCCAGTCCACCCAGAAACTTACTGTAACAGACCGCCAGGTCGCATAGAGTTTGTTGTTATTCGCGAATGAATGACCACTAATATGTAGTGGAGCACCTACTTCCTGGTCAATAATTTCCACTACATAGTATATTTTCCCGTCTTCCCCATAATAATAACCAACCCAAGTACCTTCAATGTAATATTTCCCAAGAAAAAGTTGTTTAAGCAATCGCACTTTATTCAATAGAAATGCTATTGTCCAGTGAAAAAATCTAAACACACCATAAGACGAAAAAAACATAATGAAGAAACTACTCCATTGGGGTAACCAATGAAATCCAGGAGATAAAATAATTTTCATAAACCAATAATAAGCAATCAACGTCGCTGAAATTGCCAGCACATGTAATCGATGCTCTGGTGGCATTATTCAATCTCCATCGTTTCTATTATGAATTTTTCCGAATTTTTTATTTAATTCTTAGATTTGTCAATTTACACCTCAATGATTTCATCTGTAAAGCTCTAATTAACCAACTTTAAAATTATCATGAATGAAAAGTGATTTGAAAAAACAATGTATTTATCGAACTAGTTACACATCTCAATTCCAGCAAATGGGAAAAAATCATTTCACCGTTCATGTAGCTCATTCCACTGCAATTTCATTATCACATCAACAACCCCCTCATCCATATTTAAAAACTCAGCCACCAACCGCCGATGTTTATAAGTCTTGATTGCTCTACCACATTCCCAGCTCGACCAAGTACACGGATCAACGCCCAGATTTTTAGCAGCCACTTTCTGAGTCCAGCCTAATTTCTTCCGTTTAGCCAGCAATAATTCAGCAATTGAATTAGAGTGGTGATTAATCGGATCGTAACCAAGAAATTCGATTAGAATCGGTATCTGGAATATTTTTGGTTCTGAATGTCCTTTTTCCCAGTTACCAACCGTGAAGGAGCAAACATTGAATAGCTTGCCAACCTCAGCTTGTGACAACTCAAGAAATAACCTCCGCTTCAGTAGATGCTCACCCAGAGCCTTAGGCTCAAAATCATATGACTTAGGAATCAATGATTTAAGCTTTGTACGGACAAATGGCAAAAAGGCGACGCGTCTATGAGCATCTGTTGCCAAATTACCATGATTTAAGGAGGAATAAATATTAGTTATTCCTCCGTTATTTAAGTTGTGTTGCGGTATCTCTGAGGCTGGGGGAGTATAGAAAAGATTGATTTCAATCTCACCGTTACCAATCGTTATCTTCTCCACAATCGCTTCCACGATCCGCCTTTTTTCTGCAAAGGGAAGTGAGGGCCAGCGACCATATAAATCACGTGCTTCGGCAATAGCTACTTCCTGAGACAATTGCGATATTTTCATAATATCAATCTCAGCTTGCAGTTTAGGGATTTGTTCGTCTAACTGTTCTCGCCGTTCAGCTAGTGGCTTGTATTTCAGCCCAAATCCATGTTTATCAATCATACTGGACTGGTAGAGGTCATACAGCTTATCAATTTCCTGATTAAGCTTATTTGTTTCCTTTTCTAATACCCCCAGGAGTTCAACCTTTTCTTTCACCTCAACATTAGCCTGTTCTAAGTGATTAACTATCTCTTTTTCTGATACCAAGAAATTCTTGATTTGTTCATGAAATACCGCTTCTAAATCATCAACCGGTATTTTGTTGCGACACTCTTTGCAGGTGTATTTTGGGCTATTGGACGGCACATACATCTTCTTCCCACAAATACAGTACGCTAAGCCAGAAAACAGATAAACAGCTGATTTAGTAACCCGCTTTAACTTGCTTCTTTGCTCATCCAAGAATTGATTGCATTCCTGCCATAGTTCTTCTGAAACAATGGGTTCTACCTTTAAATAAACCCACTCTGATTCTGGTTTTAGCTTCCAGGCTTTGTTGTTGTCTTTGGTACAAGTATAGTTGGCCCTGCGGGTACCCATCGCAATTGGATCACGGAGCAGTCGGTCAACGGTGGTGTCAGAGAATTTACCACCGTTTCGGGTACGATAACCCTGATCGTTTAATAGTCTAGCTACTAATTTTTTGCGTTTGTGTTCACGAAACAATTCAAAGATCAATTTACGGACTTTGGCTTCGGCTGGATCAATATACAGCTTCTTATCTCTCCACTCATAACCAAACGGCGCTTGCCCACCAGTTGGTTGACCAGCTTTAGCTCGGATCGGTACCGCTGCCGCCACTCTTTCTGAGATTTCTTCGCGTTCCCACTGCGCCATCGCGGCAATCATCGTATAGAAGAGTCGACCAGCGGGGGTAGAGGTATCGATGCTTTCGGCCAGTGAAATGAGATCAGCTCCACAGTCGCGGAAGATTTCTGAGAATTCCAGTAGTTCTTTGGTGTTACGGGCCAAACGGGCCAGTTTGGAGAAGATTAACCCAGTGATATGGCCATCTTGCACATCAATAAGCATCCGTTTGGCTTCTGGGGTATCTTTAACGGTTTTACCGGAGACAGCATCTAGGCGATAGACTTCCACCACGTTCCAACCTTTAGCTTCAGCGTATAAGCGGGCGCGACGTTCATGGGTTTCGGGACTTTCACCCCGTACCTGATCTTCCGTTGATACGCGAACCCAGATACCGACCCGTTTTGGTTCGTTTTTTGTATTCATCACCACCTCACTAACAGCCATAAGATACTGAATAAATGAATATTATAATAGGAATAAAACCTCTAAAGTATTTTAGTTCAGAATCGTTATAAGAAGAACAGTTAAAATTGAAGTTTTTTCATTATAGCGGCCAAGGGCAAATGCCCTTGGCCGCTACACTTGTTTGACTACCCTTAACAGTCAAACTATCTCTGCTATCTTCTTAGCCACAAAATTCCTAATTGTATTATTATTAGCCTGCACGTTTAGTTCTTAAAGCGTCAACTACCATTTGATTTTAATAATCCACACGCCAAGGAGATTATTATGAAAATCTTTGTCGCCGTTGCATTTATCCTATTTAGCGTTTTTAGTTTTGCTGGGCCATTGCCACCAGATGATTTATCCGGCCAAGCCCTGCGAGTATGGTTGAAAGAAAACTGGCATGAAGGCAAACATAATGATCTTGGCTATGACAAAGCCAGAAGAGCGATGTATAGCTTTATTGATAAAAATGCTGATGGTATGGTGGTAGGTGTTTATACTGGGTTCAAGCAAAAAGCAAAGGACACTACCTTTCTTGATCCAATTAATGCCGAACATACCATACCGCAGTCCTGGTTTAATGAAAAATTTCCCATGAAATCAGACCTACATCATTTATTTCCGACTCATAAGGATGTTAATTCAACAAGAAGTAACCTGCCTTTCGGAGAAATTGATGATCATTTAACCGAAAAATGGATAACTGCCGGTGATCCGGGGTTAAAAATCATAAGAAATAGCATTCCCACGGATGAAATTGATTCATACAGTGAAACAATAGGGAATGAAGTATTTGAACCCCGTGAAGACCACAAGGGAAATTTGGCTAGAGCCGTATATTATTTCTATACCATGTATCCTAACGCGGCTGGCGATATTTCTAAAATAGCCGATCGCGAAACTTTATTTAAGTGGCACAAAGCTGATCCGGTTGATGCAACGGAAAAAGAAAGAAACAACCGGATTGAAGAAAAACAAGGCAACCGCAATCCATATATTGATCATCCTAGACTGGTAGCGTTAGCCTGGGAACATGAAGAGATTGGTATACCGACCGATCCGGAGGTGGCCAAAAATATTGAAGCGCTGAAAGCAGAAATCAATAAGTTAGAAGCTACTCTTGAAAACCTAAAAGTTGAGTTAAATAAGCTTGAAGAGAGGCTAGTCAATTAGTTTTGAGAATTATTTGGCAGAGCGGGATTAATAAGAGTTACTTGATCTCATAGAAGTACAGGGTAACTGGCCAATCTAATGCGCTATCTCATTTTCCTAGCTCTGCTATTTGGTTTAGATACCTCTGCTAAAGGCAGTCATGACTTTATTCTTCAAGGGATTAAGCCCGATAGCATCACTATTATCGGTGAAACGCACAAACGACCAGAATCTTTCCAATTTTTTCAGTCAATTATCACTGATTACCGGCAACAGCACGATTGCCTGACAGTGGCTTTAGAAATTGCCAGCAATCAACAATCCACGATTGATCAATTAATTCAAGATCAAGCCAAAGTGGCTGATATTGAAATTGCCCCACCAATTGATCACCCTGATTTTCGAGTTTTAATAGAGAATTTAGTAGAATTGCAAAGGCAAAATGACTGTTTTAAATTAATAGCCATTGATGCTGATATTAAATTAGGAATCGATCGTGACGCTTGGATGGCTAAAGAATTGGCAGGTCAAGTTGGAAAATCACCTGTTCTCGCCCTATTGGGAAGCCTCCATACTTTAAAGCTCGTGGAGTGGAATGCTGACCTTGCTCGGAAATTTACCTACGTAGCCGAATTACTCACAAACGAAGGTTATACGGTACGCACATACCCGCAAATATGGAAAGATCGTGAATGCAACACTCATTACCGATTTATCAAAGCCGATGAACCAGAAGCAACTGGGTTGGTTGTTGATGATTTATTTAGCATACTTAATGCCACCAAGCCTAATTCTGTTCAGTCTGTTGTTGATGGGGTGGTTTTGTGGGGGTGTGATTGAAGTAGGGTTTTAGTACTCTAATAAGCAAATTGGATGGTAGTTTTGGTTAAATGGAAACACTACCAGCAGTCATAATCAAACAACCAATTCCCTTGGTTGTTTGATTTGATTAATGATTGTCTCAAATACTATTTATAGTGTTTCAATCGAACCAGACTTATTAAAAATAAGGCCAAAGCAAACATGGGTAGGATAGTGGGTTCAGATAGCGGTACCACGCTGGCTATCTTAACTGAAGCATCATAAAAAGTACCATCAACTAATGCTGCAAAGGGATTGGTACCGAGCTGATCAACAAAACTGATTAGCATAAGAGCGGATGAACCAAAACTACCAGCGGCTGAACCGGTCAATTGATCAAACTGGAACTCAATCACGTTTTCAGTATAACCAACGGCAAGGAGGTCACCACTCAAAAACAAACCATTGCCATCAAATACATCAAAACCACCAGCCGCCGTATTGGTAGGATCAGACAAAGAAAAACCGATGCCAAATGAAAATTCTGTCAATCCAAACGGGGAAATACCGCTTGATGAGTCAATGATTCCGCCAAAAGACGATAAATCACCACTGGAATTAAACTCAAAATAATCAACGAAAGCAAAGCTGGAGTCCAGTGATGGGTCTTGAGTGGTTAGGCCAAGAGTGGTGGCATTGGCTGTTATAGAAGTTGTGAAAATCAAGGTAAGAACCAGAAATCCACTGCATAGTATTTTTCTCATTATTGGAATTCCTTATAGCGTTAATTTTGCCACGGCAAAAAATAGGTTGTATCAGATATATTGGGTAGTTAATTAAAATCAGGCTAATAACAGACTTTCAGGCAAGAATGTGAGATTACCAGGCAGAACACCTTCGCCTTGTACATAAATCGCATCAAGATCACCTTCGAGGAAAATCACTGCACCGGTTGAGGTCTGACGAATAGAACCAACTGAAGCACCGTCTTCAAGCAAAATAGCATCAACACCAACTTCATAGTCCATAATGACATCGCGTTCGCGAATACCATTCAAGGCTTCAGAGCCAAAGGCAAAAATATCGGCCCCGAGTCCACCAAATGATCTGTCATAACTACCACCCAGACTGTGAATAATATCTGCATTACCTGTACCAACAAGATAATCACTGGAGGTTGTTCCAATTACTTCGTTTAAGACCGGCCCATCGTCATCATCCAAAATAGTCATACGCACAGAAGATACTAATAACTCATAGGCAGAAGCTTGAGTACCATCTAACGCAATAGCTACATCAAATTGTTCTGATTCTTCATCTAATAGATCATCAACTATTCCAACGGTAAATGTTGCAGTGTCCTCACCATCATTAATGACCACTGTACCGGAAGTATTTCCTGAAAAATCATCTGTATTGGCAGGATAAGCACCGACTCCAATGACATTATAGTTAATTGTTAAATCACCTGTAGTTGAACCACGTGAGACGGTGAGTGTAGCGGTCTGGTGGGCAGGGTTTGCTTCATCAAGTTCAATCTGGTTAGTCGTTAGAATCACTACCGGATTATTGATCGGATCAACAGCTACTGTATCGATAATCGGATCAAAAATGTCGTTTGTAAGCTTGGCTGCTTCAATAAATTCTATATTCCCAGTTAAGGCAAAGTCTAAAATTGCAGCCTCACGCAAAATCGGATTAGTAATTCCAGCTGCGGCAACAGCGGCCTCAGCGGCTTGTCGCAAAGATTGTGGCAAGCTATCTATAGTGATGATTCTATCAGGTGCATCAAACAACTCACGAGCACCAGGAAGGATAGATTCGCTATCGGCTACCAGCCAACTAGCAGCATAACTACCATAGAGAGTATTGATTGGTAACGGTGTGGGAAGTACAGTGCCATCTGCTAATTGAAAATCATCACCAGGATTGCCGTCAGCATCGCCAAGCAGTCCTTCCAACGAGCCTGGAATTCTCGCAAGAGAAGGTGACGGAGTGACATTCATGAAACTGCTAAAAACATCCACTGAGGTTTTATCGCCATTACCATGATCAATTTCAATTTTTCTACCGTTTCGACTAATGGAGCCTCCACCAACAGCTACTGAACCACCATTAGCGATATTCACACTACTGCCATCAATCAACAAATCACCTGTATCACCATCGATTTGTATCGATACAGCTATTCCATCGACCTTGGTGGCCATAGCGGTAGTTACCGATACTGCTGATGAAAAAGCTGAAAACCGGGCTTGTACTTCATAATCAGGCCCGCTTGTGGCACGAGTAAGGATAAAATCACCAGCTGCTTGAAAGTCATAGCTAACGTTATCGAATGTGATTAAGTGTGGATCACCAAAAGCTTGCCCGCCGCGATTATCGACACCGTCTCCGATAAATAAGTATCTGACAGTGTCCGTTGTAAAGGTTACCAGGTCGACGATAGGACTATTCGCTGGACTGACTGAATACTTAACCTCAACAAGGACGTCTTCCTGTGAACCCCGAAGCCCTCTTAAATCAACACCACCTGATTGAACAAAATTCAAGTTTGCAGGAATCGTCAGAACGGCATCTTGGAAGCCAGCACCGGCAGGTCGCAACACCGTCCCATCGTTTAAAACATCAATCGAGTATGAAAGATCCCCCTCACGAAACCAATTGAGAAACAGAAGACCGTTACTCGTTGTTCCAGTGTAGAAATCACGTTCTGGACGTAAAGTTGTTGTATCTAGGAAATTAATACCATAATCACCAGTAGTAAAGCCTCGAACTTCAATAGAATTGGAACCATCAATAATTTTAATGGTGGCCTCAGTTGTAACATCTCCACTAAGCACCTGAATAGTCTTGCTATTTAGGCTGTATTCATTGTTATTTTGAGTTTTAGTGGGATTGCCAGAGAAAATTGTACCGTTTATTTCAATTACGTCATTACGATCAACATTTCCAGAGCCACCTATGATGGTGTCATTACCGTATGATCCGCCGAATAATCCATTGGTGAATTTGTAAGTATCATTGCCTGGACCGCCATCAAGAATATCATTGCCAGCGCCACCATCAAGAGTGTCGTTACCGGAAGTAAATTTAACTTCTTCTGCACCTAGAAAATTTTCTGACGAAACGTCACCAAAAAGATAATCATTGCCTGGACCGCCATCAAGTTCATCGTCACCTGAACCACCAAAAAGATAGTCAGCTTCATCAAGACCAAAAAGATCATCGTTACCTTCATGTCCATAAAGACGATCACTCTTCGATCCTCCGGTAACTTTATCAGCACCTTCTCCGGCAAGGATAAGACTTGGTTTACTAAATAGTGAGAGTAATTCTGTAACAGCATGTAGTTGTTGAGATTCATACGTACCATAAACAATGCTATACCCTGATTTTTCGTATAACAAAATTTCTTTTGCTTCAAGCCTTTCTCTAAGTTTATCACTATCACTATTAGTTGCCACTTGCTTCGAAGTATCCGCGATAAATTGAAGATGCTGGTTATAATCGTTAAGTGTGTATTTAGGGTCAACTGTTAAATTATTGTTGTTGTAATCAAATTCTACCCGATGTCCAATTCTGTAAGGATCATATTTTCCTGCTTCTGCCGCGTTAAATATAACTGAAGCAAAACTTCCCCCTACAAAATCAAAATTATCATCAAAAGTGCGAATAGCAACGTTTTCTATATATCTTTCGCCTGCTGGGGTAACAACAAATCTTAATTCCTGAGCTGCATTTTGATTTGTTTGGAGAGTAAAACTTGTATTATTAAAAATAAAAGGCCTATCTACACCATTATCTTTGCCGTCATTTCTACCTAACTGCTCAATGACGAGACGATTATCATGACCACCAGTGAGTTGAGTAAAAAATGTTACCTTGTCGTTTAGTTGGTCATAGGTATACGAGCCAGGATCTAAGTTAAAAAAGAAGTTATTAAACCCCTCAAAGAATATTTTGACTAATTCAAACTCGGCAGGTGTAGCAAACCGTCCCGCTCCGTTGTCCAAATACGCTTGTCCGTCAACGGCCATATTTACAACATTGGCAACAAAATTACCTTGTTCGTCTTTAAGAGTAGTTAAGTTGCTTAAGAAACTCTCTGGTTTTATTCGGTCATATAGATTTTGCGGGGGTGTCTTCGTGCCATACAAATATAAACTAACGATTGTTTCTGGAGTAAATTCAGAAACATTTAAACTACCTGAAGTGATTCTAGTAACCATCTATTCCTCCTAGGGGCAAACAATTTTTTTTAGCTCTCTTTTTCCGTGTTCTATTTCTTCAAGGGATACTGTCATTTTTCTAAAACCAGTCATGTTACCTGTTCTAGTGAGGTCATATTCAAGGTATTTCCCCTTTGCCTTACCTCTCCAACGCTCTACGATACCTAGTCTGTAAGTCTTACTAAAGTCAAAGATTCCGTGAGGACCCCTAGTACCATAGTAGATGATTCCATCGTCGATTAGATCTTCAACACTTTCGTGACCATCGTTATTTCCTGCGTACTGGATAAACACCAACTGCGCCAGTTCACATTCACTGATATTGTACGGTATTAAAACATTAGCAACTAAAGCTGAAAGGGCTAATAAAGTGATGGTGGCTACTAGTAATAATTTCTTTTTAATTGATAAATTTTTTAATAGCATATAGCATGTTAGCCTAACATCACTCTTTATATTTGACAATAACAAATACTCAAGCAATGTAAATCGAACACCTCTTTATAACAATTCGCCACATCAATGTTTGCGAAGACAAGACTGTGGCTATATCTGCGTTAATAGTTGAAACTGATTTTCTCTCCCGAGAGCGACCTGGAGCGCAACGATTGGCGAGTTGTGCTCGCCCCAACGTTCCAACCATCTACGCCAGCCCAGATAATTTGCCAAGTATTTGGTCGCGACCCCATGAAATCTTTTCATCCATTGTTTAAGTCGGCTGTCGTAGGCATTAACATTCTGGATATGGTAAACGCCAGCAATGACTCGAATCCCAGCAGAGAGATTGACGGGGCGATGGGTAATTCCGAGGCTATGAGCCACAGACCGGTAGACGGCAGCGCCATCACTACAGAAAATGGCATCCTTCGCCAGAATAGCCCGCAAAGGAGGCTCAATTGTCTTTTTATCAAGCGCATTCAATATGAAATCCGCTGTTGCACCAGAGCGGTCGCGTACTACCAACACCGGCACCTGGTCTTTGCCTGTGCCACGTGCATGGATTTGCTTGCCGCGTTTACGCGGTGGACGATTCAGATGGCGTTGGCCTTTGCAGGAAGAAGGAAAAAAGGTCTTATCCGCCTCGATGATCCCATGCAAGTGGTTGGCTTTAGTCGCCGCCGGCAAAGTCAGGAACCGATGGCGCCAGCGAGAACTGGTATTTTTGTCTATTCCGCATTGCTTGGCGCTCGCTCGCACGGTCAAGCCTTCAATCAACGCCGCGCTGTAATTCAACCACTGTTCCTTATGCCGCAGACGAGCCAAAGGGGTTCCCGAAATAGCCGTGAATGTGTGCTTGCATGCGCAACAGCGAAAACGTTGCAACCCCGCTTGGTGTCCCCAACGATAAAAGCGATCTGCCTGGCAGACCGGACAATTCGCTTCAAAAGAATCCTCAAGATATTTCACGACCGCAGCTTGCGGCTTCACCTCGCTTAAGCAATGCCTGACCTGTTCTTTTTGACCACGACTAAGGTGCGATATTTTTTCAAACCACTCCAGAAAATCAGAGACTTTCATGACTATGCTCTCCAGTCTTAATGTTCCAGTCTATTGGACAAAAAAGTGGTTTCAACGTTTAATGCAGACATAGCCTAAAATTAGACCGCTATCAACCTGCACCTATGTACAATAGACAAAGACAAAGCAAAATCCACGCCAATACTATAAATAATTTAGCTTCTTCCAATAAAGCAAATAATACAGCTAATTTCCCAGCTTTCTAAATTCAGCACACTACAAAAACAACGCTTTAAAATGAGTAGGTGTAAAAAAGATCGACACTTTCCCGCACAATAATTGTGCAATTTACCACCCAAATTACATACTTTATTTCTGTGAAGTTGGTTCACAAAATTGATAATAACTCAAGTTTAGACATTCAGCATCAAAGAATCGACCATTAAGGCAAAAGCAAAGTAGCGATACGAGGCGAAAAAACATTCAGAAAATGAGCAAAAATCACTTGACAGAAGGCAAGGTTTGCGCGGCCAATGAAGGAATTTTTATTCCTCATTTGGTGCTCTATGTCCTACGCTCAAACTGTCCGACTTTGCCTGTGCACGACGGTTGCAATGGCACGCTTTCTCAAAGGGACACCGGTGCGCGCGATTATGGTGCGAATTCTAAGATGCGGACAAACAGCGTTGGTCAAAGGCGCGCCTGCTATTGGCAACCGAAACGGAATTAAATGCAGAAGAAATACTTTTCCTATACGCACGACGATGGGGCATCGAGCCCTTGTTTTACAACCTGAAGCGGCGCTGGTGGGGTGTGAACAACTTGTGGCAGCAGAAACGCACTGTGCTGGAGTTATATGGATGCAGATTCGCTCGGCGGCGTGGACACTGGTTCAGTTATTGAGTCTGGTTGCGGAAGAATCTTTCTCTATCGATGCCGTGGCGCCATGGCGCGGCAAAGAACCACTGACCGGCGGTCTGGTGGCGCAGTGGCTACGAATGGAATTTACCGGACTTTCTTTCAGAGACAGTTTCAACCGGAAGTCCTCAATATTCACCTTCCCCAAACAGCGCGGGGACCCAAGATTACGGATGTAGCAGCACTATCAGCAGCAAACGGCATGAATTTCGTTCGTTTCACTCCCAGTTGTGCCATCGTTCGGGTGACGCAAGGCTGGGGGCTGGATGTCTAAAGTTGAGTGATAATAAAAAAGTAAAATAAAATCTAAGAGTTATTTTGTACATGTAAATTTTCCCAACACATACAAAACTAACAAAACAACCCAAACCATCAGTAATACATTGGATTTAAAATATGTTTTATCTATCATACAAAGAAAAACCCGACCACCAAGGTCGGGTTAAAAAAAGAACTACTTTAACTTCTATTAGTCTCCACTAATGCCTCCAAGAACAGGCTGGCTTTGGAAGCTGCACCAGCCGCCGCAAAGATCGCCGTTTTGTGTTCCTTCAGTACCTGAAGCCAGCTGGCAATGTATGAAGCATGATCTGGTCTCGGGTAAGTATTGATGTCAAGCGTAGCACATAGAAACGATGCGCCAAGCTCTGCCACCAATAACGTCGAATCTAACCCATATTCAACCGCTGTTAAACTGGCCGTGATTGGTTTCCATGCACCAAGGTCAAAAGTTGAAAGACCGCCCTCTGTTGTTTCATAGGCAGCACCGGATAGATTGATGGCTTCCAACACTCCAACACTACTTAAACCTGGGTGGAAGAATTTTGTTCCAGCAAAACTATTATTAAAGGCGAGTCCCGTAAGTGACATAATACCTCCTATTTACAGTTAAAATTTGATTATTCTTAGTTAAGATGCACAATCTTAGATAATTATTAAATGTATAAAAACTCAATAAAACTCCTTTAAAATCAATTGATAATAAACTTATAAGGTGGCAGTCAGTACATGGCTTTGTTACAAGCACCGTCAAACTTTAAAATACACAAAGAGGAACCTCGTTAACAGTTTGAGTTGCAAAAGGGAGTCCGTCGGAATTAAGGGTTTTGCTGCGAATGTCAGTCACAATCAAAGCATAACAACCATCTTGTGAAATACGCACTTGAGGTACTGATGTTTTGAGTAAAGAAACAGCTTCATTGTGTGCGAAAAAGAGTTGTCCTGTGGTAGCGTGAATTACGAGTGGATCAGAAGGGTGCAGAATCTTGAGAGAAGCGCGTCCAGCACCAAACCCTAAACTAGTCTCAAACCATGGGCCTTTTGGCAGCATCTGGAACGGCATGCGCCAGCCCTTAGAGTCAATGAGTCCGAAAAATTCTGCACCTGGGTAGCTCACGTGTATAAGATAAGCATCAGACCAAGGTAAATAATCCACAGTCCACTGTCTTGCACTACCACGCCCTTTTGCGACTGTGCCGAAGCTAACAGTCTTACCATCAGGACGGATAGACTGAATGGCGATGCCGTCTCCGTTGGCTAAAGGACAGCCAACTAGCCAACCGTCTCGGCTGGAGAGGAGTTTTTGAAAAACTGGCGAGTCTTTCTCACAAAGCACCCCTAACCGTAGCGGGATTTCTAATGCGTTACAATCCGCCGAAATGGCAAGTCCTGAGCCCAGATTATTCAATGCACCGCCACTGTCTAAATCAATTTGTAGAACATTGTCCTGTTGTGTGAAAAAAGCGTATGTTCCCTTAGCGCATACAAATTTGGCCTTCTTTGGGAGCATAATCTTCATATCGTCCCGCGTCCAGCTACTGCCAATACGCTTGATCGCTGTGATCACTTCTGGATATACCGGTGTTCCCAGGGGTAGAATAAAAAGGCGGTTATTATATAGGTGTGCAACGTGATCCCTGCCTGCATTTGAGCCAATAATCGTCTGACGGAAGATCTCGGTGCCCTCAATCTTCTTGAATGATTCCTGACTTTTCACACTTTGCATCATTATTAATACAGCACTTAATCCAAATATAATTAGTAGTATGATCTTCAAATATCTTTTCATAAATTATTAATTATTGTAAATAAACAATAACATGTATTATGTTAGTGTAAACTACGTGACTCTCAATAACATTTTTTTGCAAGAGCACTCACACCAAAAAATCACAGAAAAAATTTGCCCCATAGCCAACCTGTACCAACATACAAATTGCCATGCAATTTTCATGCCAATTGTTCAAAAAAATATTTAGGATATCCCATCATCACTTATAAACAGTTACTTGCACAGTAATAAAAAACAAGATAGCTAGTAATTCGTTGTTATTAAAATGGTTTTTGTATGACTGCTGTAAGAAATATCGACACGCATTTGCTCAATTTATAGGCAACATTTGTTTGATAAGGCCGTAAGTTAACGGTGGTTATTGCATAGCGATCAGTATTTTCTATCGTGTCATCGTCAGCTATATAGTCGGTGGGTTTACCATGAAGTTGACCAAACCTCGGGAAAACCCAGTCACCCACTAATACGAGGGGGCCTAACACAATAGGTGCTTGCACCTCTGCTTCTATCAGAGGTGTATTCGGATCATCATCATCGTAAACAATTTGCAAATGACCGGAGCGATCAAGATCACCAGTTAAAATAGATGAACCAGCAATGTAATTTGCAGCTATCCTTATAGCAGGCATTTCAATTCCCCTTTATTTATTTGATTACTTCACTAAATACTCGACCGTCACATGAGTAACTACGTTTTCTTGACTAATATATATTCCAACACTAATTCCTGAGTTTAAAAATAACTCCGTAAATCGTGCGTGTATTCCGGACAGGGGTGACTTTCGATTCTTTAGCGGACCAGATGATGGAATTAACCAGATACCACCTACGCTATGAAGACGCTCGGGGTAATCGGGATTACTTCTAACATTCACACTAAAACCTTGTTGCTTAAACCATTCCTCAGATTTAGATACATCCCCGAGATGATTATGTATGCGAGATAAGCATACTTCTAATTCAGTTGTTGTCTTGATTATTGACCAGTTAACAGAATTCACGTCTCTTTCAAGTAAACAGCTGTCTACGTTTGGAAATTTCTCAACGGCCTTTCGATATGGTCGTATTTTGCTTTCCGGCCAAGTTTCCGAAAGTTCATCAAGTGTTTTATGTAACAAAAGAAATTCATTCTTTTTGTTAGTATCATCGGAAATGTTCTGCTGGTTCAGGCTCAAAGGGGTTGAATTCTTGCTGTTAATGTTTTCTGATATCATTAATATAGTAACTAATACAAATACACCCACCAAAATGATCTTTAGAGATTTTCTCATAACCTATTGTTTA
This sequence comes from uncultured Candidatus Saccharibacteria bacterium, assembly GCA_964399295.1. Taxonomy (GTDB): domain Bacteria; phylum Patescibacteriota; class Minisyncoccia; order Phycocordibacterales; family UBA918; genus OLB19. The sequence goes on along the minus strand of CAYNQD010000001.1, from coordinate 244,118 downwards.
TACAATACCACACCCAATGCTTGTGTAAATCACGTAACCCTGCATAACAATTTTTCTGCAAAGAACACCTGCGCCAGAATAAATCCCCACCCACATACAATTATTTTCAAGCAATTTTTATACCAACTCTTAAGAGAGTGTTAAATACATCTCACCAAAAACCCACAAATACTAGCTTTAGGAAGCATAAAAAAATTAAATCAAATACTAAAAATTATTATTAAAATGGCTTGTGTAAGAATCTCGACACCTAAAAACATAAAATTGCTCAATTTATAGGCAAATATCTAAGTCTATTAATGTAGTTATTGCACATAATCTATTGAAGATAAGAGATAAAACTAGAAAATAATAGGCAATCTGGGGCGTGTAAAATAATCCGACAGTTTTTTATGATTCTAATTTTTAATTACCTAGAAATTCTTTTTAAGTTGACATGGTTAGCCGGATATAACGTGATAGCTCGCCTTTATTTGGTGTAAGATTTTCAGACAGTATGATTAAAAACTTAGGCCGTGACTTCTGTCAGAGATAAAAAACCCGACCACCAAGGCCGGGTTAAAAAGAACTGCTTTAATTTCGATTAGTCTCCACTAATGTTTCCAAGAACAGACTGGCTTTCGAAGCCGCACCAGCCGCCGCAAAGATCGCCGTTTTGTGTTCCTTCAGTACCTGAAGCCAGCTGGCAATGTATGAAGCATGATCTGGTCTCGGGTAAGTATTGATGTCAAGCGTAGCACACAGAAACGATGCGCCAAGCTCTGCCACCAACTCTTCCATAGCGTAAGAACTAGAGCCAAATTTCCCAGACATGTCACGGTTTAACCGTGTCTTGTGTCCAGACCAATGAATATGCTCATGGAACAAAACCGCATAGTAGCCTTCAATGGCAGAACCAGCTTTGGTATCCTGAAACATTGACTGATTCGGCATAAAGATACAATCCTGCGCTGGACTATAATAAGCAGTATCACTACCATGCTTGATATCGCTTTTAAGAGCATTGATAAAACACACCGCTTTAGCAAATTTAGTGTGGTTGGCCAGACTTGGAGCTTCAGTCTGTGACCAACCATCCACCTGATCACCGTTGAACACGTGGGAATACCGGATCACCGCTCGAGCTTGGTTTTCAGTTTCGTCACGGTCTTCGTTTTCCTCCTCGCTCTCCAGCTGCTTATAAAACACAACAGTTGAACCCTTTTCACCTTGCCGCACCTGAGCTTTCAGTGATTTCCACTGCAAATATGATGCCCAGTATGAACTGGCAAAACCCGCACTCCGCCTAGCTAACCACAAAGACAACGTATTAATACCTCGGTATGGCTGTTTAGTCACAGTATTCCGTGGCAGTCCAGCATAAGCTTGTTTATGCCAGGGCATAGCAAAATCACCGGTACCAGCTTCAATGGCCTGAATAATTTCATTGGTTATCTTGGCGTAGATATCGGTTTTGGTACTCGCGTTTCTTTGAAACATAACTTCCTCCTTGTCACGTGAGGAATACCGGGAATTCGGTACTCCTCGATGACAAGGAAAAGCTTTGTATTACGCTTCAAAAGGACTGGGTACCCCGCGATTATCGTAGAAGACCAATCCCAAAGCCGCCGCATCAAAGAGACTTTGCCTAGGATCAGCACTCATCCACGGTTTACGGACTCTCGGTAACCGGTGACCAAAAGCCGGTATTTGTCGACTAATGGCTTTAGCGATTTCGTATTTGGTAACAGCACCGATAACGGCAAAATACCGTTTGGTATCAGCATGGGAAATCCGATGCAGATCAAGGTGTTCAGTGATGGCTAGATGAACAATCATTTGATAAAGCTTCTTGATTCGGGTTGATCGTCGGCCAGCACGGTCGCTGATATCTTCCATCACTAGGGCTTCCGGGCAATAACGATCAATCAGCTCCTTTATCTCATCCAAGGTTTTAACGTTTCGTTGCTTATCCCTGATTTCCTTCACGCCCCAGTCAAATGGACTATCTGGGCCTTCAAATAGCACAAAGGCAAATCCACGACTGAAAGGATAGATAGCCAACACTAGGCTTTTGTTTAAAACCACACTCATACCTTTTTAACTAAAGGGGATTCGTCTAAAACACGCCTGAGAGCGATACTAAACAGTTCTCGCTTGCGTAATCCTGAAAGATTGGTAGTGTTTTGGAGCGCCAAGTCCATTTGACACATATTCCTCATGACTTCTTCCTCGGACAAGGCGTAGGCATTTGGAAACATGGTTGACGGGGGAACCCCGAAAATGACTTGGCAGGCAAGCGCGACTTCTAATTTGGGGGCGCGTTTGCTGTTTTCGTAACGACTAATCTGTACACTGCTGGCGGTACCAATCAAGGTCGCCAATTCTTTTTGGGTTAAACCCCAATTGCGCCGGTATGTGCGTAAATAGCACCGGGCAAACTTATTTTTATTATTCTTTTTCATAGAATTTATGGCTTCTGCGGGTTAGCTTCAGAAGCATTTTTATTGTCACGCTCGAAAGCATGTTTAAGTAGTGTCTGCCCGAAAACCCCATTTTCACCACCAGCCTGCCTAATTCTTAATCACCTTGAACAAAATTCAGCGGAACGATTCCGCCAAAAACACGTTCATTTGTGATTTTCAGGAAATCTTGCACGAAAACCCCGAATTTTGCCCAGCAGTCACCGCTGATTGTTTACAATCAGACGCTGTTTTTCGTTTGGAAAAAGTTTCAGGCAGTTCGCCGATACTTTGAATTTCGTTGCGCGCTTGCCTTGCGTTCTTGTGCTTCTTCACGCTGCCATAAAATATCTCCGATACGACGGATATTTCTGGCGACAACGGCCAGTGCGACGTACCGTTTAAAACCGTTAATGCCATGATCGGGACATTTATCCAGACCATGCACTTCCAGCGCGTGGATTGCCGATTCTACCGCTGAGTGTGCATGACGCGCTCTGGTGAATTCTTCTGCCTGCTCTACCGCTTGACGCGCTTTGGACAGCTTGCCCTTTTTAGGCAGCGTGACCTGGTCGAGCTGCCGGGCCAGTTCGGTCTGGTTGGCGGGCGAATGAAAGCCTTTATCGAAGCTACAGGCACTGAGGGCGGGAAAACGTTTCCTGGCCTCGGTGACCATTTCAACCGCGATACGATCATCGGTTTGTTTTGTCATGACGTGATGATGCAGGATGAATTGATGCTGATCTTCCAGAATACAGACTTTAACACCCAGCTCAACCGGCACACCGGCTTTGCCTTTGCTGATCCATTCGGTATGCGGCTCAAAAACAGAAAATACTTTCTCTTCGTGCAAGATGGTCTCATTCTGCATTACGCGGCGTTCGATCTGGCTGATTTGACGCTGTGCATGACGGATGTAGCCTTCGATTTCAATGCATAACAGGCGTTCGGTCGCGGTTATCGCAATCAATCCGGGCAAGGTGGTTTGAATTTTGTTCAGGTAATATTGCGCCTGATTAAGATAGCGCTGATGCGCCTGCATAACCTGAATGGGCTTCTGATCCGTGCTGGCGCGACGCTTGCTTTGCTGCACCTCACGCAGCTTTCGTTTCAATAGACGCAGGTTGTAACGATATTGGCGCCAATCGCTGTGTTGTTGGTTTTCACTCCATTGCGCGGTCAGCGTAATCGCCTTGCGCATCGCGTCCCACAACAAATTGATGTCGGTTGGAAAATGAACATCGGTTTCAACCACAAAGGAGTCGCACCGCCCACGCAGGGCTGCGCCGTCCTTTTTTTTTACCAGCGCATGTCCTCCTGCTACGATGACCTGGTTCAGTTTGTCCAGTAATTCCGGCGTGAGCAGTCCAACGTTATCCACCAGGGTCTGGTAAGCATATTTCCTGTCTTCATCGTACAAGCCATGGCCGAGCATTTGCCGCAAGGTTCGATGCTGGTTGCTCAGCTCATGAAGACGGTCGTAGTCGATATTCAAGTCCAGACGCAATACGCCAAAAACCAGAATACGCCAGAGTGTCATGCCGGGACGGCCATTTTGCTTGTTCACTGTGGGTGCAATTTCATTTCCCAGCAACGCAAATACCTGTTCGCGTAATGTTTCGTTCAGATATAGATGCTGCAATCCGCGCAACACCTTGGGGATATCGTCTCGGGAATGCAAATCAAATTTGATTTGTGATACGTCAATTTCACCTAACTGCATTTGGGTCTTTCGGACTACGCGCATGAGGATTCCATTCGAACGAAGTTGGTTTGTGATAAAGAATATTCTCTCAAACTATTGTCGAAGTTTGGGGTTTTTGTGGCCTGAAATACGACAAAACCGCCTATCTACGTCGTTTTATTTCAAATTCCTTCTAATCTTCTTTGCCGGAATTAAACGTAATCCATTGTTATTTATTTGAATTGTGAGTTTTCGGGCAGACACTAAGTAGTATGGAGAAATTACCGCTGGGGATAACTCGGGTAGACTGGGGGACGTGGGGACGTAGTGAGCGACACAAAGCTAAGCCAAGGCGTTGATAAATAAAGCTATATAAATAACGGGTACCAGTTACTTGATACCCGTATTTTTCGTCCCCACGTCCCCAAGTCTACCCACCACTCAATTCACATCAATATTTCGTTCCGTTACCCCGTAACGAATACAAAGCTCAGCTACTTTTGGTTTCTCCGTCACTGGTAGCACATAAACCCCGTGGCTTTTGTATGTCACTAAACGCAAGCGTTTCCTCAGTACCCCGCCAACTATTCTGGCTGTGATTGGGCGTTGATACTCAGTGGAAAATCGACTAATAAAAATAGAAGCTATTTGCGAAACTGGAATAGACCCACTACCGCCATGCTGATATAACTCCTGGATTATTTCCAACACCCCAGCCTCCATTGACGCTGATCGTTCAGCATACAGTTTTTGATCAAACGACCGTACTGCCTCGCGGATACCATTTCTTAACCTATCATCATCAATAATTGAAAGTAGCGGTATAAGTATTTGGTTCAGTCGTGGTGAAAGGGAAGAATCAAGTAACGAGTCGTTGACTTTGATGGTAGGTAACATCTTAAAACGATACATCAGCAGTTGGTTTCTTAGCGCTAACGCTTCTTCCTGCTGTACATCAGGAAGGTTTATGGGAATATCCCGTCTAAGACTGCTCTGGCCCATCTCTTCAGTTAGAAACCGACTTTCCAGAGCAGGATCAGCAAACGATTTCCGCATCGCCACAATCTTGGGGCCATAGACATGGAAGGCACGAGGATCAAATTCACGCTGAATGGTGATAGCGGTGCGGAGAATCGGAAAACCGCGCACGTTGCCGTTATTAAAGATTTTCACCAATTCATTTTTCTCATCACTAAAGCGAAAATCCGCTTCATCAAACACCAACGTTCCCCGAAAAGTATCCAGCGTATGAAAAATGGGCGACACGGTGGAAGCACCACTGGCAAAAAAAGCTTTGTGACACAGTGATCCAATCACCAACAAGGCGCGGGTTTTGCCAGAACCAAAATCACCCCGTAGGCGCAGATAGGGAATTTCATTAAAAGCATCATAAACCCAGGTGAGGAGGATGTAGTAGCTGGCGATCTGACGAAAATGATCAGAGATATCAACGTAGCGGTAGATATAGGCTTGGATGTCTGCTATCAGCTTTGACACTGATGCATAGGGAACCGGTTTTTCTGCCAATAACAACGCTCCGTGTTTGATGAGGTTATTGGTAGCGGGGATCGGCTCTAGTTTTTCTCCTGCTGGTGATTGGTACGAGTGATTAATTGAAATATTTCCCACTTCCAAACAAGCCAGGCCGGTTCGTTTGTTTTCCCGATCATAAACCATCTCAATCATGGTGCCATTGGTCAGACACTCAGACACTACTTTTCTTGCTTTGGACAGGTTTTTTTGCATAGCTAAAGCATAGCGACCCGCCCTTATTTGCTGGAGGGTAGAGTGTTTGCTGTATCAACAAGCTTTAGTCCCTGGTCTGGAAAACCAGCTTCCGTCACACTGTATGAATGAAAAAATACCCACCACCACCGGAAATCGCTGAAATTGTGCAGCACTTTATGCCAGACGCTAGCGATGAAGAATTAAAAGAAGCTACCGTCAATTTCCGCGCCTATTTAGCGGTGTTGTATCGAATATTCTTGCGTCTGGAAGCCGAAGGCAGGTTAGATGAGATTCGTGACTTTCCCGATAATAATGATAAAGTTAAGGAATCTAAACCTGATGCAGTATGAAATATGTTTATGCCTATATCCGAGTATCAACCATCAAACAAGGAACCCAAGGTTCTTCCTTAGCAGAACAACGTTTTGCTATCGAAAACTACGCCAGTCGTCACAACCTAACCATCAAACAGTGGTTTGAAGAAAAGGAAACAGCGGCTAAACGCGGTCGTACTATTTTCACCAAAATGCTTGGACTTTTAGTGAAAGGCCAAGCTGGCGGGGTAATTATTCACAAGATAGACCGGAGTGCCAGGAATCTAAAAGACTGGGCTGATCTTGGTTCTCTAATCGACAAAGGTATTGAAGTACATTTTGCTCATGAAAGCCTAGACCTGCAATCACGCGGTGGACGACTGGCCGCTGATATCCAGGCCGTGGTAGCGGCGGATTTTATCCGCAACTTGCGGGATGAGGTGAAAAAAGGATTTCGAGGCCGATTACGGCAAGGACTCTATCCACTCCGCGCTCCTTTAGGTTACCTCGACCAAGGTCGTGGACTGCCAAAACTACCTGATCCGATAATGGCCCCACTGGTGCAACAAGCCTTCAAGCTCTACGCTACCGGTGAACACAGTCTCTATACTTTAGGCAGGGAAATGTATCAGGCGGGACTGCGAAACCGCTCGGGCAATCGAGTATCCAGAAACGGTTTATCCACCATGCTCGGCAATGAATTCTATATCGGTATTATTCATATCGTCTCCACTGGTGAACGCTACCAGGGTATTCATGAGCCATTGATCAAGAAATACCAGTTTGACCGCGTACAAGATATTTTGCACGGTCGAAACAAGAATACCGGTCTAAAACACCAGTTCCGCTACCGCAAATCTATCAAATGTCTGCATTGCCACTATAACCTGATTGCTGAATACCAGAAAGGGCAGGTCTATTACCGTTGTCATACCAAAGACTGTCCTCGGGCTTGTATCCGAGAAGACAAAGTTGATGAACAGATGCAAGCTATGATTGATCAGCTTAGTTTGCCGGTGACTTCCATCAACAAACTGGAAGCTGAATTTACCGTCCTCCAAGCGGAACGCTACCAGCACCAAGCTGAATTAATCCAGTCCGCCAAACTTAAACTGGCTGAAGTTGATGAAAGAATCACTCGTCTCACCGATGCTTTTATCGACCGCATGATTGACAAAGAAACGTTTAACAACCGCCACCAAAAATTACTGCATGAAAGATTGAGCAGAGAGGAAGACCTCGCAGAAGTACAAACAGAAATGTTCAAAAACGACTACAAGACAATAAAATTCCTCGAACTGGTAAAAGCTATAGCTATCAACAAAAAACAGGCTAATGAGAATGAAAACCGTGATTTGCTAAAATCAGTTACCTCGAACCTGGAGATTGATGGAAAAACCCTTGTCTTTACTTTGCAAAAACCGTTTGCAGCCATCGCTGAAAGTGAAGAATTGCGTTATGGTGACCCTACGGAGAATCGAACTCCGATTTGCAGGATGAAAACCTGCTGTCCTAACCATTAGACGATAGGGCCATGCTCACAATAATAAACCGCAAGTGGCATATTTATAGCAGAAAAATTAGAATCTGTGAAGTGGAATTAGGGGAACAAAAAATAAGCTTTAGTTGATGGTGCGCATGGTTGTTTTGATGTCAAAACGAGGGTTAACTTTTTTTCCCGGATTAAAAATATCGTCAGGATCGAAGATGTGTTCTGTTTCTTTAAAAAGTTCCAACATAGACTTGGAAAACATCTTGCTTAAATGCGGAGTGCGAATAATACCGTCGTTGTGTTCACCGCAGATATTTCCGCCGTATTTAATGGCGATGTTATAAAAGCGTTCGGACATTTTTTCTACCAAAAACGGGGTGGTTTTTTGGGTAAAATCTAGCAGGGGATAGAAGTGTAAATGCCCATTGCCGCCATGCCCATGCACCGCCGCGGTGACGTTGAATTCCTTTAACAGCTTCTTGATTTCGACAAAAAACTTAGCCAGATTTTCCGGCGGAACGGTCATGTCTTCCAGAAAAGCCGCTGGACGTTTTTTCTGATCTTGAAACTTTGAAAGAGTGTAGCTGGCGCGACGTATTTGCCACAGCATTTCCGCCTCAATCTGGCTGGTGATAACTCTAGCTTTGGCATTTCCAGAACTGATAGCTTCAATAATCTCATAAGTCGGATTTTTTTGTGTAGTGTCGCTATCCAGGGTAATAAGCATTGTGAATTCAGGTGTTTTGCGACCATACCGCACGTGAAAAGTCGTGTACATTTTGAGCATGGCGCGATAATAGTCTAGTCTTGGTAGGCGTTTTTTGAAAAAATCCGGATTCTTGAGCGCCAGATCAAAAGTCAAACCATCAAACACTTCGACGTTGATGGGGTTAAATTCCAAAGCTTTGGTGACGACCCTGGCCGCGTCCTGCAAATCAAATATCGGCACAGCGATGAGAGTGGTGTTTTGCTGAATCGGCAAAGCGCGCATAGTGATATTTGTTATTACGCCAATTGTTCCCTGACTGCCGGAAATCAGTCGCGTCAAATCAAAGGTGCCTTTGCCTTTCTTAAAATCAGCTACTGACGTTGAAAAAACATGCCACAAAGCATAGCCAGCGGAATTTTTTTGGGTTTTGGGTTGGTTTTTTAGTATTTCTTTTTCACTTTTTTCAATTAAGGAAAAAATTTCTCTGGCAATTCTGGCGTGTTCGTGTTTTTCTTTAATAAGACTTTTAAATTGTTTGTGAGTGAGGGGTTTTAGGGTGTAGGTGTTTCCATCTGCCAACACCACGTCCAGTTCTTCCACCCAGTCTGCACAGTGGCCATAACGGAGAGAATCCGGGCCGGCGGCGTTGTTGCCGATTGAGCCGCCAAGGCTGCAGATATCTTTAGACGAGGTGTAAGAGGGGAGGTAAGCGCTGTGCTTTTTTAGCTTTTTTTCCACATCGCGCCACATAGCTCCAGGTTCGCAGGTGATGGTTATGGAATCAGCTTTAACTTTCACTTCACCAATGTGATCCATATAAGAACAAACATCCACGACAATAGAATCCGTCAGCGAGCCCCCACTCAAGCCCGTGCCAGCCGCTCGTGGTGTCAGGGAAAGGGAAGAGAAACGTTTGGTTTCACGAGCGATTACTTTAGTGGCGATTTCAATATCGCGTTGATTTTTGGGCTGTATCACCACTTGGGGATTGATGGAAAAAATACTTTCATCAGTGCTGTATTTTTCCAGGACGCGCTTATCGGTAGAAACGCCGCCGCGAAAACCGGCTTCTCTAAACATTTTTTCAATCAGCAAATGTCCCAAAGGATTGCGCTTGATAATGGGCGGAGCGGTTTTTTGTTTGTGGTTTTGCTTATCGACTGGCAAAGAGGCTGGTGATTCTGTGGCAGCCAATTCGGTCATTTTTTTAAGCTTAGGAATTGGGCTTTTTTTCGGGATGACGGTCTTAGTTTTTAGCAATACCGCTTTTGTCGTTTTGATGTCTTTTTTAATCTTAGGCTTAACAGCTCGTTTTTTACCAACGCGAGTTACAGGCAAAACTACCAAAGATCTGCTTTTCATCAGCTCATTATACCGCATTAACTGGCAAAATATGTTACGCTATTCCCACATGACTCAAGAAACCGCTTTATCAATTTTAAAAACCGGAGCCAATGTTTTTCTAACCGGCGAGCCTGGAGCCGGAAAGACCTACGTCATAAATAAATACATCCATTGGCTAGAAGCCGCCGGTCTTAACGTGGCGGTCACGGCCTCCACCGGCATCGCCGCTACGCACGTCGGCGGGCTGACTATCCATTCCTGGAGCGGCATCGGCACTCGCGACACTCTCACGCGCGGTGATTTAGACATAATTTCCAGCAACGAACGCTTAGCAAAAAGAATTAAAAAAACGCAAGTCTTAATTATCGACGAAATATCCATGCTTGACGGAAAGCTTCTTGACATGGTGGACGTAATCTGTCGAACCATTAGATTTTCCACTGAAGCTTTCGGCGGAATACAGGTTGTTTGCGTGGGTGATTTTTTTCAGCTGCCGCCAATTTCAAGAATGGGAGACATGACGCGTTACGCTTTTGAATCAAAAGCCTGGGAAAATCTCCGGCCGCTAATCTGCTATTTAACGGAACAATTCAGACAAGAAGATGAATTGCTTTTGAGCTTGCTGGCATCAATTCGCAAAGGCGAGATCGAAGACGAACATTTTTCATTACTAAAAGAACAAACCGACATTACTTACGAAGACATAGAGCCGACCCGTCTTTATACTCACAACGCTGATGTTGATGTGGTCAATGCCAACAAACTGGCCGAACTAAGCAATTCTCTTTCCAGTTTCAAAATGTCCGGACGAGGCAGCAAAATTCTTCAGGAATCGCTGATGAGAAATTGTTTGTCGCCGGTCAAGCTTGATTTAAAAATTGACGCTATGGTCATGTGTACCAAAAATAATTTTGAAGCCGGCTATGTAAACGGCACTTTGGCGCGAGTGGTGGCCTTTGATAATTATGCCGGTTATCCAATAATAGAAACCACCGACAAAAGAAAAATTACCATCGAACCGGTCAATTGGGAAATCGCCGAAGACGGAAAAATCATAGCTTCCATCGAGCAATTGCCGCTGCGTCTGGCCTGGGCGATTACCGTCCACAAAAGCCAAGGCATGTCACTTGACGCGATTGAGGTTGATTTGTCGAAATCTTTTGTTTATGGACAGGGCTATGTGGCGCTGTCACGAGTGCGTTCGCTGGCTGGACTTAAAGTACTGGGCATGAACCCGCAAGCCTTACAGGTGGATCCCAAAATTATTAAAGAAAATCTACGCTTCAAGCAAGAGTCTGATGAAGCCGAAGACACTTTCAATAATCTGGAAGAAAATGAGCTAAAACAAATGCACGAACGTTTTATAAAAGCCAACAACGGCAAAATTCCCACCACGGAAGATTTGACAAAGCCGATAGTAGCGGCTGCCAGAATCAAAAAAGAAAGCACTTACGAAGAAACTAAAAAATTACTGGAACAAGGCAAGAGCGTGGAAGAAATTGCCAAGGAGCGCAATTTAGCTGTTACTACTATTGTTAATCATATTGAAACTCTATTTGAAAATAAAGATATACCCATGGAAAGTCTGCAAGGGCCGATAAAAGCATTTAAAAATTTTGAAGCCGCCAAAACCGATATCTATGAAGCTCTGGCCACGGCCGGCACCGAAAAACTCAAACCCGTTTTTGAAGCTACAAATGGAAAATATGATTACACGCTAATCAGAATTGTGAGGATTTTATACTTACAAGAACAAAATAAAGATTGACCAGTTTATAAAAAATATGTGGTTTTTTAGGAAACGAAAACGCCCGGGCGACCTTAGTCATAAAAAATACCAACAATCGGCACGGATATTGATTCATGAACGCTTGGTCTTCTTTGCTCCTCAGTGCGGTGTAATATACAAAAGAGTCGCCATCCGCAACACCAAAAGAAGCTGGGGCAGCTGTTCTTCTTTAGGCAATCTAAACTTCAATTACAAACTGCTTTTCCTACCGTCTTGTCTACGTGACTACATAATCGTACACGAATTGTGTCATCTCAAGGAATTAAATCATAGTAAGAAATTTTGGCAGGAAGTAGAAAAAGTCATGCCCAATTATAAATATCGGCAGGCAGAATTAAGACAACTGGAAAAAAGATACGGCACCAGCCTAGCCGTTTTCAGCAAATACCACGAGACTCATTCTTGTCAGGATTGTGTTTTGACTGAAGGTAAGCGGAGAGCCTAAAGAAGAGAAAAGAGGAGGGCGCTTCGCGCCCTCCTCTTCCACACTCTCCCAACCCTTTACAAAACAAAAAAAAACGGTACTGTAATCAAAAGTGGGTTCTTTCAAAAATTGAAAAGGAGTAAAAAATGAAGAAAATTCTGGTTATTTTAGTTTGTTTTTTCATCTGGCCGACGTTCGCCCTAGCCGAAAAGGTGTTTTCGGTAAATCAAGCAGGCGACAACATCAAGATTATAAAAAAAGAAGGGTTCGTGGACATTTCTGTCCCCAGTAATATAACAGAAAATGACTTACGAAAACTATTGGCTTCTCCTGGACAGGAACTGGTTAAAGAACCAGTTTGCCGTCTACGCCGCCAGAATTTTACCTGCTATGCAGGCGGTGTCTATAGGCTGAGCTCAGACTCAAGCCATGTCATAGAAGAAGTGATAAGTCATCATCATGAAGTTCAATATGATGATGGAGCACCAGTATTAGCATTTTTGTTTTTGGTAACCATACTTATTACCGTAAGTATAGTTTTCAGGGTGACCAGCATCTTCTCAACAACACCCCCACCTGCCCTAGAAAAAACAGCTACGACATTGCACGTCATGGCGATTGTGCTAATGATTTACACTTTTGCTGGTAGTGTGGCCTTGGGTGAAGGTATGTTGTTTTTAACCCTGCTATTTATTTTAATTGCCGGGTTGCTTATACGCCTCAGAGAGAATAATATGGACCAGATATCTTTCTCCGAAGGACTATTGTTGGGTTACTTCTACCTACTAGTTTTGGGCATAGCACTTCAATAACACACCTCCCGCACCTCATTCAACCCTCAGTCACAGACTGAGGGTTTTTTTGAACATATTAGCAATATAATACTAATAGTTAAAAATAAATAAACAGGCTTCCATTTGGAAGCCTGTAAGATGCTGATTATGTGAATAAAACTAGAGTAAACCTTGTTTCTCAAGTTGCTGCACAAAACCCGGGTGACCAAGTTTTTGATAAATTAAGGCAACTGTTCGAATTGTATTCTTACCCTGGTTGAAGATAGCATCAAAGCCAATACCTGCTGCAAACACCGCACTTGAGGGTTTTACTCAAGACGACGGCATCGCCACCTTAAAAGCTGGTGACGCGCTGGGATTTGAAGTTATTTCAAGAGCGGAGTTGGAGGGGGCTCGGGGGGAGGCTATTCCGGCAGCGTTGTATTACGCTATTTTGTATGCACCCACAATAGCATCTGCTACACAAGCAGCCATAGCGTACCCTTTTCCAGGCATATTGGTTAAACAACTTTGGATAGAATTACATAAATAACCCATAATTTTTTATAGTGTGATATCTTTGAAAAGTGTCACACTATAATTTTTTAATTTATTTATTATATAACATGAAAAAATATTTAAAATTAATTTTAACAATAGAACATCCGATGGGTGAGATTTGGTTATTTCTTATCGGGTCAGTAATTTTATTTGCGTTGAGAATTATAAGTTTTGATACCGCTATGTCTTTCATTATTCCTATCGGTATTTTTACTATTTTAATTATCTTAATATCGTGCGCCACTTTTTTTTGGAAGAACCGAAAAAAAAGATTAATTTTTTAAAATTTTTGGTTAGTTACTTTTTACGAAAAAATAAACCACTACCGCCTTGGAAGCAGTAGTGGTTTTATTTGCATGTTATTTTATTACTTACTCAAAACAATTCCTCCACCGCCACTTTCACATCCGCGCCGTCGGCTTGGCCTTGCAATTTCTTCATAATCGCGCCCACCAATATTCCTGATTTTGTTTTATCGGTGATTGCCAGTTCGGTTTTTATTGCTGCTGCGATTGGTCTGATTTCTTCTAAGCTCATTAGGGTGGGGAGGTAGGACTCTAGTATTAAGAGTTCTTCTTTTTCCGGTGCCGCTAATTCCGGACGATTGGCAGCTTCGTATTGCACAATGGACTCTTTTCGCTGCTTGGCCAAACGCTTTATTACCGCCAAAGCCTCAGCATCACCAAGCTCATCCTGAGGAGTTTTGCCGGTAGCCACCAGCTCATTGGTGCAAGCGGTCATAATTCCTCGGACCGTCCTTAGTCTTACCTCATCTTTTGCTTTCATCGCTTCCTTTAAAGTGTTTCTCAAATCAAAATGTATAGACATAACAAAAAATTACGAATTATTATTGTGGGCCCCGCAACAACTCACTATTTGCTCCGCCCGCCGCCCCAATATCCGCCCTACGCAAATAGTGAGTTGCTGTGGGGTTTGGTATAAGGTTTTAATTATCAATGAAGCCATTGCCTGATACTAACATATTTTTCAAATTTCAGTTAAATAATGCTACAATCTGGTCATGGAAATTATACCCGTGGCGTTACTTGTGCTTCTGTTGATAGTATTAGGACTTTTAATTTATATATTCTTTTTGCGACCGCAGAAAAAAGCCGACAACAACGAAAGCCTACTTTTGATGCAACAACAAATCCAAGAGCTGTCCAGATCCATGCGCGAGCAGATGAGCGAAAGCAATCGCTTGGCACAGGAGGGAAGCCGGACGCAATTTAAAGAAAGCAAGGAGCTGATGAGAGAAATAAATAAAGAGGTCAACGAGCAAATTCACGCCATTCAGGAAAGTATCAGCGAAAAATTGCTAGGCGTGCAAAAGCATGTATCAGAGGTAAGCGAAAGTTCAAAGCAAGTCTTCACTATTGCCGAACAGTTGCAAAACCTTGAAAAGGTCTTAAAACACCAGAAACAAAGAGGAAGCTTGGGAGAAGCCAGTCTGCAACTGGCTTTGGAAAATATTCTCCCCGTCGGCGCCTACAAGCTTCAATACCAATTTACCGGCGGTGAGACTGTTGACGCCGTCGTCATCACCAAAGACGGCATGATACCTGTCGATGCCAAATTTTCACTAGACAACTACCGTCGCCTCCTAGACGAAACCGATGAAAACCGCCGGCTGGAATTGGAAAAAGAATTTAAGAATGATCTGAAAAAACGAATTGATGAAACCGCAAAATACATCAGACCAAAAGACGGCACGTTACCTTTCGCCTTCATGTACATTCCGGCCGAAGCAATTTATTATGATTTGCTAATCAATGAAGTTGGTTCTGTAAAAATCAACACTCGCTCTTTAATTGATTACGCCTACCGCGATAAAAATGTCATCATAGTTTCACCAACCACTTTCGCCGCTTATCTGCAATCCGTTCTTTATGGTTTTAGGGCTTTTAAAGTCGAGGAAGGAGCCAAAGAAATCCAGAAAAATGTAGAAAAGCTGGCTCGACATTTGAATGCCTACAATCAATACTTTGAAAAAGTTGGTAATAGTCTCAGCACCACCGTCAATCACTACAATCTAGCCAGCAAAGAATTGATGAAAATAGACCGCGATGTCGTCAAAATATCAGGTGAGGGCATTGAGCACGAACAACTAGCCATAGAAAAACCCACCAAATTGGACTAACTAATATACACACCCAGCCACCAAAGGTATTGTACTTTTATAAATAGAGTTGTATAATAGAAAGGTTATGATGTTCACTTTTTTGGAGGTGTGTCATGAGGATGGAGTGCTCTCATTTGAGGAGTCGTCCTGCAAACGACACTCTTATTAGATTGAGTCGGAAACTCAACCACATCTTAAACAAAAGAGAATATATGTTATGTTCATATATTTATCTTATGTTAAAAAGGGGCAGGTTGAGCGGGCTCAGGCTAGTTTTGTACATTTTTTTCTGGTATGTAATTGACGGTTTTTTTCGGCTTGTATTTGGCCAAAAAAGCCACTGCAAAGAATGTTTGCAGTACGAATTAATTACCTCAGAACTTATTTCTAAGGAGGATAAGGAGGATCTTTAATGGTAAATTCGTCCCCACATCAATATAAAATTGATGTGGGGATTTGGTTTTTTGAGCTGATATTGCAATTTTATTAGTTTTCTTGTATTATAGCCCGCATTATGGCAACAAAAACAGCTAACAAGGATTTCGCGGTTATCGCGACTGGCGGAAAACAATACATAGTTTCGGTGGGTGACACTCTACAAGTAGAGTTGCTTGGCGACCACAAAGAAGGCGATGCGATTGAATTTGATCACGTTTTGATGACGGACAACGGCACATCTACTAAAGTCGGCTCTCCCTTTACTGGTTCAAAGGTTAAAGCGACCTATCTAGGAGAAAAGAAAGGCCCAAAGCTAAGCATCATACGCTACAAGGCCAAAAGTAACCGCGACCGCAAGCTTGGTCACAGGCAGCACTACGCCGAAGTAAAGATTGAGGCGATATAGTGTAAACACTAAAGCCGCCCGCTTACGCGGGCGGCTTTTTGTACTAATTCACAAGAACCATCTACACTCTATTACGCAACGCGTTCTTAATTGTTTCAGCATCGGCGTATTCCAGCTCACTACCAGTCGATAATCCACGGCCCAAATAAGAAATTTTCACCTGTCTGGCAGCGATAGACTCTTTTAACAAACTCTCCACAAAGCGGCTGGTATTTTCTCCGTCCGGATTGACAGCAAAGCCCAAAATCACTTCCAGAGATTCCTTTCCCGTCCTTTCCGCCACCAATCCCTTCAGTGCGCCAGCACGGATTTTTTGTTCGGTTTCTTTGCCTACAAGCAAAGACACCATGCCACCCAGCACAAAATACAAACCATCATAAACTCCACTTTTTTCAATAACAGTGACATCATTGTCCGTGGCTACCACTAGCAATTTTTGCCGATCTCGATTGGTATCCTGGCAGAGTGAGCAGAACGGATGATTTTGTCGTCCAAGAGTAAAAAAACGATGACAAGAAACGCACTCGACCACCGATTGGGTGAGGGAAGTTATGAGGTCGGCCAGTTCATTTTTTTGTTCGGCCGGCAAAGTCAAAACATGAAAAGCGAATCTTTTAGCCTGACGCACTCCAACTCCCGGGAATTTTTCAAAATAAGCTACTAATTTATCAAAAGCTGTCATATTTTATTACTTAAAAATCATCACCATTACCGGCAAAACTGGAGTGTTTGGTGTCCAGATTAAGAAAGCGCACGTGTTGGCCGTCGAAATACAATTCAGCCATGCCAACCGGCCCATTTCTGTGTTTCTCTACCATAATTTCCGCGATATTTGGCCGCTCTGAATCTTTGTTTATTTTATCTTCACGATGAATAAACATCACCACGTCAGCATCTTGCTCAATCGAACCGGAATCACGTAAGTCCGACAAGCGAGGCTTACCACCGCGCTGTTCCACCGCTCGCGACAGCTGCGAAAGGGCGATTACCGGCACTTCAAGTTCGCGAGCCAGAATTTTGAGGGAACGAGAGATTTCCGTTACTTGCTGCACCATGGAATCACTGGCCTTGGTGGCCGTAGGTGACATCAGCTGCAAATAGTCAACAATCAGCAAATCCAACCCGTGCTCGTTTTTTAAGCGTCTGGCCGCTGAACGCATTTTCAAAATATTATTACCGGCCTGATCGTCTATGTGAATTTGTGCTTCCGATAGCTTGGTCATGGCCTGTTGCACGGCTTCAAATTCATGGTCATTGGAAAGCCGGCCGGTACGAAGTTTCCAAGAATCAACCCCAGCCTCCGCCGCCAACATACGGTCAACTAATTGCTGGTCACTCATTTCCAGAGAAAAAATACCCACCGACGCGCCAAATTTTAAAGCAGAATTACGAGCCACATCAAGCGCGAAAGTGGTTTTTCCCATTGAAGGCCTAGCCGCCAAAATAATCAAATCAGACTTTTGAAAACCGGCCAACAGATTGTCCAAAGCGGTAAAGCCAGATTGAACCCCACGTTTTTCATCCTGATTGGCGCTTAAATATTCAAACCTTTCCCAAGCTTCATGCAAAGAATTGCCGATGGTTTTAAACTTTTGCGCGGTGGGGGATTGGGTAGCGTGAAAAATTTTCTTCTCTGCCTGGTCTAAAGCCTCATCAACGCTTTCGGGGTCTGAATAGCCAATCTCAGCAATGTCATCCGCGGCGTGAATTAAGCCCCTAAGAGCTGATTTGCCCTGTACCAATTCCGCATAATAAAGCGCGTTGCTGGCGGCTGGCACTGTTTCTATCAACTCAGTGATATAGCTGGCTCCACCCACCCGATCAAGAGCATTATTGGATTTGAGCTTAGTAACCAACGTAACCACGTCAATCGGATCACCTTTGGAGAAAATATTAACAATCGCCTCATAAATCAAACGGTGTTTATCAGCAAAAAAACTCTCCGGATATACCGTCACCGACACGTCGTGCATGACATCCGGCTTTAAGATAATTGCTCCCAACAAAGCTTTTTCAGCGTCGATGTTGTGGGGGGGAGTGCGTAGTGAACGATTGACAGACATAAGTCCCAGCATTGTACCACGTATGCAATATTGATGATTTTTGCACAGTCCTGTGGATTGTGTGGATTGACACTATTCCGTTAATTTGGTAATTCTCGGGCCATAGGCGGTGTCCTCCACGCTGTAGCCTTTCAAATCCAGAGCTTCTCGTAAGGTATCGGCTTCCAGCCAATTTCTGGCCACGCGAGCCATTTCACGCTTGTCTATCAGGGCTTGTATTTCGGGTGGGATTTCGGTACCGGAAACAACTCCTAAAGTTTTGGAACCAACTTCCAAATCCTCACTCAAACCAATATCCAAAACCCTATCCATCACTTGAATGGTGGCGCATTTGGTTTTGTTGTCGAGCTTGTCGTCTTTTACCACCTCCCACAAAAGAGCGATTGCGCTAGGAGTATCCAAATCATTAGCCAGAAAATTCTTAAATCTATCTACATATTCAATATCTGGTTGGCCGGCAACCTGCTTATAATCTTCATAAACATAGCGTTTTAGCCTGTATAAAGCTTGTTTGGCTCCACGCAGAGCTTCCCAAGAGAAATTTACCAGAGAACGATAATGAGCCGTTAAAAGCCAATAACGATAATCGTCGCCGGTAAAACCACAGTCAAACAAATGTCGTAAATTTATTGTGTTGCCCAGAGATTTGCTGATTTTGGTATTATCAATGGTAATAAAATCGCTATGCAACCAGTAATTAACAAACTTTTTACCGGTGGCACATTCGGATTGAGCGATTTCCGCGTTGTGGTGAGTGGGTATTAGGTCGATTCCACCCGTATGAATATCAATTTCCTTACCCAGAGTAGCCATCGCCATCGCCGAACATTCAATATGCCAGCCCGGGAAGCCTTTACCCCAACGACTATCCCAACCCAATTCACCTTTCTTCCAAACCGCAAAATCCGCCGGATGATGTTTGGCTTCGTTTACCGCTATTCTGGCACCACTTTGCAGTTTTGATAAATCTATATTACCCAAACAACCATAACGGGGAAATTTCAACACATCAAAATAAACTCCGTCTTCAATTTCGTACACATAACCTTTACCTTCAAGAGTCTCAATCAGCCGGATTTGAGAGTTTACATAATCACTGGCTCTAGTCCAGGTCGTTGGCGGCATGATACGCAGACTGTCAAAATCATCAAAAAAAGCGTCAATAAATTTATCAGATAATTCACGCATGGCCTGGAGAGAAATCGGCAAACCTTCACGTTTTAAACTTCTCATCATTTTGTCTTCACCGGCATCGCCGTCGTCGGTGAGATGTCCAAAATCAGTGAGATTTATGGTGTGATTGACTTCATAATCATGGAAAATAAGCGTTCTTTTCAACATGTCAGCAAACACAAAAGAGCGTAAATTTCCAATATGAGCAAAATCATACACCGTCGGTCCGCAGGAATACATAGTCACGACACTGTCTTTCAGCGGCTTAAATAATTCTAATTTGTTGGTTTCGGTATTGTGAAAATAAATATCACGCTTTACTTCTGTTGGTTTGGCCGACGATTTAAAAAAGTTATCAAACATAGCTAGAATTATTATCTGTTTAGTGTAACAAATTTTTTGCTAATCACACAATCAGCATATTGGCTTTTGTTTTTAGACTTATCTATGTAATAATATAGCCATGCAAGACCAACCAGATTTTATACCACCATCAATCAGACACCGCGTAGCCCAAAAGAAAAGTAGTTTTTTAGGCGTTAGTTTGGCCCTGCTATTGGCAGTAGGTGCTTTTTTCTCCGGATTTCAGGCCAACAATCTTTTAGTCTCAGAAAAGCAAACCGCCAGCATATTTTCTTTATTTGCAGCTGAAAAACAATCTCCCGCTGTAAATGTCAACGAAATCGACCTAAGTCAGTTTTGGGAAGTTTGGAAATTACTAGACCAAAAATTTGCCTCTCCCAGCTCGACCCAGACAGTATCCAATGAAGACAGAATCAACGGCGCCATTAAAGGAATGGTGCGTACTTTTGGCGATTCTTACACCGCTTTTTTGCCTCCAGTCGAAAGCGCTGATTTTGCGGAAAATATTTCCGGTAATTTTAGCGGTATTGGCATGGAAGTAGGGATAAGGAACAACCTATTGACTGTCATTGCGCCTCTACCAGATACTCCAGCTGAAAAAGCCGGACTCCTGGCTGGTGATTTTATTACCAAGATTGACAACATCAGCACTGAGCAGATGTCCATTGATGAAGCTGTGCATCGGATTCGAGGTGAAAAGGGGACTAGTGTTGAATTATCCATATATCGTGAAGGGGAATTGGAAGTACGCAACTTCACCATCACTCGTGACAACATCACCATACCAACAGTAAAAACTGAAGAAAAAGATGGGGTTTTCATTATAAAAATCTACAGTTTCAACGCCATCGCGGAAGCCAAAACCCAAGAAGCACTTCGTGACTTCGCCAACAGTCAATCCAAGTCTTTGATTATTGACTTGCGTGGTAATCCGGGCGGATACTTGCAAAGCGCGGTTTCAATCGCCGGTTTCTTCTTACCATCTGGAAAAGTGGTAGTCAGAGAACAATTCAAAGACACCGATAAAGAAAAACTCTATCGTAGCCAAGGCCGGACTTTCTATGACTTTAATCCCAAAAACCTAGTCGTTTTGGTAGACCGTGGATCAGCTTCCGCTTCAGAAATCTTGGCCGGTGCCTTAAAAGAACACAACGTAGCTACAATCATCGGTACCAATACTTTTGGAAAAGGTTCAGTGCAGGAATTAATCAACCTAAAATCCGGCGCTTCCATAAAAATCACCATCGCGCGCTGGATGACACCAAACGGCATTTCCATATCTGAAAATGGCTTGGAACCAAACATAAAAATCAACCGCACGCCACAACAACTAATCGAAAAAATTGACCCTCAGCAAGAAGCGGCAATAAATTTTCTAAAAGGCAAGGAAGTAAAAAGTGAATAATTATAACCCCAACCCAACTCACAACAGTGACTAATGTCGCTCGTTCTGGTATTATGTCTTGGTTTTATAAGAAATAAGTTATCTTGAATTTATGAAAGTGATACTTCTGCGAGATGTTGCCAAGATTGGGAAACGATTTGAGATCGTGAGCGTGCCGGACGGTTATGCTTTAAATAAGCTGATCCCGCAAAAGGATGCCGAGCCAGCCAACCCAACTAATATTAAGCGGATAAATCAACGCAAAAACCGCCTGGAAGCTAGTTTGGAAACACAGTCTGCTGAGCTTAAGCTGATTGCTGATAAAATAAACGCCGAACCTCTTGTTATTAGTGTAGAAGCCAACGAACAAGGCCACTTGTTTCAAGCTGTGCATGTAAGCGACGTGGTAGACAGCGCCAAAGCTAGGGGAATTGCTTTATCGACTGATGTAGTGGTTGTCAATAGTACAATTAAGGAAATTGGCGAACATAAAATAAGTTTAAAAAACAAAAGTTTATATTTAGAAGTACCGATTAAGGTTCAGGTTAAGGAAAGCTAGAATTATGACTCAAAGTAACATCATTGCCGTTGGTGGCGTTTTGATTGGTTGTTTGCTCTTAATTACAGGTATGGCTATTTGGCTAGGGCCAAAAGAGGTTCCGCCAATAGACCACACGGACACTTTCGCGGACAATCCATTACCAGGACCGCTCTCAGCGGAAGAATTAGCAG
The DNA here is from genome assembly GCA_964399295.1 of uncultured Candidatus Saccharibacteria bacterium. Taxonomy (GTDB): domain Bacteria; phylum Patescibacteriota; class Minisyncoccia; order Phycocordibacterales; family UBA918; genus OLB19. The sequence goes on along the minus strand of CAYNQD010000001.1, from coordinate 222,178 downwards.
CTTATAACGTAAGTATGACAAACGACAAAAATCCAATAGCACAATTTAACACCAATCACGGCAGTTTTGAAATTGAATTATTCGAGGACACAATGCCAATTACCACTGAAAATTTCATAAAGTTGGCGGAGGAGGGATTTTATGATGGAGTTAAGTTTCACCGCGTCATTGAAGGTTTTATGATCCAAGGTGGTGACCCAATTACCAAAACCGACGAGGTAATGCGTTATGGTACCGGCGGGCCAGGTTACGCCATACCAGACGAGCATATCAGTGGCCAATATTTGACCAACATCAGAGGTACTATTTCGATGGCCAACAGCGGGCCAAATTCTGGCGGTAGTCAATTCTTCATCAATGTGGCCGATAACGTCAACCTTGATTTTGACAAACAACCACTCTCATCAAAACATCCGGTATTCGGGCACGTGATTAAGGGTATGGAAGTAGTAGACAAAATTTCTCTAATCGACACCAACCAATCAGACATGCCAATAGAACCAGTGGTTATTGATTCTGTTAAGATTGTTAGGTAATAGAATTTGGGCTTTAAGAAAAAAGCCAAGACGGTACTTTGGAAGAGCTTCCGCAGCAGCAATGATAGCGTGCGAGGACTGGCTCTGGAAAAGTACCGTCTTGGCTTTTTTCTATCTTACAAAAGCCCCGCGCCGAAGGCGCGGGGCTTTTGTTTTGACCCAAATAAATTTAAGCGACTACATCCACAGCTTTCTTCGTCACCCTTCTGCCATCAAAGCGAACTTTTCTCATGTCACGGAAAGAGACTTTTCCGTTCTGCGCAGCGTAAAGAGTATGGTCTTTACCAACAAATACGCCTTTGCCGGCTTCGATTTTTGTTCCTCTTTGACGAATAATCACCTGTCCAGTCTTTACGTCTTGCCCAGCTGTCTTCTTGACGCCGAGATATTTTGGTTGCGAGTCGCGCAGGTTTTTAGCGGTACCGCCAGCTTTTTTGGTTGCCATACTATATAATATCTAATGTAAACTAATCCGAGGAGTATACGATATATGATGGAAAAATTCAAGTCTTTATTTTCAAACGACCAAATATACTACGGTGTAATGGTCATTCTGGTGGGAGTGATTTCTTTTGGCTTGGGACGAATGTCCACCGGTGAAATCTCTCCTCAAAAAGAAAAGCCCTCCATACAAGTAATTGAACCAATAACCCTCACTGCCGCCACCCCAAACACCCAACCAAAAACAACCGCCACTCCAGCCGCCCCCAAAGATCAGAATCAATTTGTAGCTTCAAAAAACGGCACTAGATATTATTTAAGCACCTGTTCGGGAGTCAGTCGCATCAAGCCGGAAAATATCATTTCTTTCGAGAGCAGGGAAGCGGCCGAGGCAGCTGGTTTTACCAAAGCCGCCAATTGTCCTGGGTTATAATATAGAGATAATTATGAAATTTTTTAGTTTGTTATTTGAATCCGCAAAAATCTGGATGCATTATGACATGAAGTCATACGCGGCCGCATTTTCGTATTACGCACCTTTGGCTATCATTCCTTTACTGGTCCTCTCCATAAGCATAGTCGGCTTTGTTTACGGAGAGGATTTTACCACACGGGTTTTAGCTAGTTGGGGAACCATTTTAGGCCAAGATTTGCTCGAACTAATTAGAATAGCCATCAACAATCTGGAAACGGAAACCAGATCATTTTCTATGCCGTTCATAGGCATAGCCTTCTTTTTACTAACCAGCATATTTACTTTAAACGTACTGAGCGTTGGCTTCCACAAGCTGTGGGAAGTGGACGAAAACGGATTTTTAAGTTGGATAAAAAGGAGTTTTAGGTCTGTATTGTTTATTCTTATTTTTCAAATTTACCTTATATTGATAATAGGTTTTGAATTTTTTATCACCATGTCCGAGCTGCGAGGCGGTTTTATTATCTCTTTAATATTTCTCTTCACCAACACCAGCATTTTCTTCTCTTTGTTGTTTAGATTTTTGGCCAGTGAAGCGCCGAGTTGGCAGGGTTGCGTCGTTGGGGCTTCAATTTCGGCAGTTTTATTTGTTTTCACCAAAAGTCCGATTAGTTTCTATATAAATAATATCTTTGGTTCTGACCTCTACGGCACGGCCGGTTTGATATTGATATTATTGATTTGGGTTTATGTTTTAGCGACTATAATTTTCTACGGCGCGGCAGTGGCTCATACTTATGATAAAATAAAGAATAACCGTTAAAAAATAAATCATGATAATCATAGACATCGAGGCCTCCGGCACCAACTACGAAAAACACTCCATTGTTTCCATCGGAGCCTTAGATTTTAGCAACCCTGAAAACCGCTTTTACGGAGAATGTAGAATTTGGGAAGGAGCCAAAATAATGGACGGAGCGCTAGAAGTCAACGGCTTTTCCGAAGCCGAAGTTACAGACCCAACAAAACCAAGCGAAGCGGAACTGGCCCGATCATTTCTGGAATGGTCTCAGCACATGAACGACCGCACGCTTGCCGGACAAAACGTATCTTTTGATAGAGATTCGCTCAAGGCCGCCTGTGACCGCGCTAATCTGTCTTGGGATTTGGCCTATCGTACCATAGACACTCACACTCTCTGCTGGATGCATATGGTGAAAAGGGGTTTGGAACCACCAATTGATGCCCAGCATCGCCGCAGTGCTTTGAATCTGGACGTAATCCTAAATTACTGCGGTATTCCAGAAGAACCAAACCCGCACAACGCCCTCACCGGCGCCCTGTCGCACGCTGAAGTAATAGCCAGACTTTTACACAGCCAAAAACTTCTCCCCGAATTTAGTCACTTTGAAATTCCGTGGTCTGCGGATAATGTTACAATTACATAATTATGCTGAAAGACATTTTTAAATCAAAACAGAAAAAAACGAAAACTAAGGCGAATAATTGCCGAGTGGTTAATGAATTACTTGATCCCAAAGGCCAGGACGGAGGGATTCAGTCTTGGCGAGTTTTTCGTATTATGTCCGAATTTGTGCAAGGATTTGAACTGCTTAGAGATCACGATTTGGCGGCCACTTTCTGGGGTAGCGCCAGACTAACCCCTAAAGACCGTTATTACAAAGAAGCCGAGGAATTGGCCTCTAAGTTGGCCAAAAAAGGCTTTACCATCATCTCAGGCGGCGGGCCGGGCATCATGGAAGCCTCAAACGTCGGTGCTTTTAAGGTTGGAGGTAAGTCCATAGGATTAAACATCCAACTCCCTTACGAGCAAAGGTTAAACCCCTACACCACCACCTCCCTAAATTTTGACTATTTCTTCTCAAGGAAAGTCATGCTCACTTTTGCCTCTGAAGTTTACGTTTATTTCCCGGGCGGTTTTGGTACGCTGGATGAATTTTTTGAGATTATTACCCTAATACAGACCAAAAAAATCGCGCCGCTACCGGTTATTTTGTATGGTAAAGAATACTGGGAACCTTTACTTAAATGGTTTGAAAAGGATTTAATTAAAAAGTACAAAACCATCAGCCCTGAAGATATGAACTTATTTCACGTCACGGACAGTGTCGATGATGCCTACAAATATATCTTAAAAAATATTGACCGTAAAAATACCAGGCAAGTTTAAATCATCACTATGACTTACGTTTTGCTAGATATTGGCGGCACAAAAACCCGCGTCGCCCTCACGGAAGATTTGGAATCTATTGCCATAATAAAAAAAATCAACACCGCTTTAGATTTTAAAAAAGGAGTAGAAAACATCAAAGCCGCGATTACCGGACTAAAACCCAAATCCAAAATCAAGGGAGTTTGCGTAGGAATAAGGGGTTTGATAAATGAAGAAAGAACAGGAATTGATAATGACAGCATTCTCAGCAATTGGGCAAAACAGCCGATTACTGAGGTTTTGTCAAAACACTTACAAGCGTCGGTTTTTATAGAAAATGACACGGCTTTGGCTGGATTGGGTGAAGCGGTGCATGGCGCGGGGCAGGGGGTTGATATAGTGGCCTATCATACAGTCAGCACCGGTGTCGGTGGTGTAAAAATTGAAAATGGCAGAATCGACTCATCAAGCCACGGCTTTGAGCCTGGACATCAGATTATCGACGTAGACCGCACCATTCTAGGGGATGAAGTCACACCGACACTCGAAAATCTAGTATCCGGAACGGCTGTTGAAACCAGAATTGGAATAAAACCCTATGAAATACCGCAATCAGACACTATTTGGGACGAATTGGCGGAATATCTGGGCCATGGTCTACGTAATACTATCTTGTACTGGTCCCCAGACGTAATTGTACTTGGCGGCTCCATGATAGTGGGCGACCCCAAGATTGAAATAGAACCGATTAGAAAATACACCGTAAAAGCGCTTGAAGGCTTTATGGATAGCCCTTTTATCACTACATCGACCCTAAAAGACGACGCCGGACTATACGGAGCCATGGTCTATCTGAAGCAGAAATTGGCTGAGTCAACCGAAAACATTGACTAATTGTAGTTTTTGTGCTACAATATAAAAAATCTGCAATTCATGATAGAATTTCGCAGTTATCAGTTAATCACTGATATTTGTTAGATAAGACAATTGGCTTATTATATCGACCGTGATACTTGCGGTTTTGTCGGTAGCTTCGATTCAGACGGTACTTCCAACAGGAATTGCTTATGGTCATATTGAGGATAGTCAGATAAAAGCGGAGGAGAGAAGGGAACAAAAAGGTGTTTCCAGCTCTCCAATTCTAAATACCGAACTTATAGTTCGATCGTATTTTAAAGACATTCCAGTCATGATCCAGATTGCACGTTGCGAATCGGGTTATCGCCATACTCTTGAGGACGGTAGTGTGCTTAGAGGCAACGTTGATCCAGCAGACACAGGTGTCATGCAGATCAACAAACGTTACCACGAACAAAAAGCTATTACCATGAGCCTCAATCTTGAAGATGTTTACCATAACATGGCTTATGCCCGCCATCTCTACGAGACACAGGGTACTCGTCCATGGAATGCTTCCGCTCACTGTTGGAACAAACAGATAGCAGCAAATTAACATCAAAAAAAACAAATAGCGTCTTTTGACGCTATTTGTTGTTTTTGTGTTACCATATCTTCTAACATGAAAATTGGTTTTTTTGATTCTGGTCTGGGTGGGCTGACGATACTGAAAGCAGTAATAAAAGAATTGCCTCAATATGACTATGAATTTTACGGCGATACGGCCAATTTGCCTTACGGTGATAAGGAGGAAGCGATTATATATGAACTAACAAAACAGGGAATTGAACACCTGTTTAGTAAAGGGTGCATTTTGGTCATAGTGGCCTGCAACACCGCCTCGGCCGAAACTCTGCGCCGTCTGCAAACTGAATTTTTGGTCAACGATTATCTACAAAATAGAGTTTTGGGAGTTATTATTCCCACGATTGAAAATTTGCTGGAGCAGGGGATTGAAAACAGTTTTCTGATCGGCACCAATCGCACCATCGCTTCCAAAAAGTATGAGTATGAATTGCAAAAACAATCACTGCCAATAAATCTAACTTCCATCTCTACTCCAGATTTGGTGCCTTTAATAGAAGACAATAAATTTGACGTGGCTTTGGAATTGATCTGCCAAATAATTGATGACAGAAACAGGGAAGAGGCGATTATTCTTGGCTGCACGCACTATACAATCCTGCGAGAGAAGTTGGAAACAAGATATAAAAATGATAATCTAAAAATTATTTCTCAAGACTTAATCATTCCGGAAAAATTGAAAACCTACTTAAAAAATCATCCGGAAATTGAAAACCGACTCAACCAAAACCACGAACGAAATATTTATTTAACCAAAAATACCAATCAATATGATAATTTGCTGCAAGAATTATTAAACGACCGATTTGTGTAATCTAAAAAAGAGCTATAAGAATATGACCAACAATAAAAAGATTTTTTACCAGCTTTTGGGCAATACGCTTATAGCATCCGTAACCAACGCCTTTGTGTGGTTTGTTATTACTTTTTGGGTATTTATTGAGACCCAGTCGGTGCTGGCCACTTCATTCATTGCTGGAATATTTGCCGTGGCGAATATGTTGTCTGCGTTTTGGTTTGGGGTTCTTGTTGATAAATACAAAAAGCGCACTGTGATGATAATTTCCAGCGCGATATCGTTCACTGCATATTGTCTGGGTGCGATGTTCTTTTTCTCCACTCCAATTGAAATTTTTTCCAATCCGGCAGCAGTAGAACTTTGGATTCTTATTATAATTTTGATGCTCGGTAGCGTGGCCGGAAACTTGCGGATGATAGCGCTTTCTACAGCCGTAACCTATCTCTTCACAGAAGGAAGAGATAAAGCCAACGGACTGATTGGTGCGACCAACGGTATTAGCTTTTCCATTACTTCTGTTTTGAGTGGGTTGGTGATTGGTTTTTACGGCATGGAAACAGCGCTTTGGTGCGCACTTGGCGGAACTTTGCTGGTGTTGATTCACATTTTTACCGTTCGCTTTGACGAGCCAAAAATATCAAATTCTGAGGAGAGGGAAGACGAGACTGAAAAGCATTTTAATATTCGCGCCATTATTGCCACCGTGTCTGCCATACCTGGGCTTTTTGGGCTTATTTTCTTTACCACTTTCAATAATTTTCTCGGTGGCGTGTTTATGGCGCTGATGGATGCTTATGGTCTTTCGCTAGTATCGGTACAAACTTGGGGTACGATGTTTGCCATGCTGAGTTTTGGTTTTATTCTCGGCACGATGTACATTGCCAAATACGGACTCGGCCCAAAACCCTTACGCCTCATGCTGGGAATAAATATCGTGACCTGGATTGTTTGTATTTTCTTCACAATTCAACCATCCGTTATATTGCTGGCGGTCGGCTTACTTATCTGGATGACTCTGGGACCATTTATTGAAGCCACAGAAAGTACAGTAATCCAAACCATCGTACCATACGAAAAGCAAGGTAGGGTATTTGGATTTGCTCAGAGTATTGAATCTGCGGCCATGCCCATTACCGCTTTTCTTATTGGCCCGATAGCGCAATTTGTCTTTATTCCTTTCATGACAACAGGCGCCGGCGTAGCGCTTATTGGTGATTGGTTTGGCACCGGACTTGATCGCGGAATCGCATTGGTCTTTATAATTACGGGAATAATCGGGCTTGTGGTCACGATTTTGGCATTTTACTCACGTTCTTATAAGCTTTTGTCTGAGCGATATGTGACAGGGAGTATGGAAAATAAAGACAAGCAGCCAGCCAGCGTAGCTATTTAACCAAGTCAAAACTTGGGGTAATGGAGATACGGATATGTCGCACAATATATCTTTTACGACGTTAACGTGTGTTTAGACAAGTTGTGTTGGAAACTGGCTTTTTTTGGCTTTTTTATTTCTAGACAGGTGGCAAGTATAGTATCGGGTCTAAATAAGCTTCCGTAGCGGCCACTGGCGTTGTGGCCGGTCCGCAACTGGTTGTGGTCTTGATTTCGTTAAATTTGCGTACATTAACGCCATCCTTGGCATAGACGGTAAAATGTAGGTGCGGGCCGGTAGAAAAGCCGGTATTGCCCGTATAGCCGATAATTTCACCAGTAGCGACCTTTTGGCCAGCTACCACGCTAATCACGTCCTGATGAGCGTATAAGGTGGATAGACCATTGGCATGATCGACTAAAGTCCATTTACCCCAAGAATAACAGCCTGGCACTAAGTCTGTGTTGCCAGTCGCTCTGACAGTACCGCTAAGGGGCGCGTGTATTGGTGTACCGCGTGGCGTGCCCAGGTCTAGACCAGGGTGATAAGCGCGTCCGCCGTAGATTCCAGGATTGCGCTTAGCGAATTCTGAACCGCCAAAATGCTGAGTGATAATCACTTTTTTAAGCGGCCAATCAAATACGGCCGTTCCTGGGACCGGTACTGAATTTGGGTCTAAAAAGAACTTTAATTTGGTTTCAAAATCACGAATTTCTTTAACAATCTGTTCCCTAGCTTCTTGCTTTTCAGCCAAGAGCTGTTGGTAGGTTTTTTCTTCACTTTTTGTGATCTCAAGTAGATTTGATTGTTCGGCTTGATTGTTGGTCAAGACAGTATTTTGGTCTTTGTATTGGGACTGTAGAGATAATAAGTCACTTCTCTTTTTGGTGTTTTCACTTCTCTTTTCTTCTAGCAATCTATGCAACGAACTAAGATCACCCACCTTTTCCGCCATGCTGCTTTGAACTGATTTGTGGGCCTCCAGACTATTCCAAAACTCTGAGAATTTTTTGTTTTGCAGTAAAAGCTCAACGAGAGTTAGGTCTTCGGTTTGATATTGTCCGCGGATAATCTCGGCAATGGCTAATTTATTTTTTTCGATATCTTTCTCCGTGCGGGATATTTCCAGGATTAGTTTGTTTATTTCCAGATCAGTCGAGCTAATTAGGTTTTCAGTGCGGGATATCTCGGCTTGGACTTTTTTTCTTTCCAAAGACAGTTGGTTGATGGCTTTTTGCAGGGTTTGCCTTTCTGCGCCGACTTCCATGAGCTGTAATTCAAATTTGGCAATCTCCTTTTCTATTTCCGCCAATCGCGTGCCACTATTTTCAATATCTTTTTGCAATTTATCCAATTCGGAAACTTGAGCAAACACATGAGTATGCCCCACCCACAAAACCAGACCTAAAATCAGGCAAATTGAAAACGTAAATGATTTTTTAAATCTCACTCCCCTATTTTACCACAAGCCAGCCTGATTCTGTTAATAGTTTCTTCACTACCAATCATAAACGCAATCATAAACGGGTCGGGAGATTTTTCTTTGCCCGACAAAGCAATCCGCAGCGGCCACAACAACTCCCCCCTTCCCACTTCCTCCGCGTAAGACCAAAGAGCCGCTTTTATTTTTTCCGGCGCGGAAAAATCAGCTTTTTCAAGTAAATCTATCGCCTTGAGCAATCGCGGTCTAGCAAAAGACACATCAAGGTCATTTTTCCACTTTAGAAGACTGACATCGTAATCCGGAGTCATAAAAACAAAATCATATTCACCGGCTTTTATTTCCTCTATAGCTTCTTGTCTGGTGTGGACTCGTTCTCTTATCAGGGGAATGATTTTTTTGAGCTGGTCATCACTGCCAAGTTTAAAATAATCCGGCAAATCAACAGTTTCCAAAGCCAAATAGTTTTTAAAATCATCATCGGAATATCTTTTGATGTATTCTCGGTTGTACCAGTTGAATTTTTTAATATCAAAGACTGCCCCACCCTTTTGTATGTGCTCCACGGAAAAACTGTCAATCAATTCCGACAGGGAAAATAATTCCTTATCCGTGCCCGGATTCCAACCCATAAAAGCGATGAAGTTCAAAATCGCCTCTTTGACGTACCCCATATCGCGATAATCATTCAAAGCGACAGAGCCGTGCCTTTTGGACATTTTGGAACGATCAGGAGCTAATATTAAAGGCAAATGAGCGTAGATGGGTCTTTCTATCTCCAGAGCTTCCTGAATTAAAATTTGACGAGGAGTATTTGAAATGTGGTCATCTCCCCTCATGACGTAATTAACACCCATCAAATAATCGTCAACCACCACAGTAAAATGATAAAGAGCGTCATCCACACTGCGCGCGATTACAATATCACCAAGCTCCGTGGTGTCGAAAGTAATATCCCCACGCACTTTATCATTGAAAGTTATTTTTCTATTTGGATTACGCAACCTTACCACCTCAACCATTTTTTTAGGATCGACTTTGCTTTCCTCTCTGGAAATATATGCTCTGCCATTCTCTATCAATTTTAAAAGGTAGGTTTTGTAGATATCCGCTCGTTCTGATTGACGCACGATATTATCGGAATTATCCCAATCAATACCAAGCCAGCTCAGTCCTTTCACGATTTCATCTTCAAATTCCTTGGTACTTCTGGCCTTATCGGTATCTTCGCTTCTAAAAAGAACTTTGCCGCCGGTGTTTTTTGCCAACAGATAATTAAAAAGTGCGGTTCTGGCGGTACCGATATGCAAATGACCAGTTGGACTGGGTGGAATTCTTGTTACAATCATTTGGAATTTTTATCTAAATTTAAAAATTTGATGCTCGACGCCGATTTTAATCAAAACATCAGCGATTTTTTCGGCCGCGTCGGGTATAGCGAAGCCGGCCGTGGCCAGACTCATTTTCTGCCAATGGTCTTTGTCGCCCATGATAAGGTTTATTTCGTTAATTAGCAAGGTTTCGGTGATGTTGTGTTCCTCTATGACAGAAGCCGCGCCAGAACGAGCGTAGGAATAAGCATTGCTCCTTTGGTCTCGACTAATATCTTCAGGAATAGGAATAACAATACTTGGTTTTCCATGCAAAGCAATCTCATACAAAGTAGTACTTCCGGCTCTGGTAATGACCAAGGAAGCGGCACTCAAAAGCGCGCTAACCACATCAGCCGATACGTGACCGGCTGTATAATAGCGACTTTTTAAAACCGGATCAGTGATAAGTGTCTGAGCAGTCAGGAATAACTCATTTTGATTTTTGGCGCCGGTTTGGTGAAAAACACGATACCTGGGAAGAAGCTCGTCCAAAACTCTCAAAATAACGTTATTTATTCTCTCAGCCCCGAGCGAACCGCCGGTGACATAGATTAGTGGTATATCATTGGGAATACCTAAAACCGCAAAGGGATCAGTCGAATTATTTTTTATCGCTGAACGAATAGGAATGCCGACCAGGGCAGTTTTTTCCTTTGGAAAAAACTGCCCTGCCTCCGGATAAGAAATAGCAATATAACGAGCAAATTTTTTGGCCAGTTTGTTGGCTCGACCGGGCACGGCATCGGACTCATGAATAACCACCGGTATTCGCAAAAACCGCGCTGCCAGTAGCACCGGCACGCTTGTAAAGCTACCTTTGCTAAAAATAACATCCGGGTAAATTAAAAATAGTTTCCAAATAGCAACAAAAATACCGAAGAATAATCTAAACGGATTAAGTATATTACCAATAGAAAAGTACAAGCTTATCTTTCCAGCCGGACACCAAATGTATTTTATGTTTAACCCGGCAAGAGATTCTTGCTCATAAGGATCAGGGCCGATGTAATACAATTCAAGGTCTTGGTGATTTTGCCTGATTACTTCGGCCACGGCCATTAGCGGATTAAAATGTCCGCCCGTTCCCCCACCAACAAACATAATTCTCATATATAACCATTATTTTATCATACTCGCCTGTCGTGATTTCGATATTTCGACACATTTAAGACAATTCCCAATACCGCCAGGGTCACAAAAAGCGCGGTACCGCCGTGGCTAATCAAAGGTAAAGGCAGACCAGCCAAAGGAAACAATCCGGTCATGGCGGCGATGTTTAAAAAAGCCTGACTAACAATCAAAGTCATAAATCCCACCACCAACAACATACCAAATAAATCATTGGTTTCAGTGGCTATTTTGAAACCACGGAAAGTAAAGAAAGCTAAAATCATGATTAAAATAATCGAACCAATAAACCCAAACTCTTCCGCGTACACGGCAAAAATTGAGTCTCCGATTGGCTCCGGCAGGTATTCAAATTTTTGTATACTTTGCCCATAACCACGCCCCACCAAGCCGCCAGAACCAATAGCAATTAAAGATTGCTGTATTTGATATCCGCTACCCAAAGGATCGCTATCCGGATTCATAAAAACCGTAATCCTATCTAGCAAATATGGGCGCATTGACACCACAATGACAACCATCGTCAATCCGGCTAAAGCCATAAGAGCGATATGTTTCCATTTAGCGCCGGCGGTCAAAAACATCGCCATACCAGCTAAAGCCATTAGGAAAAACGTATCGGTATCAGGCAAAGACAAAACAATCACGCCCACCAGTCCCAGTACCGACACAAAGGGCAAAACCCCATACCGCCAGGTGTCAATTTGTTTATGGATACCGGATAGTAAAGTCGCCACGTAAATAACAAAACCGATTTTCAAAAATTCCGAAGGTTGAACCGTGGTAAACCCCAAATCAAGCCAACGAGTCGCTCCCCCGTGAGACATTCCCAACCCAGGAATAAAAACCGCTAAGGTAAGAAGAAGCGTAAATAGGAAAAAATAAAAAGCGTATTTTCGCCAGTGACGGTAGTAGATATGACTAGTAATAAGCATCGCCACTCCCCCGCCCAATATCCCGAAAAAGAATTGACTAAAAGCCACCGAACCAAAACTAGCTCCATCGCGAGCCAAAAGCCCTAAAGAGGCCGAAGAAAAAATAAAAAAACCGAAAATCACCAAAATTCCTATCAGGATAAGTAGAATAGAATCAACAGATTTAGGGGAGGAATTTTTCATTTTACAAAAATAACTTACTACTTCAGCAATGTTACTAGGATAACACCCAGCACGGCGCAAATCATGCCAATAATCCAATATCGCATCACTACTTTGTAAGATGGCCAGCCGATGGCTTCAAAATGGTGGTGCAAAGGAGCGATTCTAAAAAACTTTTGGCCGGTAAATTTACGGTATGTAATTTGGATTATATTGGAAGCAACTGTCACCACCAACAAAAATCCAATAATCGGAAAAAGAGAAATGCCATATCCGTCCACCAATTTATCGGTCATCAAAACTACCACTGCTAGAGTGAGAGTGAGCGCCATGGAGCCGGTTTCTGTCATCCAAAATCTGGCTGGTGGTATATTAAACCAAAGGAAAGCCAAGATTGATCCCGCAACCATGGCGCAAAAAGCCGCTAAATCATACTGAGACTGAACAATCGCCACTCCGGAATAAGCAAAAAAGACGAGAGCAAACACGCCGCCGGATAAGCCGTCGATACCGTCTATTACTCCACTGGCGTAAAGCGCGTTGGTCAATAATATGAAAAAAGGTATCAACAAAATACCCAGTTCCAAAGGATCAGAAAAAGGAATATTGATGCTGGAAACTCCAAGTTTGGAATAAAACCACCAGCCGATAAAAGCCGCCAAAACACTAATCAAAGCCAGCCTGATTGACAGACGTACTCCGGTGCCGCCGTGTTGAATATCGTAAAAATCATTCAAAAAACCAATCGCCGCGCCGATAAACAAGACCGTGAAAGGTATCCAGGTTTGTGAGCGACTAAGGAAGAATAACTCTGAGAAAAAATAATGGTCACTTATTAGGCTTAAAATAAAAAGTAGTCCGATAGTTAAAAAAACACTGCCCCAAATCACGATTCCGCCCATGCGTGGGGTTTTTGTTTCATGTTCGCCTTTTAGGCGATTAAACTCCACCGCCTCATGTCCGCCCATGGCTGTTTTGCCGCCTTGTTTTTTCCAAGCCTTGTACTTATACAAATAATGAGTGATACCTGGAGTAATTAAAATTCCTATAATAAAAGAAATCACCGCCGGCAATAGAATTTTAATGATAGAAACTTCCATAGTTATTATTCACGATTAACAGCCACTGCTTGTACCGCCTCGATTAATTTATCGACATCGGAAAAACGTTCACTCATGGTCGAACCGAGTACGGTAATTATAACCGGCCGATCAAAGCCAATATTTAGCGCCACGGTCAAATTTCCACCCGCCAAATCAGTATAGCCAGTCTTTGAGCCAATCAAATTGGGAATATCTTTGACCATATTATTTGTATTTCTAGCATCATGATGTTCTCCTGATTGATTGTACAAACGAGTGGAGTCAATCACGGTAGGATAAAGAATGGTGGGATGCTTGGTCAGTATATACTCCATTAAAAAAGAAACGTCTCTAGCCGTGCCGTAAGCACCGGCTTTGTTGGTGGAAATATCCAAGCCTGTTGAGTTGGAGAATTTTGTATCATTTAATTTTAATTCTTCAGCCCGCAGATTCATAGCGGTGACAAACTGAGCAATGGAGTCTTCCTCGCCCAAAAGCCCTCCGACTGAATTGGCGATGGCGTAAGCGGCGCTATTGTAGGAGGAAACCAAGGCAAAATCGGCTAAATCTCTAATATTAAAAACTTCCCCGATTCTAAAATTTCCACCACTTTCCTGACCGGCAGCTAATTCGTCTATGGTGACCAAAGCATTATCTTCCACCAGCTCATAAGCCAACAAAGCAGTCATTAGCTTGGTGATAGAAGCCAGAGGCAAGACTTCATCAGCGTTTTTTTGATACAAAACCCGTTGCTCTTTTATATCCCAAACATAAGCGGCTCTAGCTCTAATCGGCACGGTGTCAATTTTTTGTAAAGCCGTGGCCGAGGTGGTGGATTCGGTCAAAATCGCTGTTTGGTCAACTGTAGTCAAGTCTTCCCCGCCAAACAAGGCCATTGTCTTGGGAATAATCAAACCCGCGAACAAGCTCCCCAAAATTATAAACAACAACAAAAGCTGTACCACCACCGGAAAACGAGGAACGGTTTTAGCGGTCACTTTTTCTTTTATTTCAATCAAAAAACGGTCATCTTCATTCATAGGATGTTTCTTTAACAAAATCAGCCTCAAATTTCTCCAAAGCATCGGTTATTCTGGCAAAGTCCGGCAATTCGTGTTTGTGGGTTATTCCCAGCTCAGCCAGCAAAGCCGGAGTGACAATAAACTTTGCTTGCTTTGAAGCTTTGTCGTTGTTTTTTTCCACCAAACCACGAATCAAAAGATTTCTTAAAATAAAAGAGGAATTTACTCCCCGAATTCGGTCTATATCAGCCCGGGAAACCGGCCCCTGATAAAGAATGATGGCTAAGGTTTCGGCTCCGGCTTTGCCGATATCGCTTTTCAGTTCCTTCTTTCGCATCACTTCAATAATTGGCGCCATTTCCACACAAATAACCAATTGTACATCTTCTTCGGTCTCTATAATTCTGGTAGCTCCCATTTGCAGACGCTCCTTGAGAACTATCATAGCCGCCGAAAATTCTTCAATCGTGATGTCAAAGATTTTAATTATGGCCTGTTTTTTTTGCGGCGCGGATTTATAAAATAAAAAACCCTCGATTAGAATATCAATTGGCATAAGGAGATTATAGCATAAGAGAAAAATAAGTTAGTAATAAGTCGGGGTTTGGCTTTGGTCTAACTCAATCTGAATATCCGCAAATCTCTGTACTTGCGTCACGATCAAATTACCCTGTTTAAATAATTCCAAAACCGCCAAAAAACTGACTATTACCATTTTTCTTTCTGGATCACGCTCTCTAATTTCTGAAAATTTTAAATATGAGCCATTTTTTATCCTCGCTTCCAGCTTTTGCATCATTTGTTCAAGGCTGATGACAACTTTAATTTGTGCTTTGGCTGGATTTTCTTTTTTGGGCAAACCACTGACAACATCAGACATAGCCGAGCGCAAAGAAGCGAGGTGGCAATAATCGTCTGGTTTAAAAAGCGGAGTGATGGGCGCAGTAAATCTTGGAGAGTATAACTTTTTTTTACCAAACATTTCGCGCAAAACCAAAGAAGCATCACGAACAATTTGGTATTTTTTTAGCCGTTCCTCCAAATCTTCAATTGAAGATTCTTCTTCCTCCGTCAATTCTAATATTGGCAAAAGTGATTTTGATTTTACTAAAAGTAAAGTGGCAGCCAGAGCAATAAACTGGGAGGTGTTGGGGAGTGAAATTTCTTGCATCTCACTGACCTGTCTCATGTATTCATCTGTTACCGCCGCTAGTGAGATGTCATTTATGAGCAATTTTCGGCATTCCACCAATTCCAAAAGCAGTTCCAAAGGCCCTTCAAACACCTCAGTTTTTATGGAAAAATTTGATAGAGACAAAGGCTGCATATTACAAATAATAATAGCATAGGTCTAAATAATTTTATGATTTTTATTAGTGCTTTTCCAAAAACGACACCAGAAGTCGCACCGGTTCGCCGGTTGAACCTTTGGCCAATTTGTCGTTTGCCACACTGTCCATGCGGGGTGCAATATCAATATGAACCCAAGGTACATTTTTGGGCACAAAGAACGACAGAAAAGTACCACCTTCAATCGTACCACCAAAACGAGAGAAATTAGTGGCGATATTACTGAGATCAGCCCGATGGCTCTTGAGGCTTTGTTTGTATTCTTCCCAAAGCGGTAAAGGCCAAACCAAGTCTCCACTCACCTCCCCCAGTTCACCCAGCTCTTTAGACAAAGTTTCGTCCTTGGTCATGATAGCGCTGGCGTGTTGTCCCAAGGCTGCCAACGCAGCTCCGGTCAAGGTCGCCACGTCCAAAATCACTTTTGGCTCATATCTCTCACAGTAAGTCAAAGCGTCCGCCAAGACCAAGCGTCCTTCCGCGTCCGTGTGGAGAACCTCGATGGTTTTGCCGCTCATAGAAGTCACAATGTCACCCGCTCGCATTGAGTCGTCAGAAATGGCGTTTTCTGCAGATGGTACCAGCGCTACGATATTTTTCTTTATACCAAGTTTGGCCGCACAAGCAATCGTCGCCAGCACAGTCGCACCGCCGGACATATCCAGATGCATTTCGTGCATAGCTCCAACCGGCTTGACGTTTAATCCGCCGGTATCAAAAGTAATTCCCTTCCCAATCAAAACAATCGGTTGCTTATCTTTGCTCACGGTCTTACCGGCTGGTTTGCCCGCTCCCCAGTACTCGGCAATTATCAACTTGGTTTCACTCTTGGTTCCCTGCCCTACTGCCAACAACGCGCCCATTTTAAGCTTCTTCAATTCTTTTTCACCCAGGACTTTTACGTTTAATTTTACCTCTTCGGCCAGTTTTTTAGCCACTTCACCGAGTTGCGTTGGCGACATATCACAAGCTGGAGTATTGGCAATTTCTCGCGATAAATTTACATATTCTCCCACCACCAATCCTCGTTTAAAGCCCGCTTTCGCCTCATCTGAAAAAACACCGCAAATAACGACTTCTTTAAGCGTTTTCTTTTTGTCTTTTTTTGTTTTGTAAGTTTTAAATTCGTAATCGCTTAGCAAAATATTTTCTATCAACGTGGAGGCCGTCCAAGCTTCACCCAAAGCTTCAAGTTTGGGAAATTTTAAGTCAGAAAAATCTATCGCCAGATTTTCAATTTGATGATTTTTGACTGATTGGATTATGGTTCTAACTAGAGTACGAAAAGACCGAGCGGTGACTTTATCTTTTTTACCCGCTCCCAAACGATACTCAAGCAAACCACCAGAAGTCTCAACCAATCTGTGCGCAGTGGCTAAATTTTCACTCAAAACCACACGGCAATATTTATCTGGTAATTCATCTATAGCTTTGGACAAAGTTGTGATTTTTAACATATGCGCGTAATTATATCACCAAGTAATATCTAAAGCTAAAATTAAGATAAAAACAAAAATGCCAATTTATATTTCAAATTGGCATTTTTATAAATAAGACCTTAGCTCCTAATCACCCGTTTCTTTTTTAACCGATATCCCTAATTCCAATAACTGTTCTATCTCCAGAGGTTTGGGCGCGTTCATCACTGCCGTTTGACCTTTTCGGGTCATAGGAAAAGCCTGTACTTCGCGCAAAGCTTCCTCTCCCGTCAAGTTCATAACGTTACGCTCCACACCCAAGGCGATGCCTCCGTGCGGCGGAGTGCCGTATTTGAAAGCTTCAAGAATATGTCCAATTTTTTCCTGGATTTCTTCTTCGGTATTACCCATGGCTTTGTAAACAGCTCTGAGAATTTCCGGCTTGTGCGCGCGAATACTACCGCCTCCAGTTTCAAAACCGTTGCAAACCAAGTCATACTGCGTGGTTAAAACATCGCCAATATTTTCTCCTTTCATTAACGAATCCAGATGCTCGGCTTTAGGCATTGAAAACGGATTGTGGGTGAAAGTCCAAGTTCCTTTATCGGTTTTTTCAAAAAAAGGAAAATCAACTACCCAAGCGTAAGCTAAAACGCCATTTTGCTTTTCTTCTTCGGTACGCAAATCAAACTTATCAGCACCATATTTTTCCATCGCTTCTTGGTAAGAGATGACTGGGAAAGGTTTAAATTTGATGGTATGACCAAGTGACTCCACTACTGAAGTAATCATTTCTTCAATAATTTTCATAACACTGTCCCGATCCATAAACGACATTTCAATATCAATCTGCGTGTGTTCGTAGCCACGGTCGGCACGCAAGTCTTCGTCGCGAATGGCCCGGGCGATTTGTACATACCTTTCAAAACCGGCGTTCATTAGCAACTGCTTGTATTGCTGGGGTGACTGCGGCAAAGCGTAGAATTTGCCTGGATGATGACGGCTGGGTACCACAAAGTCTCGAGAACCTTCCGGAGTAGATTCTGTCAAAAGCGGGGTTTCAATTTCCACAAAATCTCGCTCCATGAGAAAATTTCGACAGCGACGCACAAACTCACTGCGAGTCTTTATATTTTTTTGCATTCTCTCCGTGCGTAAGTCTAGATAGCGATATTTGAGACGAAGTTCCTCGTCTTTGTTTATGGAATCTTCACCCAGTTCAAATGGCGGCGTTTCGGCCGTGTTTAAAATTTCAATCCCCGTTATCTCAAGCTCAATATCACCATTTTGCACATTGGCGTTTACCATTTTTTCCGGGCGGGCGTTTACCTTTCCAGTAACAGAAACGACATATTCTGAACGTAATTCTTTAGCAATTTCCAGCACTTCCGGCTTTCCAAAAACCACCCCCTGCACTTTTCCGCTACGATCACGAAAATCGAAAAAAGCCATCTTGCCTTGAAAGCGCACCACGTCAACCCAACCCTGAATAACAACCTCCTTACCAACCTGTTCACTCAGTGAACCTATGAGAATTCTTTCCATATTGTATTTTAAATTTAGGAACGCAAAACCGCCCCCAAAATTTATATTATTAAAGCTAATAATATAGGGGCGGTTTTGGCCGCGGTGCCACCCTATTTTCCGATTGGATTAAGTGAAGCTTAAATCCAACCAGACACTTAAGATGCGCGTATCGTGCGTAGTACGGAGGGTTCTACTCAGGCCAACAAAAGCCTTTTCTTCCCTCACCTCAGCAGTGTCAGCTGCTTCATTGGCTTCTTGGTACTATACAACATCACCCAACTAATTCCAAGCTTTATAAAATAGGCGTAAGAGTTGAGTATGTGCCGGACATAAGACTGGAATCAACAACTGAAATAATAGCAAGAATTTGTAAAACTTGTTAACAAAACACCTTCCTCAGATATTAAAAGATTTGGTTTTAAACATCTTTTGTAATACCGACTTCACGTCAACTAAAGCTTTTGAAAACTCCTCCCACTCATCTTTAGTGAGGGTTTCCAAATCCTCAAATAAAACTACAAACTGATGCCGATTGCCTGTCGGACTTTTTCCATTGTGGGGCCGGAAACGGCTTTGGCTTTTTCGGCGCCGGCATCCAGAACGGCTTTTATTTCTTCTAGACTGATGTTTTGTCGTCGTTCACGCAGAGGTTGGACTATGGCTTCTATGTCTTCAAACAGGGCTTCTTTGAGGGGTTTGTAGCGGCCGCGATTTTGCTCATACAAAGCTTCCAACTGAGCAAAATCGCGGCCCGTCACCTCATAAACCATCTTATGCAAATTATAAACATTTTCCGGCTTATCACCCTCAGAGTCGGTCACGATTCCCATGACGGCTCTACGGATTTCCTCGCGCGAACCAAACAGCGGAATAGTGTTTTTGTAACTCTTGCTCATTTTTTGGCCATCAATGCCCGGCACCACTCCCACGCTGTCAATAATCATCTCTTTTGGCTCTTTAAGAATTTCACCGTAAGCATTATTGAATTTTGTTACCGCTTCGCGCGTGTATTCCAAATGCTGCCTTTGATCCTCACCGACTGGTACTAAATCCGTGCCGTAAAGAACAATATCCGCCGCCATCAACATCGGGTAGGTAAAAAGTCCGGCATTGGCCTCCAAGCCTTTAGCCACCTTATCTTTGTAGGAATGAGCCTGCATCAAAAACGGCACTGTCACCAAACAATTCAAAATCCAACCCATTTCCATGTGATGCGGATTATCCGACTGCCTAAACAAAGTTACTTTGTCCGGATTTGTCCCCGCCGCCAGATAATCACGTACAATTTGATAAATATATTCACGTAGTAATCTGCCGTCACGAACGGTGGTAAGAGCATGATAATCAGCCACCATCAAAAAGACTTCATTATCAGGATTATTGGACAAATCGACCAAAGGCTTCAGCGAACCAAAATAATTCCCAATATGCAGAACGCCGGAAGGTTGCAGTCCGGTAAGAATACGCTTTTTTGTCATAATCTGTTTATAGTACCAGAAAATCTGATTGGTTCAATTAAATAAAATGTGATAGCTTTATTAAGAATATGATGCTACATAGAATAAACCGCCTTAAATTTAAAATTAAGGCGGTTTACTTTTATTTTACACACACTATTTACAACGAACAATCAATGCATAAGCATCACGTCTCCCTAATTTGGTAAATAAATCATGAACATATTTGTTACGCACAGCACTACCTTGAGCTACATGCTTATCATAATAAAAATCTTTTACTATTAGAGTACGTTCATCAACCTTACAGGAACGACCTGCTAGCTGTGACAAAAGCCGCAACTCTTCACCGTCAGGACTTTTATTCATTGTCGGTAAAATTTCACCAAAATAAGACAAAAATGCATATACCCTATCTTGTGAAGTAAATGTAATAAGTTTGTCAGGATAATACTGTTTCAGTGTCAATCTTAGTAGTGAAGAACCAACACCTCGAATACTTAAAGAACTGTATGAGTTACCTCTAAACATAATCCTCCATAACCCATATTGAAATATACGGAAAATATAAACCCCCATAACATCGCCAGTTTCATCATAAGCGATGTCTATAACACGACCTGTTTTCCTTGTCACTGTCTGACTTACATCATTATAAGTTGCCCAAGGTTCATACTTTTTCCAAAGTGGAGTTATGGTATCGGTAATCAAATTATGAGGGGCGGACGTATGTTCTAAATTATAACGTACTACATATATACCACTGTGACGCATAACCAGAGACTTATATGTCATAGGATTCTCCTAAATTTTGTTTATATTTGAGATTCTTTTCAAAGAGTATAGCTTTACTATACTTATGTCAAACCTTTTAACATTGCAGCCTAAAATAGACACTATCAACATACCGCTACAATAATTTATGGAAATATTCTAAGGTTTCTTCTGATAATGACCCAAGAACAACACAATGAGCACTTTTGGTATTGATGTATTTTCTATATATTTCGGTTAGTTCATCAGCTGTCATTTGTTTAGTATATGTAAGCAAAGCCAAGGCATTTTTGGCTTCTTCGCCTTCAACATCATGTCGTAACGCTGAAACCTCCGCATTTATCCATTCTTTTGCTGTTTGCAGATTAAACCGATAGTGACTATCAATTTTTACTTTAAGATCTTCACATTCTGATTCAGAAATACCTTTCAAAGAAATCTCCTCCAAAATATCCAGAATAATATCAAAAACTTCAGTAAGCTTTTCTGTTGCCGACGCGGTACGAAAACCAAATACACTGGTCTTATTAAAATCCCAAAATGGCACTCCTCCACCATATACCAACCCCCTAGTATAGCGAAGTTCTTGAATAAGACGGCTACCGCGCCCCATAAACATCTGTTGAATTAAGTGCAACCCTACCACATCAGCCCAAGAATCAGTATCACAACGAAAGCCAATGAGTATATTCGAATTCCCACCATCATATTTTTTATATGTTACCCTATCTTCATTTATTGGTGTTAGCAGTTCAGGTAAGGTATCTCCAAAACCCTCAGGTAGAGTGATTACTGAAAGAAAATTTTCAATTTCATTCATTTCAATATCTCCTGAGACAATATATGATGTTCTCTCTGCGGTAATGTTGGTAGACGCGAATTTAGTAACAGATTTCACTTGCATATTTGAAATACTTTCAGGAGTACCCAGACCTTGAAAACGCAATTCAAAATCAGAATAAACTCCTTCCATAAGAGTGTCCATAAGCAACATTTGGGAATTATGAAGTCGGTCTTTTTGCTCTCTTAAAACAACTGTCTGTTCATTTTTGAAGACTGCTTCTTGATACAGTGAAACGGTCATCATTTCATTAAGAATCTTTACCGCCAATGATACATATTTTTTATGTGGCACTGACACAGTAAGACGTAAAAAATCAGCATCTGTCACCGCTTCAAAATAACCACCAACCTTCTCTATGGCGGTTGCTAAAGCTAGCTTTGAAGGATAAGAACGCGTACCAGCAACCAGCATATGTTCAAGAAAATGTGCCTGACCTGGAATAGTGTTGTACCTTGTTCCTGCCCGTACACAAGCCTGTATGTGTATGGGGGCACCTTTTTTTCCCAAAAGATGGATCTTGGATTTATTTTTTAAAGTAACAAATTGATACTCAACACCAAAATCTGAAAAAGTATGCATGAAATAGATTATTATATTTTAAAATCCCCCCACATCAGTTTTTTCTGATGTGGGGGGGGGGATAACTAGTACTTATTTTCCGTCCCAGTTACCGTCACCGTCTGAACCATGACCTCCGTCATGATCAGGCTCGCTGTCACTACCGTCACTGTCACCACCACCGCAATGGAACATCCCATTACTAAGTCTCCTATGAAGTTATAGTCCAGATACTGCCCTTGCAGTCTAACGCATACGCAAAAAAAACAATTGACAAAAAATAGTAGTTCTGGTTTATTATGAGTGATTCCTTTATTTGGAGAAGCAAGATTCTTCCAGAGAATATATGTCTCAATTCAAACAAAACCCACCAATAAAACCCCTACACCACCAGCG
Organism: uncultured Candidatus Saccharibacteria bacterium; assembly: GCA_964399295.1. GTDB lineage: Bacteria > Patescibacteriota > Minisyncoccia > Phycocordibacterales > UBA918 > OLB19. The sequence continues at coordinate 199,496 of CAYNQD010000001.1, read as the reverse complement.
TCAGTTCCAGAACGAATTTTGAACCCTTTCCTTCTCCTTCAGAATAGGCGTTGATAGTGCCGCCCATTGCTTCAGTAATTTTCAGTGCCATATAAAGGCCGAGTCCGGAGCCTTGAACATTGACCTCGTGAGCGTTATCAGCACGTTCGAATTTTTGAAAAAGATTTGAGATGGTGGATTCACTCATGCCGACCCCTGTGTCAATCACCTCTACGTAAATACGCTTGAGTTCGACATTGTCTCTAACCAAAACCGTAATCGTGCCTTTTTGGGTGTATTTGATGGAATTATTTATGAGATTGTGAATCGCTTGGGCGATTTTACCTTTGTCGGCATGCACAATGGCTCGGCTGGATAAATCGGTTTTGAAGAATAAAAGGAGGCCCGATCGCAAAACTTCAGGTCGCAGATCATCAGAAATATTTTCTACCATTTCACGCAGACTAAAGTCAGTGAGGTTATACTTCATGCTGCCGGATTCAATTTGCGACACATTTAAATATTCTTCTATAGACTGAGCCATAGAGCGAGCAGAGGTATAAATGCGATCAACCGGATCAAGCGCCTTGGCCGGCAATCGGCCGAAGTCCCCGCTTTTTAAAAGTGAGGCGTAGCCACTGACCGCCGTCAGCGGACTACGCAGCTGATGAGAAGCAATCGCCACAAATTCTGATTTTTGTTTATCAAGCTCTCTGAGTCGTAGGTTGGTCTCTCTCAAACTTTTTGCCAGTTTTTCTATTTCTTCACGCTGTTTGATTTCATTTCTAACAGCTTTTATAAGCAAGTATCCAAAGATAAACAAGAAAAACAAAGTTACGGAAACAACAACCTGAGCGACTTCAATATTACGAACAAATAAAAGTGAAAAAACCAACAGCCACAAACCAACAACCAAAGCCACTGGAGCAGCTAACTTTATATTAAATACTTTATACCTAACGATGACAAAAACAATAGAAATAATAAAAACCAAGATACCAAACAGTCCATACATTTCTAATCTGGAATCTGAAAGTACGCCAATATTTACCAGATAAGTTATGAAAGAAACAATAGAAAATATAAACAAAGAGAATTCAATACCAACACCAACACAGATAATCTGTTTTTTAAAATAACGATTCGCTTTACGATAACTCTTTATCAACAAACCAAGAATCCACAACATAGACAAAATACCCAATGAAGTGTAGTAGGTCTTGTAAGCCAGCCCTTCAAATCCAAAGGAGTCACAGTAGGTTATGTTGAATCCGCTCACACTCAGGTTGCTGGGCGCTAGTAGTATCAGTGGTGATAAAAGAGCTAGAAAGGTAAGTTTGTAGGAAAAAGGAACATCTTTTTTGTGTAGAAACACATAAATAAAATAGATTGATATGATTGACACCAGACCGGCAAAAACACCAAAAAACGGCCACAAAAAAGCGATGAGTCCTCCGTTAATATTTGTCCAGGCTATTAAATTTATGATTATCCAAGAGAAAAAACATAACGCTAAAGACAAAAAAAGTTGATTTAGAAGAGAATGTCGATTACCAAAAAACACATAGAGACCTACAAATAGCATCACTAAAGCTACTGGTATATGAGAGTAATATAGCAACTCCGGAACATCGGTGGAAAAAAAGAAAAATATCGGTTCTGGATATAAATAACAAATCATAATTTACAAGATAGATTCACGCACCTCTTCATCTCCAACATCATCACAGCCATGACCCAGCGTCTGATCATCGCAAAAAAGAATCGCACATTCGCTTTCTCCTGCCTGGCAAATGGAAGCCTCATCACATCCCACGATATTTACACCGCAAAGCTCTATTAAATCAGAAGCATGTCTCTGCATAATAGCGTAGTGGTATTTAGCAGAACACTCATCGTCTTCGCAGCCAACAAAACAGCTTTGCAACACCGGGTCGCACTCGATTTCGTAAGCGACAACATAATCATGCAAGACTATAAAACGGTAATATGAAGCGGCGACAGTTATAATTAGTAACGGTATTAGGGTGTACAAAAGTATGTATTTCTTAAAGTGCATACATAATTTATTTTAGCAATAGCTTTATTATAGCAAAAATTGGGATAACTCTTATTGGGAGCGGTGCATATCTATTAGGAGATAAACAGCAGGATGTAAGTACCTATTCCGGTTATGCAAATAGCAAAAAGTTTTTGCCATAAATATTTAGCTTCAATTTTTTCTACGGTGATTTTTGGGAAAAAGATGGTTAAAAATATTCCGATGGCCAATACGAAAATCGGCTGAAAAGATTGAGTCAACAAAACCAACGCGATTGGCGCCAACAAATAAGCGAAAGAAAAAGCGATATTTCCCAGCATGTATAAGGTTTCGTTGGCAACATTAAGCGACAAAATAGCTCGTGAATTTTCCTTAATAGCCAATAAAAAATGCTGACGATACGACCTCACAAACACAAAAATACAAATTCCCACCAACACCATCATCAGATGTTCCCAAAAAAGTGTTCGCCAAACATTTTCCTCCAAGGCCACAAACTTAAAAATTACCGAACTAAGCGCCCAGAAAAAGGAAGCTATTGTCATGTAAAAAATCGTTTGTTTTCTTAGGGTGAATTTATTGTCATTATCTATTTCAAAAGAGATTATCGTGGCTCCCAAAATGATGATAGCCATGGCTATGAGTTGCATTTGCGTTAAGACTTCGCCCAGAAGAAAATACCCCAATATCACGCCAAAAACCGGCACCAACTGGTAGAAGACAATCGCAACCGAAGCCTCTTCATCCATCAGAGCCAATAAATAAAACCAAAGAACCAGTATGTTTAGAATCCCCAAGACCGCCAGTATCATTATATTAAAAATATCAATATCCAACACAGTTGGGTCTATCAGAAGCAAAAACGGCAAAGCCAAGGCCGACAAAAGCGAAGAAAACAATATGAGAGTACCGACCCCGCTTTGTTTAAAATATTTTTCTAAAAGAATTTTGTCTATATGGTTTGTCAGAGCATATAGCACCGGTCCGATTATTGCGATAAAAAACCAAGACATATTTTTAAATTACCTGAGAGTTATTTTATATTTTTTTAATAAATCTACCGGATGATAACTAAGCTTATTGAGCTTGAGACACTCTACTCCCAAATCCTGCTCCCAGTTCCAATACACAATACCACGTTCATGCAATTTTTCCGCGATTTTTTCATTCATAAATTCATAAATACCTTTGTATGAAACATCAGCCTTAATAAAATGTGAAATCGCATAACCATCCACCAAGACCTCGTCCACACTAAAACCGACAATGTTATTGTCCACCAAAACCGTCGACAATAATAACTGATCGTTGGTTACCGTGGCGGCAAAAAGTTTTTTTAGACTTAATTCTTCTTGCTTACAATAACTTTTACCTTCTTTAATTTTATTGTGTTTCCATTTAAGAATTACCGAAAGCAAATCATCAACACAATACTGTTTTTTCAGGGGAACGCAATCAAAAGATACTTCATTATTAGCAAGAAAATTTACAGACGACCTCTTTTTTGCTTTAAAACTCTTCCCTTGCAAAAAAGCCAGTTTAGAAATATCAAATATATAATCGAAATTTCCATTACTTGGTTCGACAAAAAATTTGTCTTGATTTATATTTTTAATTGATTCCTCGCCCACCAAATCTAAGGTTGGCGGTAAACCTTTTTCTTTAGCATAATCAATTAGCGTTGAAGCCGTTTCATCAACTTTATTTTCACCCAAAAAAGATAGAAACGGTTCACCGGATTCATAATCAGTAAAATAAACGATCAAATTACCATTTAGGTCTGAAAATTGCCTCTCATCATCCCAAGACCACAGATTGGTAAAATTAAAATCCGAATATGGCTTATACTTATTTGTGTAAGACTTAATATCCAATTCGTCGTCTAAAGATATTTTCTTGAAAAACGGAAATGGAGATATCATCTTAATAAAGTTAATTAAACTTTAACAATGTCCTTCTCTAGATACCAAACCATCTGATTACGGGTCTGTATGCCAAGCAAAGCATTTTTATCTTTTAGGCGGTGAGGGTCGGCTCCATAGCCATCAAGCATAAGATGCACTCCAAATTGTTCCACGTCAGTACCACTCATAAGCAATAGTATTAAAGTCGAATTATCTGTAAATAATACTACTTATACACAAATGTGTGTGTTTTGTCAACCCTGTGTACAAGCCCACCACCTCTGTCGCCCCTCCCATTTATCTTGATTGAATCCAAAAAGCTGAGAAGTATAGAAAAGCCACCTAGTCAAGCAAGCAACGAATACCAACGACACCGTACTTCTGCTCGTTCTCATCAGAATAAAACTGTCTTATCTGTGTCAAAAGAAAATCGCGACTCTCTTCGCCAAAAAGTGATGGCTCATGGTCGGCAAATAGTTCTTTGAAAGTCCGATAACGCAATAACCCTATCACTTTGGTGGCAACATTCTTTTCTGGCTTATCATTTTCATTGAAAATAATTTGGTCGCCAATTGCAATCCGCTGTCGCTTTTCATCAAAAAGACGACTTTCTATAGCCTTTTTACCTGAAGCAATGTCGTTAAATGGTTTTGTTGCTACTTCCATTCGATGCTGTTGCATAATTAATCGACTATATCGCAAAACAGACCATAAAACAAGCCGTTTTCTCCCTTGTCGGTATTTAGTTTACCTCAAACCAAAACCAAAATTATCAGCGGTGCAATCAGCCACCAGAAGAAATATTCTGAAGGAGCAAAAAGAGTTTGGATTGGGGTTCCCAGTGGAAGAATTTCTGATATTGGCAAAATATTAAAGCTATATATCATCACAAGAATGGTAGCGCCCAAAGCCAAAGCTAATTTCTTGCCAAAACTTTCAAATTTGTTTTCGGCATATTCCCTTGGCATAATCCGCTTAAACAGCAGCGTGGTAAAGATTGTCACCACCGCAAACAGAATAAGCTTTATGGAGGCAATAACTATTGGCTGTTCTAAGCCGGCAAAAATTACATCGTAATACGGGAACTGAATTGTAATCAATAACGACAAATAAAGCCCGCATATGATATTGATCAACATCTGTCGGCCTTTAAAAATTGACAAAGCTAAAAAAACCAAAAAGACAATCAGTAAGTAGGCCGATTCCGAAAGAAAATGAATGATGGCAGTACTGTCCATTTTTTATATCCCCTCCTCTCTCAATTCCGCTACTAATTTTTCTGCTTTACGAGATAGTTTTTTTGGCATTTCTACGTAAATCCTAACCATAAAATCTCCACGGCCGCGTTCTGTCGGCACGCCTTTCTCTTTTATTCTAAGCATTTCCCCATGAATGATGCCGGCTGGAACCTTTAATTCCATTGTACCGTCAAGAGTTTCCACCTTGTAAATTCCACCGAGAAGCGCGTCGGTCAATTTTATAGGTAAAGTGGTAATCAGTGTCGTGCCTTCACGCTTGATGTTTTTGTCTGTCTCGACATGAAGCTTGATGTACAAATCTCCAGGCTGTCCGCCCGACATCGCCTCGCCTCTCCCTGTCATGCGCACGACTTCACCATTTTCAATACCGGCTGGAATTTTTATTTCCACTTCTTCCTGAGCCCGCCTGACTCCCGCGCCAGCACAATGAGGACAACGCTCCTTAGGCACTTCCCCACGACCCTGACAAACGCTACACTCGCGCACCGTGGTAAAGCTACCCATGATACTCTGACGAGTTTCACGAATCTTGCCGTGGCCACTGCAAGTAGTACAAGTGGTCATTCCCACTCCTTTCTTGGCTCCACTACCTTCACATTCACCACAGAGGGAATTTTTGGTAATCAGCACCTTGCGAGTAGTTCCAAAGACGGACTCTTTGAAATTGAGGTTTATCTCAATGGAAACATCCCGACCACGAACTTGCTTGGAATGACCGCCGCCAAAACCAAAGTTTTCAAAGATATCACTGATATCAAATTCAAAACCCTGACCGTTAGCAAAGCCACCCTGCCCAGCAAAATCCGCCCAGTTGAAGCCGCCAAAACCGGAAGCCCCGCCGGCAGCGTTGTTAAAGGAATGTCCGTAAGTGTCGTACTCGGCCTTCTTTTTCTCGTCACCCAACACCGCGTAAGCTTCAGTAATTTCCTTGTATTTTGCTTCATCACCCGTCTTTTTATCAGGGTGATACTGAGCGGCTAGTTTTCGAAACGCCTTTTTTACTTCTTCTTTTGAAGCTCCTTTTTGGAGACCCAAGACTTGATAGTAATCTTTCATACGCGCGTGACTTAACTCTTAATAAAGCTGATTATGTCACAACCAGCCAAAACCTGCAAAGTAACCTACTTCTTATCTTCCGGCTTTTCTTCAGTCACTTCCGCTTCACGAATATTGCTGTCAGACGGCGCCGACTCGCTACTGGCTGAAGCAGCCGCTTCGGCATTGGCCTTTTGCATAATCTCACCGATTTTTTGCAATGAAGATGATAATTCTTCAGTCTTAGCATCTATGATGGCCTTATCATCTTTTTCCTTCACCTCCTGCAAGTTCTTTATTTTATCTTCAATTTCAATTTTTACATCGCCGGGAATTTTTTCGCCGTGTTCTTTTAAGGATTTTTCCGCTGTGTAAATAAGCTGTTCGGCTTGGTTGCGAGTTTCAATCAAAGCTTTCTTTTTCTCATCTTCACCAGCATGTTCTTCCGCTTCTTTTTTCATGCGCTCAATATCCTGCTCACTCAAACCGGAATTAGCTTCAATCCGAATAGACTGTTCTTTACCGGTTGATTTATCCTTAGCAGTTACGTTTAGCACGCCATTACTATCAACATCAAAAGTGACCTCCACCTGCGGCACACCCCGCGGAGCCGGAGGAATACCGTCGAGCACAAACTTACCAAGAGATTTGTTGTCGGTTGCCATTGGCCGCTCACCCTGCACGATGTGAATTTCCGTGGAAGTTTGATTGTCGGCCGCGGTTGAGAAGACTTGCTGTTTTTTGGTTGGGATGTGAGTATTTTTCTCAATTAGTTTGGTGTTTACCCCGCCCATGGTTTCAATACCAAGAGATAGCGGAATCACGTCCACCAAGGTGATGTCTTGCACATCTCCTTGGAAAATACCAGCCTGAATAGCGGCACCAAGCGCTACCACCTCGTCCGGATTTACGCTCTTGTTTGGCTCTTTACCAAACAAATCTTTTACGGCTTTTTGTATCGCCGGCATTCTGGTCTGCCCGCCTACCAAAATAATTTCATCAACATCTTCTTTTTTAATTCCTGAAGCTTCTAGCGCTCGCTTGGTAATCTCAATAGAACGATCAATATATTCGTGAGCAATATCTTCCAATTTAGCTCGCGACAACTTAACATCCATGTGCAACGGACCATCACTACCCTGAGAAATGAAAGGAATATTGATATCAGACTCGGCAGTGGAAGATAAGTCATGCTTGGCTTTTTCAGCCGCTTCATCCAAGCGCTGCAAGGCGAGCTTATCCTTGCTCAAGTCTACACTGTTGCTTTTCTTAAACTCATCAATCAAAAACCGAACTATACCTTGGTCAATATCACGACCACCCATATGCGCGTCGCCGTCGGTTGACTGCACCTCCACCACGTCATCCCCTACCTCCAGTACAGTCACATCAAAAGTACCACCACCGAAGTCATAAACCACGATCTTCTCGTCTTTCTTTTTATTAAAACCGTAAGCTAAGGCTGCCGCAGTGGGCTCGTTGATGATACGCCTCACCTCAAGTCCAGCAATCTTGCCAGCATCCTGCGTCGCCTTGCGCTGGGTGTCATTAAAATAAGCCGGCACGGTAATAACGGCTTCAGTAATTTTTTCACCCAGCTTTGCCTCCGCGTCAGCTTTTAATTTAGATAAAATCATTGCCGATACTTCTTCTGGACGATAGTCCTTGCCGCCCATTATTACCATAGCGCCACCGTCACTTCCTTTCTTCACCTCATACGGCACGATAGCTTTATCCTTTTGTACTGCACCTTCATCAAAAGTGTGTCCCATAAACCGCTTGATGCCGTAGATGGTATTTGTAGGATTGGTCACGGCTTGTCTTTTGGCAATCTGTCCGACCAAACGCTCTCCCGTCTTTGAAATCGCGACAATAGAAGGCGTAGTGCGATTGCCGTCGCTATTTTCAATAATTGTTGGCTCACCAGCTTCAATAATAGCCATCGCTGAATTGGTGGTACCAAGATCAATTCCAAGTATTTTTGCCATATTTTATTCTGTTACAAAATTTATAAATTAATTATTATCTTCCAAAGTTCCAATTTCCACTCGAGCTGGCCGGACTTGCTCAACCGTGCCGTCGCTTCGTGTTATTTCATACCCCATCTGTATCACTCTCGCTATCTTGTCGTGCTGATTCTTGTCTACTACCGGCACCATCGAAAGAGCTTCGTGTTTATGCGGATCAAATACCTGCCCCACCGGATTCACCGGCTTTACGCCATAGCCATTTAGCAGATTTTGCAATTGTAAATATATCCCTTCCATGCCCTTGCGCCAACTTTCATCTGCCTTTTCCCATATATTTTTGTCGGACATAGCCATCTGAAAACTATCACACAAAGGCAACAAACGCTCCACATGCTCAGCCACAGCTCTCTCTCGATCTCTCAATCTATCTTCTTCCAGTCTCCGCTTGGCATTAAGAAAATCCGCCTTTGCTCGCTGTGATTCTTCCAGAATTTCTCTCTTGTGCGCGTCGCAAGCTTTTAATTTTTCTCGTAATGATTTTATAATGTCTAATTCTTTCGCTTCAACTTCCTCCAAATCAGGTTCTGTTATTTCCATATTGTCATTGGTGATTTCCAAGTCGTCCTGATTTTTATCTTTATTCTTTTTATTCACCATGCTATGCATTATAAATTCAAAAAGCATTATTGTCAAAAAAAAGTCCCTTTGCAAGGACTTTTTCTGTTATCTCGACTATCTCTTTGACCAGGCTGGTCGCTTACGGGCTTTGCGAAGACCAAACTTCTTGCGCTCCACGGAGCGAGGGTCACGCTTGAGGAAACCTTCACGCTTGAGCGGAATACGACGAGTAGCTTTTTCTTTCACTAAAGCTCTGGCAATACCAAGACGGATCGCTTCAGCCTGAGCAGACAGACCACCTCCCAAAACCTTAGCCGTGATTGAGTAGTGCTCAATTCCAGCATCAGCAGTCTCAAGGACTGAAAATAAATCTTGCTGCAAGGCTAGTTGCTTAAAATAATCTGTATGGGCTTTATTATTGACAGTGATAGTGGTAGAAGCTGTCGCTGGCACCAAACGCACTCTAGCCGTCGCGGTCTTACGACGACCGATTCCCTCTACGTATACTGATTTTGTGTTTGTTGCCATATCTTATTCAGAAATCACTAGGTTTTTTAATAAAATTTTCTTTAGCTTATTATTTGGAAGCATACCGGAAATGGTTCGGCGCACAACCTCAGCATAACCACGCCTGGTCGCCAAATGATCCAAAGTTTCGGTCTTGCGGCCACCTGGATGACCGGAGTAGGTTTGGTAGATTTCGGTTTTCTTTCCTTCCGGAATATCCAACTTGCTGACATTATTTATCTCCACCTTCACGTCAGCTACCAAATGTCTTGAAAAATCAGCCGCCGTTTTACCATTCAAAATAGCCGCCACTTCCGTCGCCAACACACCAAGACGCTTGCCGGTAGCATCAATTGTATGAATTTTTGTGGTTGTTTGTGTTTCCATATAATTTATTCTACAAATTCAATAACGGCCTGCTCTCGTCCTGATGGCATGCGTCCCATCTTTATGACGCGAGTATAACCACCGCTTCTTTCTGAAAATTTAGGCGCGATTTCAGAAAATATTTTTTTGATAATAGCGTCGCTGGGTTCACCCAGACGGCTGGCCACCACTCTGCGAGCAGCCACTGTGCCCTTTTTAGCGTAAGTCACCAACCTCTCGATTCGCGGCTGCAACTCCTTAGCCTTGGCCAAAGTGGTAGTGATTTTACCATCTCTGATTAAAGATACGGAAAGACCGCGGAGCAACGAAGTGCGTTGACTGGTGTTTCGGCTTAGCGTTCGATTTTTGTTTGCGTGTCTCATATAATTTTATTCGGTCAATGATAGGTTCATTTTTCTTAGGAGTTCGGTAATTTCTTCGAGTCCCTTTGGCCCTATGCCGTCAAGGGCTAGAATATCATCTTTTGATTTCCGCACAAGCCCCCCGATAGTTCGGATACTCGCCTCTTCCAAAGCTTGAGCTGTTCTGGTTGAAAAATCCAAAGTTTCAATACGAGTTTTCAAAACATCTGAACTTGGTTCGCTGCTGACATCAGCTACCGGTTTTTCAATCACAACTTCGGCACTGTTGTTGTTTGTGTAATTTTCTTGAAAACCGATAACAGCACTGAGCTGATGTACCATAATTTCAATAGACTTTTCCAAAGCTTCACGCGGTGAAAAAGTACCGTCTGTTTCTATGGATACTCTAAGGCGATTGTAGTCGGTACGGTCGCCCACGCGCATATTTTCAACTTCGTAATTAGCTCGACGAATAGGAGTAAAGACCGCGTCCAAAGCAATAGTGCCAATTTCGACCTTATCTTTCTGGTGTACTTCCCGCGGAACATAACCAAGACCTTTTTCCACCAAAATCTCCATTTCGAGAGTGGTAGACTTGGAAGTAATTTCCGCTATTGGCTGCTCCGGATTAAGAATTTCAACCTGTGAAGGTACAATCAAATCTCCAGCCGTAACCATACCTACACCGTTCTTTTTCAGGGTAATAGTCATTGGTTCATCTACATGAAGTAGAAGACGAACTCTTTTTAGATTTAGAAGAATAGTAATTACGTCTTCTCTAACACCGTCAAGAGTACTAAATTCATGCTGAGCGCCCTCAATCTTCACCTGAGTAATAGCCGCTCCGGGAAGTGATGATAAAATAATCCTGCGAAGAGAATTACCTAAAGTATGCCCATATCCCGGGTATAGATTGTCAATTTCAAAGACTCCGCGAAATTCATCTTCTGATACAACTCGCGGCTTAGAAGGTAGGGTGACGTTTGTTTCTAACATAGTTTTTTACAATTACGCTTAATAACCTCTATCCTATCGACTGTAGTATTCCATCACTTGTTCAGGATCAAACAAAGTTTCAGCAGGATTATACACCGGTACGGCGTTTACTGTGGCGGACAATTTCTTAATATCAATAGCCAACCAAGCCGGTACGCCAGCAGCTTCATGTGTCTCAGCCAGCTGAACAAAAATTCCCGATTGCTTGCTGCCCTCACGAACAGAAACAATATCACCGACCTTAACTCGATGGGACGGTATTGATATGCGTCGGCCGTTCACAAAGATATGTCCATGTGACACCACCTGACGAGCAAAACGGCGAGTTTTTGCCATACCAAGACGATAGACGACATTGTCCAGTCTGGATTCAAGGCGCTCCATCAAAAGTGATATTGGTTGGTGGCTTTTTGCCACCGCTTCATCCACATAACGACGCAATTGCTTTTCGGTAATACCATAAGAAAAACGCATTTTTTGCTTCTCGATCAGCTGTCGCTTATAATCACTCATTTGCCCGGGACGACGATTGCTGACCTTACCGGTTCTAGCTTGTGATTGAGTAAATTTTTGTGACTGAGTTTTTTCAAAGATTGGCGCGCCGAGTCGTTTAGCAATCTTAAATTTTGGACCTATTTTCATAAAATTATTTGATTACATTAAACACGACGAGGTTTAGGTGGTCGTGTACCATTAAAAGGAACCGGGGTGCGATCGACTATACGTAAAATACCAATTCCTTTGCCGGAAAAAGCGCGCAAAGCTGATTCGCGACCAGCACCAACGCCACGAACCACGACTTCAGCATCCTTCATCCCCATTTGCTGCGCTTTCTCACCAATAATTTCGCCCACCTTTGCTGCCGCAAAAGGCGTACTTTTTCGTGAACCCTTAAATCCCAAAGCTCCGCTTGAAGCACTCATCACCGCATTACCCTTTGGATCGCAAAGTGTAAGCAAAGTGTTATTAAAAGTAGCCAAAATGCTAAGCTTACCGGTAACCAACTTTCGCTTTGGAATACGATTTAAAGCTCGCGATGTACCGGAAACATCAGAACCACCTCCCTTCTTAATGATACGTTTCTTACCCATATGAAATACGCAATAATACTAATAAATTTTAAGTCTTTTCGAGCTTACGGCGTCCGCTACCCATAGTTTTCTTGGCACCCTTGAGAGTTCTGGCGTTGGTCTTTGTGCGTTGACCACGAGCCGGAAGACGCTTAGCATGACGTGAACCGCGGTAAGATTGAATGTCTTTCAATCTCTTGACATTAGAAGCTATTTCTCGCTTCAAATCTCCCTCAATGCGGAAAGATTCAACTTTCTCGCGAACAGCGTTTTCTTGATCGGTGGAAAGCTCGGTTGGTTTAACGGTGTGATCGATGCTTAATTCAGTGAGGATACTTTTAGCCCGAGACAAACCAATACCATAAACGGTAGTGAGTCCGTAAGCTAAATGTTTTTCATCTGGAATTGTGATACCTGAAATTCTCATATTGTTTTATCCTTGACGTTGCTTGTGACGAGGCTTTTTCTTGTTGATAACAAAAACTACACCACGTCGCTTTACAATGATGTCATCAGGGCTCATTTTTTTAACTGATGATCTTACTTTCATAATTGTATTTAGAGTCTTTTAGTAATACGTGCTTTTCCGCCATATGGATCAAGAACCATGCCAACTTTATCTCCAACCAAAACTCTAATGCGAAACTTTCGCATCTTACCTGCTAGGTAGGCGATAACCGTCTGCTTGTCATCATCAAGCACTACACGAAAAAAAGCATTGGGTAGAGCTTCCTCTACGATTCCATACGCCAAATCGTCTTTTATAGCTTGTGCTTGTTGATCCATTAAACGTGAGTGAGTGTAACAAAACTACAGTTAATAGTCAAGACAATTTACTGTAAATTAGTTGGTTTCCAATACTTCGGTTATGTTTATCTTCTCTGCTTCATCCGGAAAATCTCTCTTCCAGAAAGGTTTTTCCTTTATATTGGCGCTTTTAATGCCAACATGTCCCGATAAGACCGTGGAAATAGCCGTCATCGGCTTTCCAGCCAAATCGGCTTGCAACTGCTCGACATTATACTCCCAAACAATCATTGGTTTACCGACAATACTGAACATCAAAGATGGCAAGTTGGCGATATTGGAAGAAGAAGTGCTGGGATCAGCGTAACTAAATTTTAAATCTTCGATATTTCTTATCCTTACCGGCTCTTGCAGGTAAGTAGTGACGGTTTCTTTGGCGATAAAGCTGGCAAAATTGGAATGTCTAAACAGAGGTATCTGCAAAACCGCCTGCTCACGAATAGTGACCAAATCATCGCCATAGCGCACCGCAGGCAATTCACTGTAGGTAAAAGTCACTGCGTCTTTAAAAGCAATAAAATCGGCCGGTTTCTCCGCTTCTATTCTCGCCAAGAGCTTGTCTCTAAGCTCCATCTGCAAAGCTTGCCGCGCCGTACTGAGTTCGTTATCATCAATTGTAAAGCGAGGCCCTTGAAAACCGCCAGTAAACGCTTCCCTGTTTTCAGCGTAAATAGAGTTGTATAACTCATTTAAATTGCTCTCTTTGAAGCCAGGAACGTCAAAGCGAGTCCCGGCTGGTAGATTGTATTCTTGTCCAACATTATCCGCAAAAACCTCCGTCTTGAGAGTGCCGGGAATTGAATTTCCTTCGGCGTCTTTAATCGCCCCCGGCACCACAACCGACTCCGGTATTCTAAAAATCAAACCCTCAGCAGACCGAAAACGAGTGTTTTTTATCAACCGCTCCGAACCAGCCGTGGTTTTGACAATTTCTATGAAACCTCTGGCCTGCTCTTCAACTTGCTGCTGGCCTGTGGCTTTTACCTGCTTTTCACTGGTGTCGTCCAGAGACATTATCTCGTAAGAGAGCATACCGTCACGCAAATCCGGATAAGCCGTAAATTCAGCGTTGACATTTGGTTCTTTTGATACCGGCACGATGGTGAGAGTGGTTTTTGACAAAGCAACAGTCAAGCCAAAGATTCCACCAAGAAGCACTACCACCACCACTATCGCCATAGTGAAGTTGAAACGGCTGGTTTTTTTGTTGTCTTTTATGACAATTGTCCCTATATCTTCTTCATCCTCACTCGCAAGCTTAGGTATCGCCCTTTGCGGTCTTTCAATCATCTCCGGGCGACGAGACTTTCTAGGCTCAGCCGGACGAATGTCTTGTAGATTCCATTTTTGTGTCATAACTTTTATTACAGTATATACTTTTATAATTGCTCAAACTTCTGACCATAGTTACGAGTGTGGAAAAACTGAGCGGAAATCAACATGGCCGTGTCTCGGTCGGTGTCTTTTAATTTAACTTGCTCTGCCTCCGGATAATATTTGGTTAGTAAATCACCGGTTACATTATAAACCAGATGCGAAGATTTAGTAGTGGTACTAGCAGATTTTGCCAATATTTTCTTAAATAAAGGCGCAATATGCACATTGCTGTGCAGGAAAATTCCCTTTGGTATGGAAAGTTTGTCGCCGGTTTCGTGAAATAATTCCACTAGTGATTTTTCGTATTCAGCAAAGACCGTTTGCACTTCTTTCTTTTGTCTTTCTGAATATTTATCTAATATAACATCAAAATCCGGTTCACTTAAGTAACCATGAGCTTCCTCCAGCGGTACAGACAAAATAACGGCTATTTCTCTAGCCAAAGAAAACGATCCGTAAGGTAAGTGTGTGCAGTATTGCAAAACCCCATCTCTTACAACACCGAGTTCAGTCGCCTCGTAAGTGATGTCAACCAAAACGCATTCTGTTTGTTCCGGATACAGCTCTAAAATCGAGTAGAAAAAAGCCATCATGAAAGAATATTCTTTCAAATCCGTATCGGGGAATAACTTGTCGTGCATCTCCTCTATTTCCCCTACAATACCCTCCTGTGTGATGGCACTAAGTTGCACGACGCGCAGAGAATTGGCTTTTTGTTTGTTGGCAATCTCAACCGAATAACCATTAGCGACCACATCAGCAGTGATTCTGGAAATTACCTTCAGTCCCAGGTTGTGAATACGTTCGTTTTCTTTCAATTCATCTTGGACCTTTTGTTCAGCTGTTCTTAATAATTCTTCCAAAAAGTTTCTGGAAATTGTGAATTCTTCTTTTTTTTTGTAGGAAATAACCTTGGTAATCGTGTACGACCAAGGAGCCGCGATAGTGACCTGCATCAAGGAAAGCTTGCCTTTTGATACCTTTTCTCTAAAAACTGTTCTTCCTTTTGAATCCAAATCCATCAACACCCGCGCCAGGGCCGTCATAACACCCTTAACGCTATTGCTAAGGGAATCAACTTGTCTAAGAGGTGCATATTCACGCTTCGACCAAACCACCTCAGGATAAGCTTTGCTCGCATCCGATTCTACAATCGCGGCCAAAACACTGCCGGAACCGATATCGACCACCACCCCGTACTCTATATTATCATCAGAAAAAAATCCCATAGCAAACTCTATTATACTAGAATTTGTCGGCTAAGTTTTATTTTAAGTGGATAGCTTTTAGCTTAAGACGGCTTTGACACGTCTGATACCGGAAGCGGAGGATTCTTCTTTTGTAATTTTAAACACACCAGTAATATCCTTTAGCTTATTGACATGTGGTCCACCACAAAGCTCCCGAGAAAAAATTACGCCATCATCACCTTTTATTGTATAAACCTTAACCTCATCCGGGTATCTGTCCCAAAAACTAGCTTCTATGGTTTTGTCAGCTTCAGCTGTCGTCTTTGGCATCATTTCGATAGTGACTTCCCCTCCAGTTCTGATGGCGTTGTTTACATAATTCTCCACTCGATCCAAAGTCTCTCGCTCCACTTTCTCAGAATGAGTAAAATCAAAACGCAGACGCTCACCGGTAATATTTGAACCAGCCTGATGGACATGGTCGCCGAGTTCTTTTCTCAGCCCAGCGAGCAGTAAGTGGGTGACAGTGTGATATTGCACCACTTTCTCAGAATGATCGGCCAAGCCGCCTTTGAATTTTTGTTCGGCTCCGGCACGAGATTTGGCGCGGTGTTCTTCCATCAGAGCATCAAAACCAGACCGTTCGACTATCAAACCTTTTTCCGAGGCAATTTCTTCAGTTAATTCAATTGGAAAGCCGTAAGTGGTGTACAAATCAAAGGCATTTTGGGCACTGATAGCTTTTTTGGTGACCGGCGGTAGGCTTTTGTCAATTATTTTCTTGCCGTCTTTTATGGTTGAGGAAAAATGTACTTGCAGCGAAATTTTACTGAATTGCTTGAGACCGCTTTCCAGAGTTTTTCGGAATTGCGCCTCCTCTTTGGCAATAGCTTCCATGATTTCGGCTTTTTTGGTGGCCAAATTTACGTAATGATTTTGATATACACTAATGACACTTTCCGCCAACTCGGCAAATTTGCCGGCCGGTATCGCCAACTGATCGGCAAATCGCACCGCTCGTCGCAACAGACGACGCGTAAAATAACCCTGATCGGTATTGCCTGGCAAAACGCCATCTCCAATCAAAAGGACCGAACCGCGGATATGGTCGGTTATCACGCGAAAGGCTGCCAGATTATCCCCATATTTTTTGCCGGATAGATGTTGGATTTGTTCAATCACCCGCCAAAGCAAATCGACTTTAAACATATCCGGATCGCCAATACTGGCAGCCGCGATACGTTCCAGACCACCACCAAAATCGACGTTTCGTTGCACTAGCTTGGAAAAACTGCCGTCTTTTTGTTTTACGTATTCAATAAAAACCGAATTGCCAATCTCTAAAAACTGGCCGGAATCGCTATTTGGATGGGGTTGTTTGTCTTTATAAAGCGGATGAATGGCATGTTCCGGACCAAAATCATAAAACACTTCGCTGTCCGGCCCGCCGATTTCTCCGGCGGGCATGTGCTCGGGTTTACCAACTCGACTCCACCAGTTTTTGGCGGCATCATAGTAAAATATACGCCCGCCCTGCATGCCAACCTCATAGCCATCCTCCTCGCTGCCAATAAAAACATCTTTGGCTTCTATTCCGCGCTCGGAAAATAATTCTTTCCAAATAGCCGCCGACTCCTCATCCCGTAAAATTCCAAGAGATTTATCACCGGCAAAAACCGTGACGTAAATACGATTTGGATCAAGACCAACTTCATCCACCAGAAAAGTAAAAAGCCAACGTAATTGCTCTTTTTTGAAATAATCGCCCAAAGACCAATTGCCGAGCATTTCAAAAAAAGTGGTGTGGCGATTGTCGCCAACCTCTTCGATATCGTTGGAGCGGAAACATTTTTGAGAGTCCGTGAGGCGCACCCCTTTGGGGTGCGCCTCACCCATCAAATAAGGTATCAGCGGCTGCATCCCGCTGCCGGTAAACAGCGTAGTCGGGTCATTTTCCGGCACCAAGGCAGCTGAAGGAATGACGGCATGACCGTTTTTCTCCATAAACCGCAGATATTTTTCACGAATTTCGTTACCGCCCATAAAATTAAACGTTTTTCTTTCTTGTTAATATTTACACTATAACAAAAACTACAATTATTGCACGATGCTTAATTATTCCTCATCCGACAAAAAGCCGCCGGCCTGATGAGCCCATAATCTGGCATATTGTCCTTGGCGTTTTATTAGTTCGTTGTGACTGCCGTCCTCGACAATCACTCCATTTTGCAAGACAATAATTCTGTCCATTTCGCGCAAGGTAGAAAGCCGGTGCGCGATAGCAATCACCGTTTTACCGACCATCAATTCGTGTAGAGCTTTTTGAATTTCCACTTCACTTTCGCTATCTAGCGCGCTAGTGGCTTCATCCAGCACAATAATCGGCGCATCTTTTAGCATGGCGCGAGCAATGGCGATTCTTTGTTTTTGTCCGCCGGATAATTTAACCCCACGTTCCCCCACCATAGTATCGTACCGTAAAGGCATTTCTTCAATAAAAGAAACAGCGTGTGCGCGGCGGGCGGCTTGCTCGATTTCGGCTTCCGTCGCCCACGGCTTTCCATAGGCAATGTTTTCACGAATACTGCGATGAAAGAGCATTGGTTCTTGCGGCACGATGGTGATGTTGCCGCGCAAAGACTTCTGCTGCACATTGCTGATGTCTTGCCCGTCAATATAAATCACTCCGCCATCCAGATTATGTTGCCGCAAAAGCAGAGAAACAAAAGTCGTCTTACCTGCGCCACTACTGCCTACCAGCCCAATTCGTTCGCCGCTTTTGATAGTGAGATTAAAATCTTTAAAAACAGCTTTGGTTTCATAATTAAAGTTCACATCTTGCCAAACTATTTCGCCTTTATCCGCGATGAGAGGTATAGCTTCCGGCTGGTCTTTTATATCATGCGTCACCAAAATATCTCCTAAGCCTTCTTCGATTTCCGCGTACTGGCGAATAAAGCGGTTCATGTCCATACCAATATGGACTAAAGTACTTTGAATATTAGCCAACAGAGCAATCACCATCACCAATTCACCTAAAGTAACCAAATCTTTAGTCCAAAGAGAGAAAGTACTAATCAGAATCAGAGCCATGAAAAATACTATCAATACATTATTGAGAAGAAGACCCCATTCACTAATGCGCCATTGTCGAATATTTAAAAAACGCATCGAGGTGATTTCGTCGCCAAAGCGCGCAGTCTCTTTGTCCTCGCGAGCAAACTGTCGCACCGCCGCCATGTTGGTAATAGCATCAACACCAAAACCACGAGTTTTGGTAACTTGTGCAGTGTATCTTAGGAGGTGTTTACGTCGATATTTAGCCAAGTAGTAGTTAAGAGGAAGAATTATAATAATAAGAGAAAGAAACAAAGCCGCTCCAACCAAACTTGAAGTTCCAAGCAAAATCAACGTGAAGAGGAAAGATAAGACACCGGTGTAGTATTGCCAAAGGAAAGATTCGCCCAAAGACTGAGAGCCTTCGCTGGCGTAGCCCATTTTACTTGAGAGAGAGCCGGCGAAGCGATTGGAGAAATAAGTTTGGCTATGTAGAGACAAATGTTTAAACAGCTTGGAATAAGAAATGGCGTTTAGTCTACTGGCCCATTCCATACCAAAAAACCCGCTAGCGCGCCAAGACAAAAACATTAGAAGTATGGCAATTGGATACGCAAAAACCCAAAACCAGACAGACTCAAGTTCGCCTGTTCCATTACTAAAAGCCGTCGCTCCGTCAATTATGGAGCGGATAATGTACGGTACCGATATGGAAAATATCTGCGCCAATGTCACTCCTAAGACGGCACCAAAAAAGAAACGGTAACTTCCCCGCGACACAAACCACAAAAACCGAATTGGCGTATTCGGGATTTTTTCCTCCAAATTTGGTTCTTTTTGGGACTTTACCATGGAATTATGTTCCGAAATATAACATTTTTTTGAAATTTGCCTAATCCTAATATTATGATGAGTAAATGGTCTCTTTTAATAAAGTTTTATTGCGAAAGCAGTACGGAAGCGGCGTGCATGCACTCATCGCCCCTACAAGTCAAAAGCGGAGTTAAGCCGTAAAAATACAATTCCATTAAATAACCAACAAAAATTAAAAAAACTCCAATCAAGGTCAAGGCTTTTTCAAAAGCGAAAGAACGGATTACCTTTTCATCAATTTCTTGCTCCAAGGCCATTATATCGTGAACTTTCAAAATACCGATAGCCAGCAAAATCTTGCCCACCATTCCCACCGTCAAACCCCAAAAAAGAATGCTCATTGTTGTTTATGTTATGTCTTAATTATAGCAAGAAAAAATACGATAGGAGAAGAAATTTATCCTGAATACAAAAACACTATGAATTTAACTCTGATTCACCCAAGGTAAAAGTTTTTAAATCTTTATCAATGGAAGCCACCGGGCCGGCGGCACTGATAACCAATTTATCCAAGTCCAAGTATTTTTTTAGAGCTTTGTTTACTTCACTTTGCGTGCAAGTATACAGAATATTTCTAAAATCTTCGTATTCTTCAAATGACAAGCCTGCAACCAAATTACTATGTACCAATGAGGTAAGTCCGGAAAGCGAGTCGAAAGTCAACACGCCGGATGTCTTGAGAATGGTTTGGAATCTTTCCCATTCTGATTTGGTGATTCCTTTCTCTCTGATTTTACTAATCTCCCTTAAGGTTGATTTTATTCCCTTCATCGTGTCTTGAGGCGAGAAAAACGTCATTATTCGCCAATAGCCGGTTTCATTTCTGGTTGCTCCCTCCAGTCTGGCGTATATGCCGTAGGTCAAACCCTCCTTCTCCCGCACCGTACTCATCAGACGACCAGCAAACCCTCCCCACTTACCCAAGACAGTCAACCCAAACAAAAAGTGCGCCAACTCCACCTGCGGAATGGTTAGCGGTATCGAGGCTCCGATCGAGATTTCAACATTTTGCTTACTGGGAACGGACTGCGAAATAATTTGTGGTCTTATTATCTCCTCCTTGGCAGTGGAAACTTCAATCTGAGATGGAACCGGTCTGTCTTTTTTTATTTTATCAATCAGCTTAAAGACGGCAGCAGTGGTTTTAACGTTGCCACTCACCGTAATCATGAAGTAAGAATCAACGAATTTTTGATGCAATTTTTTTATGTCAGATATGGTAATTTTTTTTAGTTCGTTGCTGATGGTATCAGCAGAGTGAGTATAGTGACGATCAGAACCCTTGTATAAAGCGCTCTTCAAGCCATCCCAGGCCAGCGCTTTGGCTTCTTCTTTATATAATTCCAGCCTATTTTTAGCCGTAAAAACAGCCCTCTTCAGCTCGCTGGCTTTGAAAGCCGGAGTCGTCAGCATAAGCTCAAACAAACGCAAAACCTTTGCCAGCTGTGGCTCAAGAACTGATATTTCAATCATTATTTTTCCTTCATTGGCTATGACATTGATACTAGCTCCAAGCTCATTTAAAGCATGCAAAAATTCTTCTCGGGAATAAGAGCCGGCCCCAGACAGAAGAATATCTTTATAAATCAATTGTAAAGCATTTTCAAAAGCCGTGTTTTCAATATAACAATCAGCAGTAATATAGGCGTACACAATCTGCGTACTGTCTTTTACAATTTCCGCACCGACGTATCTAGGACGAGTGAAAGTTTTTATTTCCATGATAATTTATTTACTCTTGTAAACACCGATAGTTAAGTTTTGGTCAGCAAATAATTCCGTTAGCCGAGTTTTTATTTGTTTGTGAGTGATGCTTTTAAGGAGTTTTTCCGTTTCAAAATAAGCCGGCCAATTTCCTGATGATACATACTCGGTCAATTCTTGCACAATATTTAAGCTACTGTCTCGCCCAAATATCTCAGAGTTTATGGCCAAAGTGACTAGATTTTTCAGCTTCTTTTTTATTACATCTTCACCCAAATCCCTAATAATCCGCAATACTTTTTCTTCCATTTTCTGATGATTGATTTTTTTGGTCAAAGTAATATAAATCACGCCTAAATTTTTATCACGAGTTGGTTCCACTACTGAAGACACATTGGAAGCCAGACCGGTATCTACCAAAGCTTTGTGCAAAACGCTATCAACGCCATCGGTTAGAAGATTAAACACCAACATCGTTTCAAACCAACTATGGCTCGGGAAGCCGTCGTGTTTTACCCCCAGAGCTAATATATTGGTCGTACCAGCGCGAACAATCTCAACTCTTCTAACACCTTCTTGTTTTGGTTCTACCACCTGTGGACGAATTTTTACACTGGGCTCGGACTCCAAATGACCAAACAAGCTAGCGATATTTTTAAGCGCAAAAGTAAGTTCAACGTCACCAACAACCATCAACACCGCGTTGTTGGGGCGATAAAAATGGTCGTAGAATTTTTGCAGCATGTCTGTGGTATAGGCAGAAATATCTTCCCTGAAACCAATCGTCTCGTGCCCATACGGATGAGAATGAAAAGCCACACATACCATGTCCACCGCCAAGGCAAAACTTGGGTCGCCGTTGTACATGTCAAATTCACTAAGCACGTTATTGCGCTCCGGCTGAAATTCCTTATCAGTCAACACCAAGCCGCGCATTCGTTCCGCTTCGATGGTTAGCGCTCTGACTAAATGCTCTTTTCCACATGAAAAAAAGTAAGTGGTCCTGTCTTTCCAGGTGTTGGCATTTAAAATGACTCCTACTTCGCGCTCAAACTGCATGGCGGCCGCGTCTTGCTTTTTCTCCAAATCGTATTTGGTCGGCTTAAACAACATGTGTTCCAGCATATGGGTGGCTCCAGTCTCTCCCAAGCCTTCATCTCTGGCTCCCACCAAATAAGTGACATTTGTCGTCACCACGCCCGTATCAGGGACGTGTTTATACAAAACCCGCAGACCATTACTTTTAAGCTCATACTCACTGATATCTTGAACGGTTTTTAAGTGTTTGAATTGTTTAGGTACCATAACTATTATCTTCAATCTCTTTTATTCTGTATAAAAATTGCTTATGCTCTTCAAAAACGTGATTAAATTCATCAACAATCGGACTATCCAAACCTTTGTTTATGACATCACTAAGGTCTTGATAAACTTCCAATCGTTCATCAAAGTTTTTGCCAAAATCTTGAACGTATCTATTGTAGTCTTCGGTATAATTCTCAACGACAGTACGAAAATTGTGAATTTTATCAGCGGCCGACACCAGTAAAGCTTCAGGAGGAGCTTTTTTCAATTGCTTGACATACGCCATTTTTCTCTCCAGCCAGGAGAGCTTGCGGTCGCCGTCGGTTTTTGGCTCGGTGACGGCTTCGACAATTTCCCTAACCCGGCCGCCAAAATCTTCTTGCAATTCATCAACGGTATAATCGGTATCTTCAAGAGTATCATGCAACAGAGCGGCGATAATTACATCTTCGTCGTGAGTGTAATCAAACAAAGTAAAAGCGACCGCGACCAAGTGTGTGATGTACGGGAAAGGCATAATACCTTTTCGTAATTGGTCTTTATGCAAGACTGAAGCCGCCCGAATCGCCTGTTCAACGCGATATGAATACATATGTCAGTAGTGTAACATCCAAATTGATATTGGGAAATATGTTTTACCCTTTCCACCCCTCCTTTTCCAATATTGCCCGCTTCACCATCACCCCACCACGATTATACCCACCCAAGCCGCCGTCACTTCTTATTACTCGGTGACAAGGCACGGTCAAATCGTAATTATTGGCCATAATCCTAGCCACGGCGCGCGCTCCTCTCGGACAATCAGCCAAAATCGCCACCTCTTTATAGCTCTTGGTTTCTCCAGCCGGAATAGCTCTAACGACATTTTCTACCCGCGCGCGGAAGGTATCATCATTTTTTGTCTTTTTTGGCATAATGTATTGCTTGCAATTTTTTGCCACAAGCTTCACGGTACGGACAAAATTCACAAGCAGTACCACTTGGCGGAATAGCTCCTGAATCCAAAGTTTCCTTAATTTTTATTAAAGCTTCGTCAATCCAATCCGTTTCCCCCTCGCAAGGCACTAAAGTGGTCTCAAAAAACAAAGTATCATCAAAACTCTCGGCCTGATCCTTGCGAGCATTGGCGTAGACAAAATACCCTTTTTTATCCACCTCAAAACCGTTTTTTCTAAACAGCCATTGATAAACTCCCATCTGCCTTTTATATGACATTTCCCAGCCGCTATTACTCAAGGATTCAATTTTCTCTTCCTTGGCGGTAGCTTTATAATCAACCACAATCAATTCCCCACCAGGCTTCACCCAAATATCATCAATCGCCCCAGAAACAGTAAAACCGGTTTTTTTATCAGCAAAAACAACGCCACTAAAATTATCCCGCCACTCATCCATTTTTTCGTGCGTAAAAGGAACGGCCTCCAAGCCATTTTCTACCATCAAAGGATGGGGCTTGCCTGCTTTGCGATAAGAATCAAATTCTTTCTTAAAAAGCTCGTCTATGGCTATATTTATGGTAAAAGCCGGGCCTCTTGGTCTGGCAGTTCCCAGTTTGTTGTCGAGGTAAAAACAGCGCGGGCATTCCGTAAACAACTCAATCTTCGATCGCGACAACTTCCAATTTTTACCACCATAATTCCAATCCGCGCTGCGATTGGGATTGTACTGTTTTTTAAATTCCGCCATAACTGCCACCATTGTATCATCTTTTGTTGTTGGGTTGAATACTATGAACGCGCCCACATTCTCATCATCAACACCTTTAATCTCACGACATAGTAAAACCCCCTATTGAGAGTTTTACTAAGGCGACAATCAGTTTAATTAAAGTGGCCAAAATCCTTTGGATTTTGGCCACTTTAATTTTAGGTAATAAACTGAAACTACTGAGCAGTGAAGGTGGCAAAAACAGTGTCGAGCTGCTTGTCGTCAGCTGAGTTGAACGCTCGATCGCCGCTTTCTTCCCAAATCATTACGGCATATTCACGACCGGCTACGGTAGAGCGTTGCAAGACAATCTCACTTGGAACCAAGCCTTGTTCTTCACTAAAGCGCACCACGCCAAGAATACTTCCCAATTGGCCACCCTGATAATCACGAACTCCAATCCAGCCTTCCTTTACAGGATAAGTAGCGCTGTCTAGCTTGATGTTGCTACTAGCGGCTTGATTGTTGACAACAACCTTTCCGTCACCCACCGCAAGTGTTGGTACAGGAGCAGTTACTACCGGAGCTGGAGCTGAAGTCTCTCTATCCTCATTTACGTCTGAAGACTCCTCGTTTTCTTCTTCAGTTTCACTATTCTTTTCTTCTACCTTTTCTTTGCTATTATTTTCCTTTTTAGTAGTTGGAGCGTCGGTAGACGGACCTGAAAAAGCCCACACCAAAAGCCCACCAATAAGCAAACCTACAATAAAAGATACCACCGTCTTCTGACCTTCTTGCTTTTCTTCTGCCATATTTCTTTATGATTTTCTGAAAATATTAATGCGTTCATTATACCACAACGCCAAAATAGCCTATCTTGACAACAAATAAATTATGAACGCTTATTTATTCCGAGAATTGCAAACATCCTTAGCTTCCTGTATCAAAGCTTCACGTTTTTTTTCAGTTAAGTGCAAATGCCTCAAAACAGACGGATTTTCCACCAAATCACTGCAAATGATGATGTCATACTCGATCAAAGTGGAAATCTGGCTAACTGACAAATCCTGCAAAACTGTTATTGGGTAAATGCCGGCGCGTTGAATTCTGTCATGGAGATTGTCTCGCCGTGGATAATCCCAACTCAGCATTTTTAATCCCACACATTCGCCATATTTTTCGGCCGTGGTGGTGAATTTGGTGTTGGTTATCAGCCAAAATTCTTCTATCCCGCAAATACTATCTTCACAAATGCTAGAGCCTTTCATATCGAGCAGACGAGCATATGAATACATCGCCACCTGCAAATCAGTCTTTACGCCAGGTCTGGAGTGAAACTTAGCTTCGCCGACAAAACTATGCGTACCATGATAAGCTGCGATGTCAATCTCGTGAGGGGCGCAGTGGCCTTGGACAGTGATTCCGGTTCGGGTTTTGTATCCATCCAGAGTAAACAATCTTCCTAAAAATTTTTCAAACGGAAAACCGGTCGGGCCCAAATTAAACAAAGCTCGCCTGAGCGAATACCTTGCCGCCACGGAAAATTTGCTCCCCTTTAAAAAACTGAAGGCCCGACGATAGATTTCCTGAGTCTTTATTCCGTCGTACACTTCTTCGCTAATCTGAGCAACGATGGAATTTATTTCTTCCGGCGTGGCGCCGGCTCGTCTGAGCGACCGGCGCAGTTTTTCAACTTTAAAATACTCAACAGAACCATCGGCCTTTATTATCTGAACATGCATTAGGCTATGATACCACCTCCAAGGCAAAGCGAACCCCTGTATAATACACAAGATTGGCCGCCGGCCGCAGCTTCGGTTTTTGTCCCCATGACAGCCAAAACGATTTCTTTCTCGGAAAGAGCTTGGATTTTCACGGAAAAAGGCGTTTGTCTATAGCGAGTCTGCACCAAAACTTCATCACCAACAGACAAAGTCTCCCTCAAGATAAAATCTCTTAAGGTCAACTCAGCATTGGTATTTAATTCCGGCCGGCGTGCGGAAACAGTGATCGTATTTCGTTTTATATCCTTGCCGCTAACATAATAGACTTCCCGATTTTGATTTTTGGTGTTGACTACAAAACCATGCCTTTGACCCAAAGTATAAACAATCGCCCCTTGATGCCGGCCAATCACCTTGCCTTCTTCATCCAAAACATCCCCCGCTTCTAAGGTGGTAAAATGTGAAATAAATTCAGGAATATCAATATGTCCAAGAAAACAAACGCCTTGACTATCCTTTTTTTCCGCCGTTGGTAAGCCGGCTTCCAAAGCTTCTTGTCTGATGTGTTCTTTTTCGGTATCACCTATTGGCAACAAAGTATATTTTAATTGTTTAGCCGTTAGTGACCACAAAAAATAAGTCTGGTCTTTGTTGGTATCGACACCTCTGTGCAAAGACAATTTGCCGTCTTTTTCAATTCTCTGCGCGTAATGTCCGGTAGCGATAAAATCAGCCTTATGAGCTTTGGCAAAATTTAAAAAAGCGCCGAATTTTACGTACCGGTTGCACATTACGTCCGGATTTGGAGTTCGACCGGCTTGGTATTCGGAAATAAAATATTTGGCCACGTCATCTCTATATTCTTTTTCAGCGTCACAAGTGAGAAAAGGAATATCAAGATAGGCCGCCACGCGCATGGCATCCAATCTTTCCTGCTCCCAATTACAAACCAAAAAATCCGGATGCCACACTTTGATAAAAACCCCCACCACGTTGTAGCCTTGATTTTTAAGACGTAAGGCCGCCACGGAAGAATCTACCCCGCCTGACATGCCCACAAATACTTTTGGTTTTTCACTCATAAAAATTAAGCACAAACTAACACAGAACTTGACTAACGCAAATACCTGGCGATATTTAAGCGGTGCTCGTCAAAATTTTTGGCATAATAAAAATTGCCGTCATTACCTGTTATATAAAATAAATAATCGCTTACGGTTGGAGAAATAATGGCCTCAATCGCTTCCAAGCCGGGATTACCAATCGGAGTTGGCGGCAAACCGGTATTTAGATAAGTATTATAAGGTGATTCAATTTTCAGGTCTTCAGGCGTGAGTTCTGACAAAGGTTTGTCGAGCACGTATTCGATTGACGCGTCCACCTGTAGTGGCATGCCGATACTCAGACGATTATCCAAAATCCCCGCCACCATCTGCTTGCTTTCTTTGGTGTTGGCTTCCCTTTCCAGAATTGAAGCCAAAATTATAATTTCGTCCAAGCTCAAATCATGCGCTGAAATTTGTTCTTCATAAGACTCTGTTTTTTCCTGAAAAGTTTTTAGTAATAATTCTAGCAATTGTTCCTCGCTGAAATTTGACGGTATGAAATATGTTTCCGGAAATAATTTTCCTTCGTGGGACTTGGCCATGTCTAGGAATTTATTTTCATCAAAATCAGGCAAAACCGCACTCGCCGCTTTGGCCACGCTTTCCACTCTCTCTCCCTCAATGTGAGTAAATTTTATCAAGTCCATACTGTAATCGCCCACCGCCAAAACAGCAATCAGTTCATCTACTTTTAAGGGCTTAGTGAAAGAATAATCACTGGCTTTCAGAGAGACTGGTTCCTGAAAAAATTTAAAATAAGCAAAGAAGAATAATTCTGATTTTATAAAATTATTAGCTTTCATCAATTTGGCGATATCCTGCACGGTAGAACCAGCCGGCACGGCAACAACCTCATCCACCGGAAAATCAGCCGGCGCAGCTTTTAGATAATTAAACAAACACCAACCAAAAACAGAGAGAGTAAAAAAAGAAGCTAGCAAAATAAAAAACCACTTTCTAGTCTTGTTGACCTCATTTTTCTGTTCAATAATATCAGCCATCAACTTTTCTTCTTCAAGCATAGTTTAGTGATTTTAAATACCAATATCAATTCCGGTTGGTAAATTGCTCGGAGCTTCCTTGCGCGTAGACATAATGCGCGGCAAAGACGGCGTAACAACGGAACTCCCGGGAATATGATAAAAAGTGGCCAACTCCTCAACTGACATCACTTTCATGCTATCGACTTTATTTTTTTTGTCACGGACAGTATAGGCTCTTAATTTGTACTCCTGCAACTCTTCTCTCTTTAACCTTTCTTTTTTCTTACCGGAAAAATCAGAAATAAAATTATAATCAAAATCAGTGCGCCACCTTACCCCCAAGCCGTTTCTGTTTAAAATATCGTATTGAGCAAAAGTACGAATCACTGGGCCGATTATATCTCCATCAAACTTATCTTTTTCGGTTATGTACATCCAGCGAATGGCGGTTTCGTAGGCATACTTACCAACATTTCTTTCCATGGCGGCGATGCGGTCTCTCTCGCCTGTCGTCAGCATAGGTTGTTTTTCATTTACTTCCGGATCCACAACCACCCTAGTGTCGCGTTTCAAAATTTCGTTAACTTTATCTTCTACTTTCTTTTCCCAAGTTCCCGATGGGTACAAGTACCCGGACTTAAAATTCTTTTTACCGTGTGGTATGGCCAGAATTTGTATCCAAATTCTCTCGTGTGGCTTCGCTTTTCCCAGCTGTTCAATCATGGCCGCCATGGGTTCAAATTTTTCTTCTTCTTTTGGCATTTTATCCAAACCAAAATCTATATAAGTTTTAATCGGAAAAACTTCATCTTCCTTTTTGGTAATATGAAATGACATCAGATCATATTTATCCGGATTCCAGGCAATTTCATCGGTGTAATCAAATTGCTCTTCCGTAACTTCAACACCCGGATATTGAGCATACAGCTGAGCTTCAATAGCATTTTTAACTTTCTTGGTGGGAACATTAACGTAAAATCGCACTTCTCCTCCGATTGACACCAGCTCAAAACTAAAAATCAAAGGTGACTTTCCATCCAAATAAGACTGCATCAAATTATCCGGTCCGTTGGGATTGTGTATTTGCGCCATTACGCTTTCCATTGCTTCCGGCGATTTGAAAACTTCCTGCGGCAGATGGATTCTAAGCGTCGAGCGTCCATTATTTAAGGCAAATTTCAAACGCACATAACTCATCCATCGTTCGTACGTTATAAAAAAAAGAGCGATTGGCAACCAGAGCGGAGACAGCGCCAAAAGAATTGACACCACCGGAGAAAACTCCACTCCGATAAAAGAAAAGGTTTTGTACATTACAAATAACCCAACGAACAACATCAAAGGTCCCAATATCGCGCTGAATAAAGTTTTAAATAAATCACCCATGTCCCCTGCATTGTACTACATAAAAACACCCACTGGTATGACTAGGTGGGTGTTTTTATGTAGTTATGTGCTTAAAATTATTCAACCAAAGTGTAAGCGCCGTTTGACAAACGACGAAACAGATTGGCGTCTTGGAGATTGACAATTATCGTATTGTCTTTTACATACCTTTCCTTTCTTACTTTGTCTATAAGCTCCTCTCTTGACAACGGCCCCTCCTGAGCCAAAATTTCTCTCAAAACATCCTTCACCACACCAGCGGTATAACCCCATTCAGTCAAAGCATACAGACCGCGACCAACCAACACAAAACGCTTATCTTTTATTAGTTCATTGTGGGTGGTGGCAACGTGAGCCTTGTGCTTGAAAAGATTGTCAATTGATCCGGCCACTTCCTTAAAATGCATCGGCGAACCATGTCGCTTCACAGCCAAATACGCGTAATCACGAATGCCTTTGACGCGCACATTTGGACTGTCGATCAAACCCCAGTCACCCAGCGGATTCTTTCCGATTTGTTTTGAAATCAAAAGCCAACGACGCAAGACATCCTCGTCGTCTTGTTTTACAAAATCAAAAAGCTGATCCCGAAAACGGCTAAGAATTTCCGGCTCGCTCACCAATTCATCACGTTCCAGACTGGAATGGACATTTCTCAAAGCTTTCTCGACATTATCCGCTACCTTGCGCTCGGTAAACCAACGATGTGAATAGTCAGTATTTTCCTTACCACGGTAGAAAGGATCGCCAACCACTAGCAAAAAGTAAAGGTGATTCCTGATGATGGAATCGTCGGTCAATTCATCAAGCAAGACATGTTCGGCAATAATGCCCCCGCCTAATTTGTCAATTAAGCTTTGCATTTCCAAGAACAAATCGTAGTACTTTTTATACTCTTCTGAACGTTGAATCGACTGAATACCGTAGTTTTCTATTTGACGCACTCTTTCCCTGGTAATGCCGTATGATTGGCCAATAGACTCCAAAGTGGAAGTTTCCCCACTTTGTCCAAGTCCATAACGCTTGGTAAGAACATCATTAGCCCGTTCCGGCAGAACGCTGAGCAACGCTTTTGTTATTTGTTTTGGTTTAAATGAAATCATAATTGTTAAATATTTCTATTGAATCTCCTCAATGCGTTGGTATATTTATAACATGACTCTTAAATAAGGTCAATTGTACGCTCTTACGCCCTACAATTAGCGATTGTGTGCCACAAAAATATCTCGGTTCTACACATAAGCCAAAATCAGTATCCTTTTTAGAAAATTGTGGTATAGTTTTGGGCTGTTGTTCTTTTTAACCAAGTGAGGTATATAGGATGAGAAACATTATTTTTGCACTGGCGGTATTGATTGTAGCTCTCGCAGCCTTCACAGATATAGCTCTGGCGGAGGAGGAAGGGCGGCCATATCAGGAGCAAATGAAAGCGCTCCTAGACGAGGCTAGGATTGGAGCCGCAGGTACTCAAGAAGTAATTGAGTACCTAGAACACGAAATAGAGCTGAGAAAAATCAGCTTTAAAGAAATTGGCTCCTCGCCAGAAGAGTTCAAGGAATTGAGAGAACGGGGTTGTAGAAATACAATCTCAGAGTTGGTTGAGGATATAAAAACACTAGAAGTTCCTATCAACCATATTTTGGAGCTCGAGGAAACCCTCCTCGAGTGCAACTTTACCTACGAGCAGGTAGGTATGCGACAGAGTGAGATCGCCGATCTTGAAAAACTCGGTTATGCCGTACTGGCTACCGAGTCTTTGCGAGATTACGAAAAAATTGGGAATCCTGTGTACATACACAGGTATACCCGATTCCTGCAATGGGGCGGGCTGACCGAGGAAAATCTCGGTTTGTCCGAAGAAGAAACTCGGAGGATACTGGCAGATAAATAATCTGTTAATGTTCTCCAACAAAGCCGTCAATTTATTGACGGCTTTTATTTTTGGTAAAAAATTGGGAGGCTTGCGACATAACGAGGGCAAAGGCTTCGCCTTTGCCCTCGTTATGTCGCGCAAACCCCCTACCGCAAAACAATATTCACGATTCTACCAGGCACATAAATAAATTTTACCACCTCGCCTTCACTTAGGTATTTTTCCAAATCCGGATTTTCATTCACAGCTTGTTTGGCTGCTGATTCAGGAGCTTTTGGTGCGACAGTAATGACCCCTCGCAATTTTCCATTTATCTGTACACCGATGGTCACCAACTCGTCTTCAATAAATTTCTCATCCGCCACCGGATATTCAGCCAAGTGAATCGACTCCTGACCAAACTTCTCCCGCCACAATTCTTCCGCCAAGTGCGGAGCAAACGGTGCCAACAAACGCAGAAAGACGCTATAAGATTCTTGAGTCAAACCGCTTTTTTCCACCTGATTTACAAATACCATCAAAGCACTGATAGCCGTATTAAACTTAAATTGCTCAATATCTTCCCGTGCTTTTTTAATGGTTTTGTGAAGCAAGCGAGTGGTGACATCTGGCTCGGTTTCACCTAAATGGTCACTAAGACCATAAACTCTTTCCAAAAACCGACGTAAGCCAGCAATTCCTCCCAAGTCAAAAGGATAATTTGTACCTTCGTATGGCCCCATAAAAGCCAAATACATTCTTACCGTATCAGCTCCTACACGGGCTACTTGTTCATCCGGATCAACTACATTCCCCTTGCTTTTACTCATCTTGTTTCCATCAGTTCCCAAAATAAGACCGCGATTTAATCGGCGACGGTATGGTTCGCTATCATTCACCAAGCCCAAGTCAAACAAAGCCTTCTGCCAAAACCGTGAATACAGCAAGTGCATAGTGGTATGCTCGGCCCCGCCAAAATACATATCCACCGGCATCCAGTCTTTTTGCTTATCCAAACCGGACAAAACTTCCCCGTTTTTATTATCAAGATAACGCAAAAAATACCAAGAAGAATCCACAAAAGTATCTATAGTCTCTACCTCCGGCTTCCAGCCAGCACCGAAAATTTCTTCTGTGCGTTGGCGCAAAGCTTCACTTTTGGCCAATGGCGGCTCACCAGTCGGGGTAAAGTCCACATCCTCCGGCAAAAGCCAAGGCAGGTGCTCCGCCGGTACTATATGCGCCTGACCTTCCGGATCATACACAATCGGAATTGGTACACCCCAATAACGTTGCCGGCCAATCGACCAATCACGTAAACGATAAGTACTGGTCATACGTCCACCGACCTTCTCCACAATCGCCAGCTTCGCCTCCCCACTATCCATGCCGTCAAATTCTCCGGAATTGATAAGCTCACCCGTACCCGTATAAACTTCCAAAACAACAACGTCCTGATGTGACGACCTAATAACATCCAAAACCTTACAATCAAATTTCCTAGAAAACGCAAAATCCCGCTCATCATGCGCCGGCACCGCCATAATGGCGCCCGTGCCATATCCACCAAGTACATAGTCAGCGACAAAAATAGGAATATGTTCTTTATTTGCAGGATTGATAGCGACCACTCCCTTTAACTCAACCCCCGTTTTCTCTTTTGTGTTATCACCACGTTCAATTTCACTTTTCTGTTTGGCTGCGGTCACATACGATTGCACCTCAGCTTTATTGGCAAGCACGTCATGTTTATTATCAAGCGCTAGAGTTACCCATGGATGTTCTGGAGCGAGCACCATGTATGTTGCACCAAA
The DNA here is from genome assembly GCA_964399295.1 of uncultured Candidatus Saccharibacteria bacterium. GTDB lineage: Bacteria > Patescibacteriota > Minisyncoccia > Phycocordibacterales > UBA918 > OLB19. The sequence goes on along the minus strand of CAYNQD010000001.1, from coordinate 166,564 downwards.
GAGTGTGTCGGGACGAGTAGTGAATACTTTGATAGCCGCTTTTTCGCCGTTTGGTCCACGATTTTCGTTTACCTCAGGATTACGAGTAAAGAAAAGCTCAAAATCAATTTCCGCTCCCTCTGATCGCCCTATCCACTGTCTCTGCGCTTCCTTAATATGCTCCGGCCAATCCAGTTCGGCCAAATCATCAATCAAGCGGTCAGCGTAGTCAGTGATTTTTAGCATCCATTGCGGCATCTCTTTCTTTTCTATCAAATTGCCACAGCGTTCACATTCATCACCATCACCGCCACTGACCACCTGCTCATTGGCAATAACCGTATTGCAGCCCGGACACCAATTCACTTTTCCCTTACCTCGATAAGCCAAACCTTTTTCAAAAAATTGCGTAAACATCCACTGTGTCCACTTGTAGTATTCCGGATCGGTGGAACTGGTGGTCTTGTCCCAAGAAAAAGAGTTGCCCATGCTCTTCAGCTGTTCTTTCATGTAGGTGATGTTTTGGTTTGTCCAATCTTTGGGGTTGATGTTGCGCTTGATGGCGGCATTTTCTGCCGGCAGACCAAAAGCATCAAAGCCCATTGGGAATAGCACTTGCTTGCCGTTCATTCTCTTGAAGCGCGCGTAAATATCCGGCACCGCAAAAGCATACCAGTGTCCCAAATGCAGATTACCGGACGGATAAGGCCACTCAACCAAAACGTATTCTTTATCTTTTTTGGCATCACGCTCACCCACGTCATAAATCCCCTCCTCTTCCCAGATTTCCTGCCACTTTTTCTCAATGGCGCTTGAATCAAATTTCTTGTGCATACGATATTATAAACCCAAGTATGCCATGAATAGAATGATTAAACACTCCTTTACAAAATATAATTTTTGTGACATTTTGTCGATTGTTTTAAAAAGCAGAGGAAGTGTCCGGGTTTAAAACACCCGGCTAGGAGTAATAACATTTACCGGATTCATAAGTGTTCCCACCTGGCCATAATCCACCACCCTCTCAAAACAATACCACCCCGCTTCGTGTTCCCAATTATAAACTCCTTTTATCACACTAGACTTATCAGGATAAACCGGATAGTACATACCATCCACTCCCCGACCTGCCGTAGAAACATGAGCAAACTCCGCACAAAGCCCAAAGCCGTCTTCATTGATTTCATAAACGTAATCCTTTCTACTCTCATCAGCTTTCGGCATAGTCGCCCCCACGTACAACTCATTTATGGAAGCCGGCAAAGCATCATTATTACGTAAATGATTTTCAATTCGCCAATGCATGTCCTGCAAATCTAAAACTTGCTTTTCATCCAGTTTCATTTCTCGTACTACGGTTGGTGATTTGGCATAAGAAAAACCGGCAACCAAAGAGACCAAGACCAAGATAGCCATCGCCGCACCAAAAGTAATCGACTTCTTTTCTTGATTGAGCCAGTACCCTTTGGCATCAAGGAGGTAGTAGTAAAAAGCCGAACCCACTACCACCAAAATCAAACCGGCCTTAAGCATAAAGCGAGCAGTCAATTCCCCATTCAAAAAACCAAGAATCACAGCCACCAAATCTCCCAAAATCACTCCCCCGCCCACCAATAGCGACAAATAAATAAGCCATTTAGTGAAGCCAAGATAGCTACCACCTAAATTTTCCTGTCGGCGGATTTGATTTACTTTCCTAGTCAAAACCAAATAGACCGGAAAGAAAACTATCAGCATAGCGATACCCAATCTTACGCTTCCGTTGTAGCTTTCGATTTGCCAATAACTATCCACCGCGTCCGGATAAATAAGATTGATTATATTAAATAATAAGACTAATAAAAAAGCGATTGATAAATAAAGCGTAATTAAAGATCCTAGTTGAATCACAAAATGCTTGGCGGTGTTATTTTCCATATACACGTAATTATGTGCTTTTTTTACGGATTGGTAAAGATGTGCGATAATAACAAGTATGAAAACTGATGATTTAAAAAACGCTCCCAAGTTATTTTGCGAGAGTATAAATGTAGGATTTACGCCGGAGTACTTTGTGATGGCACTCAGTTCCGGCAACCAAGGAACCATTTATTCACTCACTCCCCAGCACGTAAAAAGACTACACCAATACCTTACCCACCAAATTGAAGAATACGAAAAAGAAAACGGAGCCATCACCGCAGAATGGAACCCCAACATAGTCAGTCCGGTGCAAAAAGTCAATCAACCTACAGATTTGAGTTAAAAAATAACCCCTTGCCGACAAACAAGGGATTTTGTTTTTGATAATTCAGGTAGCCTTGTGTCTGCCATGATTTGTTGATCACGCCAGACCATAATAGTTCTTGATTAAAGAAATCTAGTCAATACACCCAAGCCAACACCAGCCAAGAATATCAACCAAGTTGATAAGGGCGGCGTGGTGTCACACCACCTAATGTGATACACGTATCGTAAAGCAAAAAGTACCATCAATGCCACCACAATAAAAACAGCCATGTCCTTCACCATTACACACCTCCGAATTAAAAAAGCTTCAATAAAATTTAATGAACTACTTCCCCAGCAGTAGACCAAAAAACATTCTTTGTGTCAAGTGGCGAACTTTTTGTCACCTAAATCAAAAACTCAATCACGTCCCCATCTTGCACAATATAGTCCTTGCCTTCTGTTCTGAGCTTGCCTTGTTCACGGGCTTTGGCGGTCGAGCCGGCGGCTACTAGGTCATCAAAAGTCACTACTTGTGCCCGAATGTACTTCTTTTCAAAATCGCTATGAATGGCGGAGGCGGCCTTAGGTCCGGTTGAACCGAAAGGGACAGTCCAAGCCCTGGTCTCCTTTTCACCGGTAGTAAAATAACTCATCAAGCCCAAACGATTGTAACAAGCGCGAATCAAACTTTCTATACCATTCCCCTGAGCCCCATACTCACGACGAAATTCATTTTTTTCATCGTCGTTCAAGTCTTTTAGCTCATGCTCCATGCCAGCATCTACCACCACATATTCCGCACCGACGCTTTCAAAAAAATTAAGCAAAGCCTGCCAACGCTCGTCATTTTGTTCGTCCAGATTATAGGAATCGGTTTTTTTATTGCAGACATACAGGAAAGGTTTTAGCGTCAAAAGATGTAGGCCTTTCACAATCTTCATTTCTTCTTCGTTCATGTCCAGCGAATTAGCCAACTGCCCAGCCTCCAAATGCGGCAAAAGACGAGTGAGAACATTTTTTTCTACTGCCGCCTCCTTATCGCCACGCTTAGCATCACGCTCGACATTACCTAGCCTCTTGCCCACTGTTTCGGCATCAGCCAAAATTAATTCCAGATTTATCACTTCAATATCAGACAAAGGGTTGACTCCGCCCGATACGTGGTGAATATCACCATCTTCAAAAATCCGCACCACTTCAGCAATCATATCCGTCTCACGGATATTGGCCAAAAACTTATTACCCAGACCTTCTCCCGCCGCCGCCCCCTGCACCAAACCGGCAATATCAACAAATTCCACAATCGCCGGAATAATTTCTGATGACCCAGAAATCGCCGACAAAGTCGCCAAGCGGCTATCAGGCACAGCCACCACCCCGACAGACGGATCAATAGTACAAAACGGATAATTTTCCATCGGTACTGAATTTTTGGTCAAGGCGTTAAATAAAGTTGATTTCCCAACATTCGGCAACCCCACAATTCCTACAGATAATGACATACGAAAACTAGCTTAGCAGATTAAGGCAATTTATCAAAGGACTTAAACTAAAAAGGCAAAAGACTACCTTTATATTCACAAAAGCTAATTTCTTCCACACTCAAATCAAGCGTCTTGGCAAATTCTTCTTTGGCCGTTTGTCTGTTGCCGATCAGGTCAATTAAGCCCAGCTCTATCGCTCTCACTCCAGGCACAGTAGAGCCATCAGCCAAAACCTCAATTTCTTCTACCGACTTCCCTCGAAGCTCAGCCACGCTTTTCACAAACTCACCGTGTATCAAGTCCAATTCCGCCTCAAATAATTCTCTTTCTTCTTCCGTTAATGATTTGTTTGGATTGCCGGCATCTTTAAATTCTCCGGAAGACAGCTCAACAAAAGTAATGCCCTTTTCCTCGTTGCGCTTGGAATTTTCCAAGTACGACATCGTAACCCCAATACTGCCGACAGTAGACATAGATGAAGCGATTATTTTATCGGCACCGGCAGCCGCCAGATATCCGCCTGAAGTCCCCATGTCGCCAATCAAGCTGATTGAAGGCAGGCTGGTTCCTCTTATCGCCTGACTGACTTGTTCGGAAGCGACCGGCGCGCCACCTGGAGAATTTATTTCCAGCAACAAGCCTTTTATATTCCTATCATTTTCGGCTTTATCTATAAAATCACGCACGGTACTAGGAGTAACCACTAGTGAAAAATCAGCATAGCTATTGAAAGGTATAATCACTCCCTCAATCGGCAAAACCGCGATGTTACAAAAACCGTCACTCACCAAATCAGAACGATACCAAGCATCAGTGATTCCCAGTATCATCAAGAATGTTAGCAACACAGCTATCACTCTTAAAAATACTCCCGCCGCTTCCCGACCAAATGTTTTTTGCATAATTAGTATGTATACTACCACAACCAGCCTGGTTTGAGATAGTAAACTAAGGTAGATAGTGTAGAATAAGAAACGCATAGCTATGCAAAATTTGAATGCAAACCCTTTTAAAAAAACGCTAATTATCTTGCTCAAGATTGGTTCTTTCCTGTTTGTTCTGGGATTAGTGCTATTACTTTGGACAAAATATATAATTCACAAAGAAAAATACATTTTCATTACCAAATTTAGCGGCAACAATGAAAAAACAGCCGTTCACAATGAACCCTTCCCCGTCGGCGTAGACCCCATCAATAAAACAATTGTTGAAAACCCTAACGTCGATTGGTATATGGAAAGCCAATTGTCAATTGCCGTTGACACTTCACACCACCAGCGATTATTCGACCGTCTGGTGTCGCAATTGTCAAAATGGACAGTCTATCAGCACCTGGCTTCGCCGAGCAGCCGGGTCTTGGTTATTTACCCGGGAGAGAGAAAAGAAGAAGTCGCCAAAAACTTCGGCGATATTTTACGTTGGAACAAAGCCGACAGAGAGGAATTTACCGCTCTGGTGGTAGAAGCAGAACCATTCCTAGAAGAAGGAAAATTTTTCCCAGGAAGATACGTAACCAACTCCAAAGCCACTCCGGAGGAAGTGTTTGCGTTATTAAACGACAGATTTATCAGCGAGATAGTAAATAAATACTCAACAGACATCGCAAAAAAAATATCTCTGAAAGAGACTTTGATTATTGCTTCTTTATTAGAACGCGAAGCCTATAATTTTACCGACATGCGTTATATTTCCGGAATTATTTGGAATCGTTTGTTTATTGACATGCCGCTTCAGCTTGATGCCAGCTTGCAGTATGTTCGCGGTAGTCAAGCCAACGAACCAAAATGGTGGCCCGCAGCCAGGCCAGCAGACAAGTTTTTAGACTCGCCGTACAATACCTACGAGAATTCAGGACTACCGCCAGCACCCATCGCCAACCCTTCAATCGAAGCCGTGGTAGCAGCCCTCAACCCCAAAATTACCGATTGTATATTTTATTTTCACGACCCCAAGGGCAGTTTTTATTGCACCACAACTTACGAAGATCATGTAGCCAAGCTAAAAGCCATTTACGGTCAGGGGCAATAAAAAAGAGCGTTGTGTTTTTAACACAACGCTCTCAACTTGAGTGGACACCATCATCTTTGGGGTCCATAATTGTACTGCTTCACAGGATATTCCCCGTGAAGCAACCTTGGTCGCCCCAGACTATCTGGGACAACCCTGCTACTGTGGCCTCCCCCCTGCCATGCAGGGTAATGGGTTTGGCCGTATGGCCCAACCCACCCGCCGCTTACGGCGTGGGGGCTGGGGCCCATGTACCCGGAGGAATAATACCCTCCGCCATACATTCCAGGTGCTACGCACCCGGATAAAAAGACAGAAAATAAAACTGCAATAATTGCAATAACTTTTTTCATAATACCCTCCCAGGTAAGAAAAATTTTTAGAAAAAGTACTTCTTTATCTACCCTAATGATATCACAAAAATAACAATTTGTCAAAGATTTTGTGGGTAACTATTGCCCTATCAGTGGTCAACTATATTCCATTCTTCCCCAATTTGGCCACTTCTCTAGCCCAATTTTCTCTGATTTTATCATCAACGCGCTCACAAGGGCCGTAAGAGCTAACGGAAGTCCTGATACCGGCAAACTCCAAAATGCCGTACTGAATTTCATTGGTGTAGTCACCAAATTGCCACCAAGTCTTGAAGGGGCTGTGGGAACCAGACAAAATTATCACTCGCCCCGTCCTTCCCTTTAGGTGCTTTTCGATTTGTTTGGTTTGCTTATTGAAATTGAACGCAAATCCCGGCAACCAAAAACGGTCAAATAGACCTTTTAAAATAGCCGGCATCGTACACCACCAGTTTGGATAAACAATCACAATATGGTCAGCCCAAAGAAACTTTTCTTGCAAATCAACTAAATCCGGTTCAAGGGGTTGTACCTCTTTGTAGCCTTTGTGAAGAATAGGGTCAAAATTTAGCTCGCCTATATTTACCCTACTTACACTATGCCCCTCCTCTTCGGCTCCGGCTTGATATGCGTCGGCTATCATGCCACTAAAAGATTCTTTGTCCGGATGTCCGCACAACACAACTATATTCTTGGGATTATTCATACATCTATAGTATAACGCAAAAGACACCGGATTATGTCCGGTGCCTTGTTGATTACGGTGTTATTATTTTTTTAGTTCCTAATGGTACCGTTGGGATTAAATTGTCCTTGTGATCCCATTTGCATTTTTATTAATTGTTCCTTCATTTGCGGACTCATCACCGCCATAATTTCTTTTTGATACTTGGGCAACACGGTGGAAGCAGCCGCCATTTGGTTGTTGCCGTTGGTTTTTAATTCCGCCTGCATTTCTTTGGCAATCTTTTCAAACAAAGCCGGGTCTTTTTCAATCATCTCCAGAATCATTTGTTGCTGCTCTTCCGGCACACCCTTCATTTGTGACTGCAGCACTTTTTTAAGTGCAAATTGTTTTAATTTTCCAAACATAATGCGATTTATTGTATCACAAATAAAAAAGTAGTCATTCAGCCTCTTGGTTGGACCTCTGGGAACCCAAAAAACCAACACCCTATTTGCGGAGGGCGGATATTGGGGCGGTGGGCGGAGCAAATAGGGTGTTGGTTTTTTGGGGACAGATTTGGCTAATGACTTTAAGTGGGGATTATTTCCTTTTTTGCCAAGCGGTATCTTGTCGTACCAGCAGCTCTGCAGCTCGCTCCGGTTCTTGCATAATTTCTTCCACGATTTTTTCCGCCCTTATTCCTTGCGAGGCTTTTATCAAAATAATATCACCGGTTTGCATAAATGCCTGCAACTCTTTTCCGGCCCTAGTCACGTCGTCGTACTGAAGAACAGTTTTATCATTTAATCCAAAAGACAAAGCTGTTTCCGCTATTTGTCTGGCTCTCACTCCGATAGTAATCAAAATATCCGCACACTGAGGCACAAGTTCACCCACTCTTTCGTGTTCTCTGGCAGAAAATTGCCCCAACTCAAGCATGTCTCCCAAAACAGCTATCTTTCGCTTGGCGTAACGAATTTCCTTTAGAGTGATGAGAGCTTGTTCCGTGGCGATTGGTGATGAATTGTAGGTGTCATCAATAATGACCGTGCCTTTTATGCCTTTGATGACTTTCATTCTTCCGGGCGGCGAATCGTACTCCGTCAAGGCCGCGACAGCATCTTTTGTAGAAATACCACACTGCATCGCGGTAGCTATGGCGGCGACACAAGCATACACACCCTGAACGCCAACCAAACCCTCTATCTTTACTTCATATTTTTCATTCAAATCTTCAACCAAAAAAGCCAAACCAACAGGCACATCGTCATGGTAATAAATCTCGTCTTTGCTGGCAGTGAAATGAGATTTTAGATAACGACTAAAACCAATCGCCTTCTGTCTGATATTGACCAGATTGGCTTGAATCATTTTGTCGTCATGATTGTAAATCACTACGCCATCCAGGTCTAAAGCTTCAATTAATTTCATTTTCTCTTCCACTACCGCCTCCGGATTTTTAAAATATTCAACATGAACCGGCACGTCAGGGAATCTGGTCAAGACCACCAAATGCGGCTTCAGCCAAGACGCCAATCGGCTCATGTCGCCTGGTCGGTCGATTCCAGCTTCAATGATTAAATAAGCGGGATAATCTTTGGAAAAAAGAGCGATGAATAATCCGTCTACGATATTTTTAAACCAAAGCAATGGATTATTCCAAGCATTAGACAAACCAAGCACTGTCAGCGGCACTCCGATCTCGGAATTAAAACTCTTTTCGCTTTTTCTGGTGTAGTGATATTTTTTTAAAATGCTGTAGATGGCGTCTTTGGTGGAAGTTTTGCCAACACTGCCGGTGACAGCGATAATTGTGGTTTTATGGCGTTTCAACAACCACTTGGCTTCTAGCGTCAAAATACTAACTACAATTTTTTTAAAAAAAGTTTTCATATTAGCGGTCAGGTGGAATAGTGTAGTAATTAATCAAGAATTTTGTAATATCCATAAATGGCTCGGTCAGTGTCTCTGAAGCGTATTTTACCCCCTTTGGCTCTACAGTATACATGAAAATAACGAATCTGGGGTCATAGGCGGGAAAATAACCGAAAAATGAGTGCAAAAATCGGTCTTCGTAATACCCGCCGCCGCCGGGATTGGCGATTTGCGCGGTTCCCGTTTTGGCGCCAATGGTATGCTGTGGTAATGAATGTTTGCCGCCAGCTAAAGCGTCATCGACGACATTGACCAGCATCCTTGATATTTCTTCACTGGTCTCCGCAGAAATTATTTGACCGCCATCCGGGTAACGAATATCACGATGAGTACCATCCTCGTATTCAATTCTGGAAGCCAGATGCGGTGTGACCAATTTCCCACCATTGCCAAGAACAGCCAAAGCTCTAATGGTAGCGATGGGAGTCAAAGCAATTCCTTGTCCAAAGGAAGCGGTTGCGTATTCCACGTCGCGCGGCGATTTTAGATTATCAACCAGGCCAAACACTTCGTTGGGTTGGTCGATACCGGTTTCACTTCCCAGTTTTAAATTTAGAAAATATTCTCGGAATTTTTCTTTACCCATCTTCTGCACAATGTGAGCCACGCCGGTATTTAGTGATTGATTCAACACCTCTTGCATATCGACAGTACCGCGGCCGCGGCCGTCATAATTTTTGATGGTAAAAGTATTTAGACTAATCGAGCCGGAATCGTAATAGGTGGAATAAGGGGTGATGGCTCCACTATCGAGTCCGGCAGCCATTGTCAGCGCCTTGATGGTGGAACCAAATTCATAGACATCTTCCACCAAAGGATTTTTAAAATATTCCACAGTCGTGGTGCCTCGATTATTCAAATCAAAACTGGGCACAACATTCATGGCGTAGATAGCTCCGGTTTTGGGATCCATGATGATAGCACCGGTCATTTTGCTTTCATACTTACTGTTGGTTTGTAGCAAAACTGAATCCAACATTCTGGCCACTGTCGGCTCAATAGTGGTCACGACATTGCCTTTTAATTTTTCATTTTTCTGGTAGACAATATTGCCTAAATTGCTAAAAATCTCAGCAAAAAAATTGACAGACCTAACCTCTCTATCTTTAAACAAAATTTCATCATAATACCTCTCCAAGCCATATTTACCGTGCAAATCATTGTTGGTAGTATCACTAAAGCCAACAAAACCGATTACCTTGGCCGCCAAGTCGCCGCCCGGATAATACCGCCACTGATTTTTGTATAGTTGCACACCGTCTATTTTTAGTGCTGACACCTTCTCGTAGACATCATCCGGCAAAGTAAGCTCCACCTCGACATAAGTCCGTCCTTGGAGACTAGCTCTGTCCAAGCAGCGTTCGTTGGTAATAGTCAGATATGGAGCCAATTTCTCGCAAACGGCTGCCGGGTCTTTTATCATGCCGGGATTGAAAGCCAACAAAAAGCCAGACCGTATGGAAGCAGCGGAAACTTGTTCACCATCTTTAGTTGTAAAAAAAATTGATCCCCGCGAATACAAATCCTTCTTGGTATGAACATACTGCCGTTCCGCCTTTTCAAGATAATACTCGCTATGAACAATCTGAATCTTGTAAAGATTGAATATTAAAATCAAAGACAAAAACAAAACCAACCCTGTGATGATACGAATTCTAATCACCATTTGCTGTCTCATATTTTTGTCTTATTCAGTACGAGAATTAAGCACTAGATTTTGTTCGGCCTTGCTGATGAAAATTTTATTTTGATTATTTTCAAAACCATCCACGGTCGCCACTTTCATGCTTATGTTGTGGCGAGCTTCAATGTAAGCCGCTTCCAGTTTGGCGATTTCAGACCGAAGTTCATTTACATTGTGCGTAGCTTCTTTGCGCATAACCACGTGCATTACCGACAAACTGAGAAAATACATATAGGAAGCGATGCCACAAAGAAGCAGTCCAATAGCGATGGTCGTTATTATATGACTATTTTGATTTAGGACTTTCGTGTTCATAACAGTTTTAATTGGTAATATTTATCTTTTTTATAATTCTTAATTTAGCGCTTCTGGCTCTGGGGTTTTTTGCCAATTCTTCAAAATCAGCGATAATGGGTTTTTTGCTTAAGATTTCAAACTCGCTGCTAGCCGCTAATTCCTTAAACTTGAGTTTTACAATTCTATCTTCAATGCTGTGGAAACTGATAATGGCCAATCGCCCTTCAAAAGACAGACACTCCGCGGCTTGAATAATGAATTGTTCAAGACTTTTTAACTCGTCGTTGACAGCGATTCGAATAGCTTGGAAACTTTTAGTGGCAGAATTGATGCCGCTTTTATATTTTGCGACTTTGGGAATGGCTCCTTCTATAATCAGGGCGAGTTCTTTAGCGGTAGCAATCGGATGTTTTATTCTGGCTGAGACTATCGCTTTGGCAATTCTCCTTGAATAGCGCTCATCTCCGTAGCCATAGAGAACATTGGCAATATCTTCTTCGTCCCAATTATTAACCAAATCGTAAGCCGTGAAATCATAAGCTTCGGGATGGCCGTAGGTCATCAAGAGCGGGTCTTCTGCTTGAAAAGAAAATCCCTTGCCGCCATCAGTGAATTGGTCGGTTCGCCAGCCGAGATCGGCTAAAATCGCGTCAACTTTTTTTATATGTAAAGAACTCAATATTTCCTCTAACTTCGAAAAATTGTTATTGACCAAGTGAATGGTCGGTTTTAATCTTTCTGTATCCAACACATTGCTGGAAAAGGCTGTAGCATCGGCGTCGATGCCGACATACACGCCCTGTGTGTCCAACTGCTCGCAAATCAATTTGGCATGACCACCACCTCCATAAGTCGCGTCCACCACCACGCTATCTGGCTTGAGTGCCAACGCGGCTACAGCTTCTGTCTTGAGGACGGTTATGTGCTTCATGGTAATAAAGGCAGTAATAGTAGAATTAAAGGACACCTATCTCACCGAGTTTTTCCGCGAGAGCATCGGCTTCTAGCTCGATCTTGCGCTTGTACTCGGTCCATTTTTCCTCATCCCAAATTTCGATACGATTATGAATTCCGGCTAGTACCACCGCGGTACTAAGAACTGCAAAATCTTTCAAAAAGTCTGGCACGAGAATACGTCCAACTGAATCTACCTCCACCTCCACTGCTCCCGATAAGAAGAATCTATTGAAACTTCTCGTATCCGCCTGTCCGAGTGGCAGCTGACCAATTTTTTCAGTGATCTTCTGCCACTCACGGAGCGGATATACAAAGAGACAATTGTCGAGTCCACGGGTTATCACAAGTTTTTTCCCAAGTTCCTTGCGCCACTTAGACGGCAAGGACAGCCTTTTCTTAGGATCCAACGTATGCTTGTATTCGCCGATTAACATATTCAACTAGTCTATACGACTTTCGCCGTATATTCCACTATCTCCCACCACATGTACATTGTATACCACTTTGCTCCACTGACAAACCACTTATGCACACTTTTTAATATTTGGCACAACAAAAAACAACTGAACAACCTAGCAAGACACGAATCAAGTTCTCTACTCAGAATTATTTTCAATAATTCTTCCGTAAGGTCTTTTTAGTTTGTTCAGTTGTTTTTTGTTGTGATTAAGATTTCGGCTTCATCAGCGGAAAAAGCTGCGCATCACGAATTGGTTTATTTTCAAAGATAGTAAAGAGGCGCTCACCAAAACCAAAACCGCAGGCTGGCGGCATGCCGTGTTCAAGCATTTCCACAAATTCCCAATCTGGAGTCATCGCTTCTTCATCCCCGCTTTCAATCAATTTTTGTTGCAAGTCAAAACGAGCTTGTTGTTCTAGCGGGTCGTTGAGTTCGGAATAACCATTTCCCACCTCAGTACCGGCAATAATCGGCTGGAAGCGCTGTGTCGCCCCCGCCTGTCCCGACACCTCTTTGGCCAGTGGAGAAACTAGCTTGGGGTGATTGATGAGGAAGGCCGGGCCGGCGATATTTTTGCGACAATATTTCCACAAAGTATCCGTGAGTCGTTCCATATTATCACCTTCGTATTTCACCTCAAGTTCGTTTAGCTTGGCTTTGATTTCATTTTCAGTAGCAGCAGATAAATCAATTCCGGTTTGTCTTTTGACTTCAGTGACATAATCAAGCCTTATCCACTCATCAGCTAAGTCAAAATCGTAATCACCTCTGGTAAATTTGGTGGTACCATACACCTCACTGGCGACAGTGCGGTAAAGGTTTTCCACCAAATGCATGCCGTCCTCGTAATCGGCGAAAGCTTGATAAAATTCAAGATTGGTAAATTCTTGCAAGTGATTTGGACTCGAGCCTTCATTGCGATAGGCGCGGCCGATTTCAAAAGTTTTCTCAAAACCCGCGGCTAGGAGCCTTTTCTGCCACAGTTCACCGATTGAAATTCGTAAAAATACGTCCATGTCAAAATCATTGTGGTGAGTGGAAAATGGACACGCCTCTGCCCCGCCGGTAGTGACTTCTAAAGTCGGAGTCTCCACTTCAGTAAAACCCTGCTCTTTCATAAAAGAACGAATCACGTCCCAAAACTTCTCCTTGCGCTTAAACATCTCTCGCAAATCATCACGACCGAGCAAATCCAAGTAACGCTTCCGGAAACGTTCTTCCTCATTTTGCAAGCCATGATATTTGTCTGGCAGCGGCAGCAGACTTTTTGTAATCATTTTCCAAGACTCAACCAAAAGCGAATTTTCTCCACGCTGCGTTACAAACAAAGTTCCAGTGACCTCAATGAAATCGCCGCCATCAACAGTGTCTTTGAATAATTGAAAATCCTCAGCCGGAATAGCGTCTTCCTTGAAGACAGCTTGCAGCTTGCCGGTAGCGTCTTGCATCACCACAAACATAATCGCTCCCTGACCACGCACGACCATTACGCGCCCAACCAAAGAAACAATGGTCTTAGCCGCTTCCAGATCAGAAAAAGAGCTTATGACCGCGCTTATTTCGTGAGTGCGATTTACTTCTGCCGGATAAGGATTAAAACCTTTAGCTTTTAATAATTCTAGTTTTTTTATGCGCTCTGCGCGAATTTCTTCAAGTGACGACATGATGATTAGTTTAACTGGAAAACCACAAAATGCAAAGCGGGGGCGCCTTCGGCGCCCCCGCTTTGCATTTTGTGGTTTTCTCCGGAACTCCCTACTCCACCTTCAAAACTTTGTATTTTTGCTTTCCAGCCGGCGTATCAAAAATAAATTCATCACCCTTAGTCTTCCCCATCAAAGCTTCCCCTAGCGGCGAAAGATAAGACAACTTTTTATCATGAATATTAGCTTCATCCGAACCAACAATGGTATAGCTTCTGGTATCCTTTTCTTTATCCTTTTGGATAACAACCACCGAACCAAGCCCAACCACATCACCTTTTTTCTCGTGCGCTACAATCTTGGCTTCTTTTATTACTTTTTCCAAATAACTAATTCTCTCCTCTATAGCCGCTTGCATGTCACGAGCCTCCTGATATTCGGCGTTTTCTGACAAGTCCCCCAGGCTGCGCGCGTACTCTAGTGATTCGGCGATTTCTTTTCGTCTCACTGTTTTCAAGTGATCGAGCTCCTTCTTTAATTCTTCAAATTTCTCGGCGGTTAAAAATGCTTGTATGTCATTCATATTATTTTAAAAATTTATCCCAATTATACTTACTTCAACCCGTCGGTCAAATATTTGTTGACAAGACGTCTTCAACGCTCCGTTTTGTATTTTGTATTTTATGACTTGCCATCAACCTCCTATTCAATATTTTCCCTCTCAATACCAAGATATTCCGGGCGATTTTGTGACATCCATTCTACCACGTCTCCCATAATCCGCGTCGCTCCTAGGGCATTGCTGCGGGGAGCTCTGTCCATCATGAGGATAAAGGCGTACTCCGGCTCTTCGTAAGGGAAAAATCCCGCCGCCCAGGAATTGACAAAAGCATTACCTTGCCCCACCTCAGCCGTTCCAGACTTGGCAGCAATCGCCACATCTTTTCTGTCCAAAGCTCTGGCCGTGCCGCCGTCAAAATTTACGGTCTTGCGCATGCCTTCGTGAATTATTTTTAGATAATCTGGGTTCAAATTTAAATCAATCTTTTCACTTTGATCCCCTTTGATAACATGCGGCGTAAGCAAATAGCCGCCATTGGCCAAAGCCGAATAAGCCCGCAACATTTGTATTGGCGCCGTTAAAAAACCAAACTGTCCAATAGCGGTAAAATAAGTATCACCCAAACGCCAATCATCATCAAACACCTCCTTTTTCCAAGCCGGATCAGGCACCACGCCCGGCTGCTCTTGAGCGATATTGATTCCTGTCGGCGAACCCAAGCCAAACAACCGATAATATTCCGCCATTTTGGTTATACCCAAGCCTTTCTGGTCGCCAAAGCCGCCGCCTACTATATAAAAATAAACATTGGAAGAAAAAGCAATCGCTTCCCGCATCGTCATCACGCCATGCGCTCGCCAGTCGGTAAATCTTGAAGGGTTGCTGGGGTTGTAGGGATTGGGAATCACAATTTCACCGGTACTGACAATTTTTTTATTGGGGTCGATAATTTTTTCCGACAAAGCAGCGTAGGCAACAAAAGGTTTGACTATTGAGCCGGGCGTATAAACCCCACTGACAATTTTATTAAGAAACGGCAGGCGGTCGTCCTCGTTGTATGAGTCTATAATATCCACCTCGTGCCCATCCGCCATCACTTCCGGATCATAACTGGGAAAACTGGTCAAAGCTATCAGCTCGCCGGTACGCACGTTCATGATGGCACCCGCTCCACTGCGAAAACCGGCCTGAGCGCTGGAAGTGGAAATTATTTGATACATTGCTTCCGACAACTCAGCGTCTATAGATAAATGTACCGGTTTTCCTGACACCGCCCCCATCAAGGCATGCTCGCTGATAATATGCCCAAGAGCATCAGTAGCTACAATCTTGCTTCCGTTTACACCTTTCAAAGTATCATCATAAGCAGCTTCAACACCATTCCTACCTATATATTCAGTTCTAAAATAAAAACCACGATTGTCCTTTCGGGGATAACTCACATAACCCAAGACCTGGCCCAAGCCCAATCTGTCCGTGTAGGCCCTGATGGGAAAATTATGGATTCCACGGTCGTCTACTTCGTTCCAAACTATCATTTCACCGGTGCGGTCGTAGATTACGCCCCGCTCAGCGATAATCGTATCACTATCAAGATTATTGGATTCGGCGATGGCAAAATACTCCTCCCCTTTCACTACCTGCAAGGTATAAATTTTACCCAAAAAGAAAATCAGAATTAAAGAAAATACAATTCCTATTTTATAAATGCTACTGGCGGAAATTGGCAGCTCACGCTTCCCTTCCAAGCGATCTAAATTCAAACCTAAAATATTTGAAGCATCAAGCAAAACCTCGTCCAACTCAAGACTAGACTGTCGTTTTTTACGAAACCACCTCATCCTTTCCAGTATACAACAATAATGTCGGTTTGAGGAAATCTATGGTAAAAACTAAAACCGTCGTCACAATCGTAATGACAGGCACATTATAAAAAGCGCCAAAATAACCATCAACCAAGACAGCCAAAACAATCAACTCATAACCAGAAAACCGAAAAATATACCAAATCGCCAAAATAAACGCGCCCCAGTAAAGCGGTGTTATGGCTAGAGAAGCAATTAAAATAAACGCAAATAAACGCCACATAAAACTATTCAATTATTTCTTCCGTCGTAGTGGTAGCGGTGGTGGTTGAAAATTCATCTGCCAATCGACTGTTTAAACTATCAATAATCGGACTCTGCAGACGGGCTTTATTTTGGATTTCCGCTCTGATTTCAGCCTCAATTACCGCTTCCGTTTTCGGCTGAACAACTTCGGTATCTACCGAAACGTAGAAAATATTATTTATGGATAAAGGCGGAACGACGTAACCATACTGCTCCGGCTGAGTGGGGTGATTTTCCACCCAAGCAATTTCTCCATAAACTCCACTGAAAACCGCCGGCAAAAGTACCAACTGCCCTTCGTGCAGACTGATTCCTTGCGGCAATCGCACTCTGGAAACACCTCCTCCCATGCCTTCAATTACCCCAAACACATTCGGACCGACAATAAAAGCGGTGGCTTCAAAATTGGGCGCGGTAAAAAGTTCTACGAAAGAATACTTGGGAGTAACATGCAAAACCATACCAACAACAGTATCCAATCCGGAGTAAACCGGCATACCAACCTCCAATCCGCTTTGAGAACCTTGGTCAATCTGCAGCGAGTCGTAGACCAAGCTGTTGGGACTGGCCATTACCCTGGCCACCACTCGCTTGGAAGAAGTGCTTACATTGGTAAGAGCGCGTAATTTCATATTTTCCTCCAATAGTCTGTCAACAGACAATTTGGTTTCGGTTTCGGTGGCGACTTTTGTTCGCAGCGCCTCCAGTTCAGAAACCAAATCAGCTTTGGAACGAAAATAAGTCGGTATTACGCCATCAGAATTTTTAACCCAAGCAGCAGTCGCATGAATCGGATATAAAGCAATGGTAGCCACTTTAGACACCAACCAAGGCAACAACAAACCAACAACAATTAAAACAACCGCCACGCCAAACCAAAGCTGACGTTTCTTACGCAAGGTATGGTGATAATTCACCTTCGTTGTCGATGAGTATTTCTTCATATTGATCAAAATTTTCAATAACAATACCGGCTCCTCGTACCACTGACCGCAATGGATCCGGCACCACAATCACCGGCACTTGCAAACTTTCTTCCAACAAAGCCGCCAGCCCTGGAATCAAAGCCCCGCCGCCGCAGATATGTATTCCTCTTTGCATTATATCAGCCAATACTTCCGGCGGTGTTTTTTCAAGCACAGTTTTGGTGGACTCCACGATGCTGTCGATTTGGTTGATGACGGCGTCTTTTACGTCGCCAGCGGTGATAATTACTTCTCTGGGCAAGCCCGTCATCACATCTCTACCGCGAATCACCATCTCACTACCACTGCCATCTCGTTTGACAGAAGCCAGGGCGATTTTTGCATCCTCAGCCGTCTTCTCACCAACATAGATTTTAAACTGATCTCTAACATAAGAAGAAATGGCTGAATTTAAATGGTCGCCCGCCACCCGTAAATTTTTTGCCACCACGATACCATTGAGCGAAATGACCGCAATATCCGTAGTACCGCCGCCGATATCAATAATCATATTTCCAGCCGCTTTACCAATTGGTAATTTGGCGCCAATAGCGGCCGCCATTGGTTCTTCAATCAAAAAAACGTCACGGGCGCCGGCATTTTTGGCGGCGTCGCGGGCGGCTCTCATTTCTACGTTGGTTATGCCCGACGGCACTCCAATTAGGATTTTTGGCGAAATGAAAGCACGATTGTCATTTTGTGTTTTGTTGATTAAGTAACTCAACATTTCCTCTGTCATTTCAAAATCTGAAATAACGCCGTCGACCAAAGGACGAATCACTTCAACGTGCTGCGGGGTCCGCCCCTGCATCGCTTTTGCCTCCTGGCCAACAGCTACTAATTGTCCGGTTTTTTTGTTTATGGCAACGATTGTTGGTTCATTCAAAACAATTCCTTTGCCTTTTACGTAAACTAAAGTATTGGCCGTACCAAGGTCAATAGCCATATCGGTGGAAATTACCGACAAAAACTTATTTAGATTTTGGGTTAAAAAACTCATCTGGAGGTGTAATTGTACTATGTATTTTGATCGCTATCAAAATCCGCGTATAAATCGTCTTCCGTCAAATATCTAATTTCACCGGTGGCGCGATTTATTACTTCAAATTTACCCTCTTCTTTGGCCTTTTTGCTGATTACCACCCGATACGGAATACCCAAAAGATCGCTGTCAGCAAACTTTTCTCCCGCGCGAGCGTCACGATCATCATACAAAACTTCAGCTCCCTTTTCCGTCAAATTACCATAAATTCCATCCGCCCAATCAACGACCGCTTTGTCATCATTATTTAGCAACACCAAATGCATTTGGTACGGAGCAATACTTTCAGGCCAAACAATTCCCTTTTCATCAGAAAATTTTTCGACAATCACGCCCATCAAGCGTGTCACGCCAATTCCATAAGAACCCATCCACACCGACAAATCTTCGCCAGATTCATTTTTGAAAGTCAAATTAAGATCACTGGCTTTTTGGCGGCCGAAATTAAAAATGTTACCAACTTCAGCAGTCTTTACTTCCTCCAAATCATCTCGGGAAATATTTAATTTTTGTAGCGTATCGTCACTTAGCACTTCGCTATTGATGGCGATGTTCTTTTCTCGATTGATATAAATAGAATCCTCGCCCGCTTCGCAGATGGTTTGAAATTCGTGACTAAACTCCGTAAAAGCTCCACCGGAAGCAAAAGTAACGAACGTGTCATTACCTAATCCCAACCGGCTGTAGATACGGTTGTAAGCAGCAATAGTGGCGGTATAAAACGATTCATGCTCATCACCATCAACACAGAATGAATACATGTCCTTCATCAAAAATTCCCGCCCGCGCATAACGCCGCTCTTGGCACGCAATTCATTTCTCAATTTTGTCTGGAATTGATAAACATAAATCGGCAAGTCTTTGTAGCTGGTTATGTAGTTTTTCATCATTTCACCGATCGGTTCTTCATGACTCCAACCAAAACCGATCTCGCCGCCGGATTTTAATTCAGACTTAAACCAAATATCCACCACGTCGTCGTCCCAACGGCCAGTAGACTGCCACAGCTCTTTGTTTTGGAGAGTAGTCATTATTAGTTCTTGTCCGCCGAGCTGGTTCATTTCTTCTCTGACAATTGATTTAATTTTTTCCAGCACCTTGAGTCCCAAAGGCAGGTAAGCGTAGACTCCAGCCATTTCCTTATAAACATAACCGGCCTTTATCAAAAGCTGAGCATTCTTGGACTGCTCATCGGCCGGAGTTTCTCTTCGAGTTTTTGTAAATAATTTTGATTGACGCATATAATTTTAAGGGGTGTTAGTTGGTGAAAAAAATACGAACGATATCATTGTAAGTTACCATAATCATAAGGAGCATCAAAAGAACAAAACCAACCAAATTTACCCGCCCCGCCCAATTGGGGTTTATCGGCCGCCGAGTAACCGCCTCAATCGCCACAAACACCAACCGCCCGCCATCAAGAGCCGGAATCGGCAGCAGATTTATAACCGCCAAATTAAGAGAAATTATCGCCGTAAAAGTAAGCAGAGCCACTATCCCAAATTCCGCCGCTTCACCCACCATACCAACAATACCCACCGGCCCAGCCACCTGACTTAAATCAGCCGCGCCGGTAAAAGCACCGACAATCAGGGTGTAAAGACCCAGGGTAATATTTTTTAAACCACTAACCGTCGCAGTGAATGATTTAGTAAAAGCTTCCGGCATGGAAAGTCCGATATTTTCAACCAAAGACAATGACACTCCCACCGCCGGCCGCTCAATGTCATCCTGTATCAATCCGACCACCGGCACCGCAGTTACAACTCCGGTATTTTCTCCAAGCTTATAACTAATACTCACTTCATCATTGGCGTTGTTTTGAATAAACTCCGTGAAAGATGATGGAGTTGGCTTTATTATTTCTCCGTTTACGCTAGCCACGCTAGTGATTTCCGCCCCTAAAGGCAGATTTTCCTTCAGCGGGCTATCAGGCAGAATTCCTGACACATACAAAACAGCTTGATCGGAAGCCGTCGCTTCATCCACGGAAGTTGGAATTCCAGTCATAAAAACAATAAAAAACAACAGCCAAGCAAACAAAACGTTCATGGTCACGCCCGCTATCAAAACCAAAGCCTGAGCCCATCTTGGTTTTGAACCAAAAGCCTTGGACTTGTCTGGTTCGTCGTCGGGGATAGCTTCAAGATTTTCTCCGTAAATTCTAACAAATCCACCAATCGGCAGAGCATTAAAACTATATTCCGTTTCCCCTTTTTTTACGCTGTACATCTTGGGCGGAAAACCAATCCCAAACTCATCCACACGCATACCGGTTTTTTTGGCTACTATAAAATGCCCCCATTCATGCACCAAGATAAGTACAAACAAGACCAATAAAAAAAGGATAACTGACATAAAATATTATTTTTGTAACTCACGTTCTTTATTGATAAACAAATTTTCCAAACTGTTATTGGCTTCTTCAACGTTCTTTTGAATATTTTCTTTCAAGGTAAATTTTTCATCCTCACTGATTTCACTGGCTTTGAATTGCTTTTCAATTTCTTTCATCACCTCATCACGAATGGAACGCACAGTAATGCGAGCGTCCTCAAGCTTGTTTTTGGCTAATTTCAAAAGCTGTGTCCGACGCTCGCTGGTCAACTCCGGAAAAATTACCCGCAACCCTGATGAATCGACAACTACCGAAATTCCCAAATCAGCATCTCTAATCGCTTTTTCCACCGGCGTAATCATATTATTGTCCCAAGGCACCACCCTAAGCGTGCGAATATCTTCAATGCTGATGGAGCCGATTTGTTGGAGAGTCATGTAAGAACCATAACTTTCCACTTTTACACCGTCAAGCAAAGCTGGGCTAGCTTGACCGGTCCTAATCCCTGAATACTCCTTCACCAGCCAATCAACGGCTTCTTTTAGTTTTTGTTTAATTTCATTATTCATACTAAATCTAATTATCCTTAATAGTTTACCATTTTTTTATTTACTCGCCTGCAAAGGAATGGTTAAGGCCATTTCTTCCAACAACATTTTATTGGAAGCTCCTCTGGTGTTTAGATTCATAATTATCATATTTAAGGTGGTCAAAACTTTTGGTTTCATTTTTTGAATATTGTCTAGTGATTCCAAAGCCAAGCCATCACTGATTTCATTCAACCAAACCGAATCCGGTTTCTCCAATTTTTTAGAGATGGTAGCCAAACGATCGGCGTAAGATAATTTACAAAAATCAACAAAAGTTACATTCTCTTTTGGTTTTTCTTTTTTTTCGTCCAGTCTATATTCTTGAAAACGTGACTGTAGAGTGGGTAAAATTTTTATCCCTTTGTCTACCAGAAAAAGAAAAACGGTGGTAGCCGGCGGTTCCTCCAAAATTTTCAATAAAGACTGCTGGGCTTCCAAGGTTAAGGTTTTTACTTTTACGACAATCAATTTTTTCTCGGAAACATTTGGCTTGATGTAAGCGGTTTTTATCAACTTTCTCGCTTCATCTATGCCAAAAGTTTCATCCATCACGTAATTTACCTCATCAAAACCAAGGCTGGTAACTATCCTCTCGCACTTATCAACTTCATGCAAATCCTCCCTTGCTAAGTACGCATGATGACCGAATACCATGGCTCTATTATGCTGGATTTCGTCTTTTTTGTAAATCAATAATATGCTTTATAACACGCCTTAAGTAAGTATCAAAAGTTTCACCTTGCTCATAAATAATACCCTGTTCATACCGCCACCCATTCATGTAGTCGGTTATGCTTTGCTTGATTTCTTGACTAGCTCCCTCAAAACGCCCTGCCAACAAAAGCGGTATTTGCAGTCCGGATATTTTTTTGTAGAGAGGATGCTCTCTACCTTTTGGACCAGTTCCAAACAAACCGCTCTTTTTGAATAGCGGCCAATCAGACAACAACTGATCCAAACCCCTATCAACCTCACCAGTAAAAAGTGGATTGGCTAGATCTTCGGCGGTGACGGAGTATTCTGGCAAGTCGGCTGGGGTTAGTATTTTCTTTTCTTCCGCCAAGGAAACTATCTTTCTGGGGGAAGGGCTGGGCACCGCAGCTGGAGCGGGTGTAGGTGTAGGGGGAACAGAAAAAGTTGGCGAATTTTCCGACTGAGTTACAGGTACATAGACCGCTGAGTCTACCTTAGTCTCAGAAACCGCATTGGCGTTTACTGCACCAGACACACCATTGACTTCAAAACCCGTCCGCACATCGTCTGTTTTTACATCATCAAAACCGGACTTGATTTCTACATTATTGGAAGCAGCCTCTTTTTTGATGACTGAGCTTGGTGATAGATTTGAATTTATTTGTCGACTAGCCGAGTCTGCATTTTGGGTGGTTTTGGCGTGTTCGATGATTGCTTTTTCAACTGCTAAAAAAGCTATCTCTAGCCTTTGCATGGCTTTATCCAAATCTCCGGCCAGACCGCCGTTTAATTTTTTCATCGAGTCGAGGAGAGCATTCATGTATTCCCTTCCGACTTCATTATTGATATCAACCAAATTAACCGGATTACCAACTTTGTTGTTGACCACGGACTTTATTTCTCTGATTCGGTCTAAATAATTAGTGTTGTTTGAAACTGATGGTGGAGCAACAGCGGGAGTGTCCATATCATCACTTTTTACAACCTCAGCTGGTAGTACTGGCTCAACTGGTGGTATAGATACCGGAGGAGTAAATACGGGAGTTGGCTCTGGTTTGGGTACAAAAGCCGGCATTGGCTTGGAGACAGCAATCGGTGCTTCGACTGGTGCCGCCGCCTCGGCAACAACGACCTCCTCAGCCGCGACATTGGGTGTAGCTACCTCAGTCGCCATCTGAGGCGTGGCTACTGGTTTTGAAGCTACTGGCGAAAACTCAACTTTAGGGGATTTAAAAACCGGAGCCGGCCTGTAGCTACCAAAAGGTAAACTAGGAGCTGGCGCAGAGCTGGTCACTACCGACTTTGGCAACATAACCTCAATTTTATGAGCTTTTAATTTTTGCTCTAAAGAAATTCTTACCGACTCATCGCCACCTCCACTTTTGTATAAAAAAACTAAATCCCTTAATTCATTTTTGTCGGCGGAATTTAAACCGCTTTGCCTAACAGCAGCTAAGACTGAAGTTATTCCAGCTTGAGAATTAAAATCGTACGAAGTAACTAAAGAACTGTTTTGATCCATAACCTACACATAATAACATTATGTAAAATAAAACACAGCGAATTTTAAATTATAAGTGTGAATTAAGTCTACGCCAGAGAATTTATTTCCGCGGTGAAAGCGGTTATTTCTTCATTTAAAGCTTCACCAAAACTCGGGTACTTCAAACACAAGCTTTCAATGAAATCAGGTGAACCGACTTGTAAATTGATAAAAGTTTCAAACTCGCTAGCCACTTCTTCCGTTTCAACGGCCAAATACTTCATCAAAGCACTTTGAAAAACGACAGTTCCAACTTCCTCTAAAAAGAGTTGCTGCTGTTCGTCTTCAAGATGGTCTAAATCTAAAGCTATGGGTGCGTTGTTGTTTTGATTATTATTTTGCATAGAATTATGATCTTAAGTAGTATAAATCATGAGCAAGCTTATTTTGCACTGTAGCAAAATTTTTAGAATTAAGCGCCTCAACTATCTGTGGATGTTCCTTTAAGTATCTTGAAAAGTATTCATTTAAAGATATGTCTGAAGGTGCATCAACCTCCTTTCTCATCATATCCACAAGATCATTCAAAGCCAAGTATGTCTCATATTTTATATTCGCGCCACCACTTCTCGCCAGATCCGCAAACTGACCACGAACATCAGATTGTCCAAACTCATCAAAATCACGCAAGTCCATCTCTTTAAAAAATAGAAAGGGACTGGTGTGATTGGCAAACCTGTCCATAAAATCGTAGGTACCTGACTCTATTCCCTCGACATAACGATCAATCGCTTTAGCTATCATTTCTTGAGGAAGAACCTCGGGCTTTATGTTGTCAAAATAATTTTTCTCTGGGGGGACGGTTGTTTTTATAGGTTCTACAGGAACAGGAAGGTTCGTTTCTGTAGATTCTGTGGGAATAGGTGTCTCAGCGAAGTTTAATTTGCTAGCATCGACGATTGGTTCGGTGTGAAAAGGTACGCTGGTATGAGGAGTATTGGACGAAATATCTGCCTCAGGCGTATATACTCCGTCGCCGGCAAACGAATCCGCACCATACGCAAAAGGATCGTTGTTTATTTTAATGGGGATACTGGTTTCTTCAGAGCCTTCAACCTTGACCTCCAAAGTAGCGCTCTTCTCATGAATCGCGATACCCTCATCTCCAACTTCCCCATTAACCATTTTTGTTAACTCCTCACCAATCAGACCGATATCAATATTTTCCTTAGGATAAATTAAATCAATATCATCAACACTTTTTAGACCCAGTGAATTTATCAAAGTAGCATCATCTCTGACTTTATCAAAAAACTTATCCAGGATTTTATTGTGCTCATTTTCTGGAAGTTGATCTAAAACCTCCGCGTACTCTCTTTTCATTATGTGCCACAAAGTATCCCCTTTAACCACCTCGTACATATGCGATACAACTTCACCAGATTCTATAGAAGACACTGTCTCAGGCGTTTGCACTCCATACGCTAAGTCATCAATTTTCGACGTAGGTGTAGAATCTGTTTCTCCTACACCCATTTGTCGGGCAAGATTTGAAAGTTGTTCTTTAGCTTCTTCAGTTAATTCTGAATAAGTATCTTTAACAACATCAGGAACTGAGCCGGAGACCTTCTCAGAGACGTTAGCGGCAGTAGCTTTACTCTCTTCAATAACTTTATCAAGAGCCTTGAGAGCATCTTTTGCCTCCTCATTCATCTGGTCTAAAGCCTTTCCAAGAGCTTCTTGTGAAGTGTCCATCACTTCACCGGACTTTTGGGAAATATTATTTACCAACTCTGCCGCTTCCATATCAGGCATACTATAAGCCGTAAGTCCACCTCCCAGCACCGCCCCCGCCACCGAGGCTCGTCTCTGATTTTTTTCCGCCGTATCTTTGGTTTTTTGAGCCTTAAGCAATTGCTCTTCCAAATAATCTAAATTACTAGATATATAATTTTTTCTGGTAAATGCCTCTTGTTTAGCCAGAGCTTCATTTGATTTTTCAACATGTCCTGAGAAAATCGCATGCCCCGCCATACCACCCGCCATACCAGCAATAGACCCAAACGCTATTCGCCCGGCTTGCATACCGGCTCCGGCCAAAGCTGCCGCTGCTGCCCCTCCTGTCACCGCTCCCAAAACTCCAGCCCCCACCACCAAACCGGTACGAATATGCCACTTATTTTTGGACAGGGTTAGCATTATTTTTCTTAATCTTGACTTCTCGGCTTCGCTCAGTAATATCTCCTGTTGTTTTTCTATAGCCTTCTGATGGGGCTTAATAATAAATTTATGAGCGAAGGCATTTTTAAAAGCAAATGAATTGGAATCGTAAGCTTCTGCTTTACTGAATTTAGACTTTTCTACGGCAGCGGGACTCACACTCTCTCTTTCTTGAAATTCTTTATTGCCGCTTACCTCACCTCTTTTAATCAAAGAATGCCTCAAGTTCTCAGAATATTCTTTTCGAGCTTCTTTGTACTTAGTCTCTAATTTCTTTATAGCTTCAGGAATTTCCGGCTTTATACCAAAAATACTTTTGATTTTTGTGGTTGTCTTTCCAAAAAAACCGACTGCAGCTTGTTCTTCTTGATATTTCTCCAGAGCTTCCTCATAGGCGGCTTTTTTATTTCTATAGCCTTCCTTAGACTTAAATAAATCTTCTCTGGCTATTTCATAAAATTCTTGTTCCTGACTTTTTTCTTCTGCAACTTCTTCTACCGGTTCTTCTTTTGTGTTTACATCAGCTAAATCTTCTTCTTTTTTCTCTATTGATTCTTCTTCAACTTCTTTAGCGTTTTCAGAGTCGACCCCCCCTCTCTCCGGATGATGACCTTTTTCAATTATCTCTGTATATTTTATTATTGTTCTTAAATAATTTTCTTTTTCTAAAATCTCAGTTTTAATATCATCGTGAACATACTGCTCGACTTTATTTATTATATTTTGTACATAATCCTTATATGTATAACCATCAGGAACACCATTAACTTCGATCATGTGATTGAAGTTACCTATAGCGTCTTTCAATTCTCTATCCAAGAGATTTAACTCTAGCTCCATTTTTTCCTGACTATTCAAATCAGATTCATGCTTGGCTTTCGGACTGGATTCGTTTGTTTCTTGATTATTGGAATCAGACTCAGCTTGCTCCGTATTTTCTGAACTTACATCCTCTCTCTTTATATCTTCCAAAACTACAGCATCGGAAATATTCCCGTTTTCTAACCTTGAAGAAAGTTCGCTTTCAGATGTGGATAGTTTCTCACTCATAACTTAGGATTATGATAGCACATATTTATAATGGTAAAATCTCCGGCTTGGAGTATCTTGCGGATATCTCCGCTTCCACCTCCCCGCGCAAACGGCCATAGCGAGTGGCACTCTGCTCAATCAATCGTTTGACTTGGGTCTGATCCGAAGTAATAGGTGCCAAAGTAGCCATACTAAATGGTTTGGTAGGTTTGCCATTGGCGAGGATTCTGACTATGGCATTGTAATTTGGTATATTCATCAGGTCTTTGGCTTCAAAGTCCGGCGTGAATTGCTGCTCTAGGAAATGAGAATCCTCTGATCCGACCCGGAACGATACCAGAGAACCCACGTTGCCAAACACCGCGTCTTTGATGCTGGAGTCAAGCTGAGCGATAAATTGGTGCGCCATGGTAAGGCTGAGTTTGTATTTTCGCGCTTCGGACAAGATAGAAGCAATGGCCGGAGTAGAGACATTTTGAAACTCATCTATATGCAGATAAAAAGGAGCGAAGGACTTGGAAGAATCGTCGACTCGCGACAAAGCCGCCATCAGGATTTTGCCGACAAATATCATGCCGATAAGATTGGCGTTTATTTCTCCCAATCGCCCCTTTGACAAATTTACCAGTAAAATCTTTCGTTCGTCCATCACCTTCCGAAAATTAAAGGCTGACTTTTGCTGGCCAATAATCGGCCGCATGTAATCGTTGGCGGTAAAAACGTCAAATTTTGACACAATGTACGGCACAATATTTTCGAGCGAAGCTTCTCCTCCCGCCTTGCCGGCAATCTCTCGCCAAAATTGCACCACCACCGGATTTTTGGCTTTTTCCAGCTTCATGCGACGATACTTTGCGTCGGCCATCACTCGGGAAATGTCCATCAAAGTATTGCCGCTGTCTGGGTCTTCCATCACCAAAAGCGTGGCGTTACGAAAGTATTGTTCAAACATCGGCCCCATTGATTCCGGATTGCCGCCGTATAATTTTTGGAAAATAGAAAACAACTCATTGACCACGAAAGTTTTTTGCTCGGGTTTGTTTATATCATATTCGAGCATATTAAGACCAACCACCCGATCCATCCTGGAAGGATCAAAATATATGATATCTTGCTCTCGCTCCGGCGGAATCGCTCCCAATACTTCTTCAATATCAGTCCCATGCGGGTCAATCATACACACGCCGTTTCCTTGCTGAATATCTTGAATGATTAGATTGGTAAGAAACTTTGATTTACCGGTACCGGTTTGCCCGATAACGTACAAATGCCGCATACGGTCGAGTTCGCTCATGTAGATGGTTTGTTCGGAATTGCGGTGGCGATTGATGCCAATAATAGTGCCTTCGGTCGGCATATCTGTCGGAGCAGCGGCTGTCGCGGAATGAGATTGTTTAAATTGCGGAGAAGAAGCGATGCCATTGCCCGGAAAGTGAATCAAAGTAGATAATTCAGTCAAATTGAAAGGAATGACAGAACTTGAAGAAAATTCGCGAAACGCAAAGGCTTTTTGTAAATTTTTTATATTACCCTTGGCTCTCTTGGACACGAAAGTATTGCTCTCAACCAAATCAAATTGATTAAAAGTGGATTCGATTTCGGTTAGACTTTGTTCGGCCAGACTTTTTTCCTTGGCTGACACCGCGATTCGAATATTGGTTTCAAATATTTCAGATTTTAATTTCCGTGAGAAAAGTTCAATTTTTTCGTTATCAATTTCAGACGACGCGCTCTCATCCCCCTTTTTCTTGGCGAAGAAAAAATCCGACAACGAACCCATAATCTCTCCCCCGACCGTGCTGCGAGAAATAGCCTCCCCGGCCTTCATGCCTTTTTGCATGCTTTTTATGATTTCTTCGTAACTTTTTCGATACTTTTTCTGAGGAAAACGCATCAAAAACTGTACTGCTGCTCCGCCACCTTCGCGGTCGATTTTGGAAAAAGCGTTCAAGATGACAGACAGAGGATCGGAAGTAAAGCCGTCGTGAGTGCGAATCGGATAGATCGGATGTTTCTTTAAGGACATTTCTGAAATGAGAGTCGTGCCCTCATTAACAAAAATATTATAGTCGTGAGATTGGATTGTTAGTTGGGCTTGCGGAAACAAAGACAGAGTTTGTTTTTCAAACAGATTAACGAATTTATTTGGAACCGCCACGTAGAAAATAATATCGTCGCTAAAATCAGCCACGGCAATTTCAATAGCGAAGTGATTATACGAATATACTGAGCCTATAGTTCGGAGACCCGCGAATAACTGCTCCATCATCCCCACCAATTCCGCCAATTGGTACTCTCGGCCGTTGGCGGCTTTTGTCTCCGGTAGAGTCAATTCATAAAGCGTCATGTGCAGAAGATGCCATTCCTTCACACCCTCTTTTATATCCTGCAAATTCACGCCCGAACGAATCTGTTCGACCAGCCGCTTATGCACTTCATCTACTATGTAAGCATTGTCTATTTTTTCTAAAACAGACAAAGCATTACGAATACCCTTCTCCAAAGCCAAGGCAATTATTTCTTCCACCGGATTGGATGTCTCTTTAATCTGCTCAACGGAAATAGCCACGCTGGCATCGTCTAATTTATGACTTGGATCCAGAATAATCCTGGGTGTAAAAGACGCGTATTCTCTAATTTCTTCCTTGCCGATAGTTTCTATGTCTGTTTTGTCTAACTCAATAGAGCGAGACAATAGCTCCCGCTCACGAGCGGCGATTTGTTCCCGTAAATAAGATATCTCTTCCTCCGGTGAGGAAAATCTCTTTGGTATTTCCTCTGACATATTTGCTATTGTAACTCAAAAATACAGAAGACGATGGCAACTATCCCCTAAATTAACGTTTTGCCAAAACTGTGCGTTTGTAGGTATCAAGGTGCTCAAGCGCGATACCGGTGCCGGTGACCACGCAAAATAGAGCTCGATCAGCCAGCTGGGCTTTGACTCCAGTGCGTCTTTTCACCAGTTCCGGAAAATTTCGCAATTGAGAAGTTCCTCCTGTCATGATGATACCACCGTCAATAATGTCTGAAGCTAATTCTGGCGGAGTCTCTTGGAAGACATCCTTTATGGCTTTTATCATTTCTCTCAACTCCTTGCCAATAGCCTTGACGACTTCATTGGTACGAATTTCAGTCGTCCGCGGCAAACCCGACAAGACATCTCTTCCATTTATATCCATTACCAACTCTTCCTCCAACGGCAAAGCGGAACCAATGGTAATCTTAATTTCCTCAGCGGTTTTTTCACCGATAGATAAATTTCTGGATTTCTTAACATAATCTATGATGGCGGTGTCGATGCGGTTGCCGGCACATTTGACTGAATTTGAAGCTACAATACCGCCGAGTGAAATAACAGCCACGTCGATAGTCCCACCGCCAATATCAATAATCATATGCCCTTGTGCTTCGTAGATTGGTACACCCGCTCCGATAGCTGCCAAAATTGGCTCTTTCACCACGTAGGCATTTTTGGCTCCTGCCTTGAGAGTGGCTTCCACCACTGCTCGTCTCTCGGTCGAGGTTACGCCCGCCGGCACCGACACCATGACATCCGGTTTAAAAATATTATATTTCCCCAGAGCTTTACGAAGAAAATAACGAAGCATGGCTTCCGTCACGCGATAATCAGCAATCACGCCATCTTTCATCGGACGATAGGCTCTGATGGTGTCGGGAGTTCTACCAATCATTTGTTTGGCCTCAGCGCCGACAGCCACCACTCGATTGTCGTCCGATATGGCAACCACTGACGGTTCATTGAGAACAATGCCGTGTCCAGGTACAAAAACCAAAATACTAGTCGTACCAAGATCAATTCCTATTTTGGGAGTTAGATTATTCCAAGACATAGCTATAGATACACCATAGTACCGCTTTTATCCAAAACTACAAAGTATTTTTCCATAGCATATATGCTATAATGGCAAGATATGTTAAATATTGGACATCGCATCGCCGATATGCGCGAAACCAAAGGCTTGACGCAAGCTGAATTGGCAAAAAAAATCAACACTACTCAAAGTGCCGTTGCTCGCATGGAATCAGGCCGACAAAACATCAGCGCTGATATGTTGAAAAAAATCAGCAAGGCCCTCGGCAAAAACCTGATTACCCTTTCCCTGGGGACGGTCAATGTCGAGATTGAAGGCAAAAAAAAGCTGAGCGGCACCATCGAGACAAACACCTCCAAAAATGGCGCTGTGGGCTTGCTCTGCGCCAGTATCCTCAATCGCGGCACAACCACCCTGCACCGCATGCCTCGAATTGAGGAAGTGCACCGTATTATTGAAGTCCTAGAGAGTATCGGCGCCAAGGTAGACTGGAAAGACAGCACGGTCGTTATTACCCCGCCCAAGCAGTACCAATTAAGAAAGATCGATACTGAAGCCGCCAAGCGTACTCGCAGCATCGTGATGTTTATCGGGCCGCTGATTCATTTTTTACCAAAATTTAATCTCCCGCAATCAGGCGGCTGCAAGCTCGGAAGCCGGACTGTCAGACCGCATTTCTACGCCCTGGAACATTTTGGCGTTGATATCAAAACCACTGATGATAGTTATGAAATAATTCATACTAATAAAAGTCCGGAGGAAGTCATTCTTTATGAATCCGGCGACACCGTTACGGAAAATGCTCTTTTTGCGGCAGCCAGAACTCCGTCCACCACCGTTATAAAGTACGCTTCCGCCAATTACATGGTGCAGGAAATTTGTATTTTTCTCCAATTATTAGGAGTTAAGATTGAAGGTATCGGCACCACCACACTGAAAGTCACGGGAGTGGCGGATATAAATAAAAACATTACCTACACCTTGTCGGAAGACCCAACCGACAGTATGTTTTTTTTAGCGACAGCTATTGTCACCAATTCAGCTATAACCATCACTCGTTGCCCCATTGAATTTCTGGAACTTGAGCTTTTAAAGCTGGAGAAAATGGGTTTTAAGTACACCAAATCTAAAGTTTATTTATCTGATAATAATTTTACAAAATTAGTCAATATCACCACCAAACCATCAAAACTAATCGCCTTGCACGAAAAAATCCACCCCTCTGTTTATCCCGGACTCAATATAGACAACCTTCCCTTTTTTGCCGTTATCGCTACTCAAGCGGAAGGCCAAACCCTAATCCACGACTGGGTTTATGAGAAGCGAGCCATTTATTTTACCGAACTGGAAAAGCTGGGAGCGGACACGGTTTTGGCTGATCCGCACCGCATCTACATCACCGGCCCCACCGAACTCAAACCAACTGAACTCATCTGCCCGCCCGCCCTTCGTCCCGCCACCATACTCTTGATTGCCATGCTGGGGGCCAACGGACACAGCGTCTTACGCAACATCTACAGCATCAACCGCGGTTATGAAAAATTAGTAGAAAGACTGTCTTCACTTGGTGCCAAAATTGAATATTTAGATGAGTTTTAGGTGAGTTTTCACCGGAGAATCACAACCCTCGCCCCACAACCTGACTACCCACCTATATTCTGTTACAATATCCCAAATGTTTGTCATCCAGGTCATTCCCCTTATTAAAGCCACCAAAATAAACACTCTGACTTATTTTAGTAGCGTAAACTATGAAGTCGGTACTTTTGTGACCGTGCCAATTAGGAATAAAAACCACCGCGCCATCATAACCAGCAGCAAACCAGCTACCGACCACAAAACCTCACTCAGAAACGCCTCCTTTGCCCTGCGCAAACTCCCCGAACAAACCAACCCAGCCATAATTCCTCTATGTTTACGACAAACCGCAGAAAAATTAACCGAAATTTACCCCAGTTCACTGGGAGCAATCTTGTACCAACTCCTATCACCCGATCTCCGTAATGGCCAGTATCAATACCCGACAGTATCCTCACTCACCCACCACGAAGATACCGCGCCACAGATTTTGACCGCCATTATCCCAGAAAGATACGTCACCTACCGCAGCCATATCAGAAGCACTTTGGCTAGGAGAGGTTCTGTTATGTTTGTGATTCCCAATTCCGTTGATTTGGAATATGCTCACTCTCATCTTTCTCACGGGATTGAAGATAGAATTGTTAAATTTTCTCCCCAGCAATCAAAAACCGAACGCAAAAAGGCTTATGCTGCTTTTGAAGATACCAGTATCGCCAAAGTAATTTTGACCACCCCTTCTCACGCCTACCTGGACCGTGTTGATCTGCTCTCAATAATAATCGAAAGAAGCGCCAATAACTTATACAAAGACCGAACCCGCCCCTACCTCGACCATCGCACCGCCCTAATCACTCAAGCCAAAGTTACCGGTCGTAGTATTTTGCTGGGGGACATTTTGCCGCGCGCCGAAGATGAACATTATCGAAGAACCGAAAAATACCTCACCCACAACGAAGAAACAAAACGCATCGCCTTCTCCACTCCATTCACCATCATCGAACAAAAAGACAAGCCCTCGCCGCACTTGCCTTTTTTGCTATTCTCCACAGAGCTAAAAAAAAGAATTAACAGTACTTTAGAAAGCCGTGGACGAGTCTTTTTGTATGGAGCTAGACGGGGAATTTCTCCAGTTGTAGCCTGTATTGATTGTGGTTTTATTTTTCGTTGCCCCGATTCCAACACCCCCTATTCACTACTGCGGACATATAAAAAAGACGGTGAAGAAGAAAGGTGGTTTGTTTCCAGCACTTCTGGACGAAGAGTGCGAGCGGCCGATACTTGTACCGACTGCGGCTCTTGGAGGCTAAAACAACGCGGCATCGGTATTCAACATGTCTTTGATGAGGCCGTCGCCAATTTCCCCAACCAAACCGTTTTACTTTTTGACAACACCACTGCCGCTACCAAAAAACGAGCGGAAAAAATTATTGATGAATTTTATTCCAAACGCGGCGTGATTTTGATTGGCACGACCATGACCTTACCCTACCTGACGCTACGCGGAGTGGATTTAAGCGCCATCATTTCTCTGGATGCCACTCGTTCCAATCCCACCTGGAGAGCCGACGAAGACACTTTCAGACTCCTGCTGCAACTACGAGAAATTTCCCACAAGGAAGTGCTGGTTCAAACCCGTACCCCGCCTGATGAATTGATCAATTACGTCAAAACCGGCAGTTTGGAAAACTTCTACAGTGATGAATTAGCCCTGAGAGAAAGTTTGAATTACCCACCTTTTTCAACTTTTGTACTACTGAGCTGGACAGGCACCAAAGAATTTATCCTATCCACAGAGGAAACAATAAAAGCTTTAACCAAGCCTTACAATGGTCTTTTTTATAGCAATCCCACTTTTGGACAAGGGAAATTACTGCGGCATTCTTTGTTTAGACTGCCTGTCGGCAGCAAGGAATATAAGGCACTGATAGATATCATCAGGAATCTTCCGCCTTATGTCAGAGTGGAAATTGATCCTAGCCGTATTGTTTAGTTTTAATGATTGTGGTAATTTGCTATAATTACAACACGTTTTAAATTTATGGCAAAATTAGTACCAGAAAACAATCCAGTATTGCACACCGTAGCGGAAGAAATTACAGCGGAAGATTTTGCTGCCGGTGCCGTTACCAAACTTCTAAAAGATTTACGTAAAGCAATCAAGACCTATAAAGTTGACGGTTTTACGGCTGTCGCCATCGCGGCGCCACAAATTGGCGTTGGTAAAAGAATGTTTATCATTGAAGATCAAAGCGGAAAAGAAGAAGAGCGTCTACCGACCATCATAGCCATCAATCCCCGCTTCACGAAAATTTCCAAAAAAACCCGTGTGTCTGGCGAAGGCTGCCTTTCTATTCCCGACCGTTATGGATTGGTACGCCGAGCCACTAATGTTACCTTGGAAGCTTTAGATGAACATGGCAAAAAATTTACCCGCGGCGCCGGTGGACTTCTAGCGCAAATAATGCAACACGAACACGATCATCTCGATGGTATTTTATTTACCGACAAAGCGGAAAAAGTCTGGATCAAAAAAGATGGTAAAGACGTGGAAATCAGTAACACCGAAACTCCCCTAACATGAAAATAG
Source organism: uncultured Candidatus Saccharibacteria bacterium (assembly GCA_964399295.1). Lineage (GTDB taxonomy): Bacteria > Patescibacteriota > Minisyncoccia > Phycocordibacterales > UBA918 > OLB19. The sequence continues at coordinate 131,847 of CAYNQD010000001.1, read as the reverse complement.
CTTTCTTTGGCACGCCTAAAATAGCTTCAATCGTGCTGGATGAGTTGAAAGTAGCCAATATCTTACCAAATTTAATTGTCACCAATCCCGACGCGCCGGTGGGAAGAAAACAGATTCTCACGCCCCCACTGGTAAAAATCTGGGGACAGGATAATGACATTCCCGTCATTCAACCAAAAACCCTCAAAGAAGCAAGTTTGGTTCCAGAATTAACCGAAAGTGCTTGGGATTTATTTATTGTTGTCGCTTACGGAAAAATCCTGCCGGCTTGGCTTTTGGATTTGCCAAAATTTGGAACCATTAATGTTCACCCTTCTCTACTTCCCAAACTCCGCGGCGCCAGCCCGATTCGCAGTGCGATTTTAAATGACGAAAGAAAAACCGGCGTGACCCTTATGCTCATGGACGAAGATTTGGATCACGGCCCCATTTTAAGTCAGATGGCAATACAAATTTCTGAGGAAAACTGGCCGGTTGCCGGCGAAGAATTAGACGTGGCCATGGCGCACCAAGGCGGAGCCATGTTGGCAGATTTGATTCCTCGCTATCTGGCCGGTGAAATTTCGCCCACCACCCAAGACCACTCGCAAGCTACTTTTTGTACCAAAATCAAAAAAAACATGGGCGAACTTGCCATCAACCCTTACAATCTACCATCCGGCAATGAAGCTTACCAAGCACTTCTAAAAATCCGCGCTTTTGACGGCTGGCCTGAAACTTTTTTTATTCATCAAGGAAAGCGCTACAAAATCAAACACGCTGATATTATTAACAACAAGCTGCAAATTACCCGCATCGTTCCGGAAGGAAAAACAGAGACTGATTTTAGTCTCTGTTTCCGCTGATTTTATTCTATAGACCGAAGCGCTTCCTTGATTTCTCTACCTCCTTTTCTCTCTAGGGTATGGCGTTTGTCGTGACTTTTGCTCAAATCTCGATCTAGTTCGTCGCGCACCAAATCTATAGCTGCCTCATAAGTGGATTTGGTAGACTCAGCGCGATACATTTTTCCGGCCACCCAAAGATTTAATTCCACCCGATAAATATCACCAGAATTATGCGGAGCAACTTTTTCAAATTCAACCTCACATTTCACATCGGTTTCATCACCAACATATTTCTCCAGTGAAGTTAGTTTTTGTTCAACCAAATCATGTAAACTTTTTTTAACATTAGCGTCAGTGTTTTTGAAAATAATATTATTGAATGACATATTTTTAGACTTATCTTTCTAATAATCAATTTTTACGTCAAATATTTTACTGCCTGAATGATGACCGGAAACAATTCTAACCGCTTTGCTGTCTATATTATATTCATTAGCCAACAGTTCTCTTACGCGATTATTGGCCAAATTTCTTTCAGCAGGCTGTTTTACCGTCATTTCAAAGGTCTGGTCGGCAATCTTTTTCATTGTTTCCTTCTTTGCTTTCGGTATCACCCGAACCTTAACGTACATAAACTATCCCTCGCAAGAAACGCAGGTGCTGTCGCTGATATGAACGCGCGGACGAGCCGGAATTGATGATTTTCCATAATTGGTCTGTAAGTGAGCGACAATTAGATCTGATTCAAACATTTCAATTCCGATTTCAGTATCTACTAAGTAAGGGACCTGCATTTTTCCCGCTCTAGCAACTAAATCGGCCTCTACTTCCGACTCGGTAACATCCTTCATTTCCACCTCCAGTTCCAAACGATCAATCACAGCTAGCACTCGCCGACAAAATTGACAAGTTGGTTTGTAATAAAGTGTAAGCATAGAAAATCTTTAACTTATAACTCCCTAATTATACTATCTTTTTGGACAAATTAAACTTTCTTTGTTTTGTTGGTTTTTTTGGAGTTTTGCACAGGACAAATTGGCCATAAGGGGGCGGCAACTACGTTGCCGCCCCCTTATGGCCAATTTGTCCCCACCAACACCAAACCTTCAAAACAGCCACCAGAAAAGGTTGAATAATCATTTTTTTTCTGTACAATACAAGCACTTGGACTGAATTGGTTAGATTGATTAGGAATCAGCAAATTAATCAGCTTCAAGTTCAAGAACAAAACAAACGAAATAGAGAAACATTCCGCAGTAGCTCAGCGGTAGAGCAATCGGCTGTTAACCGATTGGTCGTAGGTTCGAATCCTACCTGCGGAGCCAGAAGAGACGTCAGCTAAATCAAGGACCAAATTAAACGGAGAAGCTAGTGTAAAATCTAGCTTTTTTCCGTTTACGGTCGGGTTCTGAAGTATCAAATTCAAAAACGCTCTCTTTTCAGCAACTTCAGAACAACCATCGAAGATGGCTTGTGCTCTTCGTGCCAAAGATATGACTGTAGCAACGGTTGTTTGGTAGTCGTAGTCAGCTTTTCGGTACTCTGATAATTCTATCTCAAGGAGCTGGAGCTTGTCAGCATAGTCTTGATGTTTTTTGTCATAGACATCTTTAGTAATACTCTGGTCTAGATAAGCATCCAGCAAACGATCGTCCTTCTTCTTAAGTTCTTCGTATTCATTTCGGATACGGTTTAATTGTGCCTTATGGAACTCAATTTCGGCTTCTGTGGTCTTTCTTAGCTCAGATACTAGATCAGCCTGTACCTGCTCTGAAATCGTTCCGAAACGTCCCAGTACGTCCCAGATGGGCTTTAGGAGGTCTTGCTCAGTAACGTATTGTTTTTTGCAGGTTTTTTTGGCATTCGTGCAAGAATAATACGTATAGGATTTGCCACTCGGTTTTACTTTCGTTTCAGCACTCATCGAACAGCCACAATTAGCACATTTAAGCATCCCTTTGAAGATGAAATCCTTTGAGACTACCTTATTTCGGTTATTGGTTCTCTTAGTTCGCACTTCTTGGCATCGGTCAAAAAGCTCTTTCGAAATTAGTTTCGGATAGCGATGAGCAAACTTACCGTACTTTTTCGACACAGCAATACCACAGTAAAAAGGATCATTGAGAATTAGATCGATATTACTTTTGGAAGGCTTATTTTCATCAAGACTTCTCAAACCAAGTTTAATGATTTCGGAGCGAACGCTTTCAAGTGAATGGTTGCCTGTTGCATACAGCTCAAACAACTTCTGAATAAGCGGTCCTCTAAACGGATCTATGATTATATCTTTTCGAAGGCGTTTTTCAGCATCAAGCGACACGTTCAAATAACCTATACGTACCTTACCAGTCCATTCTCCATTTCTTCGCTTTTGTTCAAGTGCTCTTTTAGTATTATCACTGATGGCGTTTGAATAGTACTGGGCTAGAGCAAGGGCGATGTTGTAGTGGAAAAGGTCTGTGGCAGGCGAATTTTGGTGTAGAACTAAGTTATCTGATGGAAAGTGAAGCTCAATCTTTCCATCTCGTCTCAACCTCTCTAACACAGGCAGACCGATTAAAAAGTCTCTCGATAGTCGGTCAACTTTATCACAGCAAAGAGCTACAGTTTCTTTAAAACCTTCAATGTACTCGGTTATTTTATTAAACTCTTTTCGATGCTCTTTATAGGCACTCTCGTCAAAAACGAACTCTTTTTCGAGCACTAATTTTTGATTGTTTGTCTTACTGAATGATTTCTCAATGTAAGAGATAAGTCTCGCTTGTTGTGCTGGCAATGAGTTACCAGCTTCACGTTGTTCTTCAGTAGATACACGAGCTAGTACTATTGCTTTCATAACTTAACTTACCAACCTACAGGGAAAGATTGCTGGTAGTTTCTTTCAGCAATAAAAGGGTTTAATTCAGCTCCAGAAGGAAATTCATTTGCAAACTCCCTTCGTAAGTCGCTAAGCAATGCAACTCCTAATTTTTCTCGGTATTTTTCGCTCATACAAAGTAAATACCACTCTCGAAGATCACTTAGAGTTATGATACCTTGAATTCTTTCACCCCATCCAACCTGTGCCAACAATACCGCTATAGCTTCTCTTTCTGCATCAAGACAGACGATTACTATTTTATCAGCCGCAATTCCCTCAGCTATATCCTCAACAGTTTCAGGAGTGATTGTAAGGTGTTTAACCTGCACTACAGGACCAAAATTTGACCACATATCTAAGCCTCTATCTGCTGCATTTGTAGCACCTACTCGATATAAGTTAGCTGGTACAGTAAGCTGGGTCTGGTTTGCTGAAATCCCTAAAACATTTTTTATAAACGTATTAAAGTCAGCTAAGATTTCTTCGTCCTCATTCTTAATAGCAAGCGTAATTTCTGCACGCAACGCCCTAACAATAGTCGCAAACAAGGCATAAACAGCGATTTCATAAACCTTATCAATACTTCTTTTTAAACCTGCAGTTCTTGTGAAAATATTTACTACTTCATCTAAGTCAAATGTCTCAGGTGTTGCAGTTCCAATGTAGGTGGCAACAGAATGTAATTCTGAGAATTTCTCCTTCATCGTATAGTAAATATATGCTTCTACGCCACCTGCGCTTTCTTGATTTACACTACCTAATTTCGCCAAGATGTTTGGCGGAATAGCGTTATTCTCAAAAAGATTATCCTGATACTTTTGACTAGATGTGCTTCTTCGTCCGATTAGTCGAGTTGAGACCTCGTCTCGCCATCTTTTGGATATATTACGATACTGTTCAAGATCCGAGAGTTCGATGTCGGCTCCATTCCTTTTATGATGCAGAATTTCTGCAATCTGAATTGGCTTGTAAAAGTGCACTCTAGACTTTTTAATCAAACTATCAAGTGCTTTTTTCTCTTCGGGCATAATTCATTAATTATTACTTACTAAACTCCAAGACAACATTGGAAACTTCATCTTGATCTAATGAAGAAATAGGTTTCTTTGACATTGCTTCAATCATTGCTTCAGCAACAGCTTGAATTTTTGGCACAACCACAGCGTTCCCAGCCTGCTTTCTAGCTTGGGTTAAAGGAACAATTATAGGGTAATTATCTGGAAAACCTTGTAACCGAAACATCTCTCTAGGAGTTGGTCTTCGGGTTCCATTAACTAGCAAATAATTATAAGAACCCCCAGCCCTCAAAGCACAAGAAAACTCGTGAATACCAATATTGCCTGACTTATTTTCGTGCCAAATAGTTGGATAATCAGGTCTCTGCTTATTTTGGTCGATTAACTTTTGTTGCAAGTTTTGCTTAACGTAATCACTGACAAAGTGCTTAGGGTCAATCGTACTTTCGTCTTCAAGAATATCAGTTAATAACTTTTTCTTCACTTTAGAACCATCAGGAAAGACAAAGGGATAATTTTTTTCAAAACCAACAATCATTATTCGCTCTCTTTTTTGAGGAACCCCAAAATCCAGTCCGTTAAGAACTTTATAGTGCACAAAATAACCCAAATCGAGCAGTCTATCTTTTATGGTTTGAAAAGTTCTACCCCCATCGTGCACAGTCAAATTTCTTACATTCTCTAGTAGAAATGCTTTTGGTCGCTTCTCTTTTAATATCCTCTCAACATCGAAGAAAAGCGTTCCTCTAGTATCCGCAAAACCCTTCATCCCACCGATGATACTGAAAGCCTGACAAGGGAAACCGCCAGTTAGAATATCGTGATCGGGAATATCCTTTGCATCAATTTTAGTTATATCGCCGTGTGGCTTGTCACCAAAATAATTTTCATACATCTTCTGACATTGCTCATCAATCTCAGAAGTAAAAACGCACTTACCGCCAACATTATCAAATGCAATTCTAATACCGCCAATTCCTGCAAATAGATCAATGAATGTAAATTTTTGTTTCGCCATATATCACTTTGTTTTTGCCTTTTCTAGAAAACTTTTAAACTCAACCTTATCAATACGATACTCTTTTCCAAACTTGTAGGCGTTGAGTTTTTTTGCATCTATATACCTATAGACTGTCATAATGTTCACACGTAACATTTCAGCAAGTTCTTGCGCTGTGTAAAATTCTTTTTCCTCCATATGTGTTTTATTATACTTTACTATTCTTTACATCCCTAGTAACTACCCGTTGATACCGAAAGATTGAGCGAATACTGACTTATAATGCTCTTTTTTGGCAGTTAAGTCCCATTCTGGGTGCATCAAAGTGCCATTTTCATAATGTAAACTAATCATTTCCCACACGATTAATTCTTGCTCTGGGTATAGATCTTTTGAGAAGTTTTCTAACACCTCTTCAATGGAAGATGTCTCGACTTCCTTGAGCTTCTCTTTATACGTAATTACTCGATTAAGAAATGAAGTGTTAAAAGTCTTTTGATGCGATCGGTTTTGCATATTCATTAACTTTAAATGTTTTGTAATCTTTTAGTGCTTGATCGATATGTTTGACCCAATCTCTCAGATAATCATCAGAAATAAGTTCACCTAGAAGTTTGAGGTCACTTGAGATACGGTACCAACTTCTATCACTAGACTTCTTCTCGAGCACAGATCGTAATTGCCTTGTACCAGTTCCGTCCCGTGCAAGGCAATGTAAACCTATGAGATATAGCAGTCGATTGGGCTTCGCCTTAAACTCGGATCGGATTAATAGCTGTAGTAGGTCTTTGGGTTTGAGGTCCAAAGAGAGTACTGCTAGATTGTTGGCTTTAATAAGTGTATTCCAATAATCCACTACGATTTTTTTGCTTATTTTTTCTGAGAAAATATCCGAGAAGATCGGAGTTTGATTTTGACCGAACTTAGCTAACACTTCTTTCAACTTCTGCTTCTTATTCAGCCTTACTTCTAACCTAAGTACCTCGGTTGATGATTGATCTATCTGTTCAAACAAGGACCGCTGGTATATTGTCTGATCCTTATCGATAGCTCGCTTCTTGCCCTTAGCTAAATCAGCAATCTTGTCATAGAGCACGAACTGATGACTTGTAGTGTGAATGTACAAACTCTGACCATCATTTGTGAAGCGTGCCTTCGAGAAATCAAAGCTCTTTCTAAGATCAATCTTGTTAATCTCCGAAAGGATATAGCTGGCAGTATACCCGTTAGTCAGGGCGATATTCTTTGAATAATGAACGGAGCTAACATTCGCACTTTTAAGCTCTGATTTTGGAATAACTACGCCCATTTCGGTTAGACGGTCGTATAAAACATTTACTATTCTCGAGAAGTCACTTTCAGTAACTTCATCGAGATTATTTAGTAAAAGCAGTTTCGGGACCGAGAACTCAATGCGTACATTTGCATCATCTCCGAAGCGTCTTTTATAGCCCGTCAGTCTTGGAAAATACTTACCCGTATTCTTCTCGATCTTTGAAGGGTTCCGTACAAACTTTTGATAGGTGTCTGTACGTGAATAGAGTTCCCAATTAGACACACCTTCGATAAATTTCATCTTGTCCTTCGGAATGAGGAGACATACTGTGTCGATCATTTTCCCTGTATTTTTCCTGATAAAGAGCAGGATTTTGCTTTTTATCCTGCTTCATCAGCCACTCAAAAGCACTAACAAGTCGACCCCTGTCTTCACAGGTCATATCAGAGATACTTATCTTTTGTGTGTCTGAACAACTCATAAACAACCCGAAGGTTGCTCATACGTTATTACAGTAGGCAAAAGTAAAATACTGAATTTAAGAGTTCAGTTTAAAAGCCACATTGTTGCATTTAAGCAGTGGGCTTAAACGCTAGAAGCCATCATTATCTGATGGTTTGTAGTTTGGATCGGGTTCTGGATCAGGTTCTCGTTCTTCCCAATATGCACTCTTCTCTTTAATTTCACGTTTTAATCTACTCACTATACTTCTTATTGACCCCTCATCAGGTATATCTAAATGACCTTCTGCAATAAGCTCTTTTCTAGTAGCTACATCTAAATAGTTTATACCACGAGCCGTTTGTTTGGACTTCGGTAAATTCTCAAGCTCTATGTACTTATTCAAAATAAGCACATCACGGACAAAGTTATTTCTCGGACGAAAACGAACTTGGTCTTGTTTACGTAAAAAATCCTTTCTTGAGCTTTCAAGAACGTCCCAAATATTATCAATATACTCTTTAAATTCATCCCTCTTCACAGAGATCGGTATAGAGAAACGAAGTTCAACATCTTTTTCGCTGTAATTCTCATCCTCGCGATCATAAACATCGTACTGTTCTACAGTAATCAGACCAAAACGATTTTTGTAGAGACCGATAAAATCATTAAGGAGAATGTACTCTCGGACAATTGCTGAGATAAAACCTTCTGCAAGATCCATATTAGGCGAATACTGCACAACTCCACACTGCTCGATAAACTGATCAATACGATGTGACATTTTTGGATCTAGTCTAAAACTAGCTGTAAAAATCATCTCTCCTGAGAAACCGCCCGTGTCAACGTACTTCTGTCTTACGATTTCACTTTGACTATGGTCAGATAAGTCAAAACCTTCTGGTGGTATATCAAATTCCGCACGTAACTCTTTTACAAGGTCCCTGAAGTCAGCACGTATGAAGAGATACTGAAATATAAATAATGCTCTTTTCCCAAGCGGACCTTGTTCAGAAAGCTTAAATAGCGCGAGTTCGTCCTTTTGAGTAATGGTAATCGGATCCATTACTATAGTTTACAATACTTTACAATAATTTATAATTCTTCTAACAGATATGGAAATACAAGATAAAGAAAAACAGTTCGCTACACAAAACATAAACCTGCCTGATGATAAAAATTTCTTCATTTTCGTTGGCTCTAACAATGGTGGCAAATCAACACTTCTTCGAAGTATAGCTAAAACTTTTCAGGATCAAAAAAGTTATGTTGTACCAGTGAATAGAACTCTACTAACAGGCGAAGGGTCTATGAAAGAAGACTATAAAAAGAACCTGCCAGTATACAATTCACGAACACTGCAACAAGAGGATGATAACTCAAGTCGCCAAATTCAGCCTTTGCAAGATTTCTTTAGTCTCAAGGATAAGGACCGAGAGCCAATTATTGAATGGTATAACAAATATTTTCCTAATCCCCTCATTGAAGAGCGAGAGGATGTAGACAATTCAGCGTCGCCTATGTTACTAAAGGCAAACAAATACTCAATTACAAAACAGGGTTCTGGGATGAGAGCGACAATCGAGATTTTCATCAGACTGTTCGACCCAGAAGTTGAATATCTATGTATCGATGAGCCAGAGCTTGGCCTGGAACCGTATTTACAGAAGTATTTATTTCAAGCAATTAAAGATAAGGCTTTACCGAAGAAAAAAATCTTTATTGCTACACATTCTCATCATTTCCTAGATCTAGAAGATCCATCAAATAATTATATTTGCCAACGAAACGGGGACGATAAAATTGAAATAAAACCTGTTGAGCAGATGAATGATGTTATATTTAGATTATTAGGAAACACTCTCGCAAGTTACTTATTACCTGAAAAAGTGCTTATATTCGAAGGACCTTCTGATACTAGTTTTATCAAGAAAATTCTTAGTCTCTTAGGTAAATCTGGCTTTGGTGTACATAATTCTGGAGGAAACGGAAGCGTTAAATACGCAATAAATTCAATCACTAATTTTTTAAAATTTAATGAAAAAAATGTTCCAGTATATAAGGATCGTACTTATGTAATAGTAGACAATCCTTTGAAAGACACGCTGGAAAGAGAGTGGAAATTATTGATTGGAAAGGATGATCATATCCTAACTTTAACCAAAGATGCTATAGAGTATTACTATCCAGAAAGACACCTTCAGTCGATTTTTAACTCAACACAGACAAGGACCGAGATTGTTAAGGATTATTTATCTAATGATCCTAACTGTCATAATGGTATAGCTATTTCAAAAGTAAAGTTAGCTACAAAAATTTGCGAACTGATCACAGCTGAAGATTTGAATGAAGCTGATAATGAACTATTTAGCTTTGTAAAAAGACTACCGTAGTTCTAAACAATAATTATTTAAAATTCCACTAAACGCTAACTCTTTCTGAATTTGTGACCAATCTACTTGCTTGAATTGGCTTACCAAGAGTTCTGAACCCGTCCATCCCGCGGAGCATGAGTAGGCTATCACAGTCAACTATAGAGAAGCTCAAATATTATGTCTATTTTCTTATCAACCCTCAGGCAGGAAAAGTTTTCTATGTTGGTAAAGGAAAAGGCAATCGAATAAATCATCATTTGCTTGGGGCGCTTGAGGAAAAGACAAAAGAAACCGAGAAGATAAAAACTATTCGTGAGATACAGAAAGCTGGCCACGAAGTCGGGCTTATCGTCTTGCGCCACGGGCTGGAAGAAAAGGAGGCGTTTGAAGTAGAGAGTGCAATGATCGATTATTTTGGATTGAATAATTTAACCAATCTTGTAACAGGTCATCATGCCTATTTGCGCGGAAAAATGTCTTTGCGGGATATTGAGATAGAATATCAGGCTCGACCAGCAGTATTTGATGACCCCGTGATACTCATTCGCATCAACAAAGCATTTAGACACGACATGTCCAAAGAAGAACTTTATCAGGTAACGCGAAAGGATTGGAAAGTCGGCGCTCGTGCAAAAACATTTAAAATAGCCTGCGCCGTATATGCAGGAATCATTCGTGAGGTGTATGTCATAAAAAAGTGGCTACCCTCTCAGGATGTATCTGGGAGATATATATTTGAGGGTTTTATCGCACCATCTAAAATTCGTGAAAAATATCTTAATACATCCGTCGCACATATTTGGAAGAAAGGCAGTCAAAATCCAATAAAGTATGTAGAGAAGTAGGCGATTTTAAGGTGCTCAGGATGCGTCGTTGTGGTAAAATAAAAATGTCAAAAAAGCATTGCGGGGCAAGGCGGCAAAAGTCCCCAACTCGAGACGGGGAGCCCTAGTGACGAAACCTCACAATTTGTAGGGTTTTGTCTTTTATTGCTTGATACTTTAGAGGTTCTAACCTTCTCTAATTCGTCTTCAACCGCCTGACGACTTTTTATGAGTGTCTTCACGAAAGAATGGTAATTTACAAAGACTTTTTTGCCCTTTAGAGTGAGGTTCGAGCCAAGGCATGAAAGGATGGCTCGCTTGGTCTTTTCATCGCCTTTTTCAAACCAGATGTGGGCGTAGCAGGCAAAGTCAAAGGTCCGTTCCGACAGCTCCACCCATTCCAAGATCTCCTTGTTCTGCACCTTGAGCTCGTCTTCGAGCTTGAGCTTTCTTCGGACCATGCCCATCTTCAAATTCTGGTACTCCTCGTCTGAAATGAGAGTGCGCTCCTGATTGGCCGGCGAGGTGAAATTGAGGGTGAGCGATTGCAGTTTCTTGGTGATTTCCTCAAGCTCTTTGTTCTTGCCTTTGAGTACCGCCGAGTCGCTATCAGCCTCGGTCTTGCGAAGTTCATGCAGATGCTTGATCGCCCAATCCTTGAATCGCTCTGAAATGGTGATTTCGCTGAGTTTGCCTTTGATATCCAGTTCGAGGTTCTTGAGCTCGATACATTGCTCGGGACACTTCACATCTACTTTCTTCTTGGTGCAATTGTAGTAGACGTAGTGGTGGACATTGCCATTCTTACATCGCTTTACTTTCGCTTGGGCGGTGATGCCGCAACCGCAGGTGCCGCAATGCATGAGGCCGGTAAATGCGAAGTTGAGGTTCTTGGCGAGCGACGGTCTGTTCTTTCTGCCCATGTATTGCTGGACCTTGTTGAATTCGTCTTCGGTGATCATCGGCTCATGTGAGCCTTTGTGCCATTCTCCGCTTTTGTACGGATACTCAAACCAACCGTAGTAAAAGGGATTGCTCAGGAGCGCATACATGCCGCTCTTTGAGAGATGTTTGCCGCCGAGGCTTCGGCGTTTGAAAGTGGTGAGATTGAGTTCTTTGCGTGAGATATTCCATATCTGTTGGACCGTGTAGTTGCCGGTGAGCATGAGGTCAAAGATGCGCCGCACGATTGGAAAGCGGTCGGGGTCTTTGGTGATAGTCTTAAATCCCTTTTCTCTGTCAGGAGTGCTCATGTAGCCGACGGGACACATGCTCGGGAGCCAACCTTCTCGGACTTTCTTGGCCAAGCCTCTTTTTACATTCACTGATAAGTCTCGAATATATTGGTTGGCCATGCCAAGTTCAACTTGCATCATGAGGACGTTGTCGGTCGGATAGTAGGTTCGGCCGAAGGTGATGATCTCTGCGATGGCGCTTTGCTGGAGCATCCAGCTTATCTGTCCGCCGTCTACCGGATTGCGAGCGAGACGATCCAATTTCCAGCAGATGATGCCGTTGGCCTCGCCCTTGTAAATTCGTTCGAGCATTTTGTTGAAGATTGGTCTGCCTGGCTTCTTGGCCGATTGCGATTCCTCAAGAACGTCTACGATTGCCAAGCCCTGCTCTTTGGCAATCTTCAGGAGCTCGTCTTTTTGGGCATCGATGGATGCCGCCTGTCTGTCTTCCGCTTCGCTCGACTTGCGGGCGTAGAGGAAGTATTTGATTGGTGGTGTTTTATTCATAGTTTTATAATGTTGCGTTTCCTGGCCCGATGTCTTCATTGTTGATGTCCATCAGACCAATGCCCTCATCTTCCTTAGTCCATTTTTCTCCATTTATAAATGGTGCACTTTCGACTGTGTCCACCGTTTCTTCCCGTTTATTAACGGTGCTTTCTTGGTCTATCGTAGTATCACTGGTGTTATTACGATGTTCCCGTAAATTACCCGTTATTACGGGTAAAAGTTCATGCTTAGCTGGACCGACGACACTATGCCCAGAAGGCTCCTGAATAGCAACCGAATCGGGTCCCTGCAACTGCATTTTTCTTAAGACATCTCCGATGCTAGTTATAGTATTAGGAGAGTTATCACTTAGGTTAGTTAGGGTATCATCCCTGTCACTGCGATAGTCGGTCTTTTTGTTACTACGATGTGGGGTGAATTGATACTGCGATTTGTTTCTGTATTTCTCCATCCTTTCTTTCCATTCAGGGATCGGTTTCCAGTATCGAGTGGCTTGAAAGGCGTACACATTCACCATATTGAATCCTTTGGTCTTGAGGATTCCGATGATGCCATACGACTCAAGTATGGAGAGAGCCTTCATGGTCGTGTTGCGATTGGTACAGCCTGACATCTCTTGAATAGTCGTGATGCTCGGGAATGCCACTTGTGTTTCGTTATTACAATGGACCGAGAGAACGTAATAGATTCTTGAGCATGCGTTAGGAAGTATGGCTACATATCCGCCATGCACGTATTCGTTTTCGACAAAGAATCTGCTCGGCTTGCGCTTGGTCCGAAGCTTTGACTTGTCCATCTGATCAATCTGCTTTTTCAGATTTGCGTTTTTCTGATTTGCGTTGAGAGCCATCCTGGCTGGCGACCTCGGTCTTTCGTTTCGCCATATCGGAGTTATCTCTTGTTCGTTGTCCATATTCCTTGAGCCACGCTTTCTTGATCGGCCGATAGACGCGATCAAAGAGCGTAAGCAGATTAGTTGCCTCATCGAAAAGCACATCATCGGAAAAAGCCTTGCCGATTTCTTCTCGGTGTATCTGCTTGTATTCTTCGAATGCGTGTTTGCTTATCATGAGGGGTTTCGACCTTGCGTAGTTCTTCCTGAAAACGGAAAAAGCTAGACCCCCGTTGCAAGTGGTCCAGCTTTTTCCGTGCAACGGGAATATTTACATTGTCGGCTCCAAAAAGTGAAAAACGTGTTGCATTACTTTTGGGCCTACAATGCTTGTGATTTTAGGACCTCCTAGATTTCTAAGAGTAGGAATTACTTTGGACCCTCTAAAAAGTTGGCGAAATCTGGCATATACGCAAGAAGCCCCGAATGGGGCCAGAAAAGCGTACACAGGGGCATTTAGGGGCTAAATAGCCTTATCCGTTTGAACTTTTTTGACGTTCATAAGCTCTCACGATGGCATCTTTAAGTTCAGCAGCTTTTACCTCATAAATTTGAAAATCTTTGATATTGTCATCTTTGAGATGTAATTGTCCTTCACCAACATTTCCTCGGTGCTGACCTTTTGAGTAGTACTTATTATTCTTTACTTCGTCGGAAGATAGGACCCAATACTTGATCACATCACGCCACACAGCAATCCAGACAAATACATCACAGTGTGCCGGTTTAATTTGTTGAAAATTCATCCAGAAAGGTTGCTTACTGTCGAACGCCAAAGCTTTAACATATAAAGGCTCTGCACTATCACCATCTACAGCTCTTGAGGCTTTTACCTCAATTCGAACAAGATGGTCTTGTCCAGGTAATATAAAATCGTAGTCACCTTTATAGTTCTCTTCGATTTTCTTTGTAGGTTTTACGAGTTCAGGTACAAGCTCTTTAAGATGTCCTTGTGCCCATAGCTCACCAAATCCCCTCGGCGATCCTATTTCGAAAATATTAAGGTATATATTCTTAGCAATATATTCATCTCTAATCTGGTTATAATCGTCAATGGTAATTTTCCTATAGCCTAACAAGGTAGAAATTATATATTCGTATTCATTAAAAGGATAAACCGAAACGAGATTTGAAAGTCTAGTCTTAATTATTTCCTTTTTATCTGCAGAAAGCCCATCCACGAGCTTATTTAGCTTTTCTTTAAGGGGATCCATATATTTATTATACGGATAATAGTTTATCAGAAATCTTCACATTTGACACGACATGTGCTTTTTGGTCCTCATTTAGGGAGAAGATGTCCATAATCAGATTATCGAGCTCCACATATTTTTCTTTCCTTTGCTCAGATGAAATTTCCTCATCAAGAAGCTTGTCAACCAGAGAAATTATTTCATGATGTTGGTTATTGTTTAGTGTAGGCAAAGGTAGCTTTTCAATATCACTTCTTAAAACCTTTATCGAAGCGAACTTTTTCTGATGCACAAACTGATACAGACTCGAGTTGAACAGTGCTAGTATGGTCCTTACAGGATACCCAGCTATTTTAGGTATAAGAATATTCGCACTATTGAGAGTTAGAGTCTTTTTGTTGTCATAAGAGAAAACAAGGTCTTTCGATATAAATTTATAAATCAATTTTTCCTCGGTACGGTATTTATATTCTGGAGCAACCTGTTGAAACTTCTCAATATCAAACCTAATAAAGTTTTTTGGCTTACAGGTTATAAATCTCTTGACATCTTTGCCTGTAATAATGGGTTCGCTGTCTGATGTCTCTCTTTCTTTTAGATATTTTTTATTATCACCAGTCACTATTCCTAACGCCCATTCTGCATTATTTTCTAGGGTTACATGTTCAAGGCTATACACCTTGTCGATGATAACCATATCACTACCGTTAGAAAATACATCAAAAATATAGTCATGATTCTTTTTTAATCTCGACTGATCAACTCTTAAAATATCCTCATACTTTTCAGCTTCAAAAGTATGCTCATCTGCTGGGCTAGTTTTAACTACATCAAGTCTTATTACAGGTGTAAAAACATTTTTAAATACTCGGTCCAAGAACTTAATTTTTTGGATTTTTGACGTGTTCAATATTACTTCTCTTATATCTCGATGAGTCTTTATATTGAGGATTGACTCAGGAAGGATAAACGACAATATTCCACCGTCTTTGAGAAGGCTTAATCCCTTATTGAGAAAATACGAAAAAGACTCATTTGATTGAATGGATGGATATATACCTTGAAGTTGATCAGTCTCGTGTTGAGAAAAATGGACCCCCCAAGGTGGATTTGTGATAACTACATCAAAATTCGGGATATCGTCAGCAAATAGCCCCCCCGATTGAACATGGAGCAAGGTATTCTTGTGGTATATATTTGGTGAAAATTCTTCATCTGGAAACTTTATTAGCAAATTTAAGCGAGCTAATCTTGTAGCCGTTTCATCTATGTCAAAGCCCCATATGTTTCTAGGATTTTTGACCTTAGATGCTGCAGACAAGAGAAATTGGCCTGTTCCACAGCAGGGATCAAGAACTAGTGAATCATTTTGTATGTGACTATTAATGATTTCATCAACTACACTTTTTGGGGTGTAATAAGAACCTGCTTGAGCTTTACTACCTTCGGCCACAAGTGATTGATATACGACTCCCAATAAGTCACCAGCCTCGGGTAATTGAATATTTAAGAGATGCGAATACTTATCAAAAGAAAAGCTCCTCTGGGTTTTATTCAGCCACCAAGCTAGTTCGTCTTTTATAATTTTATTTTTGTAGGAAAGTTTTGAAAGTGTATCCGTATATGTAATCAATTGCTGTTTTTTGAGCAGATTAAGAGCGACCGAGAGAAGAATACTGTCACGATCGAGTTGATTCTCAACATTTTGGTCGATAATTTTTTCTACAAATAAAATTACATCGATGTTGTCCGTATATTCATCAGGTATAAACGTATTTATAGACCCCTTTTTGTTTGCCCGTTTGTTCAAACGGTCTATTACGCCCGAATCTATTTTCTCTTTTAAATCTCTAACATGGTCATGATCAAACAGAAGCTTTCTACCTTCCTTGTTGTCAGGGACAAGATAATCATGTCTTATCCAATTTCTTACCGTAGCAGAAGAAACACCCAAGAGTGAGACTGCACCCTCTAAATCTATTTGTTTGTTTTTTAAGATTGAGGTTTGCATAGCGTTAAGACAATTATACCTTAAATTTTTTTGTTTCAAAACAGAAAATTATTGAATATGCTCTAGGGGCTTGAATTGCCACATTTCTTTTTGCGCCTTTTTAATATTCTTGATCACCTTAAGGTAAATTGCTCGTGTTTTCCGGCTTTTCTTGTATTTAAATGAAAATTCTATGTCTTCATCGTCAACAAAAGTGGCCAGTGAGACATAAGCGGCCGCTAAGTGCCTCATCCTATCTTTGAGAGCTTTCTTCATTTTTGCCTTTGGTTCCGGAAGAGAGGAAAGCCGATTCAGTATCTCGTATCGGTTGAACGGAAACCTCACTTGTTCTGCGGCTTTGCGGACCTCATCCATGTCTTCTTCCACAGCACACGAACATACCGAGAAGGTTTGTGGAAGTCTAGTAGTTCAGATTATGCGTAATTTTCCACAAGAGTTAAAATGTCTGTATGGAAGATTTAAAGAATTTAATATTTGTAGACTGTGAGGCAAACGGGAAGTGTCCGAGCATGGGACAGCTCACTGAATTTGGTGCGGTCGCATATCCATCAAAAGCTACTTTTCATGGAGTGTTGGTTGAAAGAAAGCCGGACCCCGAAAATCCTGAGTTCAAAATAGCGACGGGTATAGTCTTTGATGAAAAAGAGGTATTTGAAAATTTTGATGCGTGGTTGAAAGAGATATGTGGTGAAGAAAGACCTAAATTTGTCAGTGATAATCCGGCTTTTGACTGGCAATGGATCAATGACAGCTTTCATCGAACGCTTGGCAAGAATCCATTCGGATATTCCGCTCGCAGAATCGGCGACTTTTATGCTGGCTTAATCGGAGACTTCAAGGATGCATCATCTTGGAAAAGATTGCGCATAACAAAGCACGATCATCATCCAGTTCATGATGCCATGGGTAACCTTGAGGCGTTTGAGAGATTGTTGAAGGGAGACAGGCCAAAGAAGTAATCAACGGGAGTCAATGTAAATAAATTCATATTTTGTTAAAATATAAACACCATGACATTAATTTACATACTTATCGGAATAATTATCGTTGCCGGTATAGTCGCAGGACTTTTAAAGGGAGGGTTCGACATCCAAGATGAAAAGCCGAAGTATGACTATAAACGCCGCAACTGGTTTCTTACTAAAGCAGAGCATGAGTTCTATGACGCTTTAGCTCAAGCTGTCGGTCAAGATTACATAATCTTTGCTCAAGTGCATCTGCCAACACTCCTCGAGCACAAAGTGGTAGGTCAAAACTGGAGAGCCGCTTTCAGGCATGTAAGCCAGAAGTCTGTAGATTTTGTTCTTTGCGATAAGGCTTACATTTCTCCGAAGTTGGCTATTGAGCTTGATGACAAATCGCACGACCGTCCCGACAGACAAGATCGGGACCAGGAAGTTGAGCGTATTCTTAAGGGTGCAGGCATGCCTCTTTTGAGAATACAGAACCACGGAGCATTTAATTCTCAAGAGTTAGCCGATAAGGTTAAGACCGCTCTAAATCCGAGCTAATTCCTTCGCCGTAGGCTTAGTCACCGGATACAACCCATCCCTCAAATTCGGCAGGTACGCTCCGAGCGGATTCTCCTTCCAATAGGTTACAATTTGGGATACCATGTCGAGCCAAGTCGTGCTAGCACAAGCGGAGTTGACTTTAAGATAAACTCCGGTTCCTTTGAAACTATAGGCCAGCGCCAAAACTTGAGCTTTCACACAGTCCTTTCCACCTTGATCAACCCCCCCACACACACCCTGTTTGCGGCGGGCGGTTATTGGGGCGGTGGGTTAGTTTTTAGATATCCTCATCTTGCTGTAGTTAAGCGGTTACGCTATGATGTCTCGGAAATGAGGCAAATACATAAAAACTTTTTCTTCTGGCCGACAGTTGCCAGTCTATTGATTTTTGTTGGTATCTGGTATGGAATGGGATTTTCTGCTTTTGTGCTAGTGGTCATACTTTCAGTTCTTGAGGTTACTTTATCTTTTGACAACGCGGTGGTAAATGCCCGTATTCTTAAGCGCATGGACACAGTCTGGCAAAAACGCTTTTTAACTTGGGGAATTTTGTTCGCCGTGTTTGGCACCAGATTCTTGCTGCCAATTCTTATTGTTAGCATCGCCGTGATGGCTTCACCTGCCTACATCACAAAACTAGTATTCACTAACCCCGAAGAATACAGCCTTCTCTTGGATAGCGTCCACGCCTCCATCACCGCTTTTGGTGGCGTGTTTCTTCTGATGGTATCGTTAAAATTTTTCTTTGATAAGGCCAAGTCTGTTCATTGGTTTAGAGCTGTAGAAAAACATTTGGTGCGATGGGGACACATTGAAGCAGTGGAAATTGCTGTTGCTCTTACCTTGCTTACCACTCTTTCTTTTGTAACCAATTACGATCAGGCCACCGTGCTGGTGTCTGGGCTTATTGGCTTGATTTTGTTTATTATTATGGAAGGAGTCGCCGGCTCGCTCTCGGTTGAGGGTAAGGATATAGCGGTTGGTGGCGCCACCTTGTTTATTTACCTAAATATTCTTGACTCAGCTTTCTCACTTGACGGAGTAATCGGTGCTTTTGCCCTTACCAATAATCTGATTATTATTATGGTTGGTCTTGGTATTGGAGCTTACTTTGTTCGTGCGATTACCCTTTATTTTGTGCGACAAGACACTCTGACTGAACTGGTCTATCTGGAGCACGGCGCGCACTGGGCCATACTTGGCTTGGCTGGCACTATGTTGGCCAACCTCATCTTCCACGTTCCCGAGGTGGTAATAGGCTCAATCGGTCTTTGTTTTGTAATCTTGTCATACCGATCTTCAGTAACAGCCAGGAATAAACAAGTCCCCAATACTAATTAAAAACCCCACCCCACAGCAACTCACTATTTACTCCGCCCACCGCCCCAATAAACCGCCTTGCGCAAATAGTGAGTTGCTGTGGAACAAAGCTGAAATCATTGCATGTATTTGCGAACTAAGTCTAGCGTTCCGCTGACTTTTTTGTTTGTGTTCATTATATTTTCCGGATCATAGATATTCTTTATCTTCTCAAAGACCTCGTAAGTATCTTCCCCATAAAATTTACGCAAAAACGGGGTGCGGATTATGCCGTCGCTGTGGTCGGCACTGATGTTACCTTTTAGTTTTTTCACCAGCGCAAAAGTATCTTGCATCAGAGCAAAAACATTATCCATGGCATCAGCTTTTCCAAAATCAAACACCGGAATTATACGCAAAGAACCGTCACCGATATGCCCATGAAAACCATAATAAACAGTGTGTTTATTTAGTATTTTTTGTAACGATTCGATAAATTGACCAATAGCTTCAACGGGAACTATCACGTCTTCAATACACGGCACCGCTCTAAAGCCACGCGGGTTGTGATCTCGCATTAGTAAAAATGAATTTCGCCGCACCTGCCAAGCCGAAAATACGTCTAAAGCCCGAGTGATATGAGAGATAAAAAATCTTTTTTCTTTTAATTTATCGGAAAAAGCGGCCGTTTGTTTTTTGGTTGCCTCTTTGGTATCTTCACTAAACTGAGCCAAAATAAACAACTCTGCTTCCTCATTTATATATGGTAACAAATGCTTGGCGTGTCCCTTTAAGTGCTTTTTAGCTTGTTTAAACGTGTTTATGTCAAAAGTTTCCAAGCTCTCAGGGTTGTGTTCAAAAGCAACGCGTAGAATTTCCGGTAAATCAAGAAGATTATCGGCTGATATCACCACCAGCTCTGTGTGTTTGGGAATTGGTGATAATTTTAGGACAGCCTTGGTAACAATACCCAGCGTACCTTGAGCGCCCACAAAAAGCGGTATAGTGCTGAAGGTTCCATTCTCCACCACTTTATCAAGACGATAGCCAGACGCGGCTTTCTTTACATTACCAACCGCCTCTTTTAGTTTTGCGTTGTACTGGTCATACAAAGCCAAAACCGCTTTTTCAATGTCGGTGAAATTATTTTCCACCAAAGATTTGGGCTTGAGGTT
This sequence comes from uncultured Candidatus Saccharibacteria bacterium, assembly GCA_964399295.1. Taxonomy (GTDB): domain Bacteria; phylum Patescibacteriota; class Minisyncoccia; order Phycocordibacterales; family UBA918; genus OLB19. The sequence continues at coordinate 111,399 of CAYNQD010000001.1, read as the reverse complement.
TAAAACCGAACCATCAGCCAACACCACTTCAAGCTCAAGGATATTATCGCCCGTAGCACCGCCGCGCAGACTTTTTTCGCCGGAAGCGTTGTTGCCAATCATGCCTCCAATTCCACAAATCCGATGCGACGACGGATAAGCGGGAAACATCAAACCAAATTTTGCAGCCTTATCTTCTATATCACGAAAATAAGCTCCCGCCTCCACTGTCGCTGTCATATTTTTGGCATCAATTTGTACTTTGTTCAGATGACGAGTCATGTCTACAATAGCTCCTTCCGTAAGCGAACCGCCGCTCATGCAGGTTCCGCCGGCTCTGACTGTCAATGACACCGGCTGTCCAGCCAGCTTATTTTTCTGCTGCTCTGCTACAATAGACTGAATGTCCGCAACCGACCTTGGAAAATAGACTTTCTCCGGTTTCATTTTAAACCAGCTGGCATCAGTGCTGTAGTTTTCTAATTGCTCTTGATTATCCGTAAATTCCAAATTATTTTTGCCGTGGGTAAATTTACCTGGTAATAAAGGAGTTCGACCCCACAGCAACACCCCCATCAAAAGAAAGAGAGCAAAGGCTACCACAAGAACAAACACTGATGTATCCATAAATTTTGTTTATCGGAAATAATTATAGCATCACTCAGATTTATATTGTTCTCTCTATAAACACTAAAAAGAAAAAGTTGCAATAAATTATATTCATCTCTACAATATGTCCATGCCTGAATTACCGGAAGTGGAAACAGTTAGACTGCAATTGCTTCACAAAATTTTAAATAAAAAAATTGCCAGCGTAAAAATCTTTAATCCGAAGACGATAGGTTTGCGTTCAGACTTCTCAAAAAAAGTTACCGGTAAATCTTTTTCCGGAATCGACCGCATCGGAAAATTATTGATATTTAAATTTTCAAATGAAGATAATCTATTTCTGTTGGCGCATCTGAAAATGACCGGACAGTTTTTCTATGTCAACAAACAGGAAATAATCGGCGGTGGTCACTCCACCTCCAAAAGCGATGGTGAAGATTTGCCCAATCGCCACACCCGAGTAGCTTTTCATTTCACCGATGGTTCGTCTTTATTTTTCAATGACATGCGCTTATTTGGCTACATAAAAACCGCCACTAAGGAAGAGGTGGAAAAAGCCAAAGCCAGATTTGGCCCAGAGCCAATCGCTGATAATTTTGACTACGAAACTTTTTTCAACAAACTGCAAAAACGCAAATCCCCCATCAAAGCGACTTTGCTAAACCAATCATTGGTGGCTGGTCTTGGTAACATCTACGTCGATGAAGCCTTATTTTTGGCCAAGATTCACCCAAACCGGCCGTCAAATCTCGTTACCAAGAAAGAAGTGTCGGACATTATAAAGGCTGGTGGTAAAGTAATGAAAAAATCATTGACCTTTGGCGGTACTACTTTTCAACATTTCGTGGACACCGGCGGCGAGACCGGCAATTACACTGATTTCTTAAAAGTCTTTGGTAAACAAAATACTCCCTGCCCAAAATGTAAAACTCTGATTCAAAAAATTCGCACCGCGGGCCGAGGTACTCATTTTTGTCCCAGTTGCCAGAAATAAAAATAATCTATGAGCGTAAAAATTGAAAAAAGCTGGCAAGAGGCACTGACTGAAGAATTTGAAAAGCCTTATTTTAAAAACCTAACAGAAGCAGTCAAGCAATCTTACCTCCGTGAAATAATTTATCCGCACCCAAAAAATATTTTTAACGCTTTTGCTTTTTGTCCGTTTGCGGAGGTGAAAGTGGTGATTTTAGGACAAGACCCTTACCACGGCCCCGGGCAAGCGCACGGTCTGTCTTTTTCCGTGCCGGATGGAGTTAGAGTGCCGCCATCACTGCAAAATATTTATAAAGAACTAAATGAAGATTTGAGCCAGCCTATTCCCGCTTCGGGCAATCTGGAAATATGGGCCAAGCAGGGGGTGTTGTTGCTAAACGCCACGCTCACGGTGCGCGCCAGCGAAGCTGGCTCGCACCAAGGTATTGGCTGGGAAACCTTCACCGACACCATAATCAAAACCATTTCCGATAAAAAAGAACGTGTCGTTTTTATCCTTTGGGGAAAATTTGCTCAGGCCAAAGCCGTCTTAATTGACCAAAACAAACATTTAATATTAAAGGCCCCTCACCCTTCCCCTTTCTCAGCACATACTGGTTTCTTTGGTTCAAAGCCATTCAGCCAAACCAACGCCTATTTAGAAAAACACGGACTGAAAAAAATTGATTGGTAATGAGCTTAAGCCAAACCTGGAAAGAAATCAGTTACAATTTGCTTGCTAGGCACACCCATACCTGTGAGTAGCTGACTATAAGCACTGACCATCGGCGGCGGGCCGGAAATATACCAATGTCGCTCCAGATAATCTGGGCTATATTTCTTCACCATATCGGCTGTCAAAAAACCACTTTCATATCCAGGCAGATTTTCTTTCGCCAAAATGTTCACTACGTTACAAGCTATTTTTTCCGACGCTTCACGCAAATTATCCTTATAAGCAATTTCGATAGAGGTGTTGTTGCAGTTGAAGAGAATCGTATTGAATTTTCCGCCAGCGGCCGCCATGTATCCCAAATGGCTCACAAATGGCGTAATACCAATCCCGCCGGCAATAAAAGCTAATTTAATATTTGGATTTTTTGGCAAGACAAAATCCCCCGCCAACTGACTGGCAATAATCTTATCGCCGACTTCCAAAGATTTCAACTTAGTTTTAAAACTGCTAACCGTATCCGCAAAACGTACACCGATTCTCAACAAATCATCGTTGGGAGCGGACGCGATGGTAAAATAGCGACGTATACCGCGATTGTCCGCACCAGAGTGAGGCAACATCCACTCTAAATATTGTCCGGCTTTGAAAGTTAATCCCTTTGGTTTGGCAAAAGCAAATTCATAAGTGTTGGTTGCTAATTCTCGTTTTTCTACCAACGGCAAAATCAGTTTACGCTTTAAGGTTGTTGGATAAAATAATAAATTACTGATAATTAAAGCTAATTCCGGTGTCATTTTCAATACCGGCAAAAACATGGTGGTTTGTGCCAAAAATCCCAAAACCGCTCCGTATCCGGCTTGCAAGCGTTTTGTTGGCGGCATGGTGAATGGCTCAGTCAACATAAAGAAAGCCAAAAACAAACTCGGACCGGATAGCCAGAAATTTGGCGCTTGAGCCAGCACATCAGATCCAAAACGCCACTCCTCAAACAAAAACATCACAAATGCCACTCCGATAAAAACCAAGACCGGTGTCCAGCGCCTAATTTTAAAAACTAAAAGTGAACCCGCTATTAAAAGTGGAATAAACAACTCCGGTTTTCCAATCCACCATACAGTTTCAAAATAACCATTTATGGGAAACAACTCATAAATTAAAGCCAGAGCGAAAACTCCAAAAGCCGCCGGATTGAATAGGTGTTGTTTATTCCACACCAACAAAAATTTTGATAAAATGGCCAACAAAACCACTACCGAAATTTGCCACAAATCAGACAGATTAGATATTTGCGGAGGAATAACCAAAAAGAACAAAATTAAAGCGGTGATAATAGCGGACTCATTATTGACATGAACTTTTAACAATTTGCTCAAAAGAACATTGGCGCTAAGAGCCACCGCTAAAGCCGTAAAAAGAGAGATGAGTTGCTCCAGGCCAGAGTATGGAAAAGTACCAACAAAACCCAATACCAAGGAACAAAATACCAAGCTTAGCAAAGCCAGAGTTACTGTCCGATACATGGCCGTGTCGTCGAGGCGTTTTCTGATTGGTTGAAATATTTTGTTTAAAATTGTAGGCATAAAAAACTTTTAGAGTTCCAACATTGTATCATAATTGATTTTTTGGTAAGATTGTCAAGTTAAAAATCATAAAGTATCTTATATAAAACATCATGCCGTTAATTGCAATCATTTTAGGCGTAGGAATCATTTTGCTGGGAACTTTTTTTCTGGTAACGAAAAACACTCCTGAAAACGAAGTTCTAACCACCGACACCCTAGAGACAAACCGCGATGATGAAACCCAAAATAACGAGCCGATTGTTCAAGAAGCGGAAATTTCAGAAGATGATGTCGCCGCCACCGAAATAGCCACCAGTTCAGAGAGAAGCTACTCCAGTGACGCTGGCTACATCACTCCCGCCAGAACCAACCACAACATCGACGTCACTTTGACCATAGACGCAAGCAATACCGTGACAGCTGTTTCCGTCCTTTACGACAAGAAGGAAAATGGTTTTTCCAACCCAAACCAAGAACGCTTTAACGGCGTTTATAAGACCGAAGTCGTCGGCAAGAAATTGGAAGATATTTCTCTGTCTCGCGTCGGCGGAGCTTCACTCACTTCCGGAGCCTTTAATGAAGCCGTGGCTAAAATTATTTCCGAAGTCAATTCCTAAATGTCCACTCTTCTTCCCGCCATCAACGCCCTTGGCACCGTCTGGTGGATTGAAGTTTTTGCGGAAATTTCAGAAGCAAGAACGCAGGCCGTCGTAGACGGCCTGCGTTCTATTATCTACGACTTTGAAAACCGCTACTCACGCTTTAAAACCACTTCCCTCATCAGCCAGATCAACAACACCGGCAAATTAAATAATCCCGACGCCATGACCGTGGATATTTTAAAACGCGGGCAAGCTCTCTATTCAAAAACCGGAGGTTTGTTTAATTTGCTGATTGGTGAAATCTTAGAAAGTCGAGGCTACGGCAAAGACTACTCCTTCAAACCCAAAGAAATAATTTTCACCGACCCCGACCCACTGACGGATTTAGATATCTCCAGTGAAGCAATCACTTTGAAATCCGGCAAGATTGATCTTGGTGGTTTTGGCAAAGGTTACTTGATTGATTTATTGGCGCAAGAACTGCAAAATACTTATGATCTAAATTACTTCCTAATAAATGGCGGCGGTGACATGTACGCCACCAGTGACAATGGAGAGTCGATAACCATTTATCTTGAACATCCCATACAGGCCAACGAGTACATAGGTACGACCACTATTTTAAATCAAGGTTTTGCCGCCTCCAGCCCGCACAAAAGACGCTGGGTGGTCAACAACAAAAAATACCACCACATAGTCGGCAAAGATAAGGATGCCGAACTAGAAATCGACGGAGTATTTACCAAGAGCGACAACGCCTGCGACGCCGACGCTTCTGCCACCACCGCCCTGCTTTTAAACACGGAGGCCATCAGCGATTTTGCTAAAAACAACAATTTGCAAATCGCTTACATGAAAGCTAATGAGAGTGCTTTGTATAGAGTTGGTGGTTTTGTGGCATAGGTTTAGAGAAAATTACCTAACCTACAAATATTTTTTAAGTCTTCACAATCTCTAAAAACTCTCTACCCCTCCTTCTCCACAATCATCGCTTTTACACGCATGGTAGATACTATCGCGTCGCGGGCGCGTTCATCAAGCTGCATGGCGATGAATTTTATAGTTTCTGCTAGGTTGGGTATCATCACGTTTTCAAGGGAACTTACGCGACGGCGGGTTTTTTCAATTTCTTCCGCCAGATTTTCCGCGCTTTTTTCCAAAGCCGCCAACCGCACAATGTCCACAAACACCGCGTCAAATTTTACAATCGCGTTATCCAAGTCTCCGGTCGTATCCAAAAACCCATAAGCAAAAGCCGAACCTTCCTTGGAAATTTTAAATTCCGGAATCTTAACCGACATTACATTTTTTATCGCCACCTCAAGACTTATCTTGGCGTTTGGCACCAAAAGAGCCGTTTCTTGCGCTAGTCTGGGCGTAACAGCACTGGACCTTTGATAAGAGTCAAAAGCCAAGCCCAGACGCTCCTCGACCGACTTGCGCAAATCACGAGTCTCAAAAATAATCATCATGAATTTTTTGATGAGACCGTCACGTTTATCTTTAAGAAGCTTATGCCCTTTCTTGGCCACCTTAATTTCCTTCTTAAGATTTAGAAGTGATATTCGAGTTGGACTGACTTTTAAAATCATAATCAATAGTATAACAAAGACTACTCTGCCACCGGCATGTATTGCTCTATCAGTTCGAGTTTTAATCTTTTGAGTGACTCCCGCGGAAGCATGGTCAAAAGTCGCCAGCCGATATCAAGCGATTCTTCCACAGAGCGATTTTCATATTCGCCCTGCCCGACAAATTCGCGTTCAAAGGCGTCCGCGAAGCGCAAGTGGGCCTTGTCCGAATCATCAAGCGAAGCCTCGCCCAGCACCACGGCCAATTCACGCACCTCCTTGCCCACAGCATAAGAAGCAAAAAGTTGATCTTTCAGAGTCTTGTGATCGTCACGGGTTTTTCCTTCTCCCACTCCCGCTGCCCACAGTCTTGAAAGTGAACCTTGCACGTCAACTGGTGGTAAAATACCTTTGCGATAGAGTTCACGAGAAATCACAAACTGACCTTCAGTAATATAGCCCGTCAAGTCTGGTACCGGATGAGTTTTGTCGTCGTCCGGCATACTGAGAATTGGAATTTGTGTAATGGTGCCGGTTTTACCCCTTACCCTTCCCGCTCGTTCATAAATGGTAGACAAATCAGTATAAAGATACCCGGGATAACCGCGCCGTCCCGGCACCTCCTTGCGCACAGAAGACACTTCACGCAAAGCTTCACAGTAGTTGGTCATGTCCGTTAGAATTACCAGCACGTGCATTCCCTTCTCAAAAGCCAGATATTCAGCGGTGGTGAGTGCCATGCGCGGGGTAGAAATACGCTCCACTACCGGATCAGCGGCGGTATTGATGAAAAGTACGCTACGCTCCAAAGAGCCAGCTTCTTGAAATTGTCGCCTGAAGTATTCCGCTTCTTCAAAAGAAACTCCTAAAGTCGCAAACACAATCGCAAATTCCCCACCGTCCTTTACCTTGGCTTGGCGAGCAATCTGAGCCGCCAAATTGGAATGCGGAAGACCGGCTCCCGAGAAGATAGGGAGCTTCTGGCCGCGCACCAAAGTATTCATCACGTCGATAGATGAGATGCCGGTCTGAATAAAATCATTTGGAAATTCGCGGCTGTATGGGTTGATGGCGTTGCCGTTTATGTCGATGCGCTTTTCCGGAATAATTTCCGGCCCGCCGTCATTGACCACTCCCGATCCGGTAAACACCCGTCCCAGCATATCTTCACTAACGCCAAGCTTTAGAGTCTCCCCCCGAAAACGCACACGAGTGTCTTCCGCTTGCATGCCGGTAGTTGGGTCAAACATCTGCACCACCGCCTTATCCTCCGAAATATCCAAAACCTTTCCCAGACGAACCTTCTTCTCCCCAGGCACATTCACCTCCACCAATTCTTCATATTTCACGCCACTAATGCCTTCCACAATCAGCAAGGGGCCGGTAATGGCAGAGACGGTTTTGTATTCTTTTTGATTCATGTTACTTAGTGTTAGCTTGAGCTGATAAAGCGCTAATTTCTTTTTTAACCCTCTCTATGAAAGCTTCATAATCAGAAAGTTCTTTCTTGTCCTTTAGTCGGCCAACTTCCTTGAAAGTTTCCATCTGCTTGAAGAGAGAAAAATCAAATTCATCAGCGGCTACCACAGACGCGCCTTCCGTGTAGAAAGTCATGATAGCCTTTAATAATCCGTATTGAATTTTAATAGGCATGTAAGCGTCTTCCTTGTCAAAAGCGTTTTGCATTAGGAAATCCTCACGCAACATGCCAGCCACTTCAAGAATCAATCTGTCATTGTTTGACAAAGATTCCATACCGACCAAACGCACAATCTCAAGCAAGGCTGACTCCTTTTCTAAAAGTTCCATGGCTTGTTTTCTGATAGTAGCAAAATCCGGAGCTACTTTTTCACGCCAGAAATCAGTGAAGTTGTCCACGTACAAAGAGTATGAAGACAGCCAATTTATAGAGGGAAAATGTTTTTTGTAAGCCAAGCCAGCATCCAGCGACCAGAAAGTTTTGGTTACACGCAAAGTTGATTGCGATACCGGCTCAGACAAATCCCCGCCCGGTGGCGACACGGCGCCAATCACCGTCAAGGAGCCGGTACGTCCTTCCGAACCAAGAGTTTCCACCACCCCCGCTCGTTCGTAAAATTGCGCTGTGCGCGATGACAAATAAGCCGGATAACCTTCCTCGCCTGGCATTTCTTCCAAACGGCCGGAAATCTCACGCATCGCCTCAGCCCAGCGTGAAGTCGAGTCGGCCATCAAGGCTACATTGTAGCCCATGTCACGATAATACTCAGCGATAGTAATACCCGTATAAATAGAAGCCTCACGAGCAGCTACCGGCATGTTTGAAGTATTAGCAATCAGGATTGTGCGCTTCATCAAAGACTCACCAGAGTTTGGGTCTATCAGATGCGGAAATTCAGAAAGTACTTCTGTCATTTCATTACCACGCTCACCACAGCCGATGTAAACAATCACTTCCGCGTTACAATATTTAGAAATTGATTGCTGAATCACGGTCTTACCAGCACCAAACGGCCCAGGAACAGAACCAGCCCCGCCCTTGGCAATTGGGAAAAAAGTATCAACTGAGCGTACACCAGTTAGAAGTGGTTCTGAAGGAAATATTTTTTTGTTTTTTGGACGCGGCTCACGAATCGGCCAATACTGAAGCATCGTCACCGGTACAATTTCGCCTGATTCGGTTTTTATCTCGGCTATAGTTTCAGTAATATTAAAACTACCGGATTTGAGACTGCTTATCGTTCCAGACAAATTAGGCGGTACCATTATCTTGTGAACAATCAGCTTAGTTTCATCAACCATACCCAAAATATCACCACCAATTACTTTGTCACCGACTTTGGCCGTGGCTTTAAAATCCCATTTCTTGGTTTTGTCCAAAGCCTCGGCGTCGATTCCTCGCTTAATGTAAAAAGAGCCGGAAGCCGCTTCTATGCTTTTGAGAGGCCTTTGTACTCCATCATAGATGGACTCAAGGAGTCCAGGAGCCAAAACAACAGACATGGTCTTGCCGGTACGATATACAGGATCACCAGGCCCGATACCTGCTGTTTCTTCATACACCTGAATCGAAGCAATATCACCATGCAACTCAATTATTTCTCCAAGCAGACGTTCTTCTGAAACTTTCACCAATTCATAAAGCTTGGCGCTAGACATGCCGCTAGCGCGCACCAATGGTCCGGTTACTCGGACAATCTTTCCTGTTTTTGTAATTTCTTGTGTGTTAATTGTGTTTGTCATGGTAATAAATTTAATAATAAAGCTTTTAAAAAATCGACGCGCCGATGGCCTTTTCCGACAGTTTCCGCAAGCGCGCCTCGGCTAAGCCTTGGCTGCCTTTAGAACTTGGCAACATCACCACCGCCGGTAGCGGCCCGTGCACGGCTTTGGCGTACTCTTTTTCATCAATATCCAACATCAAGTCCTCAATGATGCAGACCACGGCGTAGGCAGCCGACTCGTTTTCGCTGTTGTTTATTTGTTTAATCTTCTTCAATTGCAAAATCACTTCATCTGATTTTTGAGCGGTAAAAGCGTCCACACCCAGAGCCTTAAACCCCGACACGACGTTGCTCGGGCCAATAATGGCAATTTTGTATTGATTGGGATTTTTAGACATAGATAGTTCTTAATTGTTCTCTTATCGCCAACTCGTTTTGCCCGCTGTCTTTGCCTGCCACTATCGCCTGAATAATCAAAGCCATGTTTTGCACCTTGACAACGTGTGCCAACAGCGTAGAAAAAGAGAAAACTTCTTGGTTTGATTTGATTATCCGCGACAGCAAATAATCATCAATTTTAGCGTCAAGAGAAGTTAGGTTTCCTTCCTTTTCGTATGAAAGCAAAGCCTCCCGCCAATATTTTTCATCACCAAAAGTCTTTAGTTTCTTCACGGTTTTTTCTTTGGTTTCAATTTCAACCAGAGAAAAACTACCACCCTCCACAAACCAAAGCCTGTCATCTTCAACTCTAGGAACCAACAAAATGCGTAATTTGGTTTTGAGATTAAATAAATCTATCTGCAACTTTACAATTTCTTTTATAACAGAATTTTTAGACTTATCAGCCAATTTCTTAATAATGGCAAAATAACTTTTATCCATTTCAATGTCAGCGAAAGCAATTTCCTTTTCATTCATTACTTTGAGGGCGTTTTTGTAGGCTGCTTTCAAATCCGCGTCTAATTTTTCCGGACTATCGTCGATATTGCTGCCACTTTCAACCAATTCATGCAGTCGGTCAGGATTATGCGTTCCTAGAGTCGACATGTACACCCTCACTTCATCAAGACTAAGGCCAGCTGCTTTTGCCCGCAAAAACAAACGCAAATTATGAAAATCGTAACGAACCCAAACAAAATCAAACAGAGTTGGCTTGGGTGATATTTTTTCCAAAAGAATTTTAGTTTCGATTTTGCTTTGCTCTAGCGCTTTGAATACACTTTCAATATCGTTGCCGGCAATATATTCAGAGAGATAAGTGTCTTTTAATTCCTGCACCAGCTCCGCCCCAGGAGCGGCTGAAAGCAAACGCTCTATATCGGCAGCGGTAAGAAACAATCTTTCGATAGTTTTTACTCGACTGGCACTGTAAGTATAGGACGTTCCCATGAGAAATTATGACAAATAATATTACTTCCGGAATAACAACTGCGCGATTTCAATTTCAGAATTAGAACGCGTGTCGGTGAATAATTTTTCGATTGATAGATCGTACTCAAAGTTCTTACTTTTTAGAATACAACCACCACGCAAATTAAGGCTTACTTCCACCTGTGCCGACCAATTTAAAGCCTTACAGATTTCGGCGGTTTCGGCTTGTCTGGCTTCTGGCGCCAAAATCAAATCAATCTCAACATCCTTAGGTACAAGTTTTTCGTACTTACCGACAAATATTGCAATATATTCATTGGCCGGCAGCTTGATTATCGTTTCCAACGCTTCATAATAAACACTGTCGAGTAATCGTCTTTTCACGGTCTGTGCGGCCAGAGCTAATTTTTGTCTTTCCAAAGAATGAACGATAGTTCTTTTTTTCTCTTTCTGCTTGTCAAGAATCGTCTGAAAATTGTTTTTAATTTCATTGATTTGGTTTTGCGTTTCCTCTTTTATTTCCAGAGAATTATCCTCAGCCACAGAAAGCAGCTTTTGCGCTTCAGTTTGCGCTTCAGTCTTTATTTTTTCAACTATTGCTTGCAGTGACATCGCTTTTTAGCTTAAGAACCAATAGAGGTCAGGAAAATGAAGCTAAGTAGGATACCAAAGATGGCCCAGGTCTCGATCATAGCGACCAAGATAATGCCTGATCCCAAACTTGACTCATTTTTTGAAACCATCAAAACCGCTGATGAAGCCACCGCTCCCTGAAACATAGCGGTAAACAAGCCGGAAATACCAATCGGCAAACCAGCTATCAGAAATAGAATACCGGTCATAGTATCAATTGAAGGCAGCTCAGTCGCGCCCAAAATTCCGGAGAAATTTAAAAGCAAAAAAGCTCCCACTAAGCCGTAAATACCCTGTGAACCCAGCAAAGCCTGAAGCACAATCATCTTACCGGCCAATTCCGGTCTTTCACTAATAACACCAGTAGCAGCTTTACCGATACCTCTCATACCGATAGCCGAACCAAGAAAACCAAGCAAAGCACAAATCAAGGCTCCTACGAATACTAAAATTACTCCCATCGAAAATTCCATATTTTATTTTTTTTAAATTTTTAATAATTAAAAGGCAGTGAAAACCTAATCTCAACCACTATCCTTTTTAAAGTTTACATACGACTCCTTTCTAGTTAGAGGCTTAAAAAGCCTACCAGATTCGACAACAAACTTACCAAAAAACTCAATAAACTGCAAACGAGCACTATGGATAAAAGCGCCGAGAGTGTTTATAGCTAAAGTCAGCATGTGTCCAAAAACCAAAACCAAACCTGCCGCTATAAATCCAATAACGGGGATAAGGTCATTCACGATACCGGCGATTAAGTTTACAGCAAAAGCCAAGGCGCTGGTAGCTAGCCCCAAAGCCAAAAGTCGTGAGTAGGACAATATATCTGAGAAGTAAGAGACAGAACCGTACAAACTCAAAACGCCTTTCTTAATTTTATCAAATATACCAACCCCTTTGCGCGCGCTGGTAAGCATGATGATTGCCACCGCCGCGTAGACAAAATTTAGATAAAAATCAACACTACCGGCAATAAAACCAATACTGGACATTCCATAAAGAATTAGTGTAATGAATAACAAAAGCCAAGGCCCTTTGTCCAACACTCCCTGCATGACTTGACCATTTTTAGCTTCACGCAAGATTCCCAGCGTCATCCCAAACATTACCTGAATAATACCCAAAATCAAAGCAAAGCCAAAGACCTTAAGCGGGTCGTTCACCGGATTAAATACCTGCAAATCTTGCAAGAATTGAGGCATTTGACTCATGCTGATGCCAAAATAACCGCCGAAGAATAAGCCCATGACAACAGTAGCCGCCCCCACCATAAATAGCAGCCGCGCAAATAGCTTCACCTGCTTTGACACCGCAAAATAAAAAGCCACCGGAAAAGTAAAAGCCATCAAGAGCAAACCATACCCCGAATCAGTCAAAGACATGGCAGCAAAGAAAAGGAAGAAAAAGGCCATAAATGGCGTTGGGTCAATATCTCTGGGGCCGGGCAATCCCCCCAAGCGAGTCACAACCTCAAACGGCTCCACCAACGGATTATTTTTAATTTCTACCGGCGAAGATTCCTTTGCCAGCAGTGGTATGTCAGAAATATTAAATATTACTCCAGCCTTGGTCAAGTCGGCTTCAAGCTGGGGCAGGATTTGCTGATTGCACCAACCTTCAAAAATCGTCAGATATTTTGAAGATTTTCCAAACTCCGCCGCGGCATTCTTGTCATGGTTCCAAACCCAAACATCATGAGCAATTTTGAGCTTTCTTAGATATTTTTGCGCCAGTTCAGCCATTTTAAGCTGCGCCTCTTGGTAGCTTTTTTCCAGCTCAACAGCTTTTTTTTCCAACGTAGCCAGATTGGAAGCAATAGTCCCTTCACCAACCGGCAACAAAGCAGATTCCGCCCGAAGTAGCTTTATTATTTCAGGCAACAAACTTGCGTTTGGAGTCCTATAAACAGTCACGCTAAACAAAGATCTGTTAACCTCCTCCACGTAAGACAAAAAGCCGGCGTCATCAAGCACCGCTTCAATTTTTTTAGCCATTGGCTTCTTCGGATCAATGCCCTTACTCTTTATTTTTTTAACCCTAAGCAGATAGGTGTTGGTGGATTTGGTCAGCAAGCTTTGCATTGGTATTGTTAAAGATTGCCACGGCAACAATTGTTTTTTCCTTTCGCCAGCAACTCGTATTTGCTCCTTTAAATTAACCTCCTCGTCATGCCCCGCTCTAATTTCCTCAAAAATGGCTTCCAGCTCTGAATTATCCACCAGCTGCTCAGCCAGCTGCGATTCGGAAAGATTGATGGTCGTGCCCTGCTTTAATTTGGCCAAAGTACCCATCTTCACCTCGTAATGGCCTAAAATATCAATATTATGCTTGATTTTACTAATCAAATCTTGGTAGTTTTTGCCTAAAACGACAGCTTCGACCGAAAAATCCTTAATCTCCGCCACCTCTTTAAATTCAATAGCCCCAGCCCTTTGCACGATATCCAGCATTTTAGCCACATCGCTACGGTAGGACAAAATACGCACCTTGCTAATGGGAACTACAGCCATAAATTATTTAAAACTTCCGATTATACGCTCTAAAGCCGCTGTTTTTTGCTTCACTACGTTTTGTTCAAGCACTTTTATCTGCTCGTCAGCTTTTTTTCGCTCAGCTTCTATTGTCTGATTCAACTCACCCTCAAAGACCAGCAAGTCTTCCCGCATCTTGGCTTCGCCGGTACTTTTTGCTTCTTCGATATCTTTTTTTTGCTTGGCTGAGGCTTCCTCTACCATTTGTTTCGACTTGTCCTTAGCCGCGCCAACGATAAAATCAGCCTCTTTTTCCGCTTCGATAATAGTATTAAATGACATGTTTTTAGTTTTATTTTTATCGAAAACCGTAACTTTGCTATCATTGCAGAGCAACAACTCCCCGAGCTTCGGCCTAAAAATTACAATGCGGTCATCTTACTACCTATCAATATATAGTCAAGTTGAATCTGGGGATTAGATGGAGGAAAAGAGTACTTTTGTAAGAAAGTTACACTTAATCCGTCTTACAGGCTAACACCGATAAATTATTGGTGAGGAAAGTTCTTTCAACTTTTTTAAGGAGAAGTTATTTTGTATTCAGAAATCAGAACCCCTATAATACTTTTTTTAGTATTATTAGTATTTTTATTTCTTAACACAACAAATACGGATAAAGACAGTTATCCGTATTTCGAGCAGGATCTTAGCCAGAAGCTGTGGGAATTGGATTATACCAACATCCACCGCAACCGATACGAGGATCAGAAGCTGTTGCCACACTTGGTATCAGATACCATGCGGCACATCACGAAAATCAAAAACCTACTACCCGATGAGTATATCGGGGCAATGTTTCATGTTGCTCAATGCGAGTCGGGATTTCAACACCGTGACGAAAAAGGGAGGCTGCTACAAAATACGGGCGGCTCTCCAGCTATGGGGATATTCCAAGTGCACGCAAAAGTGCACAAACCGGAATTAAAAAAAAGAGGTCTCAATTTGGATGATGATAACGACTATTATGAGTTTGTTAGTCATCTGGTCCAAAAATACGGACTCAATCCCTGGAACGCCTCCAAGCATTGCTGGGGGCAAAGAGTTTAATCTGGCCAATCCCATCACAGTACGGTTTTTCTAAAGAAAAACCGTACTTTTTTATGCCTCCACAATTTGTGTAGACATAAAACAAAAAGTATTGTACTTTATTGCTAGTCAAGTACCTTGTAAACAACAAACATAGGAGTCTAACCATGATTAATTTCTCGAACGAGAAACTCATTGTCACTAAATCCATCATATCACGAACACCTAAAATGAGTGTTATAGGAATACTGCACGCTCTTAGCGACACGCAAGAATTCGTATATCACCTACTTAATCTTGGGAATGAAGTGCCTGTCATATTTGCAAAACCGTTTTCAAAGAACGCAGAGGTAATTGCAAATATTGAACGAATGGGTGTGCGTGTCGAACAACTTGATTACGATACTCTGGAAAATACATCAGTCCTTCACGAAACAATTACTCGGCAACTTGGAGTAGTGTCCCAGCCTTTAGTATTGATTGATGTTGGTGGATACTTCGCAAAACCACTAATTGAACTAAACGCAAAGAACGCACCATTACCAATTGGCGTCCTTGAGGTCACAACGTTTGGACACAACAGATATGTGAAGGCACTATCGGCAATTAACATCCCTATTCTTTCCATAGCAAGAAGTGAAATCAAAGACGTAGAAGCTACTTTTGTTGGCGAAAGTGCTTGGCTCGCTGTCGACTCTATACTACGCAATGTCGGCGTTAGTGCTTTTGGTAAAAGAGTTGGAATCGTTGGATACGGAATGATTGGTAGAAGAGTTGCTACTGCAGCAAGAGCAAACGGTGCTCATACCATAGTATTCGACAAAAATCCTCTGAAATTACTTGAAGCACGAAGTTTCAGGCACAATATTTGTCTAACACTTGAAAGCTTACTAAACACATCTGATATCGTTATTAGTGCCACAGGTTCACAGGCAATAAACATTGCTGATATACAGGATGCTCATGACGGGATTATACTCGCAAGTGCTGGCTCAAAGGCAAATGAACTTGATATGGCGGGTATTCGTAGTCGTGCTAAACAAATCCAACACACCAGCAAGATGATTACAGAATATGTAATGCATTCAGGCAAAACGGTCCATGTACTTAGAAACGGTGCTGCAGTGAATTTCCTTATCGGGAGCTGTCCAGACGAAACTATGGATTTAGTTTTTGCTGAAATGGCTGAAGGCTGTAAACGTTTGGTCGAAAACAACTTAGACCATCACGTGATTCACGAGGTCAGCGAAGCTGTTAGACAACAAATTGCTACTGAATGGCTAAATATTCAATAAGAACCCGGACACTTCACCACCCCACTTCCTGTAGGGTGGTTTTTATTTTATCAACTTACTTTTATATAAATCTTTTATTACATTTTGGTACGCGAATGCTAGATTTAGTTTTTTTGCTTCATTATAAGAAAACCATCGTGCGTTTTGAACTTCAGATTCTTGAAGTTTAAGCGTACCTTGGCATGAACCCAAGTATACAAGAGCAAAATGACGCTTTCCTCCAGCATGACTCTCATAAAATCCAAATTTTTTCTTTGGAGTAAAATCCAGACCTGTCTCTTCTCTTACCTCACGAGATACAGCAGATTCTGTGTTTATGTCAAAATCTTCAATTCCCCCCGAAGGAAAAGTCCAATAGCCAGCGAATAAAATTGATTTTTCAGAACGTTGTAATAAAAGAATTTTATTACGTCTAATAACAGCAGCTGAGGCCGCGACTTTACCTAAAGGAAGTATTTCCATATATAATGATTATACAACATTCAAATTATCTTAAAAAACAACCTCCACAAATGGGACTCATGCTAATCAACCAGTCAACTTCCAAATAGCCCCACAACCAATTACACTGTTTGCGGAGGGCGGTTATTGGGGTGGCAGGGTTTTGACAAAAATACCAATTAGTGTTATTATCGTGCTACCTTAAGATTCTCGTGTAGGGCTCTTGAGCCGCCAACTGGCGTGGTTTTCTATCAATTTCAGTTTGGATTTACTATCTGCACACGACAGGGACTCATTTAGAGCCTAAATAACAATAAAACAATGCATAACACCAACAGCCGACCTAGTCGGTCAACATCTAGTAGTAGCCGCCCACAGCGGTCTTATTCATCTGCCCCTAGTCGGGGCGGTGAATTTAGAAGTCCAAGACGGTCATTTTCTCGCCCCACGTCGGGACAAACCGGCGGCTTTTCACGATCAACCCCGCGCCGTACTTTTTCAAGTGGCGGAAGAAGCGGTAGTGGCGCGCGCCGTGGCGGTGGCCGCCAACTGGCGACTTTTGACGTATCAAAATTTATCAATCTCAATCCAGTTAGCTTATCTCCTGAAGTAGCTTACGAAGCCAAGCACACGTTTGCTGATTTTAAATTAGATAAAATCCTGGTAGACGCTATTGCCAGCGCCGATTTAATAACACCAAGCGCCATTCAAGATCAGGTAATTCCTTTGATTTTAGAAGGTACCGACGTGGTTGGCCTAGCCCAAACCGGAACCGGTAAAACCGCCGCTTTCTTAATTCCCACGATCCAAAAAACCTTGCGTCGAAATAGTCTGCAAACTTTAATCCTCACCCCTACCCGAGAACTAGCTATTCAAGTGGAACAAGAACTACGCAAACTAACGCCAAAAATGCATCTGTATTCAACAGTCTGCGTCGGCGGAATGAATATCATGCCTCAGATTAGAGGTCTGCGTCGCAAAAATCACTTCATCATTGGTACTCCCGGAAGAGTCCAAGACCTAATTGACCGTGGCCACATCAAGCCGGGTGCTATTACCAATGTAATTTTGGACGAGGCCGACCGCATGCTAGACATGGGTTTTATTCATGACATCAAGAAAATTCTTAAGGATATTCCGGAAGAACGAGAAACTCTTTTCTTCTCCGCCACCATGTCAAAAAGTATTGAAGTCTTGATTCACGAATTTCTGCGCAATCCAGTCACTATTTCTGTTCGAAAAACCGACATCACAAACAGCATTACGCAAGATGTCGTTCGTTACGAATCACATTCAAAATTCACCACTCTGGTTGACCTGCTCAAAAAGGAAGATTTTAAACGAGTAATAATTTTTGGCGCGATGAAACACAGTGTTGAAAAACTCAGCCAAGAACTGGTTCACGCCGGTATAAGCTCTGATGCTATTCACGGCAACAAATCTCACGGCCAAAGACAGCGTGCTTTGAAACGTTTCAAAGACGGTCAAGTAAAGGTCTTGGTAGCTACTGACGTGGCGGCCAGAGGTATCCACGTTGACGACGTATCACACGTCATCAACTACGACCTCCCAAATACCTACGAGGATTACGTGCATCGCATCGGCCGTACCGGACGAGGGAGCAAGCGCGGACAAGCTCTGACTTTCGTACCAGCTTAGTTTTGACTTAAATTCTATATGATATAATAACCCGCATAATATTATGCGGGTTATTATTTTAGCAATCGGGCTTTTTATTTTACTTATGATAATCAACGCCTTTTTAGGAGGTGATCCTGTTTAATAATTTCCAAATGAAAATTATTGCGCCAGACACTGACCGCTACGTAATACTCGAAAAGAAAGTCGGCCAAACTCCGCTTGAATGTCTTGAGGAATGGAGAGCCACCAAGCCAGAATTTAAAGACAGTCCCCTCGCCTATGCCGGCCGGCTTGATCCCATGGCCTCAGGAATATTATTGGTGTTAATTGGCGAAGAATGCAAAAACCAAACTGCCTACCACAATCTGGATAAAGAGTATGAGTTTGAGGTTTTGTTTGGCGTGTCGTCTGACTCTGGTGATGTTTTGGGATTGGTGAAAGAGGTCGAAAAAATTGTGGTGACACAGACAGAGCTGGAGAAAATTTTGGCCACCCTAGTTGGCCCAGTCGAATTTCCTTACCCAATTTTTTCGGCCAAGACCGTGCAGGGCAAACCCCTGCACACCTGGACAATGGAGGGCCGCCTAAACGAAATCACCATCCCCACCAAAAAAACCACCATTCACGAGCTGGAAATATTAGAACTAAAAGCCGCGTCACGTGAAGAAATCGCTAAAACCGCCCTAGAAAAAATTGCCACCATCCCGCCAGTTACGGACGTGCGCAAAGCTCTGGGTAATGATTTCCGTCGGCCGGATGTCCGCTTGGCTTGGCAGACTTTTATCAAAAACGGCCAACCAACAGATAAATTTTCCATTGCCAAAATCAGATGCGTTTGCTCCAGCGGCACCTACATGCGGACTTTGGCGGAAGTCATCGCCGAAAAACTTGATTCAAAAGGACTGGCTTTTAGTATTCACCGCACAAAAATCGGACATTTTGCTGAAAATAAATAGGCAAACACACCCTATACTACCTACAGCGATAGCTTTAATTTTGTATTACTCTTTGTCACCCAACTCCTTCACCTTCTTCAAATATTCATCAACCGCCAAGACATACTCGGCATGACTCCAGATGAGTGGTGCCGTGGAGAGGTGTTCTCTGGTGTCGGGATGCATCTGCTCGGCCAGCACACCGCCGGTGGTGGCGTGAGAACATGTCCATTCCAGAAGCTCAAGCGGAGCTTTTAGCTCTTTTAGAGATTTGGCCTTCTTTATCAAATATTCGGCCATCCACAAGGTAGTGATGACCCAAGGGTTTGGATAATAAGTGTCCTGCATTCGATAATATTTATCATTTTCATAACGAATAAAACCTTTACTACTAGCCTGCACCTGCAATTTTTGCATTACGGTCTTAGCTGACTTTTCCATGCGTGGATCGTCTACATCAAAAACATCAAAAAGTATCAGTCCGTAGAAACTGCTGGTGTCTATGGTTTTATCATAAACCAATTCCCCGTCCTCGCCATGCAAAACGTGTTTTACAAACATCTCTAATTTCTCATCGTAAAGAATATTTCCAATCGCTGTTTGGATGCGCTGAGCGACAGCCTGATACACCCGAGCATCATCATCTTTTCCCAAAACCATGGCAAAGCGCGAAGCCGCCATCAAACCGCCATAGACAGAAGCCGCGGTGTAGGTGGAAGTGCCGTATTTTTCTTCCCATAAGTCATAAGAAGCTTGAGGCAAGCCCGTGATTGACTCAATGTAATTACACATAAAATTCGCCGCCGGCTCGATAAATGGATTATACAAAGACTCAATAAATTCCAAATCCCGATTGCGTTCGTAGTGTTGCCAGAGGGTAAAAATAATCGAAGCGGTTTCATCTTCTTGGATTGGCAGCTGTGGTTTGCCGTTTTGCATCCAAGGATGCCACGAGCTGCCGAGCATACCATCAGTGCGGTATTTGTGCATCAAATATCCTCCCGATTCAATTCGTTCCGCTATAAAAGAATAAAAACGCTTGACGATATCACTATAGCCCGACACATCCAAAGCTGAAGCAATAAAAGCCGCGTCCCTTGGCCAGACATAGCCATAAGTATCTCTGCCATGATGAAGCATGTCGGTGTCGCTGGAAGCGATTATACCGCCCCGATTGTCGGTGTGAATCCGCATTGTCACCAAAGACCGATTAAACAAAGCTCGCAAAGGAGCAGACAAAACAGACAGATCACGGTCTTCTTTTTTGAGCCAAGCCCGCCAGTAGGACTCGGTGGTGTCTATCAGGCTAGCTGGTGTTTCTTGAATGATATACTCATCTAAAGTATGAGTAACTGGTATGGATTCACCGCAGACTATCCAGTAATAAGCGTCCGTACTACCTTTCGCCGGAATCTCCATGGTAAGACCGATTATTGAATCGACCGAACCATGTTCAATTGGATTGCGTTCCAAAATCCCATCCAAAGCATCAAAATAGGTTCCCTCTTTGTTCTCAATTCCAAACAAGCCGATGTTGTAATCTTTAAACTGTTTATTACCCACAAAGGCATTTATCAGAAAAGAAACATTGCCTTTGTAATGAATAATGGCATTGACCCTGGGATCAAAAAAAGCAGTGTCTCCGCGCCTGGATTCAGAAATACGAAATTGTTGAGACAAAAATAATTTTACTTCGCGGTCTTCATTGCTATGATTTGCGACCACGAAGTTTCTTATAAAAACATTTTGTTCGTTATGAACAGCGTCGCGGCTGGTCAAGCTGATTCCCAATTTGTCATTAACCGCAAACATACTGCCAATCGCTACATGCTCATCAGAACCAATAGTGATTTGCCAATCACTATCATCGAGCCAAGATAAAGTCCCATCAACAAAAATACCAATCCGATGGACAAAATTTCCACTAGCGCCACTGACGTGATTGGCTTCACCCACAAACGGGTAATACAAATCACGAACTTGCCCTCGACAATCGAGA
Source organism: uncultured Candidatus Saccharibacteria bacterium (assembly GCA_964399295.1). Lineage (GTDB taxonomy): Bacteria > Patescibacteriota > Minisyncoccia > Phycocordibacterales > UBA918 > OLB19. The sequence continues at coordinate 90,350 of CAYNQD010000001.1, read as the reverse complement.
CCGAGTAACAAATTCCCATTTCCAATAGTGACAGCGCGCGCCATAACCGCTAAATTTTGTAGGTCTTTAAATGCTTATCTACTATTCCACAAGCCTTATCAGGAGTTTTAGACTTCCGCAAATCACTAGCGCATTTCCCATCGCAAAGTACCACCTCCACCCAATCGGCAAAATCGTGTTTTTCATCGCTGACATGATGTTCAAAGACCTCTTTCTCCATATTGGCCAAAGCTTGCTGCAAAGCAATCAGACTATTTAATACTTGTCCGTTACTCACCCAGAAAGAGTGGTCATTGTCGGCATAGACTAAAGGCTTCTTGGTTGTAACTTTTTTAGCCGCAGTTGAAACTTTTTTCTTCGGCAGAGCAACTTTTTTAGGAGAAACTTTTTTTATTGCTTTCTTGGGAGCAATTTTATTGGTGGTAACTTTTTTGGTTGTTGTTATCTTTTTTGGCATATATTTTAAGAACTAATCTCTCTTACGAGAATTATTAAAGAACCCTAGTCGTGACAAAAAATTAGTAACTTTAATCTTAATATTTTGCCACCATGGCAATGGTGAAATGGTACTACCTCCTTCTTGAACCACTGTCACTGATTCCTGTTCCTTAACTCTAACATCTTCCTCGTCTTCTTTCTCCAAATTATCAACTTTTTTCTCTAATTCTCTTATCCTGTTTTCCTGTTCCATTAGAGCGTGATTGACTCTTAATTGTAAATCACTTAAAGCATTCATGAAGGCGATATACGCGTCGTAAGGAGATTGGTAAGGACTAAAGTAAGCATGTACGTCGCCGTCATGAGACCACTTGGTACACATGTAATAAAAGTGGTCGGAAGTCTGGAGCTTGCGCCAGGTTTCAACCAGACTTTTATTTTTGGTTTGCAAGACTTTTTCCTCCATGCCGTAGATGGAATTTATGGCATCACGTTGAATGTCATTTCCTGTCCAAGCGGTCAAATCTCTGTCTGTGTCAGCCCAAGTCAAAATATCCGGCACATCCAACTCCCCCACCGTGTCGTAACTATTTACGGTCTCGGTTGGAGTTTTGAAAGTAGTATCCGGATGCCGTGTTAGCAAATTTGGCAAAGCTCTTAAAAAATTGAAAATTCCGGTATCCTCCCATTGGTGTTCACCAAAGGTTTCATAGTCCATAAAGAGGTTTATGGTTTGCCCATCCCCATGATGAGCATGAATCCAGCTGGCGTAAGTCTCAGCTGACAAAGGCCAACTTTCCCACGCCTGATTTCCAAACCGAAAAGCAACATCATCAGACAGCTTGTAATTTTTTAGCAAGACTTTTATTTTCTTGGTGTTTGGTGGTTGATAAAGAAAATTCGGACTTCTCCAACCCAGATATTTATCCCAACCTTCAGCCATAATTCCCAAGTAGCCATTGTCCTCGCACCATTTAGCCAAATCGTTGCGGTAAGACAATTCGGTATTACGAAAGACTTTCGGAGTGACACCAAATAATTTTTTTATTTTATTGCGGTGTTGCGTTACCTGCCGCTCAAATTCGGGCACAGAATAAAAGAAAGCCAGCGAGTGATGATAAGTGTCCGCCAAAATCTCAACCCGCCCGCTGGCGACTAACTTTTGAAATGACTCAAGTACGTCCGGAGCATACTCTTCAAATTGTTCCAACACCGTACCGGAAAAAGATAAGGCAAACCGAAACTCCGGATGCGTGTCCAACAATTCCTGTAAGATTTTGTTGGTGGGACGATAGGACTTATTTGCCACCTTATCGACAATCCGACGATTATTTAAATCCGTATCACTAGCATCATTGAAATACTCATTGTCATTCCCGATATCAAAGACTCGGTATTTTTTAATTCGATATGGTTGATGGACGTGAAAATAAGGGCAGACAGTAAGCATATTATTTATTGATAGATTCTAACAGATTTTTATAAAGTTGTTTAACTTTTTTAGCGGCTTCAGACCACGACATCTTGTGCAGGTCGCGTTTTCCTTCACTGACAATCTGCCTTCTCATCGCCGGATAACGAAGAGAGGATAGGATTTTGTTGGCCATTTCATCCACGTCCCAAAAATCCACTTTCAAGACATGCGTCAATATCTCAGACACCCCCGACTGCTTGCTTATCAAAGAGGCTGTATTGTGTTGCAGGGCCTCAAGCGGCACCAAACCAAAAGGCTCCGAAACCGACGGCATGACCACCAAATCCACGCTTTGATACATTCTGTCTCTTTCCTCCTCCCACAGGGCACCGGCAAAAATGACATTTTTTGATAACGACATGGCTCCGACTTGCTCAATTATTTGATTGGTCATATCTCCCCAACCGGAAATTACAAAAACCACGTTTGGATCCACGTCCACCACTCTTCTAGCGGCTTTGATAAAATAGTCCACTCCTTTTTGGATAGTAATTCGACCATGGTAAAGAATTATTTTCTTGCCTTGGGCTTTTAGGTCGGTTAGCGTAGCGGCGTGTCGTGGTGGCTCACAAGTATCACAACCATTGTGTATCACTTCCACCTTTTTTGGATCAACACCGTGTTTTCTTACGATAATATCACGAGTAAAATTACTTACCGTCACCACCTTGTCCGCCTGTCTGAAGCTATCATGTTCAATTTTATAAATAGTAGGGTCAACCTTGTCACTCGCGGCTTGATCGTAAGAAGTAGCGTGAACGTGCAAAATAAGCGGTTTGCCACTGGCGATCTTGGCGGCTACTCCCGCTAGGTATGATGTCCAGTCATGAGCATGAATGAGATCAAAATCTTCCTCCAGCGCGATTAAAGAAGCTTGGTGAGCAAAGCGGTGCGCTTCTTCAACGATAGTTCTTGATTTTATTATTGGCCGACCATCAGCATCATAACCCTCAATGTAATGCACCAGGCTTTCAGCGGCTTGGTAAGGTCTTAATGAAGATGATATTTCCTTTAACTTAAACTTAACGTTTCTAGCCTGATCGGCAAATACAAAACGAGTATTACTTATCACTTCCTGCTGTCTTGGCAAGACAAATATTACCTCCACGCCATCTTGAGTAAGTTCCCGAGTCAAACCAAAACAAGCGACACCAAGACCACCATTACGTGATGGTGGATAGTCCCAGCCGAAAGTAAGAACACGCATAAATGATATCAAACTACAGACCAACACGAACGCCCAAAAACTCGGCGACGCATCCGGTAGTTAGTAAAATAATAACACGTTAGCCGGTCAACATATTTTTACAGTGGACTTAATATGTTGATAGTATGTACATTTAGCCTATTTAAAGGTACAGTATTATGTAATAGTATTGATTAAAATAACTTTCTTATACTTATGACATCTCCTGAAGCCTTTTCTTTTGCTCACCAATCGGAATCAGCCATCGAAAAAGACAGCTCCGCCCGAGCCAGAATTATCGCCGCCAGTGGCGACTACAGAGAAATAGAATCTCAATTGACCAGCGAAAACCTCTTGGCCGACGAGATGCTCAGAGTCAAAGCTGAATATCAAGAGTTTTTGCAAAGTATCGAGTTTTTGACCGAGCAGGATTTAAAAATTTTCACCATTTTAGAATTGTACGACAAAGACCTGGCCCTGCACTCACTTGAAACCTACAGAATTGCCAAAGAAAAGATTGAAAAAGAATTGGATTTTAATGTCAAAATAATTGACTTAATCGCGAAAGAAAACGTTACTCCCGAGCAATTCTTTCGGGCTTGTTTGCTACACGATATTGGTAAAGTTGAAATCCCCAACTTCATTCTCAACAACCCCATCCACAATAAAGAAATGGAAATGCTGCTGCGTGATTTGGTCGTGGACAAAGAGGATTCTCAGGTTATAAATAAATTATCTGAGGTTTCAGGTACATTCTTAAATATACATGATGAGGAAGAGCTGGAAAATTTCCTGAGTGAACACAATCTACGTTCCGTTCACTTTGTTCCCGTCAAATACATTCTCACGCCGGAAGAACAAGCCATACTGGAAAAACAAAATTTTGACCTAAACTCATCCTTGATGGATATAATAAAAATCCACGAACAAAAATCGCAAAATATTTTAGAAGAAGCCGGACTGATTACCGAGAGTATGTTGGCAGGATCACATCACAACTACCACGGCAAGGGTTCTCCGTATCCGTTTAGCGTTGAGGCTCTTAGCCTGAGCGTGGATATGGCCGAGCTGATTCGTATTGCCGACATGACAGAAGCTCTGACAGCCTCACGGTCGTACAACAAAAAGGGTTTTTCCCTTCCCCGAGTTCTAAAAATTATTTTAGAGGAAGTTCGAGTCGGCCGGATCAAGCCTGAGATGGCCTATTTGTGGATTAACGACGATTTGAAAATGTTGGAAAATCAGGCTGAAAATGTCTATTCCCCATCAGACCTAGAAGATATCCAAATTGTCAAAAACCAGCTTGCAGAAATACGCCAAACCATAGATGACAGTGTCTTTTATCACTCCGCGGCGGCTTAGAGCCTGAAGATTGACTAATTGCCAGATTTTGCTATCATTCACACCACTATGTCACAAGATTTATTGGTAAAGCTGGTCTCAGTTGGAGACAAAAACGGTGTCGGCAAAGGTCATACTTACTATACTCGCTTCAATAACAAAGTAAAAAAAGACCCGAGCAAGAAGTACGAGACTAAGAAGTTTAACCCTATCGCCAAGGTGCACACGGTTTATAAGCAGAAAAAATAGCCGCATTAAAAAGCCTCCAATTTTGGAGGTTTTTTAATGCGGCTATTTTTTGTATTAAGATACAAAAACCCTACTTCAACTTAACATCACTACTAGAGTCGTATTTTCCCTGGCTGGCCAGGCTATTCATTTCACAAGCATATAGCAACATCTTTTGCGCCTCGGGGATATTTTCAGGCCTTCCACCCCAAACCTGCAAAACCGGTTCTTCAATCGCCCTTGAATAAGAGAAAGTTATCGGCCAAGGCTGCTCACCCAATCTGGCAATGGCATTTAGATTTTCAGTAGCTCGTTTTGGATTTTGACCACCGGACAAAAAGACAATTCCTCCAACCTCATGCGGCACCGAAAGGTAAAAAGTCCGGAGGGTAGCGTTGGCGATTTGTTCGGGTGATGATTGCTCCGGATACATGTCCCCAGCCAACACCATTGAGGATTTTAAAATTAAGCCTTCCAGATCAACTTTATAGGTTTGTAGAGTGTGGAATAAAATTTGCAAAGTGCGGGTTGTTACCATTTCCGCGCGCGCCAAGGAATGGTCGCCAGCAAAGATGACTTCCGGCTCCACCATCGGCACAATCCCAGCCGCTTGTGCCAACTGCGCGTATCTGGCCAACATCATGGCATTCATAGTAATAGCCGCGTCCGTGGGAATATCTTCATCGTCAATGGTAATGACAGCGCGCCACTTAGCAAACCGCGCGCCCAAATCGTAATATTCCTTAAAGCGGTCTGCCAGCTTATCCAAACCTTCGGTCACCACCTCACCTTTAAAGCCGTGCAGATCGACAGTTCCCAGATCAACCTTAATCCCAGGTACAATTCCCTTAGCGATCAAAACATCAGGAAAAGGCGTGCCGTCATCAGCAAAATTCCTAATTGATGTATCGTACATGATTACCCCCGACAAATATTTTTCAATATCAGGAGCCGCAAAGAGCAGCTCACGAAAATCCTGTCGGTTCTCAGGCTCATTCGGCAGATGCACCATGGCCAACCTTTTGCCAACGGTCGCATCACTTTCATCAGCCGCTAATATCCCCTTGCCAGATGCCATTAAAGCAGCAACGGTCTCGTACAACTTAATGTTCTTTTTCATACTGACTACAGTGTAGCAAAATTAATAACTTAATTGTAAAACCACCTGTGAGAAACTAAGTAAGCTGGTAGTGATGCCAGCCGGCTTCAGCGATGAAGATATCGTTGTTCCAGATGCCGGTGGTTAAGGGTTTTCTTCACCTCAGTGGAGGGTAAAAAATCACCAAAAACCATCATTCAGCGCGAGTGATTTCACCGGTCTGAATATTTAGTCTGTAATTTAAATACCCTCTTCTTTCTATACTAGGGATTTCGTGAGAGAAATTCCATTTATATATGTATATACTAGCCGTTATTCGGTCAGGATACATTCCAAAGCCAAAACCAAAACCTTCCATTTCGTATAAACTATGAACAAAACTCCACCCCTCCTCCAACTTAAATTTATGTAACACCTCTCCAGTGTCACCAGAAAGTATAATTAACTCATTATACAAAGAGGGGTGAGCTTCCAAGCAAATGTATCTTAACAAATACCCACCCGGGGTTTTGCCATACAAGCCATATTGCTTGCAGGCTTCTATACTGGTGATTGTGTCTAAATACTTAATCACATATTTTGAGTGACTCAACCCAACTGTAGGCCAAATTTTTTCTTCAGTATAATATGGGTAGTCTTTGACTTCTAGCTCCACCACCCCATCCTCCACCCTCCACATTCCCTCTACTCTCTCAGTAGGGTTCCACTCAGGATTAGACTTTAGCAAGTCTAAGGTTAGTGGCGGGGTGATGGTGGTAGGGATAAGGGAAACTGTGTCTAGGATAGACAGAAATCTGTCTTCTGTACTATCGGAATGTTCAGCTCGGTACTCAAAAATTACCACTTGGTCATCTAAGATTTTCCCCGCTAGGTAGATGTATTGTTTTCTTTGGGTAGTGAGATTGGCGTTGATTTTATAAATTTCCCAATTGTTGTGCTCTAGTTTGGTACACAACAGGATATCTGATTTTAGACAACGAGAAAAATATGGAAAGTTGCTAAAGTATTCATTCGACCAGGTGGTGGCTTTTTCTTTGCCGAATTCTACTATGAGGCGATTTGAGTAACTGGAGATGAAGTCGTCCAGGCCGTCTGGGGTGTTGGTGGCGATTGTTTCTTCCTTATATATACCAGATGTGTTACCAGTATAGTATGTATACTGATGAGGAATAGATGGAGTGGCATATTCCATTGTCCATAATAGTCCAAACCGCAAACCGGCATCCAAGCGCACTTCTCTAAAGTTGCTTGGGATTGGGGGTAGTTCTTCAGTGAGAGTATCTGGTACGTTGTGAGGCTCTTTCTTGTCACTGTATACAACCAAAGCTACCAAAATAATGGCTAACACAGAAACCAGCGCGAGAAATTTAGTTTTGTTCATGGGTGGAGGATGAAGAAATTATTGGAAACCTTCTGTTCTTTGCACCGAGATGATTTCACCGGTCATAACGTTAATTCTATATATTAACGATGGATGATTTGCATGTATGTTCCATTTGTGTACCTGGAATGAGATAATTGGTATGTTATTTTCATAAAAAATATCCACATCGATGAAAGATCCTAGTACTATTACATTTCCAACCGAAAGCGAATACTCCTCCTCCAACCTAAACTTATGCAACACCTCCCCGGTATCACCGGAAAGAACGATAAGTTCGTTGTATAGTTCAGGAGAAATTTCCAAACATCTTCGAGCTTCAGATAGTGGACTTTGATCTAGGTTATACTGAGTACAGGCCTCGTTACTTTCTTTTGTATCCAAGTACTTCACCACAAAAGTCGATGTACTATTATCAGCCCATGCGTATTCTGCAATGTGAGTTGGATACTCCATCACCTCCAACTCCGGTACCCCATCCTCCACCCTCCACATTCCCTCTACTCTCTCAGTAGGGTTCCACTCAGGATTAGACTTTAGCAAGTCTAAGGTTAGTGGCGGGGTGATGGTGGTAGGGATAAGGGAAACTGTGTCTAGGATAGACAGAAATCTGTCTTCTGTACTATCGGAATGTTCAGCTCGGTACTCAAAAATTACCACTTGGTCATCTAAGATTTTCCCCGCTAGGTAGATGTATTGTTTTCTTTGGGTAGTGAGATTGGCGTTGATTTTATAAATTTCCCAATTGTTGTGCTCTAGTTTGGTACACAACAGGATATCTGATTTTAGACAACGAGAAAAATATGGAAAGTTGCTAAAGTATTCATTCGACCAGGTGGTGGCTTTTTCTTTGCCGAATTCTACTATGAGGCGATTTGAGTAACTGGAGATGAAGTCGTCCAGGCCGTCTGGGGTGTTGGTGGCGATTGTTTCTTCCTTATATATACCAGATGTGTTACCAGTATAGTATGTATACTGATGAGGAATAGATGGAGTGGCATATTCCATTGTCCATAATAGTCCAAACCGCAAACCGGCATCCAAGCGCACTTCTCTAAGGGTATTTGAGATTGGGGGTAGTTCTGTGGTGGGGGTTTCTGGTGCATTACGTTGCGTTTTGTCATTATACATAACCAAGCCTACTAAAATAATAGCGATGGTAGAAGCGACGATGAGGAATTTAGTTTTCATAAGTGGAGGGTAGCATAAAAGTGGGGTGAAGAAAACCCCTGGTCACGTGAGTGACTAGGGGTTAAAATACAACAAAGAACAAAAAACTACACTAAATTCTCCAGCAAGTACCACTGACCACTGAAGTCAAAGTAGACGGCTTCCACATCATGCAAAGTATGCACACTGTTTTGGCCAATCATTCTGACCCCACCATCAGCTAGTTGGTTGAAGGTGAAATTTTCTTCTGTGGCACTAGTGCCGTAGAATTGAATCTCATCAAAACCATCATTGCCATATATCAGGTGTTGGCCAGCTTCAGCGATGAAGACATCGTCGCCATCCGTGCCGTGAGTAACTTGCGACAACAGGTCTTGGACTAGATGCCACTCATTGCTGGCTTCAAACCACACCGCTTCAATGTCATGCAGTTGCTGTTCACCAAAGGTCTCGTGTGAGACTTTGACGATACCGTTATCTGGATTTAGCTGGAAAACAAAGTCGTTTACCAAACTATCCGCACCCAAATACTGCACTTCATCAAAACCGGTCAGACCGAAGAAAACGTGGTCGCCACTTGGAGCAACAAAGACATCATCGTCCCAAGTGCCGGTGGTGGCTGGGGGCAAGGCTAATAAGTCTTCAGCCAGCAACCATTCATTGCTGGCCTCAAACCAGAAAGCCTCCACACCATGCACTGTCTTCAAGCCAAAGGCGTTGCTGTTGATGACAATTCCACCGTCGGGTGAAAGACTGGTGGTGAAATTGTCTAGCTTGCTATCGGGGCCGATGAACTGAAGCTCATCAAACCCGTCTCCACCGTAGATGTTTTGGTTGCCAACAGTCGCGACAAACACATCGTCACCGTTGGTGCCATTGATAACAGCAGGATTGGTGGGTGGAGGTTGATAACCGCCACCACCTCCGCCGCCGGTATTGCCATCACCATCTTCGGTGTCTGGGAGTGGGTAGTCTGGGTAAGTGCCGCCGCCAGTACCGTATGGTTCTGAAACAGATAAAGCGCGAGCAAAGTCACTACCTTTTTGTTGAACCAGTACTCCGCTGGCAGATTCTATGACCAGTCCCATATACTTGTTTGGATGATTAGCCCAGTTTTGTTCGTAGTTAAGTAACTTAACAAAAACTTGCCCAGTACTAATATCAAAGTATAGTGGGTCACCAAAATTTTCACCTCTAGTATTTATTCCGCCTACATAATCAGCGCCGTTACCAGCAGAATTTCCTACTATAGTGGTGAATTTCAGATTGGAGGTTGTCCATTTAACAATATTTGCAACTGGTGAATCCAAGCTTATTTCTTCAGTTAGTTTTACGTCATCATAAAGCCTAACTTTGAAACGAGCAAAGACGCCATTATCACCATAATTTATTATCACCGCTTCAGGATCAAGGACAATAAAATCATTATTGGCATTGAAGTCATTTTGCGATATTGTTGGACGAATGTTGAAAGCAACTAATGGTTCAGCCGGCAAATAATTTACATATCTAGTATCACCAACTGGAAAGCCGTAGTCTTGGACTGCAAACTTTCCGGCTGGGTCAATGTCATTTAGTTCTGATATGGTGGATACATTCTCGTTTGTAAATCCGAGCATGTAGACTGGTGGTGTAACCACAACACTGGCATCAGCATGACCGCTACTTTCAGTCAATTTCGTACCAACTTGCATATGTAGATGTACTGGGTAGTCATCACCACCAGTATCACCAACTTCACCAATAATGGTACCAGCTTTAATAACATCCGAAACACTTAATGATTTATTTACCGTACCTTGTTTCAAATGGGCGAAAGTAATGTAAATGTCCTTATTGTCAAAGGTTTTTTGAACCGCTTTTAAGGTTACAACATTACCCAGACCACTATTGGAATAATAACCACTACCCGCTTCATCCCAAACTTTCTCAACATATACATCAGTTGGAGTAATGACGTACTTGGAAATACGGCTCATATCTATACTGTTTGAAAAGTCTCCAGCATGAGATGGGCCGTGACCACCATTCCTACCCTGAACACTATTAGACTCAGTGTAGTTACCAGCATGATCAAACGCCACCCAAGGTTGATGTATTACCAAACGTCCATCCACATAATCACCGGCTCTTAGTCCAAGCCATTGAGTTTCCTCAACTTGATCATATGTCCAGCGAACGGGAATATTAGCTACTACTTCATCTGGATTCCACGGTGACTGTAAGCGCAGACCCATGTTGATGCTATTTTGAGCGTCGGTTGGTGTGAACAGATTTTCAGTACTGGCATAAGCCGTACTACCAACAAACCAGCTAATAACACTCTTTAGACTTGAGGACAGAAGCCCAAACAAATCTAGAGTCTTTCCAACATCAGACAAGTCTTTGTTGGCGCCGATAATACTAGCGGCCATACTTGTCCCCATCTTGGATTCAAGATTTTGGAAAAGTTGCGCGTGAGCGTTTAGGTCGCTGGTGGTGATAGGTGTGGGTGCATCTGGTACCGGTACCGGCGTGGTATCAATGATAGTCGCAAACCCGGATGAGTTTTTGATGACGGCATTACCCTGCGTAATGTTGTCAATCTTGACCACAAAGCGTTCGCTGCCTTCATTGTACACGTTATCCTGAAAAGTCTTAATCGGAATAAGTGTCTCATACTGACCGGCTTCAATCACAGCCGTGCCACTAATCACACCTTGGTAATCAGACTGCTCGCCACCGGCGTTGGCTTCGTTGTACACACTATAATAAGTGGAAAACGTGAAGACAACTTTGGTGGTAGCGGGTTTATTTAAGCTAACTTGGAAGATAGCCCAATCACCCTCGCTGACATTACCGGCGTTGCTTATACTCAGCTCAGGCGGTGTCGCCACCGTCATGTCGTTGATATAGGCATTACCTGTACTTTTGCCAATCACCACATTTTCACTGGTTGATAGCTGATCTACCAACAAGCGAAAACGCTCAGTGCCTTCATTAGCGACACTATCAGTGTATGTTTTCACAACCACACTGACAGAGGTCGATCCGGCCGGTATGGTATACCACTTGTCTACCACTCCCTCATAATCACCGGCCGTAGAACTGGCCGTATCATATAAGGTTGAGGCGCGAAAGTTTACTTGCATAGTACTCGCTTTGTTCAAGCTGACAGTAAAGACTGCGTTTTGACCTTCGTTGACAGTACCGGCATCAGAGACATTGAGCGTTATGGGCGCGTCGTTGTCGTTGATTTGGATATATAAGCTACTTTTTCCGGTACTGTTCCCGGTACCTACTCCGACGATTTTGAAGTACAACCTTTCGGTTGGTTCTTCAACGATATCGTTGGAAATAGAATAAGGTACATAGACCGAAGATACCCCGGGAGCAAAATAAACGATCATACTTTTCGAGTCTCCCATATAGGTGATATTGCTACCAGCCGTATTGGGATTAAACATTATGTCGTTTGCTTGCGCCGTACTGTTGGCCCAGTCTTCAAAAATCAAGACTGAGACCGCGGTGGATAAATTACCGGTCCGCTTCAATTCCAGCCAAGCCACTCCCGCGTTTTCATTTACTACTATGTCACTACCAAAGCTAATCGTGCTAGACATCTTTGCTTCTCCTTTTGGAAAATTAAATTGAAAAGAACTCACGACAGAATTATCGTAAATCCTTTGGTAAAGTACTATGGTTTGGGTGATTTTGCAAAGTTGGATGTTGGGGTTTTCTTCCCCCCACTTTTATGCTACCCTCCACTTATGAATAAAACTAAATTTCTCATCGTCGCTTCTACCATCGCTATTATTTTGGTAGCTTTGGTTGTTTATGGCGATAAAAAAATAGAACCTAACCAACCTTTGGAAGCAGTAGTTGATTCTATTACCACAACCACTGACACTGACAATACTATAGATTTTCCGTCACCACTGACCTTAGACTCACTTCGAAACAGAGAGGGTTGGAACCCCGCCGAGAGAGTGGAGGGGATGTGGAGAGTGGAGGATGGGATTGCTGTTTTGTCTAATTCTAATTTTAAAACACAAGAAGATCAAATAATGATAAAAGAAACTAATGAAAGTAAACCCTCCGGCTTCACCATAATCCACGCCGACTCCGCCTACGATTACTCACCAGAAAATACAAATTGCCAGTATTACACAGTTAAAGACTCAGACACTACAATTCGTGATTGCGTAACCACTCCCATCGAAGAAATTAATGAACTGATAATTATATCTGATGATACGGGAGAGGTATTGCATAAGTTTAGGTTGGAGGAGGGGTATTCGCTTGCCCATAGTAGGACTACACAATACGATATAAACATAGTTAGTATTGGCAGAACTTATCTGAACAAAGATTTTAAATTTACTATATATATATACAAGTGGAACGACTGGAGCAATGAAAAGCCCGCCGAGACTTATGTATACAACCTAAATCTTTTGACTGGGGAGGTTACGTTGAATTATAGGAGGTGATTTTGGTGTTGGTGGGCTGACAGTTTTCTTCACCACCTTCTCGGCCCAATTTCTTACACAAAAAAGAAAACCCAGCACAAGTGATTTGTGCTGGTAAATAATCTTTTTTGTTAAATTTTAGGCATTCAAACATGCCTCTAATCTAACCTCTTTTTTCTCCAGGCACACCATCCTTCTGGAGTAGGCTCCAATAATGGAGTTTATCTCTTTCTCCAAAATAGAGAGAAAGATATTTTCTTCACTATTGACCTTATCTGTCAATTCTTGGGTTGTACAACTCAAGGCAACATTTATTGACTTGAGCAACTTCCCGCCCATATCCTGAACAATTTCTTTCAGTATATAATCAGTGGGAAGAACCCCACCTCTTTTCAAATCCTCTCTTACCCTCTTCAGAAGTTTGATTTTACTTCGGAGACAGAGGATTTCAGTTTTCAAGGACTGATATTTTAAAAATTTAATATCAAAATCAAGTTCCTTGAAACTAAGGACTGGTCTTGAATTTCTTTTAACGCTCATTATTTTGCTCCAAAAAAAAGTTGACTTAGTACTTCTACTAAAGCATAGTAATACCAATTTATGTTTAGTCAAGAGGAAGAGTGGTTGTTGGAGGAGGGGTATGGCGGCGAAAAAAGCGAAGCTTTTTTCGCCGCCCGCGCGAAACTGGCAAGCGGTACACCCTTGGCTTACCTAATCGGATACACACCATTTTTAAACTGCAAAATCTGGCTTGATTCCAAACCCTTAATTCCCCGCCCCGAAACCGAATTTTGGGTGGAAAAAGCTAAAAACCACATCAGCAGTCACCAAACAAACAAAAATCAAACCGTAAAAATACTAGATTTATGCGCCGGCAGCGGCTGCATTGGTATCGCCATCGCCAAAAATATTCCCGCGACCACCGTCGATTTTATAGAAATAGACAGCAATCACCACCAAACCATCGCCAAAAACTGCCTGGAAAATAAAATCTCTGGCGAACGCTACCAGATATTTTCAGGTGATTTATATTCCCCTCTCTGCGGACAAACTTACGATTTTATACTTTCCAACCCACCCTACATTGATAAAAAATTAAACCGAGTGGCAAGTTCGGTCAAAAGCAATGAGCCGGCCCTGGCCTTATATGGTGGCGATGATGGCATGGAATTGATTGCCAAAATAATCAAAGCTTCTCCCCATCACCTACTGCCAGCCGGACAGCTTTGGCTAGAACACGAACCCGAACAAGTAGAAGCCATAAACTCCCTGTCTCAAGACAAGTTTAAAATTGTCAACCATAAAGACCAATATGGAGTACTACGTTTTTCGCAATTAGTGTTAAAATAAACCCATGTTACCATCAATATCATCTTTTCCCATATCTGATTTGGTTACTCTCGGCTTTTACTTTATGGCTTTCATTTATATTATTTTCAGCATAATCTTTCATTACCACTGGAAAGAATACGGAACCGACGCCAAAGTAACCAAAATAACTTTAGTATTTTATTTTAGTTCCACTCTGCCTTTAATTCTACTTTTAGGGATTATGACTTTAATTATATAGGTATTATGTTATACGAAAAAATCGAACTCGAGCCGGAAGAACAAATTCTTAAGCTAGTCCGCAAGCACTGGTTCATTATCGCAGCTGAATTATTTGGTGCTTTTATAATGCTACTGGCACCATTTTTTATCCTCTTCATTATAATATTATTTCCGGACGATTTGTTGCCTTTCACTCTCCATCTCGAATCACACCTGCCTTTTGTGATTTACGGAATCACTCTCTGGTGCCTGTTTGCTCTGATGGTGGGTTTTATGACTTGGACTCACTACTTTCTTGATCTTTGGATTATTACCGACCGTAGAATTATCGTGATTGATCAGGTGCATTTTTTTAATCGCAAAGTCAGCAGTTTCCGTTTGGAGCGTTTGCAGGATATAAAGTTTTCCGTTATTGGCGTTATTGCCACTTTCCTTAATTTTGGCACGATTCGAGCGCAAACAGCCAGTACCGCCGAAAGCAACTTTCAAACCACCGGCCTGCCCAATCCACGGGAATTACAATCAATAATTCAGAAAGCCATGGATACCAGACTAAGGAGCCTCAGCGGCGTACAACATCACATTCTGGACAGATAAGCTTGCATTACTGTGTCTACTCCCCTACAATCTACAAAATCATGACAGACAAACTCACCACCGAAGCATACAAAGGCGTTAGGGATTTTTATCCTGCAGATATGGCGATTCAGCGTTATATTTTTGATACCTGGAGCAAGACCGCCGAGTCTTTTGGATTTGAGCGGTATGATTCTTCAATCCTCGAACCAGCAAATCTATACCGAAGCAAAGGCGCCGAAAATGAAGAATTAGTCAATGAACAAAGCTACACTTTCACTGATCGTGGAGAAAGAGAAGTCACCCTAAGGCCGGAAATGACACCGACAGTAGCACGCCTGGTGGCCGGCCGCCGCCGCGAGCTTAAATTTCCTCTGCGCTGGTATTCTATTCCCAATTTGTTTCGCTATGAACGTCCTCAGCGCGGTCGCCTGCGTGAGCACTGGCAACTCAACTGCGACATTTTTGGCACCAACGACCGCACTTCCGACGTGGAAATAATTTCTTTGGCTCATCAAACCCTAATCAATTTTGGCGCAACCGCGGAGATGTTTGAAATTTTGGTCAATGACCGCCAAGAAATGACGGCTTTGTACCAATCCATCGGAATTACAAATCCGGAAACAATCACCGCCATCACTCGCCTAAACGACCGCAAGAAAAAAATTACCCCCGAGACCTACCAAAAGGAATTACTGGATATTTTGCAAGATGATACCTTGGCGCAAAAAGTCACAGACTTAATTGCAGATGAAGTTGAAGATAATCTGCTGATAAAAGAATTGCGCGAGCTAGGTATCAATAACGCAAAAATCGACCGCACCATCGCCCGCGGTTTTAATTATTACACCGGTATGGTGTTTGAGATTTTTGATATCTCAGGTGAAAATAATCGCTCCTTGCTCGGCGGCGGCCGCTACGACAATCTCACTCAGCTGTTTGATAAAGAACCAATTTCCGGTGTTGGTTTTGGCTTGGGCGACGTTACCATGCGTGACTTTTTGGAAACGCACAAACTAATAAAAGAAGACACAAAAATCACCGCCCCCACTCTAAGCATCATTCCCACAGAACCAAACCAAAATTTAGAAGCGCAAAAAGTAGCGAGCGTATTTAGAAGCCGCGGCGTAAAAGTGGCGGTAGACATAGGAACTAAAAAAATCGGTAAAAAAATATCCGATGCCGCCGAGAGAGGTGTCGCTTACGTACTTATCGTCGGGCCGGATGAAATTGCCAGTGGCCAATTTACCCTCAAAAGCCTAAAGCAAAATCAAGAAGAAACCGGCACTCTCGATAAATTATCTACCGTACTTATAATAAATCACCAATGATGCGTTACGTAATTTTCGATTTGGAGACTCAAAATATTTTTCAAGACGTGGGCAGTAATGATCCGGTGGCTCTTGATATTTCGGTCGGCACTTTTTATGACAGCGTCGAAGACACGTATGTCACCGTCACGATTGACGAGCTGCAACAAGTTTGGCCGATTCTTGAGCGCGCTGATGCTCTGGTAGGATATAATAGCAACCACTTTGATATTCCTTTGTTAAATAAATATTACCCGGGAGATTTGACGCAAATAAAAAGCATTGATTTGCTGGAGGAGATTAGAAAATCTCTCGGCCGTCGCCTGCGCCTCGACATGGTGGCTGAAGCCACTGTCGGCGCCAAAAAATCAGCGCACGGCCTGCAAGCCGTGCGCTGGTGGCGCGAAGGAAAAATCGACGAAATAAAAAAATACTGCGAACAAGACGTGAAAGTCACAAAAAAGATTTTTGATTACGCCCTCAAAAACCACCACGTAAAATTTAAAGACGGAAATCGCAAACGCGAAATCCCCCTAGACACCAGCCTCTGGGCAGTAAAAGAAGAAGCTGCCATGACACACTCTTTGTTGTTTTAGGATACAGACTGCTCATCTGAATAATTTTCCCTCTGAGCCTCAGTCACCAGCTCATATAATCTTTGCATGGCTTGGATTTTTTGTTCGTAGGAATATTCCAATAGATATAATTTTTCTAAATTTGAAAAATACTCAAAATCAACCGTTTCAATTATAGCTAGTGCTTCATAAAAAGGTAGTGGCCATTTTGTCTGGAGTTCAAACCAATACCGGACAGCAAATATATAAAACTGCGCGACACCAAAATAAACAGTAGCTGTGTCCAAGGGGCGAGACTGCGCCTTATTTAAAAACTTACGCAAAATTTTTCTTTGCAAATCTTTTTGTTTCTGGGTGACGACGGTCGGACCTTGACGATAAGCATGTTTGGAATTTTGAATAATTTTTGTCATTTTACCACCCAAGTCATCAAACAAAACTACCGCCTCAGCTACCGGATGTGTAGCGGTATCTAAAATAAAATCATCAAAAACCGTTGTAGGATAAACCGACAAATCAATCTGCTGGCCATAGTATTCGTTGATTTCACCAAAATCAGAGATTTCCGCTTCAGCTTTATCGGAAAAAATAAAAATATCCCAATCGCTGGAGTCTACTTCTTTGGCCACCGCACGCGAACCATACAAAATTACTCCTTTGGCCTCATACTTTTTTATCAAATATTGTGTAATTTTTTCTTGCATAAATTTTAAAGAGGCTGATTTAGTATTAAACCAGCCTCTTAGTTTTTTAGTTAATGTAACTCTACAGAATTGTCACAGCAATGTCTAGAATTACCTGAAGCACAACCCCTCACAGAATTAATTTGGTGATTCTTTGTAAAATTCCACAAAGTTACACCGCCTGAGTTATTTTCAAGGTCATTTTTAGGCACCACCCAAGCCTTTGTTATCCTTTTGGATAAGTTAGATTGCTCAAATACAGTAAAGTTCTCCCTGTTAAAATGTTCTCTTACTTGTAATAAACTTAAGCCAAATAAATTGTGAACATGTAACTTCCTGACAGCCTCTGAAAAATCACTAACAAAATCTTTACTAGCTAAAACTTCTCTTGATAGTAATAATTCAGAATTATGTTTTTGATCCAAAGTACAAAACTCTATTGGATATAAACACGGTTTACCATGCATAAGACCGACGCCCCAGTTTACTGGAATTAAGACTGACTCATTAATAATTCTAGGTTCAGCCTGCCATATATTATCATTAAGATCCCAAACCAACTTTTCATCTTTAGATAATTTATGATGCCTGTGCACCAAGGACACTCCGACCAAATGCTCCATATCATATCTACAAATAATATTACCCAAGGCATGCAATTCATCTTTATGAACATCTGCCAAACCCCACATATTATTACTATCTTGTAAATTATGAAAAAATTTATGACTATAAGGTGCTACATTTGAAATCATAATAACTCCAAAAAAATCAAAGAACAAACCCGTCTTCGAGACTATCTCAAAGTTGAACGAACTTATTCCAAGGGCTATTTTACCCCCCCCCATTGCCAATAAGTCAAGCGGTGCAAAACAAATCTACACAAAAACCGCAAAATAAAAAATCACTACCGACAAAATTATGCTATACCAAATAAACGGCCACAAAGTATGGCGACGAATAAAGACCAGGAAGAAATGAATTACTATTAGAGCCACAAAGAAACTCACCGCGCAGCCGATTATTATTGGCACCCAGTTCATTTCTCCATCAATCATAATTAGGTCTAGTAATTTTTTAGCGCCAAAACCCAAAGTAATGGGGATAGCCAGCAAGAAAGAAAACCTTGCCGATTCAATGCGAGAAAGACCGAGCAACATACCGCCCGCCAAAGTCGCTCCCGAGCGAGAAAATCCAGGCACCAAAGCCAAAGCCTGAAACAAACCAATCTGCCAGCCACGCCTAACGGTAATCACCCCCTGCGGCGGACTGGTGTAATACCGCCACTCCGCGTACATAAAAAATAACGCTGACAAAAACAACACCACTACCACTACCAGAATATTACTTAAATACTTATCAAAAATCGGCTCCAAGATAAGACCAAGAATAACCGCCGGAACAGTACCGACCATCAAAGCGTACAGTAAGGTCAAATCTTTTTGATTAACCGGCAATCGACCCAATTTTCGCATCAAAGTCTGCACCAAAACCCAAATATCGCTCCAAAAGTAAATAATGATGGCTAAAGTGGTGGATAAATGCAGAATTACGTCCATGGCCAACTGATTGACACCATCCACAGACAAAGCCTCTCTGGCCAAAATCAAGTGTCCACTGGACGAAATTGGCAAAAACTCCGTAATCCCCTGCACCAAACCCAATATAATCGCTGAAACAATATCCATATATTCAACAGTATAGCATTAAAAAATAATTCATCATGATATAATGAACGCATATTTTCTAGTGTAGTTAAATTTTATGGAACCATCAACACCACAATCAACCTCAGTCGCTATTCCCATCGCTATTGTGTTTGGCTTTGGTCTTATCGCCCTAGCTATTTACCTAAGCGGTATCGGACAAGGCCCAATCATCAAGCCAGATACCCAAAACCAAGTACAACACAGCAACGGTAAAATAAAGCCTGTAGACAGTAGTGATTATATTTTGGGCAATCCCAACGCGCCCATCATGATTGTCGAATACTCCGATTACGACTGCCCTTTCTGTAAAGAATTTCACACCACCATGACCCAAATCATGAACGAATACGGAATCACCGGCAAAGTCGCTTGGGTTTATCGACAACTACCATTGGTAGAGCTTCACCCCAACTCAGCTCGCATTTCTGAAGCGGCGCTTTGCGTCGGCGAAATAGCCGGTAATGACGCTTTCTGGAAGTTCTCTAATTTTATTTTCAATGAGCGCGGGATCAACGAACTCACCAATATCAGCCGCTTACCTGAATACGCGCGACTATCAGGAGCCGAAATGTCAGCCTTTGATTCTTGCGTCAAAAGCGGACGCCACCAAAAAACCGTGGAAGATAGTCTACGTGACGGATTTAGCGCTGGCATTGAGGGCACTCCTCATTCATTCGTCTTAATAGGCAATCAGCAAGCCCCAGTGGAAGGAGCCCAGCCTTATCCAGTAATGAAAGGTATTGTTGAAAACCTACTTGGTCAATTGGAAGGCCGAGAAGCCCCAACCACCACTGATGAAATAGTCCCATAGTACTAAGCGCGTCCCAGCCCCAATATCCGCCCTTCGCAAATAGTGGGTTGGTTGTGGGGTTTCTCCAAAATCTAAATCGAAAAAACATCAACCAGATGACAATAATTACTTTTACTTGGATCACACGACTTAGTCAGACATTCTCCGGAAACAACTTCTCTGGTCGCATCAATAATTTGTTTTTTTAGCTCGGAAATCTCTTCTTCGGTAATATTAAATTCCTCCTCATGAATCACGCCTTTTTTATCAGGCTCCACGAATGAAAGTACTCCGGTTCGACAATGGAATTCTGCATCTTTGTGCAAAGATAAAAGTAGCGCATAAAAAACCAGCTGTCGTTTATAATTTCCGTCACTATTTTTGGTTTTACCTTCAATCACGCCGCGAGTTTTTGGTTTTCCTGTCTTGTAATCAACCACTTTTATAACTCGTCCAACCTCGTCAAAATCCAAGCGGTCAAAATTTCCGGTCAAAATCACCTCAGGAAAATCAGCCAAACCGGTTTCTAAAAGCACTTTCAAAGAGTATTCTGTTTTGCTGATTTTGCCTTTCAAGGATTCTTGTAGCTTGGACCAATAGGCTGCTATAGCTTCAAACCCCCGCTCATGGCTTCTGGTAAATTCCGTTACCGACAAAGGATATTTGCCCAAAGACAAATCCAGTTGCTGTTTGATATCGGCAATTGTCACCTCATTACCCGCTTCTGCCAAACGGAAAATTTTATCCAAAACATCATGCACCGCACTACCAAATTGCAGCTCAGGAGATTTTATTTCCGGAATACGCAAGGCGTTTTTATAAATGTAGTCCCACGGACTTTTGTGATAATTATTAAAAGAAGTCGCCGACCAGCCACGCTCAGATAGTACAGCTCTTAAAAAATCCGTGCAAAGACTCACAGCTTTGACGGCCTTCAAATCATCAACCGGCACAAAGCTGGCTTCGTAATCTTTGGTGTCTATTTCCGAAATTTTGTCGGCATCAAATTCCACCAAGAATCTGGAGGGTACCAATTCTCTATTATCGCTATTCATTTCTGAATAAGAACACTTCAAAACCCTTTTCGCCCTAGTCATAGCCACGTAAAATAGCCGCCGCTCATCATCTTCTTTCTGCTCTTTTGGATTTACCTCTTCTTTGGTAATTGGTAGTTGAAACAAACTCGCTTTATTTCTGGTGTTGCCCCAGACATTGTCCGTCAAGTGCGGCAGTATCACCACTTCAAATTCCAAGCCTTTGGATTTGTGAGCAGTCATTAGACTGACCGCTTCGCTGCTAGTTTTGATAAACGGCGCACCGAGAGTAATGCCATACTTTTCGCACAAATCCAGACGTTCCAAAACCGACCTCAAATCAACCGCTTCTTTTTTTAAAAAAATGTTTTCGACTTCATCGTAGAGTCGCCTGATTACCCGCGGTCCGTCATAAATAGCTTGTTTTAAAACATAATCCAAAAAACCACTTTCCCGCAATAAATATTCCAAAACCTGCGCTGGGGTTTTAACCAAACTTTCCACTCTGGCTTTTTTCAAAACCATCGCCATTTGCAAAAACGGTTCTGGATTTTTGATTCCCAGTTCCAGTAATTTATTTTCATCAGCAATTATTTTCGCCAAAGGATTATCAAAAGAACGGCCAGCCAACACCGAAACCAAATCTTCAGGATCAATCCGCCAATACGGAGCCTGTAAAATCTCAGCCAAAACAATTTCACTACCGACATTGACGACAGCTCTAATCAAACTCCTAATGGCAATAAAGATTGGATGTTCTAAAATATCGTTGTCGGATGAAGGATTGACGGGAATGTCAGCCTTGCGTATTAAGGTCGCCAACTGTTCTATTTCTTTGTTGGTATGGACAATCACCGCCATTTCCCGCCAAGGCACCCCCGCCTCATTATATGTTTTTAGATTTTCTATCAGCCAAGAATTTTCAATCGCCACATGCGAGAATTTTTGTTGAGTAATGATAGTCTCAAATTTCTTTTCCGCCTTTAACGGTATTCTCAAGTCTTTCAATCTGGGATCATCAGTCTCAATACTGTCATGAGCCAAGTCAAGAATTTTCTGGTCGGAACGATAATTGCTGGTTAAGCCGATTTTTTTTACCGTCTTGTATATATCCTCAAAATACAAAAAATTTTCCAACGAAGCTCCCTGGAAACGATAAATAGCCTGTTTTTCATCACCCACCACAAAAACATTTGGACGATCGTGAAAAGAAGCGATTATTTCAATCAAGCGATTTTGACTTTGGTTTACGTCTTGATGTTCGTCCGCCAGAATATATTGGTACTGCTCCTGCACATCAAACAGCATATCCTGATTTTTTTCCAAAGCCAAAGTGGTATCCAAAATCATATCTTCAAAATCATACCAACGCGATTCCTTCATCCGCGCGTCGTATTTTTTGTATAAAGACAGCAATTCCTGATTGCGCTGCAAAAATTTTTCCATTTCCAAATATTCTCCCCGGACTCTTCCTTTATAAGCTCCTTTGGCGTGAATTTTTTCAGTGTCTTCAAGTTTCTGGATTTGGGTGTTTATGTGGTTGGAAAATTTAGCAAAAGAGATATTTTCTTTCTTTAAAGTAGCAATTGCTTCCAAAATATGACGAACATAATAACTAGCATCACCATGCGGACGCAGCTGGCGATAACTTTTATCTTCCAATAATTCCTCAACGATAGCCCTTTTCTCCAGCTCTCCGGCCGGCCGGCCACCGACGATGTTTTCGTAAGCATCAGGATATCTTTTTATCAACTCACCGGCAAAACTATGAAAAGTATGAATCGGCACGTGGTAGGCATCAGCGCCAATAAAGGCTGTGAGTCGCGCGCGCATAGCCCGCACTCCCGAATCAGTAAAAGTCAAAGCCAGAATATTTTCCGGCCTGGTATCGGTAAGACGCAAAATATTCGCGATTCTTAAGGTTAAAATCTGAGTCTTCCCCGTCCCCGGGCCGGCAATCACCATCACCGGCCCCTCAATGGTATCAACCGCTGCTTTTTGTTCATTATTCAAGCTCTCATAAGCACTTCCAAAAGCCCCTGAAGCTTTGCTGTCATTTTTCATATAATTGTCTATTATACCATCACGCCTTGAGTTTGGAGAACATACAGATATTTATATTTACGAAATTTCATGCGTTATGAGTGTCCCCACGAGTTAATTTGACAAAACAACAAATCAGGAGCAGAATGGAGCGTCTTAAATAGCTGGTCTCTAGGATATTTTTTTATATCTTGTCTCCATTTTAAATTTAATTATAAAAATTATTATTTATGGAAATGATGTTTACTGCGGGAGTATTCTTTGCTTGTGTTGTGCTTTTGTTTATTGAAAGGTTTGACAACACCATGGTCGTCGTGGCGGGAGCGACCTTGCTCATGGCCTCGGGTATTTTGACCTGGGAAGAAGCCATTCACGCCATTGATTTTGAAATGATCGGCCTTTTACTGGGACTGATGATAACCGTCGGTATTATTCAACATTCCGGCGTTTTCTCCTGGGTCAATACCAAAATTGCCACCATCAGTCGCGGCGACCCTTTAAATATTTTTCTTCTACTAACCGCGATTACGCTTGTGATTGGTACTTCATTAAATAATGTCACCGTTGTTATTTTGATGATCCCTATTGCTATCGCCCTGGCCAAAAGCCTGGGCATGGATAGTAAATTGATGGTTATCGCTCTGGCTATGTTTACCAACATCGGCGGAACCTTGACTCTTATCGGTGATCCACCAAACACCCTTATCGGTATACAAGCCGGCCTGACCTACATGCAATTTATTCAGAATC
The DNA here is from genome assembly GCA_964399295.1 of uncultured Candidatus Saccharibacteria bacterium. GTDB lineage: Bacteria > Patescibacteriota > Minisyncoccia > Phycocordibacterales > UBA918 > OLB19. The sequence goes on along the minus strand of CAYNQD010000001.1, from coordinate 66,561 downwards.
TTTGGATTCCGGTATTGCTGACTGTTGTTTTTGTGGGCGGTTATCTGTTGTTTATCTATAAAGAATCCTTCAAATCCATCTCCAACAACCTCACTCAGTCATTTATAAATACCATGGCGGTACGCCGAGTGGCCCAACAATTTACGGAGAAAGGAATGAACAAATACGTAGTGCTGGTATCCATGCTCATCATGACAGCAACAATTGCCACTTTTGCGTTTCAAACTCAGCTTGGCATCTCTATTGGTCTCATTGGACTGGCGGCCGGAGCTTTGTTGTCGGTGCTGACATACAAGCAAGTCTCTTTTCAGAAAGTTCTTCATGAGGTGGAGTGGGATTCCTTACTTTTCTTCGCCGCTCTCTTTATTCAAGTTGGAGCTTTGGAAAAAGTTGGCTTTTTGGAAATCATCACTAATTTCATCAGTCAATTTGCCGATAATTATGTTTTGCTCTTAATGATGATTATCTGGGTAATTGGACTGGCCTCTACCGTCATCAACACCATTCCTTTTATTGCCCTGATGATTCCTGTCATCTACGAACTGCAAGCGCAAATGGCGGGCCAGCCGGACCTTGATTTATTATGGTGGGCCTTGGCGCTTGGTGCTTGTTTTGGCGCCAACGGCACAATTGTCGGTTCTTCATCAAGCTACATCGCGGTCGAGCTGGCAAAAAAGAACGGAGTGAATATCAGCACTTTGGAATTTGCCAAAATCGGCATGCCGGTCACTATCATTTCTCTCATAGCCAGTTCCATATACATTTTAGGCCGCTTATATATTTAATCAGTTAGAAATTTTGTATGCCAAAAAAACCACAAAATAAAACCAACGAACGACTGTCCAACATCTTTCGACTGATTGAAGAAGAAAGAGGCGCGATTAAATTGGCTGAATTTGTCATGGAAACTCTGGAAATAGTTCTTGATTCCGTAAAGATAGATAATGTTGACGACCTTTACGAACAATTTGACAATTTATTCAAAGAAATAAGAAACACGCAACCAAGAATTTCTCTGGCCATCTATTACTTCTTTGATTTATGGGAAGAACTGCAGTGGCGAAAAAGCAGCATTAAAAATATTGATGATTTTAAGAATGTGATTGTCCGGATTACCAAAAGAATACAAAGAGACAATGACAACGATTTCAAAACCATTGTCAAATCTGGAGCCGAGCTGGTAAAAGACGACGACGTGATTTTGGTCCACTCTCACTCCCTCACAGTGCGTGAAGTTTTGGCGGCCGCGGCCAAAAACGGCAAGAGATTTAAAGTCATCATCGCCGAGCAGGAGACAGACAAGACCATCGTCATGGTTGATTTCTTTACTAGGGCTAAAATTCCTTTTACAGTAGTACCGGAATACATGCTTTCGCATATCATTGAAAATGTAACCAAAGTATTCTTCGGCGCCACCACCCTAGACCAAGAACAACAATTCGTCTGCGATGCCGGCAGCTACTCAGTTCTGGCTGAATTCTACGCTGAGCATATTCCCAATTATATGTTTCTCTCCACCAAAAAGTTTTCTCTTTGGAAAACCTCCAAGCGCCACGAAACCTACAAAACCTCACAAAATAAAGTCTACGCCTCCAACAAAAAAGTCTTGAATTACGAAAGAATAAAATTCTCACACGATCGCGTACCGGCTGAACTGTTCAACTACGTCGTCACCGAACTGGGCAAAATGACACCACTTCAAATCAGAGACCTTTATTTTGAACGTTATGAAAAACAAGAAAAAATCCGTCGGGAATTTTTCTCTGATAATGATGAGGCAGTGGACTTTTAGACAGAGCGACGCAAAAGAAAAGACCTCCTAAAAGGAGGTCTTTTCTTTTGCGTCGCTCTGTCTTAATAAGACTTCAGCCTCCTGGCCTTCTCATGCTGTCTGATTTTTTCCAGAGCTTTGGCTTCTATCTGGCGAATGCGCTCGCGAGTCACGCCAAACTCTTTTCCTACTTCCTCCAAAGTATGATAAGTGCCGTCGAGAAGACCGTGGCGCATCTCAAGAATTTTCCGCTCCTTTTCAGACAAAGTATCAAGAATTTCGGTAATTTGATCGGTGAGGATACTATGCGCCACCTCCTGATCTGGAGACACAATTTTGTCATCAGAAATAAAGTCCGACAACCGCGAACGGTCATCTTCGTCGCCAACCGGAAGTTCAAGAGAAATCGTATCTTGGCTGATTTTTTCAATTTGGTAAATCTTTTCTACTTCCACCCCCATTTCAGTTGCGATTTCTTCCGGCATTGGCTCTCGTCCCAAATCCTGTGACAGCCGTCTTGAAACCTGCTTATACTTGGCCATTGTCTCCACCATGTGGACAGGAATACGAATGGTACGAGACTGGTCAGCCAAAGCTCTGGTAATAGCCTGCCTTATCCACCAAGTAGCGTAAGTGGAAAACTTAAAGCCCTTGGTAAAATCAAATTTATCAACCGCCTTAAACAAACCTAAATTTCCCTCTTGAATCAAATCAAGTAAAGTCAAATCCGGAGAGCGTCCAACATATTTTTTGGCAATCGAAACCACCAAACGCAAGTTGGCGCGCGCCAAAAGATTTCTCGCCTCCTCATCGCCATCGACAATTCTCTTTGCCAAGACTCTTTCCTCAATGGCATTTAGAAGTGGGTATTGGCCTATCTCTCTCAAGTACATCTGAATGGAATCATAGCTGCTGTCACTGCGCTTGAAGGCGTTTTTTTGAGCGATGATATCAATACTATGGTCTTCACCCAGCATGCCGCCACTTTGCAAAACATCTATTCCGGCGATTGAAAATCGCTCATAGAGAACGTCCAAAAATTCTATGTCTTTTTCAATCTCAGGAAAAGAGCGCAACAATTCATCATAAGTTATGTAGCCGCGTTCACGACCAAGCTTCATCAGCTCTGCTGCTTTCATTTCCAAAATTTTTTCGCTCTTGGTTAAGACTTTTTTTTCTACCTTGACTGGTTTGGTCTCAGTTTTTTTTCTGGAAACTACCGGTGCAGTTTTTGGCTTTGCTTTTGACTTCGCGACAACTTTAGTCGCAATCTTACCAGCCGGCTTTTTTATACTGGCCTTGGTCTTGGTTATTTTTTTTGGTGCTGCCTTGATTGTTTTTTTGGTTGGTTTTGTTTTTTGCACCACTTTCTTCTTGACTGCTGTTTTTTTAACGACTGGCTTTTTGTTTGTTTTGCTTGCGGTTTTAGCCGCTTTTTTTATCACTTTTTTAGTTGTCTTTCCGGTCGGTTTTATCGCCATAATCCTACAACTATACATAAAAAAACCAAATAGTCTAGTGGTGAAAAATGGTTTTTAGCGTATAAGATTTTTGTCAAAAGATGCTTGCTGCCGCTGCATTTGCAGTTCGCCCACCCTTTTCATAAACTCATCAATGGCGGCAGCGTCGCCATTTTGCTCAGCTTCACCCAGCTTAATTCTCGCTTCCTGCAATTTTTGCCTGATTACCACTTCTCGCAACTGATTAAAAGCATGTACAACTTCCTCATCAAAAACTCGGCGCGAATATTGGTCGATAGCAGTTTCTATCCTAAAAGCCACTTCAGACAAAGCTGACTTCGGCAAACTATTTTCAATGTCACTAATAGTTCGTCCGGTAATTTCTTCAATTATCTGTTTTAGTTTTTTTGAAATCTCATCTTCAAAAACCGGTATTGCTCCCAGCAAATAGATTAGGATATTTTCTATACGCTTATCGGCACCAACACTATCCTTTTTCTTAACCGCATCACCTTTTGCTATTATCGGATGTATCTTGATTGGATGTTCCGCCAACTCAACCAGACGCTCAACCTCAAAGTGAATTGCTTCTTTGGTTGTTTTTAGTAGCTCAGCAATTTTGGTTTCAAAATGATCTTGGTCGATTTTATTTGGTAGCAATAATAAATAAGGTAACACTTCCTCTCTGGCTCTTAGTTTAAAAGTCCTTTCATCCAAGTTAAGCTTCGACAAAACCAGCATCAAAAATTCTATCACGTGTATGGAGTGGCCGATTATTTTCTTAAATTCTTTGGAATTGGTCAATATAATATCCGCCGGGTCTTTTCCTTCCGGCAATACCGCCACCTTCACATCAAGTCCCCGCCTCAACATCAAATCCGCCGCTTTTTTTACCGCGGCGATACCGGCCTTATCAGCATCCAGAGCCAAGACCACTCGATTGGATAAACGTTCCAAAAGCTGAACATGATGTAGAGTAAGAGCCGTGCCCGACACCGCCACGGTATTGGCATAACCAGCCTGGTGACTCATCACCACATCAAACTGCCCTTCCACGATCAGCGAAAAATCCAACTGCCTAATTCCATGCTTGGCCTTGTGATAGCCATACAACAACTCAGACTTTTTAAACAATTCCGTCTCAGGAGAATTTACATACTTAGGAACATCGGGCCCACTATCTAAAGTCCGTCCAGAAAAAGCCACCACCTTTCCGCTTTGATCAAATAAAGGAAACATCACTCGATTACGAAACACATCATACGGCTCCTTCCCTTCTTCTACGCCTTTAATCAATCCAACTTTTAGAAGTTCAGACTGAGAAAAATCCTTGCCATTTAAATATTCTTTTACCACTCTCCAGCCGGCTTTAGGCGGTCCGGGCGCAAACCCCAATCGCCACGAAGCCATGGTAGTGGCCGTAACTCCTCTTTGCAAAATGTATTGTTGCACATCAGTCGCTTCTCTCAAAGCCGCTTCATAAAAAGCCGTTGCTTCTTCCAATATTCCATACATTCTTTCCTGTTTGGTTTTATTTTGCGGTGATACCGGCACCAGCTCAACATTGGCTTTTTCCGCCAAAATTTTCAAAGCTTCTTTAAAATCCACTCTTTCAATTTCTTGAATAAAAGTAAAGATGTCTCCACCCGCGCCACAGCCATAGCAATGATACATGCCGCGCTCCGGAGACACATTAAACGAAGGGGTTTTTTCACTATGAAAAGGACAACGCGCCTTAAAATGCCTACCCGCTTTTTGCAGCTCCACGTAAGCAGATATCACGTCAATAATATTCAGCCGGTCTTTAATTTGTTGGACAGCATCGCTCATGATTGGGCATATTATACGCTAAGCTCGCCTAAGTGGACATACCACCAAAAAGACCGGTGATTCGCTTCGCGAATCACCGGTCTTTTTTCCATAAACAACTTCCCTCTCTACTGCATGTCCTCAATCATCTGGTATTTTTTGCTACCCTTGAAACCGGAACCGGCTGGGATTAGTTTTCCGATGATGACATTTTCCATCAGTCCAGCTAGATTGTCCTGACTGCCCTTTACCGCGGCATTGATCAAAACGCGAGTGGTATTTTGGAAAGACGCCGCCGACAAGAAACTCTTGCGAGACAGTGAGGTTTCGGTAATACCGAGAATCAATTTTTCCGCTTTCGCTGGCTCTTGTCCCGCTTCTTTTAGCTTGTTGTTGGCATCAACAAATATCCATTCTTCCACCACGTCACCAACAGTGAAGTGGCTATCACCAGAACCGGTAATCTTTACCCGAGACATCATCTGCTTCACAATTAACTCGATGTGCTTACGAGCAATCGTTACTCCTTGCAGTTCATAAATTTTGTTAACTTCCGAGATGATGTAATCCTGAGTGATTTCTTGTCCGCCGAATTTGAATAATTCAGGCAAAAGCGCGGAACCATCAGTGAGCAATTGGCCGGACTTTACCGTATCACCTTTAGAAACAGCCACCACGCGACGATAATGCACTTCGTATTCGATATTATCTTTCTTCTTTGGCGCGCCCTTGGCATTCATATCTGGAGCTACCACAATCACTTTCTCTCGCCCCTCAGTGCGAATATCCACCACCACCGCCTCACACTTAGACACCACTGCCGGCACTTTTGGCTGGCGTTTTTCAAACACTTCCTCTACACGCGGTAGACCGGAAGTCACGTCACCACCTACGGAAGCAGCCCCTCCGGCGTGCTTGGTGTTCATAGTGAGCTGAGTACCTGGCTCACCAATCGCTTGGGCTGCCACCGTACCCACCGCCTCACCAATATCCACCAGCTGGTTGGTTGAAAGATCAATACCATAACACTTCTGGCAAACGCCACGCAGAGTCTTGCAAGTCATCGGTGAACGCACCACAACTGATTCACAAGTCGTTCCCTCTACCGCAATCGCGTCCAGTCGGGTAAGCAAATGTCCTTTCGGGAAAATAACTCGCCCTTTGCTGTCGATAGCATCTTCCGCCAAAATCCTACCCTTAATCGCTTTAGAAAAAGCAATCTCAATACCGGAAGCGGAAATTCGGTTGATCGAAATTCCCTGCTTGGTCTTACAATCGTCTTCAGTCACAATCGCGTCCTGCGCCACCACGAACAGACGACGAGTCAAATATCCGGCCTTGGCTGTCTGGAGAGCAGTGTCGGCCAGTCCTTTGCGTGAACCGTGAGTGGTAATGAAGTACTCAATCGGAGACATTCCTTCTTTCATCGAAGAAAGAATCGGAAACTCAATGGTCTCACCGCGAGTATTAACAATCAAACCTTTCATACCGGCCATCTGAGCAATCTGTCCCAAAGAACCGCGAGCGCCGGATTTCCACATTTCGTAAGCAGAACCGTTTTCATCCAGAGTCTCAGGCAAAACTTTTTCAATCTCAGTTTTGGCACGGTGCCAAACCTCCACAATCATACGTCGCCTTTCATCCCGAGAAATTAAACCTTCATTAAAAGCTTCAAAAACTCCTCTTTCTTCCGCTCGAGATTTTTCGAGAATAGCTCCTTTTTGTTTTGGCACGCTCACTTCGTCGATTCCCCAAGTCACGCCGGATTTGGTTGCATAGCGCAAACCGAGTTTCTTCAATTTGTCCACAATCGGCGGCACCGCTTCCGGGCCACGCGCGTCAATGATGTCAATAATCACCGTAAACAAAGTCCGTTGCACGATAATGTCATTTATGAAGTTGTGATCGGATGGCAACACGCTGTTGAATATCAACCGGCCGACAGTGGTTTCAAATATCTTGTTGTCAAACTGTCTGTACTTTTCGGTATCAGTAGCCAAAACCTTTACCTTGGCTCTGAAGTCGATAACATCGTAGTCGAAGGCATTGATGGCATCATTTGGTGAAGAAAAATACTTGCCTTCACCCTTAGCTCCCGGAATAACCTTGGTCATCCAGTATGCTCCTAGCGCCATGTCTAGCAATTTCTCAGATACTACCGGCTCAGCTGAACCCGGCTTAAGAATATTTTTATTGGCAGAAATAATTTCCCTAGCTTCCATTTGCGCTTCATCAGAAAGCGGTACATGGACGGCCATTTGGTCGCCGTCGAAGTCGGCATTGAAAGCGCGACAAACCAGCGGGTGCACCTGAATGGCGTTGCCTTCAATCAAAACCGGACGAAAAGCTTGAATACCCTGACGGTGCAAAGTCGGCGCGCGGTTTAGAAGGACGTGTCGATTTTTAATAACACCTTCAAGAATAGCCCAGACCTCCGGCACCCCATCTTCAATCAAACGTCCGGCTCCGCGGATGTTGTATGCCAATTCTTGTTTCAAAAGCTCCGCCACCACAAACGGTCGGAAAAGTTCAAGCGCCATGTGCTTGGGCAGACCGCACTGATCGAGAGCCAATTCCGGCCCAATCACGATCACCGAACGTCCCGAGTAGTCCACGCGCTTACCAAGAAGGTTTTGACGAAAATATCCCTGCTTGCTCTTTAGGTAATCTGATAGAGATTTCAGCGGTCGTCTTTGCGCCTGACTCATAGCTGAATAAGCTCCACCACCGTGACGAATAGAATTATCAATCAAAGCATCAACCGCTTCCTGCAAAATACGCTTTTCATTTCGCAAAATAACATCAGGAGCCATGATATCAATAAGTTTCTTCAGGCGGTTATTGCGGTTGATAACCCGACGATAGAGGTCATTCAAATCTGAAGAAGCATGACGACCGCCCTCAAGCGCCACCATCGGACGGATAGCTGGTGGAATCACCGGAATCCGCACGAGAAACATCCACTCCGGCCGCACGCCAGCATTGAGCATACCACGCACGAGCGATAGCCGCTTATCAAGCTTGGCTCTTTCCATGGCGCCGGCCGTTTCGCGTTCGGTTTCCAATTTTACCAATAAGGTTGGCAAGTCAACTTGTTTGAACAAATCAAAGATAGCTTCAGCACCGATTCTGGCTTCAAAAAGCGTACTGTATTTTATTGAGTAGCGATGGAAAGTTAACTCATCTAAGACAACCCCCGGCATCACGCCTTCAATTTCCTTCTTCATTTCTTCCATGCGAGTTTTTAAAGCCTCTTTTGCCTCCTCGTTTTGTAACGCCTTAACTTTTGTTTTGTACTCAGTATCAAGCTCTTTCAAGAGACGAGAACGATTATCCTCACTGACTTTGGTGATGATGTATCCGGCAAAGTAAATTACTTTTTCCACCGCTGAGGCCGAAATACCCAAAATCATCGCGATGCGACTAGGCACCCCGCGCAAAAACCAAATATGAGAAACCGGAATACACAAATCAATGTGTCCCATGCGTTCACGACGCACAATCGCTCGAGTGATTTCCACTCCACATTTTTCACAAACGATTCCCTTGTAGCGAATACCGCGATACTTCTTACAAGAACACTCGTAATCTTCCACTGGGCCAAAAATTCGTTCGTCAAACAATCCGTGTTTTTCCGGTCGCTGCGTGCGGTAGTTGATGGTTTCCGGTTTTGTGACTTCACCATGTGACCATTCTAAAATCGTATCCGGAGAAGCTAAGCGCAAACTAATTTCCGTAAAACTAGCCGGAGCGAGTGGAGCTTGTTTGGTGAATGATGATGTTTTTATAGACATATAGTAATTATTTTATATAGATTCATAATCACGCTTTTGGCGTTCAGCTCTGGTAAGCTTCACATCCAACGAAAGTCCTCGCAATTGATTTACCAACACGTTGAAAGCGGCTGGAGTGTGTGGATGGCTGATTTTTTCACCGCGCACTATCGCATCAAAGGCCGCCGACCGACCAACGATATCATCAGACTTTATGGTCAACATTTCTCGAAGCGTGTAAGCAGCACCATAACCAAGCAAAGCCCAGACTTCCATTTCCCCAAATCTTTGCCCTCCAACCTGAGCTTTTCCTCCTAGTGGCTGTTGAGTAATAAGTGAGTACGGCCCGATAGAACGCATGTGAATTTTGTCTTCCACCATGTGGTGAAGCTTGAGAATGTACATAAAACCAACAGCTGTCTTTTGGGCAAAAGCCTCTCCGGTCAAGCCGTCACGCAACTGAATCTTTCCATCTGGAGGCAAACCAGCCGCTACCAACTCAGCTTTAACATGCTCCTCCGTGGCACCGGCAAAAGGCGGCACAATGGCTTGGTAGCCAAGGGTATTGGCAGCCATACCAAGATGAAGCTCCAGAATCTGGCCGAGGTTCATACGAGAAGGTACGCCCAGAGGTGTAAGCAAAATATCAATCGGCGTTCCATCTTCTGTATAAGGCATATCTTCCTCTGGAAGAATCCTTGAAATTACACCCTTATTTCCGTGTCGTCCGGCCAACTTATCACCAACAGAAACATTTCGCACTTGAGCGATAGTAACGTGAATGCGTTTGATAACACCACTTTCCAATTGATTGCCATTTTCGCGAGAAAAGATTTTCACGCCGATCACTCGTCCGCGTTTTCCGGCCTCAAGGCGAAGCGAAGTGTCTTTTACATCCTTGGCCTTTTCACCAAAGATAGAGCGCAACAAGCGTTCTTCAGGTGAGAGTTGGGTTTCACCTTTTGGTGTCACCTTTCCGACCAAAATATCGCCAGGACGCACCTCAGCCCCGATGCGGATAATGCCGTTTTCATCCAAGTTGCGAAGCTTCAATTCTGAGACATTGGGAATGTCTGAGGAAGTTACTTCCGGCCCAAGCTTAGTGTCTCGCACCGACACCTCAAGTTCATCCAAGTGAATGGTGGAGAATTTACTCTTCTTAACCATTCGTTCTGAAATCACAATCGCGTCTTCGTAGTTGGCGCCATTCCAGCTCATGAAAGCCACCATAGCGTTTTGTCCCACCGCGATTTGTCCGTTGTCGGTCGATGAGGTATCGGCCAACAAATCTCCACGCTTAACCTTGTCGCCAATAGTCACCGCTGGACGATGATAAAACGCTGAGAAGTCGTTGGTGCGTTGGAAAGAGGTCAGAGTATATTCTTTCTTCTTGCCGTCTTTATTTTTTACCACGATATGCTTGGCATCACACTCCACGACCTCGCCGGCTTCAGAAGCGTACACCACGCGATGCGTATCACGGGATACCATTCCCTCCACTCCAGTAGCCACCATCGGTGCTTCTTGAATCAAACAAGGAGTGGCTTGCTTCTGCATGTTTGAACCCATCAGAGTACGGTTGGCGTCGTCGTGGTTCATGAAAGGAATCATTGAGGTTGCTACTGAAAAAGGTTGGTTGGTAGCGATGTCTATATACTCAACATCCTTCTTCGATATTAGTTGCGGCTCACCCTTGCGACGAGCTTCAACGAATTCGTTTTTGATTTTTCCATTTGCGTCTACCTCCACCGCTGCGTGAGCAATACTGAATTTTTCTTCTTCGTGTGCATTAAAATAAGTCACTTCACCCGTTATAACGCCTTTTTCCACCTTGGCATAAGGAGTCTCGATAATACCAAAGCGATTGACGCGAGAATACATGGACAGACGCAAAATCAAACCAATATTCGGCCCTTCCGGCGTATGAATCGGACAAAGTCGACCGTAATGTGAAGGATGAATGTCACGCACTTCAAAAGAAGCTCGTTCACGAGTAAGACCGCCGGGACCTAAAGCGGATAGAGTTCTCAAGTGCTCGATTTCAGCCAAAATATTTTGTTGTTGAGAGAATTGTGATAGCTGATTGGTGGTAAAAAATTCCTTAATAGCAGCTTGGAGCGGACGCGGATTGATGATCTGCATAGGCAAGCTGGTTTCAGCTTCTATGGTGGACATGCGGTCTTGAATGTTTCGCTTCATGCGTGTCATACCCACTCGCACTCGCTGCTGTAGCATTTCACCAAAATACCGCACACGACGGAAGCCGAGGTGGTCAATATCATCAGCCAAAGCTCCCGGCTCATGATTTTGCGTCACGATATGTGACAAAATTAAACGAAAATCCTCAACTGAGATTGTTCTCTCGTCAGTTGCCTTTTTATCAATCGGCCGGCCGAAACGCTCATTGAAATGATGGCGTCCAATCTCTGATAAGTCGTAACGAGCAGGAGTAAAAATGGAATTGATGAATTCACGAGCATTTTCCACCGTTGCCAAATCACCGTCGCGCAGACGTTTGTAGATTTCAATATATGAATCATCTGCTGTCTTGGCTGGGTCTTTGGCTATGGTGGCTTTCATGTATTCCTCGCCGCGTGGCACGCCGCTAAGCAGAGCAATCATATCTTTGTCTTTTTCCAGACCAAGTACGCGCAAAACCGAAGAAATCGGGAATTTCTTTTTGCGGTCAATCTTGACATAAATAACACCGTCCGCCTCAGACTCAAGCTCAATCCAAACTCCCCGAGCAGGGATAATTTTGGCACCAAAGAGCTGTTTGCCCTTGACTTCATTTTGAGTGAAAAATATACCGTAAGACCTGGCCAGCTGAGGCACGATCACGCGCTCAACGCCATTGATGATAAAAGTGCCGTGCTCGGTCATCACCGGCAAATCAGTCATGAAAATTTCCTGATCTTTTTCACTTTCAAAGGTTTTATTCTTCAAAATAACGTGCGCTCTAAGCGGTGCTTCGTAAGTAAGCTTGTTTTCCTTAGCAAATTCAGGAGTACATTTGGGTGAGCCAAGCTCGTATTTTTTAAACTTCAGCTCGAATTTTTTTTCTGAATAGTCGCTAATTGGCGAAAATTCAGTAAAAATCTCCTTCAGGGCAGTCTCAACAAACCACCGAAACGACTCGCGCTGTGGCTCAATTAGGTCGGGTAATGGAATTTTTGGATCTGAACTCAACTGAAAACGCTTTTGTGGCAGTCTTCCAATTGAAACATTACGCTCTTCTTTGTTCTTTATTTCCATAGACACTAAAATATAAATAATAATTCCTCCACCAACACACCACAAAGCGCGCTCCAAATCGCGCTTTTTGACTTCTTTGGTTTTATTTGATTAATATCGACATCACGTGTTCGTGATTACTCCGCGATATGAAAATCTCCCGCCCACAACTCACCCGAGACCCCTTTGCGTATGTGGCGGAATTGTAGCAAAAAAGTCAAATATAAGCAAATCATGTCTGTGGAAAACTAAAACGTTAGCCTTTTTGCAGGTCTCTAAAATCTAAACTCTACCCCGCGTCCTGCCGCCACCTCTCAATCTCCGCGTGATTACCATTCAAAAGTACTTCCGGCACGGAGTAATTTTTTCCTTTGTATTTTAAAATTTCTGGTCTAGTGTAACTTTTACCACTAGTTACCCTTTCATCTTCTAGTGACTCAAAAGTTCCTAAAACTCCCGGCACTTGCCTAGCGACAGCGTCCACGATGGTCAAAGCTGGCAATTCCCCGCCGGTTAAAATATAGTCTCCCACTGAAATTTCTTCCGCGTTTAAAATTTCCTGCACTCTATGGTCAATTCCCTCATACCGACCACTAATCAAAACTAGATGCTCGTATTTTTTAGCATATTCCTTGGCCACTTCCTGAGTAAACACTTTCCCCCGTGGCGACATGATAAGAGTCTTCACCTTCCCTGTTTCCAAAGCCACCGTCTTGCGCCCGACTGCTTTTTGCCAAGCCGTCAAGATAGGCTCCGCTTGCAACACCATACCCGGCCCGCCGCCATACGGCCTCTCATCCACTTTCTTATTTTTATCCTTGGAAAAATCCCGTGGATTGTAGTACGACACGGAAATTTTCTTGCCTTTTACTTTGGCGCCTTTGCCTTTTTCCACCTTTTGCGCCCGCCCCAAAATACTGGCGTCGGTATACGCTTGGCAGATTTCGGGAAAGAGAGTGATGATGTGGAAGTGCATGGTTATTATTTATAACAGAAATAATGATTTTAAAAAAGGCACAGACCTTTAATTTTCTACACAATTCTGAACCGCAGCCAAAAATTCCCGGCACTCATTTTCAAAATTAAGTCTATTATTTTCCTCTTCATAACAATACCGCAAATGCTTAATTGCAAAATCTCTTATACGTGGTTCGATGTTTAAATTGTCTTTTATAAAATCTCGGATTTCTTGTTTATGTAAAGACCTAAGTCCATGCTTAATTAGAAGTAAGCGAATCTTTAGAGCCGGGAATTATGAAGTTGGTAGTATGTTTTACTTTTTTAATCTTCAGGGTGTTTTTTATAAATAAAGAATTGCGACACCACAATCCAAGACATGAGAGCACCTATAGTCATCGGAAGAATAATGACCCAGTCACTAGACACAATTCCATAGACAACCCAAAATGAATAAGAAATCGCGAGAACAAAAAAATAGAAGGATGACAATCCCTCCATACTTTTTCTCTCTTTATTCTTTCTAACCTGAGCCGTCAAACCAAGCCCAGTAACTATAAGTGATAGAGCGACTGTAACAACACTAATGATTTCCATTAAGTGGATTATAACATAAAAAAAACCACAACCGACTTGGAGCCGGTGATGGTTTTGTTTCCTTTACCCAAACCTAAAACTATATCTTCAAGTCCTCAATCGCTTGATCCAGGGACTTTGGCTCCATGACCGGATTATCTTCACTCATGGCATCAGACATTTCTTGATTCATGCCGCGGCCACCTTCTGGTTCATTAATCTTTAGATTGACCCGAGCGTCATGCTTCATTCCCACCACTCGCAAGAGAGTACGGATAGCCTTGGCGGTATTGCCAGAGCGACCGATAATCTTGCCCATGTCCTCAGCATGCACGTCAAGAGTAAGAAGTACGCCCATTTCGTCTACGGTGCGATTGATTCTTACACTTTCCGGATGATCAACAAGCGCTTTTACAAGCGACTCTAGAAACTGCTTATCTTCGTGCGTATCCATAAAATCAAATTCTTAGCTATTCTGGTAAGCATGCGCCAAAACTCGGCGTTGCTTAAGTAATAATACGGAAACCCTCCGTCCACGTCAACACAACACCCGTGTATATGCACACGGGTGTTGTTTGTACAAATTCCAGCCTGAGGACGGGTTTAAGCAGCTACGACTTCTGCTTCTGGAGTCTCTGTCGTATCAGGCTCGGCTTCTTTGGCTTTGGCTTCAGCGGTGGCTTTATCAGCCCCAGCTTTGGCCTTGGCTTCCGCTTCTGCCTTCAGCTTGGCTTCGTCGATGATTGGAGACTTCCTAGGTAGAACATTTATTTTCTTGCCTTCAATCACCTTCTGTGACACCAGCATATTGTGTACCGTGCCGGAAGCCTGCACGCCATGACTCAGCCAATGCTTGGCTTTTTCTCCATCAATCTGAATCTTGCCTAGCTTGGGACTATAAAAACCAAGATGGTCAATATGCTTATTGCTCTTAGGGCCGGTTCTTTTATCAACCACCACAATTCGATATGAAGGGTCATTTTTACGACCAACTCTTTGTAAACGCATCATTAACATAAGTGGGGCTAGATTAGCAGATAGATTAGATTTGGTCAATAGTCCGCCTTCGGTATATCACGCGAAAACAGTGCCAATTTCAATAGGCAATGCTATACTGGCCCTTATGAATAAGCTTGAAACAAATTATGAAGGGCCGATTATGGTCCGAGGCAAAGGAATAGGTTTTGTAAATCATCCAGAGTTCACTGAGGATATTTTAATCGAGCGCGAAGCCTTGGGCTTCGCGCTCGATGGCGACATCGTCAAAATCAAATTAAGAAAGAAAATTCCTGGAAAAAGACAGGAGGGCGAAGTTTTGGAAATAGTTAAGCCGGCCTTCCGCGAACTCATCGGCAACGTCAAAGAAAAACAAATAGACGGCAAGACAATAAAATATCTGGCCCCCGACAACAGCCGTATCCACATCCGGCCGCTTTTGCCGGAAGCCACCGCGAGCGATTTAGGTATGAAAGTGGTAATTGAAATTACCAAATGGACACAGCCACTTCTCGACCCTCTAGCAAAAATAATCGAAACTCTCGGTCGCGCGGGCGACCACGAAACCGAAATGCAAGCGATTATTCGCAGTGGTGGTTTTTCCAAAACCTTTCCTGAATCAGTCCAAAATGCCGCGCAAAAAATCTTTTCCGAAAAAGAACAAATTTTTGCTGAAGCTCTGAAAGACCCAAAGCGCAAAGATATGCGCGCTATCACCACCATGACAATTGATCCGGCTGATGCCAAGGATTTTGATGATGCTCTGTCCTGCCAGCTTCTGCCGTCGGGCAATATCGAAGTCGGCATTCATATCGCTGATGTCTCGCATTATGTTCAAGACAACGACGATATCGACATGGAAGCTAAGGAAAGAGCAACTTCCGTCTATTTGGTTGATCGGGTAATTCCCATGCTACCGGAAGTATTATCAAATGACTTATGCTCCCTGCGCCCCAACGAAGACCGTCTGGCTTTTTCCGCTGTCTTTGAACTCACTCCCGAGGCACAGATTGAAAAAGCATGGTATGGACAGACCGTCATTCACTCCAACAAACGCTTTAGTTATGAAGAAGCTCAGGAGGTGTTGGATAAGGCTGAAGGCCCCAATTTATCTGAATTGCAAACCCTAATGAACTTAGGGCGAAAGTTGCGCCAAAAACGCTACGCCAACGGAGCGATTGCTTTTGAGCAGCCGGAAGTAAAATTTGAGCTGGACGAACGCGGCGCACCGATTCGTGCCTACGCAAAGGTCCGCACTGAGACCATGCTCATGATTGAAGATTTTATGCTCCTAGCCAATCGTGAAGTAGCGACCCACATCTACAATCTAGCCAGAGACAAAGGACGAGAACTAGCCTTTATTTACCGTATTCACGATACGCCCAATCCAGACAAACTCGAGGAGCTGGGTATTTTCCTGCGGGCTATTGGCTATGAATTTGAAGTGCACAAAGGCTCAGTGAAAGCCACAGCCATAAACAATCTCCTAAAAGCGGTAAAAGGAAAACCGGAAGAAAACCTCATCAAGACCGCAACCATTCGCTCCATGGCCAAGGCGGTGTATTCCACTAAAAACATCGGTCACTTTGGCCTGGCTTTCAAATATTACACTCACTTCACTTCCCCTATCCGCCGCTACCCCGATATGATGGCTCACCGCATGCTGAGAAGACACCTTGATGGTTCTGTCATTGGACCTAAAGAATTAGCCAAGTTTGAACAAATGTCCATAAAATCTTCACAGCGAGAAATGGAAGCGGTATCAGCCGAACGTGATTCCATCAAATTCAAACAAGTGGAATACCTGATGAACAAAATCGGTGATATCTTTGAAGGCGTGATTACCGGCACCGCTGATTGGGGTATCTACGTGCAGGAGTCCACCACTCTCGCCGACGGCATGGTGCGCCTAGCCAGCATTAAAAGCGACTACTTTGAACATGAAGCCAGCAAATATCACATCAAAGGCCAAAAAACCGGCAAAATCTACCGTCTTGGTGATCCAGTCAAAGTCAAACTCATTCGCGCCGACAAAGACGAAAGGCAGCTGGATTTTGAGCTTGTCGGGTAGCCGAAAACTTTAATGTTTATTCTATGGGTTTGTAGTGTGTTTGCCGATAATTTTTCTGGGAGGAAAAATTACTGGCGAAACACTGCTATTTAGATTTCATAATAATTATAAACCGCGAGTTCCAGCGATTTGCCCGGAGAAGGGCAAATCGGGAACAAAATTCGCCATAGTCGCTTCGCTCGTTGGCTCATTTTATTTTGCCACCGCCACCGCTTCATCCAGCTTTACTGACAAAAGCTTGGACACGCCGTCACCACCCATAGTGACTCCATAAAGTACGCCTGCGCGGCTCATAGTCTCGCGGTTGTGGGTAATGAGAATCAACTGTGAACGCTTGGCCAATTCTTCAATCATGTCGCCGTAGCGGCGGCTGTTGGCTTCATCTAAGGCCGCGTCGGTTTCGTCGAGAATAATAAAAGGTGGTGGATTGACTTGGCTCATGGCAAAAATGAGTGCAATGGAAGTAAGCGCGCGCTCGCCGCCGGAAAGCATCTCCAAACCTTTCACGCGTTTGTTTGGCAGCTTGACCGAAAGTTCAATTCCCTTTTCCTTTGAATTATTCGTCGCCTCGTCTTCATCGGCAAAATTTTCGTCCATTTCATTGTTTTTGGTGGCTACTTTTTCCAGCTTAGCTTCGCCGCCGCCAAACATCAAGGTGAAGAATCGGCTAAATTCTGAGGAAATTTTCTCTATCCCCACCACAAACTGTTCTTCCAGTTTTTCTTCCAAATCCTTAATGAGCTCCCTTAATTTTTCAATTGAGGTTTCTAAGTCGGCAATCTCATGCGCCAAGAAATTATCCCTTTCTTTAGCTTCCTTGTATTCTTTCATAATATCGTCGGTGGCTCCTACTCCCATTTCCTCTAGGCGAATTTTTAGTTTTTCAAGTTCGTGCCGACGTCGCCGTTGTTCGCTCCGATCTTCAGACACGATTTTTTCAACGGCGACGTCGGCCCCGCTCTCGTCCTTAATCGCAAACTCATAATACTGAGCAGCCGCCCGCCCCAAAAGCGCCACCGCTTCTTGCAGCTCCCGCTTAAATTCCTGCCTGTCCCTATCCAATACCGCCAACTCCCGATCAATCTTTTCAATCACATTTTCCAATTCCCGACTCTGGCCCACCAAACGAAAAACCGCCCGCTCCGCCTCTCGGCCGTCAGTGGCTTCTTTGGTTCTTCTTTGCTCAAATTCAAAATAAGCATTTTTCGCTCCAGTTTCTCCTTCCTTGGCTCTCTCCAGCTCTTTCACTATTTTTTCCAATTCCTTATTCAAGCGACTGAGTTCCTCTTGGTCAAAATCCTTGGTACTGTCGGTTTTTACCTCAGACTTTTCTATAAACAATTTAAGCCGATGAACGATATCGGTCAAGGTTCGATGAAGGTATGACACTTCATTTTTTTGCGTGGCTTTTTCAACTTGTTGTTCAATATTTCTGATCAAAGCCACCATCTCAGCATAAGGAACAGCTTTCCCCTCACTGGCTTTGGCTTGTTTTTCATAATCTTTTAGTCTCCTTTCCAGTAAAAAAATCTGTCCCTCGTATTTGCTATATTCCCTTTCCAACTTCTGCCGATTCTCGGTGGCTACTTTTACCGCTTCTTCCGCTTGCACAAAAGGCTCCAAGTCTTGCTTGGATTCAGATTCTCGTAAAATTTTCTTGGCCGCTTCCAATTCCTGATTAGCGGCTTTCAACCCTGCTTCCGGTTCGCGGCGCTTATTTATTAGCAAATCATGATGATAAGCAATGTATGTATCCTCCCGCCGCAAGTACTCGGCATAAACATTTTTTAGTTCCGCTTGCAGTTCCAGAGATTTTTCTATTTTCTGAATTTGTCTTTCCAAATATTTTAAATGCGGAGCCGCTTCCCGCCGCAATAGCGCCACCTGAGCGACATTCTCCAGCGTTTTGTTTAACTTTTTTTCTGATTCCTGTCTTTTGTATTGATAAATTTTTAAGCCCAGAGCGTCTTCGATCATCTCCCGACGCTCCTTGCTATTGGCGCTCAAAATTCTATCCGCCTCGCCTTGGGAAATAATATGGTGTCCGGTGGAACCGATATTGGCTGAGGCCAAAAGTTCCTGGATATCTTTTAGGCGTACGGTTGACCCATTGAGCAAATACTCATTTTGTCCATCACGATGCACGACTCGCTCGATTTTGACTTCGTCAAAATCGAGCGGAAACACCCTCTTGCCGTTGTCCAACAAAATTGTTACCACCGCGCGATTGCCGCGTGAGACATCAGCCGAGCCGCCCCAAATCAAATCCTCACCTCTTTTGCCACGCATAGATTTGACCGATTGTTCACCGAGCACAAAGCGAAACGACTCGGCCACATTGCTCTTACCCGAACCATTCGGGCCAACAATCGCCGTAATCGGCGCCGAAAAACCCAACTCGCTTTTTTTAGCGAAAGATTTAAAACCTGAAATCGTTAGTTCTTTTAGGTACATCGTGCTTATTTTTTACCAATCCTCCGCTCCACGACTGAAAACCGCGTAAGTATCGGGCGGCGGAGTGGATCCGCAGTGGCTGGTGGAGTATGATCTTGGACAACGTGCGAATTTATCGTTATAGCTGGTGACAGTTAAAGATTCGACCGCTTCGTGAATCATCAATTTGTAGCTACTTCTATCAGCATTAGTGCGATAATAAAACCCTCTACCCGCTTCACTCTGAAACTTTTTGTCTATTGGTAAGGTTGCTATAAAATCAGGTGTCAGGCCAGTTATATAGGGAGTAGTAGTACACGAAGCCAGGCCAGTACCACCAGGGCCAACACCAGCAAATTCGCCAACAACGCCACAACCTTGTTCTGGATAATGACCATTTTGCGCCTTATATAGCTCCAAGGCCAACTGCATTTCTTTTAATTCTGATACTCTGGCCTTATCGCGCGCCTGCTTGCGAGCATCATCAAAACTAACAAACAAGATGGCCGACAGTATGGAAATAATCGCTATCGTGACCAAAAGTTCAATTAAAGTAAATCCTTTTTTAAAAATTGTATTCATAACCTATTTTATTTACCTGCATATAACGGTGGTAGTTTCTCTAAACCTCAAGGCATCATTACCAAGACTATTTTTAGGCTCAAAGCCTCCCCAAAGACCATAGGAATTACTAAACCTTCCGTCATTACCATTATCACCCTGCATCTTACAGTGCGGCTGTGGTCCATTACTCATTCCTGAAACTTGTACGTATGAACACCATCCGGCGACGGTAATATCATTTGGGCCTGCGCCGTCTGGATAACCTGTACCGTTAGAGTTAACAGGTACTATATCGCAACTTTTAAATGGATGACCATAATTAACTTTCTCACTCTCAACCGTTCGCATTGCCATCAATTTATATACAGTACCATTCGCATTTGTACGATATACGTAACCGGAAGTGCCGGGCGTGCTGGAATTAAGTTTAGGATCAGTCGGTAATACCGGTATAAACTCAGAAAACAATCTTCCCTCTACCTCATTACCTAGAATATAATTATTTACCTGACTCTGACAGGCAAAATTAGTTCCAGGCTGTCCAGACCAGCCTTGAGCGTTTGTGGAATTGGCAGGAGTACACGCTTCTGGATACCGTCCATATTTGTTTTTATACAACTCCAGCGCGCTTTGGATGTTGCGTAGGTCGGCTTGGCGCTCGGAATCACGAGCTTTCTTGCTACTGTCGGACATGTTAAACATCACGGCCGATACCAAAATACCAATGATAGACAACACGACCAAGATCTCGATTAAAGTAAAGCCGTGCTGATTTGAAAGCTTTCGCCAGCTAATATTCATACGTAAAAGTATAGCATGCTGGCTATTGTCTATATTGGTGGTGATGTGGTTAGCGGGAAAAGTAAAAAGGGGCGCCGGCAAAGCCGGCGCCCCTTTTTACTTTTCCCGCTAACCCTAAACCCAACCTTTAGCGACAGCCGCCTGCAAAGCCGCCTGCTGCTCAGCTTCTTGTTTTGACCTCCCCTTACCTTCCGCCACTTTCTCATGCCTCAAGAAAACCCCAACGGTAAAAACCCGATCATGATCTGGGCCGTCCTGAGAAATGGTTTCGTAGGTAGGTGTGACAGAAGCTTTCTCTTGTGCCAATTCCTGAAAACGACTCTTAGGATCCTGCCACAAACGCTTCTGTACGATTTCATCGGTGTTGCCCAGTAGCCGACCGGTGATAAATTCACAGGCTTTTTCATAACCCTGATCCAAATATATCGCCCCAATACAAGCCTCAAAAACATTAGCCAAAATATATTGTCTAGCTCTACCTTCATCCTTAGCCTCACCCTTAGACATCAACAAATATTGGTTAACATCCAGCTGCTCAGAGGCGGAAGACAAAGAATTGGTATTTACAATGGCCGCGCGCACCGCCGTCAATTCACCTTCCGGCTTTTCCGGGTATTTGCGAAAAAGAAAATCCGTCACCGCCAATTCCAAAACCGCGTCCCCCAAAAACTCCAACCGCTCATTGTGATCCCAAGTAGCTTCCCGATGTTCATTCAAATATGAACGATGAGTGACGGCAGAC
Organism: uncultured Candidatus Saccharibacteria bacterium; assembly: GCA_964399295.1. GTDB lineage: Bacteria > Patescibacteriota > Minisyncoccia > Phycocordibacterales > UBA918 > OLB19. The sequence continues at coordinate 45,374 of CAYNQD010000001.1, read as the reverse complement.
AGCAACAAAGCCACGTCTTTAAAATCAACGCCCAGAATTTTTTGTAGTGCTTGCAAATCAGTATCTATATTTCGCTCTTCCATAAATCATTCTCACAAATAAAGTACTTGGAGATTAACATTATTTACCGCGTCTGCCAACCAGCATGGTGATGGCCTTGGTTACGATTGGCAAAATATCCTCGTAAAAATTCAATTCTAAAATGTCCGCCACACGGAACCACTTGGCGTCATCCAGCCCGCCTTTCTTTAGTAATTGCACCTCTTGATAGGGAGCTTTTGCCAAAAAATAATGCGCTTGTTTGCGAACCTTGCCGCGATCGGGTTGTGAGGCAATGTATTCATTATTACCCAATTCAGCCTCAATTTCTACCGGCAGACCGATTTCCTCCAGCAAAGCCCTAGCCGCTCCCTGCTCAACTGTCTCCTCCTCTCTGACTTTGCTTTTGGAAAGTGTCCAGTGACCAAAAATATCGTGCACCAAAGCCAGATATATCTCCCCATCTTCTTCCGCATACACCACCGCGCCAGACAAACGCTCAATCGGCATTTGGTCAAAAGGAATGTCTTTTCTACGGTTTTTGCTCACCTCCTCTTTCCCCGGTTCTCCCATCTCTTTATAGACAGCTCCGAGCACACCATTGACGAACCGGCTGCTATTTTCACCGCCAAACTGCTTGGCCAGTTCAATAGCTTCATTGATAGCAACTTTAGCCGGCACTTCTGAGCGTTCAGAAAACAAAAGCTCATAAAGACCTAAGCGGAGAATATTTCTATCAACCGGTGAGATTCGTTCTATCGGCCATTCAGGAGCGGCTTTGGAGATTACCAAATCCAATTCCGGCTGCTTGCTCAAAACTCCGCTTAGAAGCTTTTCCATAAATGGCCTATCGGTTTTGTTGGGGGCAAATTCTTCAATATTTCTGTCCAAAACTCCAACCACTTCTTTTTTATCTATAACATTTAAATCCCACTCAAAGAGTGATTGAAGAACGATACTGCGTGAAAGATGCCGATTTGCCATAAAAAATGTACTAAAACTATTACTACCAGAAAGTATACCACGTCAAAACCAAGCCTGCGGACAAAATCCACAAAAAAATAAACCCCAAATGGGGCCTATTCTTTAAACTGTAGCTGGCTTGGCGGGAGCTGATTCCTCAGTATTATCACCTTTCCTAGCTTCACGCTTAACCCGCAAACGCTCTTCTCTGTCTTTCTTTTTAGCTGCTAAATCAATCACTACTCGCCCTTTGTAAAAACCACAGTCCAGACACATGTGATGCGGCCGGTGTAAAGCCCCACAATTTTTACACACTGCCAAATCAGGAGCTTCCAGCCCGTGATGAGAGCGGCGGTTGGCGGTATGTGACCGCGTGTGTCGCATTCGAATTACCATAATGGCGAAACTATAGCAAATCCTTGTAAAAAAGCAACCGCCTGAAATAATAAAAGCGCTAACGACCAAATCTCAAAGTTAATTAAGATGTCGTTAGCGCTTTTCGCTCACCAGCGTGCGTCAAGGTATTTTTGACAAAGTCTTACTGATTCCTTTATCAGTAGACAAGTTTTTTGTCGCAAAGCCGAGCAACAGCTGGTGAAAACAAGAATGGTTTCGTTATTTTATGCACAGTCCGCTCACAGTCGGTCGCCGTTTTCATAAAACTGGAGGAAAGAAATTATCCAATGGACAAAATCACATCTCAATAAACTAACTCTGCCAATCTCGTATAAAATTCGAATGAACTTTCTCTAGTATAGCAGATTTAAAATATTTGTCAAGGGCAAAAACTTGTTGATTTTAAGGCTATTTTGGCGGAGATTGCAACTGAATGTGGTCAAAACTGATATTTCTACAAAAACTTTGCCTATGTTCTGACGACAAGCCATGCTTGGCAATTGCTTGGCGGTGTTTTTTGGTACCATAACCTTTATGCTTCCCAAAGTCATAAGGCAAAAATTCTGCTTTCGATGATATTTTTTTCATGTATTCATCCCTCGTCACTTTTGCCACGATTGAAGCTAGCCCGATAATCAACTCTTTATCATCTCCTTTTATAATTGTCTCCTGATTTTTATAAATTGTCGGGGCTTTTAATCCCCCATCCAGCCTAACTATCATCTTCTCAAAATCAATTGCAGATAAAGCGGCGGTGACTTTTTTCAAAGCTTTAGCCGTCGCCTGGCTAATTGCTGGCACAATTCCTATATCATCAATCACCGCGGCTTTGACCATGACCACCGCGTAATCAAGCTGGTGTTTTTTCTTTAGAGCTTTGGTAAGCCGGAAAATCGCTTCGCGATTTTCCGGCTTCACCCGCTTGCTATCACCCACCCCCTTAAGCAAATCCCAGTCAAAATCCGCCGACACCAAGACGACCCCCACACCCACCGGCCCCGCCAAAGGCCCGCGGCCAACCTCATCCACTCCAATTATCCATTCATGCATAAGAAATTTTTTTATATCGTAGCATATAAAAAACGCTGCTGAAGACTTTGGTGAGACTACCGATAAATGCTATACTGTCCAATAATCATGTCCGAAAAATTAATTACTTCTGATTTCGTTCACCTGCACGTTCATTCTCATTATTCCCTTCTCAATGCTCTCCCGACTCCAAAAGAATTAGCGGCGGCGGCCAAAGCCGACGGACAGGAGGCTTTGGCCATCACTGATAACGGCGCTTTGTATGGAGCGATAGATTTTTATAAAGCCTGCACCAAAGAAGGCATCAAGCCTATCATTGGCTTAGATGCTTTTCTCGCTCCCCGCACCCGCCACGACAAAGACGCGCAGATAGACAAGCCGCGAGCACGCTTGGTACTATTAGCCAAAACTTTTATCGGTTATCAAAATCTGATCCAACTGGTAACTCTCTCCAATACCGAAGGTTTTTATTACAAACCGCGTCTCGATGAAGAACTGCTGACAAAATACCACCAAGATTTAATCTGCGTCATTCCCTCCTTTGCCGGTGAAGTAGCCAAAGCCCTCAAAGAAGAAAATGATGAGAAGGCCGGCCAAAGACTGGATTTTTATAAACATTTATTTGGTGATGATTGCTATTTGGAAATTACCCACCATCCTGAAATATTAGACCATGAAAAAAATCAGAAAAAAATTATCGCCTTGGCTAAAAAAGCCAATGTCCCGCTCTTGGCCGCGCATGATGTTTATTATTTGAAGCCTGAAGACCGTATCGCCAGAGAAACGATGGTCAAAATCCAAAATGGCGGCGTAGTCGATACTACCAGCGACCACGGAAGCGAGGAGAACTTTTCTTTTATCACTCAAGAAAAAGCCGTAAACTATTTTAAAAACACTCCAGAAGCTGTCGCCAACACCATAAAAATCGCCAACGCCTGCAATGTTGAAATTGAAATTGGTACGCACTGGTATTTTCCTGATTATCAAATCAAAAGCGGCCGCGAGCCAGACGCCGAACTACAAGAAACTTCATACGCTGGCGTAAAATGGAGAAATATGTCTCTGGAAGACACGGTGGTAAAAGCTCGCTTGGACTACGAATTGGAAGTCATAAAAAATAAAGGTTACGCTAAGTATTTCCTGGTGGTGGGAGACTTGTTGCGTGAAGCGCGTGAACGTGGAATCCTTACCACCATTCGCGGTTCGGTCGCCGGCTCTCTCACCACTTACGTGCTGGGAATTACCAATGTAGACCCGCTTGAATACAAATTACCATTTGAACGCTTCCTAAATCCAGAGCGTCCGTCCGCACCGGATATCGATATGGACTTTGCTGATAATCGTCGCGACGAAATTATTGAATACGCCAAAACCAAATACGGCAGCGACAAAGTAGCTCAAATCGGTACCTTTGGAACTATGATGGCGCGCGCGGCGGTGCGCGACGTGGCGCGGGCGCTTGGCCACCCCTACTCCGTGGGCGATCGTATCGCCAAACTCATTCCCATGGGTAGCCAGGGTTTTCCCATGACCATTAAAAAAGCGCTGGAAATCGAGCCGGACTTGGCCGAACTGTACAAAAAAGACAGCGAAGCGCGCGAGGTGATTGACCTAGCCAAACAGATTGAAGGTCGAGTGAGGCATCTCGGCGTACACGCGGCCGGAGTCGTGATCGCACCAAAACCGTTAAATCAGTTCGTCCCCATTCAACCCGACCCCAAAACCGGTAAATATATCACTCAATACGAAATGAAAAGCGTCGGCGAGGACGGTGTCGGACTTTTAAAGTTTGACTTTTTGGGCATTAAAAATCTCGCGATTTTGGCTGACGCGGTGAAGCGAGTGAAAAAGATTCATGGTACTGAGGTTGATATTGAAAACGTTCCGATTGCTGACGAAAAGACTTTTAACATCCTTGCCAAAGGCGAGACTATGGGACTCTTTCAGCTCAACGGCTCCGGCATGACCGCTTTTCTTAAACAGCTCCGTCCCACCACTATTCACGATATCAACGCCATGGTCGCCCTCTACCGCCCTGGCCCGATGGAATCCATCCCACAATATATTGAGCGCAAACACAATCCTGGATTAGTGACCTATCTTGATCCCCGGCTCAAACCGATCATTGATCGTTCTTATGGCGTGATTACCTATCAAGACGATGTTATGGCGATTGCTCGCGAACTGGCCGGCTATAGCTGGCTGGAGGCTGACATGCTGCGTAAAGCGATGGGTAAGAAAATTCCTGAAGTGATGGCCGCAGAGAAGGACAAGCTTTTGACCGGTTTTGTTAATTATGGAAAATTATCGGAAGCTATCGCCAATAAGCTGTGGAGCTTGATAGAGCCGTTCGCCGCTTACGGATTTAATAAGGCACACGCCGCCAGCTATGGACGAGTAGCTTACCAAACCGCCTACATGAAAGCCAACTTCCCCGTTGAATATATGTCCGCGGTACTCACTGCCGACTCTGGCGACACTGAAAAAATCGCGGAAATTATTCGTGAATGTGAACGAATGGAAGTGGAGGTTTTGCCGCCGGATATCAATGAATCATTTTCCGATTTCACAGTCGTCCCCGGCAAAAAAACTATTCGTTTTGGACTAACCACCATCAAAAATTTTGGTGAAGGCATCGCTGATGCCATCATTGCAGAGAGAAAAAGTAACGGCCCATTCACTTCCCTGAGCGATTTCCTGTCTCGTGTTCACAATCGAAGTTTAAACAAAAAATCCCTGGAAGCGCTAATTCTGACAGGTGCTCTCGACCGTTTTGGCGAACGCGGTGAAATGTACGCCAACGTCGAGCTAATGCTGACTTTCAATAAAGAACAAATGGCCGAAAAAGAATCGGCGCAAGAATCGCTGTTTAATCTAATGAGTCAAAGTAATATCACCACTCTCAATTTAGCGACCACCGACCCCATGCCCACCATTCAAAAACTCAACTGGGAAAAAGAGCTACTGGGGGTTTATGTGTCTGGACATCCGCTTGATGAATACCAAACTGAACTGGAAAAAAGACCTTCCATAAGTAGCATTAAGCAGGACAACCGCAATGGTATTCCGGTGGTGACAGCCGGCATGATTAGCAGCGTTAGAGAGATGTTGACCAAAAAAGGCGATCGCATGGCTTTTGTCGTGCTGGAAAACCACACCGACCAAATAGAGATGGTTGCCTTCCCCAAAACCTACACCGAACTAAGAGCCACCTTAGTGCCAAACAACTGCATCGCAGTCAAAGGCAAATTGACGATTCGAAATGAAGAACCCAGCATCGCCCTCGACCGCGCCAAATCGCTCGCAGGCACGGTCTCGCCGCCAGCTGAAAATATCTAAATTTCTTTTTGACAAAAAGGGTAATTTTAGTATTCTTGCGTAAGTAGTGTTTTTTAAACTCAAGAAAGGAGAAGTCCATGCTTAAGATTAAACAGGCAAAAACATTTTTTGCTATATTGTTGTTCGTTTTTTGGTTGTGGTTGTTGTTTATCCACAGTCATAGTCCTTCCCAAATAAAAGCCTATTGGCTTGCACCTGCACTGTTTATAAATCTTTTGACAATAGCCTCGGCAATAGTCATTGGTCTTATAATAAATTTTGTGCATGACTCTTGTTTGGTAATAGCTAGACGCATATACACGCTGTTTGGCGTGACCACTATCTTGCTATATTCCTTTGTTCCGCAAACTGACTATTATGTAGCTGTAGCTGTAGCTGGAGACAAGACAACGTTCCAAGAGTTTATTTGGAAGAGTCCTTTAGAAGTTCCTATCTACGTACCAAAAGAATATTCTTTTAGTACCAAATGGGAATTTTTGACCGAAGAAGATCGTATGGCCACTATTCGATATAGTGTTCATACAAAAGTAAGGAATGCTGAAGCTGCTTACAGGGAAGTGGCGAAAGATCCCTTGAGACAACATCTTCAGAATGAACTGCGGTCACTTTTAGAGAAAGATATGGGAAGAATAATTAAATACGGTAATTATAACGATGTGGTATCAATTTTAGTTGCCGCATTAGGAGAAGGTTATCCGGAACTTCTAATTGTCGATTTCCAATTTGAAGTTTCAATTGACGAGAGTAGGCGTGTTTACAGACTTTAGATACACCTACATACTAATTTTTGCACCACACACTAAAGCAGTCCAATTTGGACTGCTTTTTATTTCATAAATATACAGAAAAACGAGATTTGAGTTGACCATTTCCTTGCCTAGAGTTAGGATAGAGAAAACAAATTAATTATTGCGTTTTGAACGATTCTGCAGGCGTAGCCGAAGCCTAAGTGAGAAATGAAATAATTAATTTGTTTTCTCTAAAGTACGAAATTATGAATCAACAACTAGAATACAAACGTCATACCCTCGCCCACCTGTTGGCGGCGGCGGTTTTGGAAAAATACCCGCACGCCAAACTAACCTTAGGCCCAGCCATCGACAATGGTTTTTATTATGATATCGACTTCTCCCTCGGCACAGCGCCCGGTGACGGCGACCTAAAAGATTTGCAAAAGCTGATGAAAAAACAGCTCAACAAATGGACAGAATTTACTCACGAGGAAGTGCCCGCCGCGAAAGCCCGTGAAATTTTTGCCGGCAATCAATTCAAGCTAGAACTAATAGACGAGATAGAAACCCGCGGCGAAACCATCACCCTCTATACCTGTGGCGGCTTTACTGATCTTTGTCGTGGCGGACACGTCGCCAATCCTAAAAACGACCTCGACATTGAGGCTTTCAAGCTCGACCGCATCGCCGGCGCATATTGGCGCGGCAACGAAAAAAATCCCATGCTGACGCGTATCTACGGACTGGCATTTGATAGTAAAGAAGAATTGGAAGCTTACTTGCTACAAATAGAAGAAGCCAAAAAACGCGACCATCGCAAGCTGGGTAAGGAGCTCGGTCTTTTCACCATCTCGCCTCTAGTGGGAGCGGGGTTACCTCTCCTAAAACCGAAAGGTATGCTTATCAGACAAGAAATTGAAAACTACCTTTGGCAACTACACAAAGATAAAGGATACTCTCGCGTCTGGACTCCACATATTACAAACCTCTCACTTTATGAAACCAGTGGTCATGCCGAAAAGTTTGGAGACGAGCTCTTCCGAGTAAAGGGTGGCGACGAAGACTTTGCTTTAAAGCCAATGAATTGCCCGCACCACATGCAAATCTTTGCAGATGACCATTTCTCTTACCGCGATTTACCTGTACGTTATTTCGAACCAGCCACCGTCTATCGCTACGAAAAATCCGGCCAACTCTCCGGCCTTACTCGAGTACGAGCCATCACTCAAGATGATGGACACTTGTTTTGCCGAGTCTCACAAATCACTGATGAAGTATCTACGATCGTAGGAATCATTCGAGAATTCTACAAAACCATGGGTCTGCTTGATAACTATTGGGTAAGCCTCTCTGTCCGCGGTGGCGACAACATGTATCTTGGTAGCGATGAAGTATGGCAAGAATCCGAAGCTGCCCTCGAAGAAGCTGCTAAAAAGAACAACCTAAACTACAAACGAGTTGAGGGCGAAGCTGCTTTTTATGGACCAAAACTCGACTTCATGTTTAAGGACGCTATCGGCCGCGAATGGCAATTGGCCACTATTCAATGCGACTTCAATCTACCCGAACGCTTTGATTTAACATTCACAAATGAACAAGGTGAGAAGGAGCGACCAATCGTCATTCACAGGGCTATCTCCGGCTCACTTGAAAGATTTATGGGTGTAATGATCGAACATTTCGCCGGCGACTTCCCGCTTTGGCTGGCACCAGAACAAATCAGAGTCATTCCCGTCAGCGACGCACAGATGGAATACGCCACTCAAGTCTTTACCGAATTAAAAGCCATTGGTCTGCGCGTCACCCTAGATGACAACAACGACTCCCTCGGAAAGAAAATCCGCAACGCCAAAACCAACAAACTTCCTTACTTTGTCGTTCTTGGTGATAAAGAGGTATCAGCCAAAAACGTCACTCTGGAAACCAGAAAGGGCGAATCAAAACAAATTGATTTGCACGCACTGGGTAATCACCTCCTCACTGAAATTGAGACAAAACAACTCTAGCAAACACAAAAGCCCCGCGCCTACGGCGCGGGGCTTTTCATATATTTATTTGAGTGAGCGAAGGCCTTACGCCACCACCTTCACCGCCTTCATAATGGCCATTTTCACGGCTGAAGCTTCATCATTGTAAGTGCCATCAAGAGCTCCGGTCAAAGCTCCAATCATAGCCACGAGTTGCTCATCAGTTAGTTTTTCTGTTTCCTTAATAAGCAAATCAGAAATAACCTCCTTTCCGCCACGGCGCACTCGGTACACAGAATCCAAGTCTGCCGCCGCGTCCGCCAAAGCAAACATTGGACGATGTCCAATAAGTTCGTAAGCAGCGACAATATTGCCAGTCACGATCGCTTCGGCCAAAGAGCCAGCGCCTTCAGGAATAACGGTTGGGATATAAGGAACATCATTTGCGCTGATCTGATTAACAGAACAAACCTCACACAAGTCCCTCATTCGCTTTTCATTAATAACAATCCAACCATCCTCTGCCGGAAATTGAGCCTTGCTAGCTGCCATGATTTGATTAAGAGCCATTACTCGTTCTTCGGAATTATTAGTCGTAGCAACAAAATGACGGATAGCATCGCTCGATAATAGAACATGCTGTGAATGCGCGTAATTTTCAATCTGAGTAGCCGCTTCATCATCTACTGAATGTAAATTTGCTGTCACCTGTGCTTTTGTGTCATCTTGACTAGCATAACCAACCACCGGATTACCAACTGGTAAATTAGCTGGAACAATCGTTTCCAAGTTTCGTTCCGGAACCTGCACCTTAGCCACAAAGACATCAGGACGGATAACTTCACCTACAGTTTTGATATTAGAAGCGACGATATTTTCTGGCATGGCTAACTGAAAGTCGCCGTTGGGATTCCTACGAATCACCCACAAGTAAGCAATGTACAAAGCCCAAAGCATCAATAGCGTGTAAAACAACACAGTTAGAATTGGACCAGCCTCAAAACCGGTATATGGTACGTCCACTAAGGAGATGCTAGCGATTAAAGGCTGCTGGTCTCGTATTTGCGTCACCACCACGGTACTACCTTCTATTTCCACACTAGCTGTACAGACCCGATCTTGTGAACCTCTTTCCACGGTCATGGTGTAAGTAGTATTAGCAGTCGGAATTAGAGTCATTGCACCTCTAAAGAGTTCGTCCTTATCGCGGCTTAATTTATTTTTAGTTGTTACCAACACTTTGCCGGTACCGTCAATAATAGTCAAATCAGTTGCTCGGTTGCTGTCCCAATTAAGTCTGATGTCCTCACCTCGTTTTATTTTTCTATCAGATATATTTAGTTCACAAGTTGGTGCTGATGAACCGCCGCCGCCACCTCCACCACCAGTTGTAGTTGGTGGATTATTGACAGTCACTGGCACTGGACAAACTATCGTATCTTTTCCGTCAGTCGCAGTTAAGGAATAAGTGGTATTGCTGGTTGGAGAAACAGTTACCGAACCGCTAGTACTGGTTGAGTTGATACCATTATCAAAACTCAATCCGGTAATATTGGTCGTACTCCAAGTAATAGTAGTTGAATTACCACGAGTAATACTGCTTGGATTAGCCGACAAGCTTACATTGGCGCTACAAGAAATTGGAGTTGGAGTAGGCGGCAAAGTACTCAAGCTAATTTTGGAAGTACAGGTTATAGCTTCGTCATTCATCCCCAAAACCTCTAAAGTATATTCCTTGCCTTCCGTCAAAGCGCCAGTGTTCTTCGTGCCGTTTAGCTCCACGCTGTCAAAATCAGTTAGATAAGCATTGGTGGCGTTGGTAGTTGTCCAAACCAAGTCTACGCTTTCGCCGCTAGTTATATTTTTGGTGGCTGGAGTTAGAGTACAAGTTGGAGGCGGGGTTGGAGGCGGCAATTCCGGTTCCACATCAATTGTTACAAAACAAGAATGTTTCTTTTTAGAATCAGAAGCGATCAAAGTGTAAGTAGTAGTTTCTGAAATATTCACTGTCTTTGAGCCATTGACTGTCACCTCGCCAATTCCGCTAATTACAACTTTAGTAGCATTCTCAGTTGTCCATTTTATTTCCGACTGACCGCCGCCAAAAGGCAAAGCAAAAGGTGTCGCGTTAAAAGTAAGACACATCGGCACCTTAACAACCGGAGGTTCCGTCACAGTCAAAGTTTGCTTACAGGTAGCTTTTTTATTATTAGCTCCAAAAACTGTCATCACATATTCAGTCGTAGCCAAAGGCTTAACAGACAACTTACCAGTAGCTTCTACCTCGCCAATTCCATTATTGATGGCCACGCGCGTAGCGTTGCTTGTCTTCCACACCAACTCAGACGAATTGCCACGCACAATACTATTTGGTGTTACAGTAAACAAATCACAAGTTGGAACCGGTGTTGGCTTTGGTTTTACTGTTATCTTTGAGCTGCAAGTTACGGTATCATCATTAAATCCCAAAACCTCCAAAGTATATTCCTTGCCCTCAGTTAGTACGTCGGTATTCTTGGTTCCATTTAAATCCACATCACCAAAATCAGTTAGAGTAGCATTAGAAGAATTGGTAGTTGTCCAAACCAAATCTACGCTTTCGCCGCTATGTATGGTCTTAGTGACTGGAGTGAGAGTACAAGTTGGAGTTCGGGGTGCCGGTGGCACTGGTGGCTTTGGCAAACACTTTACCACGATAGCTGAGGTACAATTTGATTTACCATTTTCAGATTTAGCCACTAGGGTGTAGGTGGTATTTTCCTCTATATTATAGAAAGTCTTGGTGCCGGAATTGCTCACAGACACTCCATTTATCGTGACATTGGAAAAACCTGCAGTTGACCAACTGATGACAACGTCAGAACCAAAAGAAACCTGTTCAACATTGGCAGAAATATTACAAGTACCAACAAATTTATCACTGTGGTACGAATGACTTGACTGGCTTGAAGAATTACTACTTTCCTGTTTCAACAAATTTAAAGTCGTTCCGCCGGAAAAAGACATGTTGCTGGAAAAAGATGACTGTTCAATTTCTCCAAAATTATCCGCAGATAATTTTGGAGTTTCCAAACTTGGAGTTTCCAAACCTGAGGTTCCAAAAGTTGAAGTCGCCAAAGCTAATCCCGGATTTAGAGACCCTAGTTCATTCTGCGGATCATATGATCCAAAATTAAAAATATTGACTATCAAAGCCAAAACCAAAAAATATGGTGTTAATTTTTTCAAAAATTTCATAACCTAAACAATTTAATAATTTATAAGCTCTATACCCTCACCTACACCCTAATTAAGTACGCAAGAGTAAAAAAAATCACAAACTACCATTCATGGAAATGAATTGTTTATAAAAAAATATTTGTAAAAAGACTGAAGAGAGAACCAATCGCCTAACTATTAAGCGTAATTTAACTATAAATATCAATGCTGTCAATACATAAAAGAACGAGATGAAAATTTATCACATTTCCTTACGACACCGCTCTCACCTCCAATAAATCAGCTTCAACAATATAACGATCATCTACCGACCCAAAACTGTTGCACGTAGCCAATACCAAACGCTGTTTTCCTACCGCGATTGGTACGCTGGCGGTCGTAGCATAAGCTTGAAATACTTTATCAACGCGATAGACATACTCTTTGTTACCGGCCTGCAATCTTATGGTATCTCCCCATTTTAGATTTTGAATGCCGTTGAAAGCCTTATAATTTTCATTATTTACAGCCGGTAAATAACTTGAATGACCAAGAATAAAGACTGAACCTAATTGCTCCAAAGTAGCTGAATCTGGGTGCCTTACCACTCCACTCAACAAGGCATGGTCTAAGTCTGCAATGGTTTTTGAAGTTGGATTTAAAACGGAAACAGTACGGTCAAGGGAATCAAAAATAATTTTTTCGGGTAAGATATTTTCAACCATTATTATTTCCGGTTCAGTTATTGACACCTCTTCATTTTCAATTGTTTCTTCTTCAGTATTTATATCTACTTTTATTTCTTCCGTTTCCGGACTTGAAGATACCGGCTCCGGTAAAAAATCAATCCATGCTAAAAAAGCATAGGTTATCAAAAAAACTACAAAAAAAACGCACACGAAAGGCACCTTTTTTTCTATAATTAAATCAATGGTTGTCCTTTTGCTTGGTTGGTCGCTCATAGATGATGCTTTAATCTTTTTATGATAACATACTGTATATAAATTGTCAATAACACACTTTTCATTTATGTAAATATTAAAAGGTAACTTGCGCGGAAAGTTGACAAAACGATTAAATTATAGTAGTGTTTTCAGCATTATGGAAAATTCAACAGCAGCGACTACTAAAAAAACTACCTTTGGCAAATTAGTGACTGTCATCGGAATTGTTATTTTTATTCTGTTTTTTGCTTGGTCAGCCACTCAAATTGTCAAATTATTCCCTAGCGCAGTTAGTTCTTTGGCTTCTTTGGCGGATACCGTTTACAACTATCGCTCCGACGATGACGCCCTCTCTGTCATTTCAGACCGCAGTATTATGAATAGTAGTAATGTTCTGGAAATTTGGTGGGAAAATAACCGCACTACCGGTACTTATGTTTTTAGTTATGAATGTCAAGATGGTATCGCTATTGATATCCAATCATCAAAACAGGAATTTACCAGCATCTCCTGCGACAACAATTACGATTTGGGATTGGTTGATAGGATTGAAATGAGGGTTGATTCCGAAAAGGCGCGTTTTACCGAAGTCAATTACACTATCGCCTATTTCCGTAAAAACTCCAGCTCTCCTAATGCCAGCCAAGTAAAAAATATCTCTATCATCAATGCCAATATTTCAGAAACGATTGCTGACGATACTAATGGAGACCAACAAACTACAGAGCCGGAAGAAACATTAACGACTCCAAAGCCGGCAGAAGAACCAGCTGAAGTCGAAGTACCGACCCCGACAGTACCTGAGACTCCAAAGCCGGCAGTGGTTAAACCCACACCAGCTGTTCCTGTCTACACTTATGCAATACCGGTTTCAAATCCCAACGGATTTACAGACTTAGCGGTGGGTGGCTTAAATATAGGTTTTGAAAACAATATTCAAGGTTTTGTTAAGACCGATAATTTGATTAAAGGTCTGTCCAACGCCATACAATTCACCGTACACAACATCGGAAACAAAACTTCAGAGGATTGGATTTTCAAAGCCCAACTTCCAGGTAATGTAAGCTATACTTCTGATGTCCAAAGACCACTTTTACCCAACGAAAGAGCCGTTATCACCTTGAGATTTACAACGGTTACGGAAATCAATCTCCAAAATATAAGCATTGAAGTGATGGTTCCCTCAGATATCAATTACAATAATAACGCCTTATTTCATACGGCGATGGTGATACAGTAAGATATTTAAAAACATAAAAGGGCCGCACCATTCGGGTGCGGCCCTTTTATGTTTTTAAATATCCAGATTGGCCATTTTGGCATTAGACTGAATAAAAGATTTGCGACTGGAAACATCGGTACCCATCAAGATATCAAATACCTTATCAGCGATAATAACATCATCAATCGTTACCTGTTTCAAAATCCTAAATTCCGGATTCATCGTTGTCTCCCAAAGCTCATCTGCATTCATTTCTCCCAAACCTTTATAACGCTGAATCCTCACTTTTGAATTTTTCTTTACTGTCTCCGTCTCATCTTCGGCTTCATCTTCTTCGGACACTTCTTCCTCAGCTACCACCCCCATCTCGCTTAACTTCTGGAATTTTTCCTCATCGGAAAAAGCATATCGCAACTCCTTCCCTCTCTGGATTTTATAAAGTGGTGGTTGCGCTATGTAAATAAAGCCACCGTCAACCAATGGTTTGAAGTAACGATAAAACAGTGTTAGAAGCAATGTTCTGATATGCGCGCCGTCCACATCCGCGTCCGTGGCAATAATTATCTTATGGTAGCGCAAGCGCGAGATATCAAAGACATCACCAATAGCTGTACCGAGCGCTATAACCACATTTTTGATTTGTTCAGAAGCTAACATTTTATCAATACGCGCTCGCTCGACATTTAAAATTTTTCCGCGCAAAGCCAGTATGGCCTGGGTTTTCCTGTCTCGTCCCATCTTAGCCGATCCACCGGCCGAATCCCCCTCTACTATAAAGAGTTCAGAATCTTCAGCCTTTTTGCTCTGACAATCCGCCAATTTTCCAGGCAAAGACATGCCTTCCAGAGCGCCCTTTCTAAGCACGCTGTCTTTAGCGGCTTTAGCGGCTTTGCGCGCTTTTACGGCGATTATAACCTTATTTATAATCGCTTTGGCATCATCCGGATTTTCCTCTAAATAAGTCGAGAAAGCCTCACCAAAAACCGACTCCACGGCACTTCTAGCTTCAACCGAACCAAGCTTGGCTTTAGTCTGCCCTTCAAACTGAATCTCCGGCATCTTCACCGAAACCACCGCCGTAATCCCCTCAAGTACGTCATCGCCGGTAAAGCCCGTGTCTTTATCTTTTACCGAGAAGAAATTATTTTTTCGAGCGTAATTGTTGAGAGTACGAGTAAGAGCGGTTTTGAAACCGGTAATGTGGGTTCCGTGTTCGGGATTGTAGATGTTGTTGGCAAAAGCGGAAATACGTGAAGAGATATCATCGACATATTGCAATGCTACTTCTACCGACAATACCACGCTGTCAATGTCATTTTTCTCAACATAAAATATATTTTTGTGAACAGCCTTTTGATAGTGGTTATTAAAAGCTACCAAAGAACGAAGTCCGCCTTCGAAATAAAAATGTTGATGTGGCACTTCCAGACGATCATCGCTTAGATACTGTTTGCCTTTTAAATCCAGCTTTTTTTGCTCAGCTTCACTCAGGCCTCGCGCGTCAATTACCGACAACCTCATGGCTTTAACCAAGTACGCTTGCTGGCGCAAATGATTTACAATGCGTTTAAAATCATAGGTCGTGTCTGGGAAAATGGTAGGGTCAGCTTTAAAGGTAATAATAGTCCCCTGTAGTTTTGAAGGACCAACTTTTTTAACTTTATATTTTGGAACGCCGATATTGTACTCTTGGATAAAATATCCGCCATCACGGTGAACTTCAGCAATCACATGGGTTGATAGCGCATTCATAACCGACACACCCACTCCATGCAATCCCCCCGAGACTTTATAACCACTATCCTTGCCGCCAAATTTTCCGCCAGCATGCAGTACTGTGAGGATAGTTTCCAAGGCCGATACGCCCGTCTGTTTGTGAACATCAACCGGAATACCCCGACCATTGTCAACTACTCGCACATAACCATCGGGTAAAAGCGCTACTTCCACTCTATTGGCAAAGCCGCCCATGGCCTCGTCCCGTGAGTTGTCAAAGACTTCCCCAATCAGGTGATGGAGACCATCAATACCGGTAGTACCAATATACATTCCAGGACGTTTTCGCACCGGATCAAGGCCCTCTAAAACTGAAATAGATGAAGCGTCATAGGTGCCTTTCTTTTTTTCTTTTTTGTCTGTCATGCTGAATTATTAACTATAAAATACAAGCCATTATAGCAGATAATGGGATTCTTGTCTGGCTTTTTCTTGGACAAAAAACCAGCTGTTCTGGCAGAAAAACACTTATTTCACCCTTTATTCCTCCCCCAAAAACTCAAACGAATCCAAGACCATTTGCCACTCATCAGCGTATTCGGAAGGAGTGTCGAAGCCTAGGGTTACAGTGAGACTGATCCAATATTTATTGTCTATCAGTATAAATCTACCTTCGGTTGGAATAGCATTAAACATTAGACCGGTTTTAAAGAGGGCTGGTTTTTTTTAAAGGTAGTGGCTTTAACTGAGTGTTGAGGTATTTCGTTTAACTCCCCAATAATCTCATCTGTCCACTCCTTCTCCGTAATATTCAAATAAATAGTATCCGGATACAGTGGAGGCTGAGGATTTATGTTTAATGTAAAAAGGCTGGCGTTATTCATAAAACCAGGTTCTTTTAGAATCCAGTCTTTTGGATAATTGAATTTAAACCCCCAGATGTTATTGATATAAGTATTGTACTCCGCATGTTCCTCGACATAGCCAATGGGATCATCACTAAATTTTATACCCCAATTCTCTTTCTTCAACTTATTTTCTATGTAAGCGTGGTCTTTGAAGGGATTAGGGTCGGTGTCTGTATTAGTGTCAACAACATTTTCCTCTACTGGTATTGGTTCCGGTTCAGAAATTGGTGACGTGATTGGGGATGGGTTTTTTAGGAAAACAAAAGCCACGACCAAAGCTAGACACACCATAACTCCAACGATAATTAGTTTTTTCATAGTGGTTCAATTTTGTTATTCTTTCTCATAAATATTTGCGGGTTAGATAACGTGCCGTTGCTGAATAGCAAAAGCTCAATCGTGGTCGGAGTGGTTTGATTCAAGAGTAGTGAGCTTCTGTATAGAGCGGGGGCGGGAATGTTCTTTAGCTGCCACTGATAGTTACTGATAATGATTTCTTGGTCAAAGTGACCTTGCAAGACAGATAGGTTGTAGCTGGTTGTGATCGGTGTGGTGATGATTCTATTACCGGAAGATTTGCGTGATGTTTTTTGTGTTGGGGTTGATGGCTGTGTCGGAATGACTATCTCCGGATTAACCTTTTTATCTACCACCATAAATTGAAATGGCTTCGGGATAGACACATCCCCAATCGGCTCATTGGTGGCCAGAATTTTAGTCTGGCCTTGGATAGTTACCACTAGTGAATAGGTATCACTTGGAGCGGCGGTCTCATCCGGCACTACCACGATGTTATAGATTCCCGACTTGGCTTTTGGCCCGTAGACGATATCTACCGGCCGACCGTCGTGACCTTGCTCCATTTCCAGATAATACATTTCTCCAGGAATACCGCGTAGGGATTCAAACTCCGTGACTTCAACATCTTCGTACGAGAGAGTGTTGCCATCCGGGTCTTGGACGATGAGGTTGACGGGAGAACCAGTCTCGATTTTCATTTCTACATCGCCAGGGTGGAAGCGACGGAAGTCTTTGAACTCATTTAAATTTTTATAAATATTCAGATTTGCTCGCACAACCCCTCTATTTTCGTCAGCTGCAGAAACAATATCATAAGTCCCCTGATCCCCCACATACATCGCCACATGATCAATATCGTTTCCACCCACCGCAAAATCAAAGAAAAGTCCATCACCTGGTAGCAATTCATCCTCACTTACAGGATCAGACTGTGGGCCGGCAAATTGCTGCAACGAACTGACATATTT
The DNA here is from genome assembly GCA_964399295.1 of uncultured Candidatus Saccharibacteria bacterium. Classification (GTDB taxonomy): domain Bacteria; phylum Patescibacteriota; class Minisyncoccia; order Phycocordibacterales; family UBA918; genus OLB19. Next base: position 27,654 of record CAYNQD010000001.1, on the reverse strand, counting down.
TATAAAATTATCAACTGTTCGCAGTTTAGGGTCAAAGGCCCGATTAAAGGCCCAGGTAATGACACCTGAACAATCCAGACCCAGCTTGTCCTCGCTGTCATTGGCATAGGCTCGATAGCCGGACAGAATTTTAGTGGGCGGGACAAATTCACCCAGTCCATAATCCCAGCCTTTTCCATTCCACAAATACTCTGCTCGATTATCCTCATCGGCCACCAACTCCGTCGCCAAGTCAGCGGCTTTTTGTGCTACCGCCGCGCGGGCGGATTCGCTCATTTGCTCTAGCTGATATTCTTCATCCACTTCAAACACAGTCTCGGGAAGAACTTCTTCTGTCTCCGGAGGAGTTCCCGAAGTGAAAAATTTAAGAACATAATTGTTTGGTGCCGCTAGAGCTGTGTATATAAATAAATCTTTTATAGACTTTTTGGTAACCATTAGTGGAGCATTGATGACAAAATAATATTCTGAGGCAGGGTCTAATTCTGTAGTATAAGCCGCAAAATTATTTTCAAAATTGTTGACGTGATGATATTCATACGAGAGTATGTTTTTCAACCAGGCAAAAGCTCTAAAGAAGGCACTGTAGTTTACCTTTAATCCTAAAACCGAAAAATAATATTTATTTTCCAAAGCAACAACCGCACTGTCTTCATAACCACCTAAACCAATCGACGATATGACAACGTGATAATAATCCGGCCCGACTTTTTTGTATAAACTAAAATCATATCCTTCCCTGCCGTCAGGGAAAGTTAGTCGGCTAATTCTCCATTTATGTCTATTTGACCACCAGGTAGAACTTCCTGGTCGTCCAACACCACTTGCACCGGCGTTTGGTCTTCTGTATAAGTGGAATCACCGTAAAAAAGTGACGTAAAGGGTTTGGAGCAATTTGTAATTGGTTCTCGAGATTCTTCGTTTTGCTGAGCATCCTCATCAAAGTATATATAAACCAGATCCCCGCAACTTTCTTCACTATCAGCCAAAGAATAACTGGGTAAGAAAATTAAACTAAAAAACGTTGCCAAAATAATAGTTTTCATCGTTTTAGTCTAGCACTTCCCCTTTTTGATTATGCTAAACTATACACAATGAAGCCATCTCAAAAAATATTTCTGACTTTTCTGGCTAGTGCGTTAGTCGCGGTCGGTTTATATTTTTTTATGCAACAAAAAACCGGAAATGGAAAAATAGATGAGTCCCTGCCGGAATCAGTACCACAATCAACTTCCACGACGGAGCAATTCAAAGACCACGCTTACATAGAGAATAAACTCAAGAAAGAGAATTGGGGTTATGGTCTTGGATTCTCAGACCAAGCCCCTGGACACATAGAAGAGCACACCGAATACAATACATACATCAATACAATCTGGGGGTTTAAGTTTGATTATCCAAAAGACTGGCAAGTTGATGAGGGCTCCTTTGGAAGTGGTGTCAGCTTGTTTAATGTTACAATTAATCCAAAAGCCGGTAAACGTTATCCTGACACCATTGGAATCAACATCACCCCCAAGTACTGGATAGAAAAGGTTCTGAAAACCACCAATCCCCACTATCGTTTCAGTGACGTAGAGATATTTAACAAACCAGCCATTCATTTTCATGGAGTAACCTTCTCTACCGTACCAACTGAAGGTTATTTTATTTTAATAGATGATAAATACTGGATAGACCTTACCGTCACCCTCGGCTTTGAAGAACCTTCGATTTTTGCTGACCAGTGGCAAATGGTGCTGGATTCGTTTGAGTTTTTGGGGGAGTAGGGAGTAAGTAATATAAATTTACCTAGTCTCAAATCCAGCTGCTTTTACCGCTTTGTAAACCTCATCCATGATTGGTTCCACTTCGTCATCGGTTAAAGTTTTTTCAAAGGATTGAAAAACCAACCTAAAGGCACGGGAAACGCGACCGTCTTTAGGAAATTCGTCAAATAAGGTTATTTTCACGCAAAGCGGAGTGGCCGCTTCATTTATTATTGCTACTACTTCCTCTTTTGTCATGGTTGCTTCCACCCAAATCGCTATATCCCTCACAATCACCGGATAGGAGGAAAAAGGTTTATAAATAATATCGCTGTCATAAGAAAAAGAATCGTACTCGGTTGGTAACGGCAAATTCTTCAAAGCATCATTCAAGAAGATTTCACACTTCCCTTTTTCGACTACCGAATTTACGCCGACACCAATGACGCGCAACTTTTCTAAGACTTCACCCAAAATCTTATCGTCGATTGGAGAATAGCCGGTTTTTTTGGTTTGTACACCAAGTACCAGAGACAGGCGTTCGTTTACTTCACCCGGCCCTTTGCCAAACACCTTACCGATTTCAAAGATTTTAATTTCACGCAATCCCAGAATATCAATATTTTGCGCATTGGACATTAAAGCCGCTTGCAAACCAGGAACAATAGAAGACCGCAAACAACCCTTGTCACTAGCCAAAGCGTTTTGTAATTTTACTTCATCTTGATCGCGAAAAGAAGAAGTCATTATTTCGGAAAACCCTTCTGCCAATAAAAGCGAACGAATGGCTTGACTGTAAAAATAATTGGCATTGACCTTCGGTAAAGGCAACTTCGTGGGGATAATTGATACAATCCTGTCCAAACCATAGATTCGCCCCACTTCTTCAATATAATCAACTTCAAGATTTAAATCACTGCGTTCCATTGGTGCCTTTACAAGAAAACCATTTTCCGCGCCCTTGACCTCAGCACCCAATCTTTCCAGAATTAATTTTATTTCATTATCTGCTAACGACAATCCCAAAACCTTATTCACTTTATCTGTCCTCACCAAAATCGCTTCTTGATTACTAGGCTTTGGGTAGGAATCAAACATCCCTTCGCAATTACCGGCGGCAATTTCTTTTATCAATTTAACTATATAATTTATAGCCAAGGGCGGTAGGGCTACGGAAGGTTTATTTTCAAAACGTTTTACGGCATCGGTATTTATACCGTGCTTTCTGGCTGTCTGTCTGATTAAGACTGAATTAAAATTAGCTGCTTCTATGATAATATTTTTGGTGGCATTATTTATACTGGCGTATTCTCCTCCTTTTATTCCGGCTAGACCAATTGGTAGATTTTTGGTTCCGTCAACGATTAGGAGCTCGGAACCGGTTAGTTTGATTTCGCGAGTGCCAGTAGCGGCGCTGTCTTTTAATAAAGCTATCGTCTCTCCAACATTTGCTTTTCTGATAAGAAAGTGCCACTTATTATCAGCGGTCTTTGAAAATAAATCGGCATCATAAGCATGCATCGGCTGACCAAGAGCGTACATGACATAATTGGTAGCATCAACAATATTATTGATTGATTTTTGTCCGATAGTAGCCAGTCTGTCTTGCAACCATTGTGGCGATGGAGCAATTTTAATATCCGTCAGCAACGCCGCCGCGAACCTAGAACAATCTTGCGCATTTTCTATGGTTATTAAAAAATCATTGCTTTTGTCTAAAATTATTTCTTCACTAAGCGGATCAAAGACCAAAGGCAAAGCCAGTAAAGTCGCCACTTCTCTGGCAACACCACGATGCGACAAACAATCCCCCGCTCTATCCGGCAGTATTTTCACGTCAATTAAAGTATCCCCCGCAAGCGCGGTGACTTCCTCAATCTCAAAAGAGTGGGTGGTTAGAAGTTCGGTTAGTTCATTTACCGGAGGAATGTCTTTACCCAAATAATCCTTTAACCAATTATAAGAAACGAGCATACTAAAATTTTTAAAATTGATTAATTAAACGCAAGTCTCCGGTGTAAAAAAGACGAACGTCGTCAATGCCGTGTCGCATCATAGCCAAGCGATCAACACCGACTCCAAAAGCAAACCCGCTATAGATATTAGGGTCTATGCCGGAAGCCCGCAAAACATTCGGATGGACCATTCCGGCACCCATGATTTCCACCCACCTGCCGACCAGCTTACTCTCACCTTCCAGCATCCGCATATCCACTTCAAGTCCCGGTTCAACAAAAGGAAAATAGCTGGGACGAAAACGAATTTCGGTTTTGCCCTTAAATAATTTAGATAAAAAGTATTCAAGAGTGCCTTTTAGATGTCCCAGACTAACATCCTTATCCACGTACAAACCCTCAAGCTGGAAAAATTGCGCTTCGTGAGTCGCGTCCGTGGCCTCATTTCTAAAAACTTTACCCGGCACGATAATGCGAATCGGTGGCTGGTGACTTTCCATGTAACGAGCTTGTACGGGAGAGGTGTGCGTTCTCAGTACGGTCGGCACGGACACGTCATCGTTGCTCAACCAAAAAGTATCCTGCATGTCGCGTGAAGGGTGATCTTTTGGCACGTTTAGCCTATCAAAGTTGTAGTGTTCGGTTTCCACTTCCGGACCATCCACCAGCTCAAAGCCGATTTTTGCAAAAATATCATTTATCTCCGCTATCAAATTGGAGATTGGATGTTGATGACCTTTTTCTTGTTCCATAATATTATTTAATTTATCTGCCAATTATAGCCGGTAAAACCTCAAAGATAAAACCATTGTCTCTTAAAAAAATATTGTTTCCATAAATTAGCATCTCTATATCTTCACCACCATAGAGAAGCTGCGTGTTTTGCCAAGCTCTGTCGTCTATCTCTACCACGTAAAGGCCACTATCAAGACGCATCAAAACCAAATTGGTATTACCGGGGAAGAAATTGAAATCATGAACTTTTTCTCCTTGGCGATTTATCAGAATATCACTCCGGCACAAGTTTTCATTACTTACATCCAAAATATCGGTTTCAAAATAATCATTATCCAAACCAGACATAAGTTCAAGCGCGTCTTTTGAGGTGGTGGATAATTGTGTTGTGCAAAAATAATGCGGCACCTGCCTGCCAGTCCCTAGAGCCTGGGCAAAAATATCCTCTCCTTGTTTATAAAGCATGATTCTATCTTGAACAACTGTACTGGTGGCCTGTTCCTCATCAATTTTCACCTCTGGGGTGACAGTGGCAAAGCCAAATTTATTTGTTTTTTCTACTTCTTCCAAGACAATCCTTCTTGCTGTCGTGGAAGCTTTTTCTTCAAACATTTCAACCAGAAGCAAGAACTCTGGATTGTTATGTACAGTACTGGTAGCCGAAGATGTTGATAGGATAATCGGAACGGAATTGGAAGCTTTGGCAAACAAATCAAAAGTTGAAGTAGCCATGGAAAAATACACAGGTTCGTTTTTGCTGGACACGTACTCAGTCACCGGCCGTACTCGCGGCACCAGCGGCAGATTAAAGGACTCAGCTTCAGTCACTATTTGCGGATAGACCATTAAATCTTTCACCCAAGTATGCAGGCCATCAGCTTGCACATGGACGCGATGCACTCCGGGTTCGATTCCCTGCAAATACAAAGCTTTCCTAAAAACCCTAGCGTTGACCACCTCCTTTTCATTCAAAAAAATTTGACTATCAGTAGCGGTTGAAGCGATATAAAGACCACCTGTAGCTGTTACTATCGGTTCCTCAGCAAAAAAATTGTACCGGTAGCCGACTGAATAAAAAATAAAAGCCGGCAGACTAATGACAAAAATAATTATCAGAGCCAAAAAAACAAAATTTCGGTGCCGATTGGATAAAGGTTTTACGATTGGTTGCATATTAAGTACTTTAGCATTAAGTTCTAATTTTTGGAGTCACCCAAAAACCCATGTAATGTCCAAACATAAGCCTGGTTTGAGCATCAAGTCCTGGCAGCGCGCTGAATATAATCATCGTGGCCGGTATCATAATCCACTGCACCGCCATCACCAAATAATGAAAACGACTGGTATTTTTAGGACGTTCCGGTATTAAACTAAGTGAAATCATAGAAGAAACCACTAATCCAATCATCGCTAAAATCAGTAGGTCACGAACAATAATTGGAAGATTGTATGACAGAACGGTTTGGTGAAATTCCTGTCCGCCGAGATAAATAGGAGCCCAACCTAAAATAAACAACATGATGGGATTGGTCACCAGTGACCAATACCCTTCCGCCTGCTGAAAGGCCACCACGATTCTTTTTTTGAGTGAGATATTTTTATTTTCCCTAAAATGATACAAGATGTAACAAAGATTTTCCACGCCATAAGTCCAGCGGCGATGTTGTTTGTAAATTTGGACAACCGTCTGCCAAAAAGTCGGAGCAACATTGGCGTCCATTGAAACGGGATAAGACAAGGGAATTACGTCATACTCGCCATTATTTGCTATCAACAAATTCCAATAAATACGTGAGTCTTCACTGACCATGTTTGTTTGCCAATACCCCACTTCGTATAAAGCTTGAAACGTCACCGAGTGTGAAGAAAATGTCGCCATTCGCTCCGGCCGCTCCTGTTGCACCATCTCCCAAAAAGTACTACTCATGGCAACAACTCTGGACACAGCCGGAGCCTCCCAAATATTATTGTTGAATATCGGCACCGGTTGGAAAGAACTTTTTAGCGGTCTTTTGGCATTAACAAAATGCCAAATCAGACAATTAAAATAATCGGGATACAAAACGGTATCAATATCAAAAATTGAAACTAGAGTTTCGCTGTACTTTAGATGGTTTGCGTCTAAGATTTCTTTTCTCACAACCTCAGCCGCGTAAGAAGCGTTTGAACCTTTACCGGCAATTTCTCCTTCGATATCGGCTGGATGAATAGTAGTCACGAAAAAACCAAACCGTGAAGAAAATTTCTCTTTCATCAAAGCAGCATTTTTTTGAGCTTCAGGACCGGCCCGCTCTTCCCCTGCCAATACCACTATAATTTTTTTATGGTCATAATTTACCTTAGCCAAAGCTTCTAAGCTGTTTTCAATCACCGAAACCGGCTCTTTGTAAAACGGCAAAATGACCACGTGATATAAATGTGAATACTGGAAATCCTTAATCATACCCCCCCAATCAAGAGACATGTGGTGCCTAAGACGCTTCCAGTTGTGACGCAAATGGTAAGACAGAAAAGCGGTTTTCAAAACCCAGTACAAAGCAAAAGCAATTACAAAATACGCCGCGATAAACGGCGCGTAAATAGACAAAAGAACCACCCCAATCAGAGTCGTCCAAGAAGTAAGTCCAGGCAATATCTCCAGAAAACGATAAAAAATACGACGCTTTCCGGTAAGATTTGTCGCTCGGCCGACGTGAAAATCATCCCGACGAGCGTATGGCAATAAATGTGAAGGTTCGGATTTATTCATAAACAACGATTATGAGTATATAACGAATACCTTTATAAATAAAGAGCGTTTAATCACCCTCGTAAGAAAACGTCCCTCGCTTAGCTTAAATTCTTAACTATCTATTACTGACAGACTTTAGTAAATTCTGAGCCACCTGTCAGACTTGAACTGACGACCCACGGTTTACAAAACCGTTGCTCTACCAACTGAGCTAAGGTGGCAAATATTCTGCATTTTGTGTGACGCTATCTTAAACTTATTTTAAAAAAAGCGCAACCTGACTTTACCCCCGTTCCAACTTTTTGGCCAACAATTCCTTTTTTCCTTCTTCCGAAAGAGCGGTGCTGGCTTTATGATCGGCCATTAAGTCTAAATGATTGTTTACAACTTTTAATTTGCGTTTTTCAATCTTTATGACTTTTGCCCGATCACGATTTTTTAAAAAAAGTGTTTCTAAATAATCATAACTTTTAACCAAAACGGTCAAGAGAAATCGCAAGAAACGATGGATACTGTAGTACCAGGATAATTTGATAATATAACGACCGAGGTAGGTTAATTTAGAGCCTATAAAATCAGTTATTGCTATTAAAATCCTATCCAAAAAATCCCTAAAACTACCAAAAACAACGCGCTTCGAGCGGTTATTTTCAATCAACAACAAGATAGAGTACAGGACAAAAGCACCGAGACAGAGAACAAAAAGGGTTCCGGTACCAATCATGACTACTTAACTGACAGACGAGACATCTTAACCACGGACACGTTCTCCCCAAATTTCTGCACGGCGCCGGTTATCATTTCACCGATAGTCACTTCTGGATTTTTTATAAAATCTTGTTCCAATAAAATTTGTTCCTTGAAGAAAGAAGATAATTTGCCTTCCAAAATCTTGGCTTGCATTTCAGCTGGCTTCCCTTCTACTTCTGTCTGAAATACTTCCTTGGCTTTTGCCAAGACCTCAGCCGGCACTTCATCGCGAGAAATATAAACTGGATTGGTAGCCACTACTTGCATGGCCACCTCACGCGCCAAAGTCACAAACTCTTCATTCTTGGAAACAAAATCGGTCTCGCAAGCCAAAAATACCAAAGCCGCAACTTCGTTAGTATTGTGTATATATGACCCAATCGCTCCCGCTCCCAGCTCGCGGTCTGATTTTTTCTCAGCCGCTTCGCTTCGCTTTTTCTTTAAAATGATAACGGCCTTATCCATATCGCCGCCAGCTTCTTCCAAAGCTTTCTTGCACTGCATTACTGAAATACCAGTCTTGTCACGCAATTCTTTTAATTGAGCTGATGTAATTTCCATAAGAAAATAAATGTTTATTTAATAAAGAACACTAAAAACTAATTTGGTTTGACCTTAGGCGCGAGGCACGCGCGGCCTGGTTGTTGTTGGACGAGTGGCTACTGGCTTTGGCACGTAGGCGGAACGGCCCTCCATCAAAGCAGCCGTCAGTTCGCCCAAGACCACGGAAACACTTTCCTGCAAAGCATCATTCACCAAAACCGGATACTTTACCTGCGCTACATTGCAGTCAGAACTCATAATACCAATAATCGGTACCTTCATATCAAGAGCTTCTTTAACGGCGATATGGTCATGCCTTGGGTCTACCACAATCATCAAGTCTGGAGTCTTTGCCATCGCGCTGATACCCTTGAAGTTGAAATTCAATTTATTGACTTCACGACTTATTAGCAGTCGCTCTTTCTTTGTATATTTTCGTTCTAATTCTCCAGACTCACCTTCGCGACTCAATTCTTCTAGTCTGTTGATTCGCTTTTTAGTTTCAGAGGCGTTGGTCATCATGCCGCCAATCCAACGATTTACTACGTAAGGCATTTCCGACTTGGTTGCCATTTCTTTTACGGTATTGACTACCTCGTCTTTAGTTCCGACAAAAAGAACTGTTTTGCCATTCATTCCCGCTTCCTTTAAAATCTCCTTGGCCTGGTCTATTAAATCGGCGGTCTGTTCGAGATCAAAGATGTCATTACCCTCTTTTGTGCCAAATAAAAATGGCGTGCTAGTAGGATGACGACGACTTTTTTTAAAACCAAAATGAGCTCCAGCTTTAAACAGGCGCTCGATGAGTGATGAATTGTTGTTAGTTTGTGTTGACATAATAAATACTAAAGCAAAAAAGCGCGAAGCGCTTAAGCAAGCAGATGTTAACATATCTGAATCTTCTACGCAACCACCTGCTCTCCTTTCAACACATCATCAATCGCGTCAAAAATCGGATCCAGCTGCCCATTCATGACACCTTCTATGTTGTGCCATGATACTTTAATACGATGGTCGGTTATCCGATTTTGTGGAAAATTATAGGTTCTTATTTTTTCTGAGCGGTCACCGGTTCCGATTTGGTTTTTTCTTTCTGAGGCATGTTTTTTTGCTTCGTCTTCATCGTGCGCCGCTTCCAATTTTGCTACTAAAATACTCATCGCCTTCTCTCGATTTTTAAGCTGCGAACGTTCGCTTTGGCTACGAACCTCAATTCCGGTCGGCGTATGGACCAAGCGAACGGCTGTTTCCACTTTGTTTACGTTTTGCCCGCCGGCACCGCCAGAGCGAGAAAATTCCATCACGATATCGCTGGGACTAATCTCAATAGTCGGCTTTTTGCGCAAAGGCAATATGGCAACTGAGGCGGTCGAGGTATGAATACGACCAGCCTTTTCCGTTACCGGAATGCGCTGCACGCGATGAACTCCGGTTTCAAAACGGAATTTTTGATAAGCTTTTTGATGAATGATTTCAAAGACAGCTTCTTTATAGCCGCCGGCTGCTGACCTTGATTCGTGTTCAACCGAAACCAGCCATCCATTCAAACTGGCGTAAGTCGTGTACATTGAAGCCAGCTCCTCGGCAAACAGAGCCGCTTCATCGCCACCGGCACCGGCCCTCACCTCCAAGACCACGCCGTAGGGTTTCTCATCCTCCTCTTTCGCCGACTCCACTATCCTTCGCATCTCACTGAGAAGGTTTTGCTTTTGCGATTCTAAAGAATCAACCTCCTCCCGTACCAACAAAGCCATTTCCGGATCATTTGCCATCTCCTCAGACTCAAGCTGCTTTTTGTGCAACTCATCAAATTGACTGGCCAAAAACTGAGTTTTTTGATTTTCGCGAAAAGCCTGTATTTCTTCTTCGTTAAATTCCATAGGTATAATTTTACCGCATACACTAAAAGACTACTACCATATTGGTATCCAATATGGTAGTAGTCTTTTTCATTAACCTTTCTTCTTTCTATTAGTGACAGTCTGCGCGGCTCTGGCTTTAAACCTTTCCACTCTACCTGCCGTATCCATAACCTTCTCCTGACCAGTATAAAAAGGATGAGAAGCGCTGGATACGTCTACACGTGTAATAGGGTACTCAACACCATCACTCCATTTGTCGGTAGCGTTGGTCTTGATGGTTGAACCGATAAGAAAACGCTCGCCGCTTGAGTTATCATGGAAGATAACCAGTCGATAATTTTTTGGATGAATTTCAGCTTTCATATGTGTGCCACACTATAACAAATATGTATATTTTAGCAAGTATGCCTCCCCTCAAGAAAAGCTACCCGCCCAGAACATTGATATCCGCCTGCAAACGAGTTTTTCTGTTCATTACCTGATCGCCATAAAAAGAATTGGCCGGATTGTTGGCTCCTCCCCAGCCGGCATAATAGCGCAAAGCCGCCAAGCGGTCGCCAGCCACGGTGCCGTTTGCTCCATTGTCACGAAGCAGCAAGGCGGTGGCCAAGAAAGCATCGCGATTATTGAAAGGATTGGCCGGACCAGTACCGCCATTCATTCTTCTGATAGCGTCTGATGATTCACTGTAAACCCAGCCGCTGCCGTTGTTTACAATACCGCCATAAGTGGCCCAAGTCGAGGGAATAAATTGCGATGGTCCCATTGCACCGCCCCAGCCGTAACGTTCTCCATTACTCACTATCGGACAAGATACCTGCTTGCTTCCGGGATCAAAACCTAAGATTCCAGCTATAGCCACAAAAATAGGAGCATCGCGATCTGGATGCATCACCTCCCGACCGCCTCTGGAATCATTATAAATACAACTGCCCAAATGCGAGCCGAGATTGGTTTCTTGTTCCAAGATAGCAAGAACTAGCGAAGCATGGACTCCGGTTTGCTTCTCCGCGTATTTTGCCAGTTCTACCGCTTGCGGGAAAGGAATACCGCCGCCGCCACCTAAAAGTTGGAACAAGGCATTGCGAAGCTCAGCGGCTGTTCTTTGCTGGGATTCCAGTAATTGCTGGTAAGCTCTTTCTTCTCCTTTGGTCACAGTCAAAATATTGGCTTTTTCTTTTTCCTGTCTCTCAATCTCCTGCTTTTCTAATTCCTGAATTCTTCTCATCTCAGCCTCGGTTTCCTGTTTTGACAGTAGCTGATTTTTTTGTGAGAAAGTGTCTTCCTTGATGCTCTGTAAAATTGACAAGGATTCATTCAAGGATTCTTTTATAGATTGATAGGTAGCGACATCAGCAAAAAAATCCGAGAAAGTGCGTTTGCTTAACATCACTTCCACTAAAGTAAAATCTTCTATCTGCGAGGATTTTCTTATCAAGTCGGCCAAAGACTCACGCTGCTTGCGTTGTTTGTCTTCCAAAATAGACAACATCTCAGCTTTTTCATTTATCTGAAAAGACAGTTGTACAATAGATACCGAACGAGCTTGAATGCCAAGCTGAGCTTGTTTGATTTGACCATCAATGATGGCAATGTCGCGCTCTAGTGATTGACGCTCGGTTTTTTTGTCTTCCACCAGTCTTTGCTGAGTGAGGATTTGCCTCTCGACATTTTGCAACTCTGTCTCCAGACGAACTCTTCTTTCGGTTTCTGACTCTGCTTTTATTACCGGCACCGTTACGGAAAATATAAAAATCGCCGTAAAAATATTAACTAGTACTCTTTTCATAATTGTTGCTACATTATAACAAAGTTTACGCACTAAATCACCCGTCACCGTTTGATAAACAAACAGCATGATACCAACACTTTGATCATTAAGGCTTTAAATTATTTAAAGTAATAATGCTACAATTACTTTCATATGTCAGAACAATATGATTTCGTAGCTGTCGGTGACATTGTCATCGACGCTTTTATAGAGTTAAACAAAGACGCAGCTGATGTTAGCCAAGATATGGACACTGGTCGCATGACCTTGCACATGCCATTTGGTAGCAAATTACCTTTTAGTGACGTGGAGGTTGTGAACGCCGTCGGGAATTCACCCAACGCGGCTGTATCCGCACACCGTCTTGGCCTAAAATCGGCTTTAGTAGCCAATCTTGGACAAGACCGCAATGGTAAGGATTGTCTGGAAGCCTTGAGAAGCGAAGGTGTGCACACTGATTATGTAAAATTGCATGAAAACAAAAAAACAAATTATCATTATGTTTTGCGTTATGGACCGGAAAGAACAATTTTAATCAAGCATGAAATCTTTCCTTATTCCCTACCAGACTTTTCCGTACCGCCGCGGTATCTATACTTTTCTTCCATTGGCGAAGACGGAATTCCCTTTCATCACGAGATCGCTTCTTATATCAAAAATAATGAAACTAAGCTTGTCTTTCAACCAGGAACTTTCCAATTAAAGCTTGGTTTTGATGCCTTAAAAGACCTTTATGAAGTAACGGATATCTTCTTCTGTAACAAAGAAGAAGCTCAGGAATTACTAAAAACTGATGAACAACATGTCCCTACCCTAATCAGAAAGCTAAAAGAATTTGGCTTGGTTTTGCCGGTAATTACTGATGGACCGCACGGGGCTTATGTGGTTGATGAAGATGACCAAGCTTGGCATATGCCCATGTATCCAGACCCAAAGCCACCGGTTGATCGCACTGGAGCTGGTGATTCTTTTGCTTCTACTTTTACTACCGCTATTGCTCTTGGCAAAACTCCAGCTGAAGCTCTGACTTGGGGACCTGTCAATTCAATGTCCGTAGTGCAACAAATTGGCGCTCAAAAAGGTTTACTAACCCGAGATGAACTTGAAGATTTACTAAAAAATAAGCCTTCTGGATACGAAGCTAGTATTGTTGTTTAGGCTTCCTTACACAAACAAAAGGCGCGGCACCTTCGGTGCCGCGCCTTTTGTTGTGAATGCAAGCTTCCATTCGCTATTGCAAACGTTCAGAAAAGAAGCCCTACAATCACAAAACCTTTCTTCCCGCTTCAATAATAGCCCTAACATCCATACCATAATGAGCAATCAATTCATCAGGTTCACCAGATTGACCAAACTGATCGTCCACCCCAATCCTAATAATTTTGGTTGGTAAAACCTCGCTCAAATACTCCGCTATCGCTCCGCCCAAACCGCCGTATTTTTGATGCTCTTCTACGGTTATGATTGCTTGACTGCTCTCGGCCAACTTTAAGACTGCGGCTTTATCAAAAGGTTTAATCGTGGGCAAGTGCAAGACAGTCACTCCCATTTGACCCTCTTTTTCTAATTCTTTAGCTGCCTTAAGCGCATTAAACAACAACGTCCCCGTGACGATAATACCGATTTTATTTTCCGCCTCTGCCCTGCCCTGATAAAAAATTTCCGCTTTGCCAATTTCAAACGGCGATTCAGGAGTGGTCACTACCGGCGTATCGCTACGACCAACCCTAATGTATACCGGCCCATCATGCTTGGCGGCCGCCAAAGTGGCCTTGCGAGCTTCATGCACGTCAGCCGGAGCGATTACTATCATGTTGGGAATCACCCGCATTAGCGCAATATCCTCAATCGCCTGATGAGTGGCTCCATCCGGGCCAACAGACACTCCCGCGTGCGCACCAATTATCTTTACATTGCTGTCATTGTAAGCGATTGTGGTTCTGATTTGTTCCCAATTTCTACCTGGAGAAAACATGGCGTAAGAAGCGATAAAAGGTATTTTACCCATAGCGGACATACCTGAAGCTACCGAAGCCATATTTTGTTCGGTTATGCCCATTTGAATGAATCTGTTGGGAAAAGCTTCCGCAAACGGCAAAGTACGAGTGGACTCAGTTAGATCAGCTGCCAAAGCCACTACTCTTTCATCGCGCTTACCGGCTTCTAGTAATCCCTCTCCATATCCGTTTCGGCTTGGCAAACTAACCATTTCTGGAGTATCAAAATTTTTATCTAAATGTGACGCTAACATAATATTTTCTAAGAAGACTTCTCAATGTTGATTAACCCGGCCAATGAACGTAATTTTTGTAAGGCTACTTCCGCTTGCTTATTTTTGGGAACCTTATTCTCAGGGCCTTTTCCGGGCGGATTGCCATGCCACCGAAAATCTCTTTCAAAAACATCGACCCCTTTAGATGCAATGGTGTGCGCAATGATTACTGACGGTTGTCCGTACACAGCTTGCGCTTTACCAATTGCGTCATTAACTGATCTGATATTGTGTCCATCAACTTCCTGCACATCAAAATTAAAAGATTCGAATTTTTCGGCCAGTGGCTCCAAAGGCATAACGTCTTTTGTATAACCATCAATCTGAATACCATTGCGATCTATAATCATAATCAGATTGTGCAATTTCTCTTTGCCGGCCAAAAGCATAGCTTCCCAAATTTGACCTTCGTTTAATTCCCCATCACCGGCCAAGCAATAAATGAATTTTGATGAATAAGGATTATCAATCCTTTCCGCCAAAGCCATTCCAACCGCCTGCGACAAACCAGAACCAAGCGGCCCGGAACTAGTCTCAAGCCCTGGCAAGGCAGCTCGATGCGGATGCCCCTGCAAACGAGAACCAAAAGCTCTAAGTGTAGTGAGTTCTTCAACTTCAAAATATCCAGCATGCGCTAAAGTCGCATACAAGACCGGACAGATATGTCCATTGGAAAGAACTAATCTATCACGCTCTTCCCAATCAGGATTTTTAGGATCATGCCTCAAAACTTTAAAGTAAAGTAAAGTAAAGATATCCGCCATTCCCAGCGGACCAGCGGTGTGCCCGCTGCCGGCGGCCACCAGCATTTCAATAATGCTTTGCCTGATTTGATTAGCTTTTAACTCTAGAGATTTTACTTCCTTGGAAGTTAAATAATACATATGCTTTCGTAGTATACCAATATCAATGGCTAATTTATAGTGGGAGCTGTTGGTTAAACTAGAGCCGTCAACTCAAGATAGGCCGCCAGCGGATTGGTAGCGGAAATAATAGCCGAACCAACAACCAATCGATCAGCCCCCGCTTCCTTGAGAAGAACAGCCGTATCTTTGTTGACGCTGCCGTCAATAGTAATTGCTTGTTTGGGGAAATTTTGCTTTATGGCGGCTATTCTGGCCAACACCCTTTTATCAAAGTCCTGCCCTTGCGAGCCGATTTTTGCAATTCCCATCAACTGCACGTAATCCGCTAATCCCACATAAGGTAAAAGAGTTTCAAGTGGTGTGTCGTTTAGGGCGGAAACACCAATCGAAATGGAAGTTTCTTGGATAAAATGTTTAAAAGTCTCCAAATTAATGCTCTCAACATGAAAGACCAACATGTCAGCTCCGGCGGCCATCCAGTCCTTAGCCGCCACTATAGGATTATTTACCATCAAATCAACCTCCAGGGTAAATTTGTCAGTCTCAGGCATAATCTCACTAGGTGATCCTATCGGTTCATACGGCCAAGAAGTAAAAGGTACAAATTTTCCATCCACCACGTCCAGATGTATCTCAGGCGAAAAATCTAATCGCGACAAAAGCGACTTTACCTCTTCCGATGATCTGGGGATGATAGCAGGAACGATTGGCAACATATTATTTATATAGATACTTCGTTACGGTATCAATTTTTTGATTTCGACGGTGGTATTTTTCATCCGCCAAAGGTGAAGTTGACAACCAAGACAAAACCCCCGCCTTAACCTCTTCCACCAAAACAAACCTGGCGCCAATAGACAAAACATTAGCGTCATTGTGTTGTCTGGATAGTTTTATAATTTCTGGCACTCCACCATAATACACCACTGCTCTTACCTGAGGATAACGATTGGCCAACATTGCCTCCCCTTGGCCCGAACCACCAAAAATAAGAGCGCAAGCGGTATCGGGGTTGCTACTAACTTCTTTGCAAGCCAAACTGATAAAATCAGGAAAATCATCCAGGGGATGATTTTCCTTTGTCCCATGATCTACAACCTCATAAACAGAATTAGAAAGCCACTCTCGCACCGCTTCCTTATGAGCAAATCCGGCATGATCGGAAGCGAGGTGAATGGTTTTTATGTTATCAGTCACCATACGTCTCTCTAAACGATATGCTTGGCGGCGGCCTTAACATGTTCTACCAAGGTCTGAGTGTAGCTAGTTTCATTATCATACCAGGCCAAAACCTTGACCAGATTACCACCCACCACTTTGGTAAACGACAAGTCAGCAATCGAGCCTACTCGTGAGCCGATGATGTCAGTAGAAACGATTTGTTCGGTGGTAGCGGCAAATAAATTTTGCCAACGAGAATCCTTAGCAGCATCAGCTAATATTTTATTTACTTCTTCCACAGAGGTATCACGCGAAGAAATGAAAGTCACGTCCACAATCGAACCAACTGGCACCGGCACCCTCATCGCTATACCGTCGAATTTGTCTGTTAATTCCGTGTGTGCCAAAGTAGTGGCGATGGCGGCTCCGGTGGTGCTGGGGACGATATTCATAGCCGCCGCCCGACCGGCCCGAAAATCTTTTTTACTAGGGCCGTCAACAAGCGTCTGTGACGCGGTATAAGCATGGACGGTATTGAGGACAGCTTTTTCAATACCAATTGATTCTTTCAAAATTGCTATCAGCGGACTGGTGGCATTGGTGGTGCAGGAAGCATTGGATGAAATCTGGCTAGTAGCCAAAGCACCATCATTGACCCCCATCAATACCGTAGCTCCGTTAATTCCAGCTATCGGCTCACCCTTCATGGGTGCGGTAACTACTACTCTTTTAGCACCAGCATCAAGATGCAATTTTGAACCTTCATAAGTAGTGAAGAAGCCGGTTGACTCAACTACAATATCAATATTCAAATCTTTCCAGGGCAATTTGTTTGGTTCCTTTTCTTGCACAAAAACCACTTCCTTGTCTTGCACTAGCAATTTACCATCTTTTTGCGAGACACTAAATTGACTGCGTCCATAAACAGAATCATATTCAAGCAGGTAGGCCAAATTTTCTAAGTCCCCCAAATCATTAACCGCCACCACTTTAAAATCAGGATTGCCATAAGCCAAACGAAAGAAAGTTCTTCCAATCCGACCAAAACCATTTATTGCTACACGAACCATGCTATTTAAAAAAACTAAAAATTACTAATTACTAATACTATAACGATAAATTCGTAAATCGACACTACTAATTATCCTCAGCCTGATTTCTTCTCCGCCACAAGAATATCATTATAAACAAAATCAAAACTCCCAAAATAAGAAGAGGCATAGTCTTACCCGCGGAAGCAACTATCTTATCAGGGAAAACAACTTCCGGCTCCTCAGTAATTGTCGCCGCAAAATCAATCTGCTTTCGATACAGACCAATTATTTGTCTTTCAAAATCAAAAATCTCTACCTGCAACCGTGAGGCCCCCAAGATATTAAGCGGAGCGATGATTGCTTCATAATATGTTTCTTCTTGGTTTAAGCGCAACAAAAAAGAGTAGCTGCGACGGTGATCTGTCGGATCAATCAAGGTGACGACAATGGCTTTTAAATGTCTTGGTAAAGAGTCACGTGGAATTTTGATTGTAAAAGGAGCTTTATAATTCAAAATTATTTTATCATTTAAAAACGTAAAGTTATTTCCGTCCTGCGAAATATTTATGTTGTTTTTATCAAAACCAAATATTATTACATCTTCAGTGGTGGTGGACATAATCGGTATGGTAGTGGTCGCGGTAGTAGTGGCAGTGGGGGTTAAAACTGGCGGCAAAACGATGGCTCCTCGGCTAACACTCACCACCGCTCCAGAAGAAACCAGCCCATCACTACCAATTACAAAGACTGTATAATACTGGGGAGAATCATGTTTCAAAGCCTCCCTATCAACAACTTTCATTCCCAAGCCTTCATAAACAATCAGTCCGTCATTGGTGTCGATAGGAAAACCCAGATGGCTGCGTACCACTCTGATCGCGCTGATGTCTACGGACGGCGGCAATTGCCAAGATAAAAAAACATCCGCGCCGCTTACCTCAGCCTGCAGTCTGGAGACATTAGCCGGTGGAGTAATTTCTTTTAGATCATCAGTTTTGAATTGCCCCTGACTCAAGGTCATCGTCACTCCGGACGGAGACTTCGCCACCAATTCATAAAAATAAGTTGTCGCCGGTTCCAAATCAGTAATTGTGGTTTTTTGGATTTGCCTATAAATATCACTGGCCACATAGCCGTCATAAACGTCAGCCTTGCCCCAACTCAAAACATAACTTGAAGGCAAATCAGTTTGCCAGCTAAAAGCTGCCGCCTGACTGGTCGTAACAATGGAAAAATCTAGCAACACCAACGGTCTTGAAGAAGGTTTTTGACCGGACGAAACGGCCGTTGATGTTGGCGTAGGTGGTATTAGTGGGAAGGCTAAGGTAGTAGCTGAGAGCGAATTTGAGGTTGAAGACAGATTAAAAAAGCTGTCGAAAGCGTAAACTTCGTAAGTATACGTAGTGTCATCAACCAAGCCGGTATCGTTAAAGCTAGTTAAGGTTGTTGTTGCTATCGGCACGCTGTCTCTAAGAACAACATACCCGCCCATCAAAAAATTATCCGTGGAGGCAGTCCAGGCCAAGTCAATCTGAGCAGTCGTCACTGGCACCGCCGATAATAAAGTCGGAGTAGTTGGCGGTTGAGTGTCAGGACCGACTATAGTCCTGACAGTAAAATCGCTAGTCGCTGCCAAGCCAAATGCTGGCCAAAGTAAAAGAAGAAAACAATTTAAGAAAATTTTTTTAATCATAAGGGTAGGGCGGTTAGAGTGGTGGTGGCTACATATTCCCCCGCTGGCACTATTACCCCGCCGCCAATTCCCACTTTAAAATAAAGGGTGGTGGTGGCTCCCGTCGGATGATTGGCCGCCCCTTGAGCAATCAGCTTATTACTCAAGGATAATCCATCCCAACAAGTTTCTGGAGTACTGTTGCTGCCAGCGTTGCAGTCAAAAGTATCATTTCGCCACCGCAGCGTAACATCACTACCTTGCGGCGAAAAACCTAAATGTACGTCATTTAGCAGCACGGAAAAAGACATGTCCGGATCAGGCAAAGCTAGAGGAATATAATCAGCAATCGTATCCGTACCCTTTTGCATGGCAGGGGCATTTTCCGCTTTGATGGTTAATTGGTAGCCACTGGGACTGTCTGTTATGACAGACACACTGGTTTCTCCATCGGAAACACCGCCAGTAATTCCTCCCAGGCTGGGTGCCATCACAACATCATCAACCGCAGTCATGCTAATAAAGACCTCCTGCATCTGCTGATATCCCGCCTTGAGTCCATAATAAGAACTGGTCGCCACTCCGGTCGCCAGCTCACCAGCCGTACTCTCTAGGGAGTAGCTGCTGGAAGTGGATAACCCGCCGCCAAAATTTATGCTGTCGCTTTGCAACTGATAATTGCTACTACTTCTCACTTGTGCGTTTGACAAAGACAAAGAGACAAGCAAAATAGCAGTTAGAACAAAAGTCTGTAAAATTGTGTAAAAAAAACTGTGGTTAATCATATCTTAACTTCGACGTTTAAATTCGAAATTTCTGAAGAATGATCGTAAACTGAAAATAATAATAAATATAACCAAAAATGTACCGCCCACCACTTTCCAAGGCAAAACCCAAAAAGCGACTGTTACTTCATCAATAATATTGTCATAACCGCGATTAACAAAAGCGACAGCGGTGTACCGTCCAAATAATAATTCCCGATCCCAAGTAATGTTGCGTGAACGCAATGACCCAGGCAAAGCAAACCACGGCTCCAATTCCACAAACCCCACTTCTTCACTAAAAAGATTTTTTATTCTCAGTTCACCGTAAGGATTGAGGTGGATTGAGCCAGTGTTTTCATAAAGAATGTTTAGTTTTATCGGCCCTTTTTCATACCACCATTTTTTATCCGTCAGGGAAATATTTTTGGTTTCACCGCTTTTTATCACCTCACCAGGTACGGTTACAAAAAACAAAGTCCCGATTCGAGCAATGATTGGTGATCTGGTGGCGTTGTCTCCCGTAGCATCACCCTCACTCTTTACGGTTGATACCAAAACACTACCGTAAAATCCTCCAGGTTCAGCATCAGGCGGAATAGATATAGTAACCGGTATTCGCGCCCGCTCACCCAGTTTTAAAGCAAAAGAGTTAGCAGGAAATGATATATAATCTTTTACCGTGTAAGGCCCTCTCTCGTTGCCAAGAAGCACTACTGCTCCGGAAGCGTCATTTGAACCTTTCACGTCTTCCACCGTCAACTCAAAAATTCGATTGTCGCTAATGCGATTGGTGACCGATATCTCATAGGTAATAGTTTCACCTGGCTTTATCTCAATTTCGGCACGCCCGGGGCCGACCACAAAATCGCCTTGCTGAATATTACTGCCGCTTAGCTGCTCAACCCTAAACCAGGAAACCGTTTCTTTAGGAGTCTGAATTTCGGTGGCGAGAGTTTCTGTTGAAGTTGAGACAATTTCTTCACCCATCTCCTCTGCGTTTGAATAACTATACGAAAACGCTATAAACAATATGGACAACAGTACACTCAAAAAATAAACGTTATAAACTTTTCCTGTAGTCTTAGACATGTGACTACATTATCTTTATTGATTTAGAGCTGTCAAGGTGGCGGTAGCTGTGTAAGTGTCAGTTACCAAAGCCGGAACAGGGTTGTTTGGCACGTGCACGCGAAAATTTATGGTTGTCGTCGCTCCGCTGGTAGCAGCTGAATCGCGGTCGATAATCTGAAATCCGGCTACTGTTGGTTCCATCCAACAAGTGAGTACCTGCGCGCCAAATCCATTATTGCAACTAGCGCCATTATTCAAAAATGACTGATCTAAATCCGAGGTGTCAGTTGCTGTTACCGTATAGCCAAACACCGCTGAAGTACTGGCGGTTGAAAAAGTATAGGTCGGCTCGCCGGCGGCAGAAGAATAATCATGGATAGATTCACCAGCGAAGCCGTCGCCCAACATAGCATTGCCGGTACCGTTATCATAGAAAGCAATTGACATGGTGTAGCCGGTCGAGCTGTTGGTAGTGACCACGGCTGTCGTTGTGCCGTTGGAAGTACCGCCGGTAAGACCGTTTAAATCACCAACCATAGTGACATTAGCGGCTTCAACCAAAAAAGAAATTTCACCGGTGATGACCTGCTTAATCGTAAAAGGCCCACTGTCTACCGCCTGCCCTACTCTTGGTTCTAAAATAAAGAACGAACCAGCCGCTAAAAACGCCAACGCCAAGGTCGTCGTGACAGCTTGATTGAATGCTCTAAGATAATGTCTGGTGTCCATAATTGTTTATTTGTTTTTATAACCCCTATTTTAACAAAAAATGAGTCAATTCTAGTAAAAATTTTGGTTTATTTTGTGTATAACTATTTTTATAGCAACATCAAAATAGTCGCGCCCTGCCTTATATCCCGCCACCCCCGCCACTGCCACCCCCGCTAGCTTGGTGGAAGACTCTGATTTCAAGAGCGTCCAGACGAATGGTATTTTCAGACGGTGTAGCTGTTACCCTGACGCGGAAGTTGGTTGGATTAAACTCGCTTACCGACCAACTCCGACCCCAAGTATCGTTGCCACCGCCAACGACGTAAACAATATCCGAGTCGGAAAGAGTAGGTGTGGCTTTGCCGGTAGTGTAAGAATTGCCACCGTCCCAAGACAAGGAAACATCTATCGTCCCATCAGCGGTTGTACCGGAAGCATCGAGCTTAACGGCGATACCCTTAATGGCATTGCCTAGCGCGATACCAAAATTAAAACCGTTAAAACTTTGCCGCAAACCAACAGTAGCGGCAGTAGCGTGTGTACCATCGGAGTTTAGAGCATTTACACCGTTAGTCCATTCGTCATGAATATCACCGGTAGCCGTCGGCTTAAAATAATTGTTATCGGGGGCTATATTTTCTCCATCAACCTCCTGCCCTACCTCACCACCACCGCTTTCTGCTCCACCAGTTTCCACACTGTTGCCCGGTGGCGGTGGATTACCAACTCTGGCGCTACCCCCGCCACCACCAGCAAAACTTCTAATATGCTGAATCTTATTTACCGCTCCCAGTAAGACCAGTGGTTGGTTTGATATCTCTCCCAAGGTGGTCATGCCGGCAGCCGGCAGACCCACCATCATCATACCGTCGCGCGGTATACCACTGGTATTAGCCACCACGATATAACTACCGGAATCAGCAACCACAAAATCCGCACTGAATGTCACTGCCCCGTGCTGTCCATTTATAGTCATAATTCCTTCTCCGGCAAGCAATTCATCCTCATCATCAAGCTGCCGATCATCATTTACATCTTTATATAGACGCCAAGCGGTGACATTATTTTCCGTAAGCATTTGCACACCGGAAAGAGTAATCACCATGTCAGTGATAGTAGCGTTCTCGTTGCTTGGTTCCAAACTAAAAGCAAATAAAGTTTCGTCTGTCCGATTTTGGTAACTAAACTTATTGCCAACCTGCCCAGATGGATGATTACCCACAATCAGACTACCGGTGATACGGATAGACTTATCATCCACCGCTGCAGGCTCGCCTTCAATATCCCCTTCCACATGAAGAGAGAAATTACCGGCTGCGATACTGATAGCAGCGAAGTCTCCGACCACAATGCCATTTATGGTCAAAACATCACTGGCCGCAAAATCTTCAATAACATCAATCACCAACGTGGACACTTCATCTTCATAAGAGACAGTACCACTTACCTTGCCAGCGGCACTACCCCCAAAAACCAAAGTAGTAACACTGTCATCAAAGCGAAAATCAGTAGTGGTTGTAGAGATAGTAATTCTCACATCATTAAGAGCGGTAATGCCGGCCGCGTCCTCTGATTCAGAAATGGTAATCTCACCAAGTGTGGTGGTAGCTTGCCCAACATAGAAATGGTAATTTTCACTGGAACTAAAATATATATCTATATCATTACCGCCAAAAAACCAATTCGTATTATTCTCGCTATCAATACACCCTATGTCACAAACAATGGTAGTGACATTGATATTGTTTGAATCCTGCACGTCAAGGTAAGAAACATCGACAGTAGCTTGCGGGTCTAAATTCCATTCGCCGGTGGAGCTTGATGAGCGGAGAGAAAGCAAATTATTCTCAGCTCCATTTAGAGTCAGGGTGTTGTTGACAACATAAGTTCCACCGGCGGTGAAGGTCAGAGTACTAGCGGCCTCTACATTCTTGGTAAGACTATAGAAGGTGGTAGTGGCGGGTGAAATTAAGGATTGATTGAGTCCAGTAAGCTCAATGGTACTGAGAGCTGCTTCTAAATTACCATAATTGCTCATATTCCCCTCTATTGTTAGATATGGAGGGGCAATCAAAGTGGAGTTGGCACTGATATTTAAATCAGTAGTATCAGCATTGTCTACAATATTGACTCTTCCTTTTATACCTAGAGCATTGAAAGCTGAGGTGTCAGTAAGTAGACCTGATGCTGTGTGAGAATATATGCCAAACACCATCAGCTCACAACCAACGGCCGGGGTAGTTTGAGAACAAGGGGTAGCCTCGCCGCCTTTGCCAACATATATGTATTCATCAACAAACGCCATTGAAAAGATACTAGTAGCACCATTACCCCCAGAGGAACCATCAGCATCCCGGCCTGCTACGTACGTAGGATTGGTGCTGGAGGAGATGTCGAAGACCATTAGTTCGCAGCCTTGAGCGGAGCCGGCGGTTTGGGAGCAGGGGGTGGCGTTATTACCACCCTTGCCAACGTAGAGGTAATTATTATGGAAATCAAGATATTGAATAGTTGTATTGATAATTCCATTAGAAGAACCATCAGCATCCCTCCCCGCCACGTAGATAGGGTTGGTAGAAGAAGAGATATCGAAGACCATCAGCTCACAGCCGGGAGCGGGAGTGGCTTGAGTGCAGGGGGTGACATTGCCAAATTTACCGACGTAAAGATAACTATCTTTTATAAATAATCCATTAATTGAGGTGGTGGTATTACCGTTATTACTACCATCCCCATCCCTACCAGCGACATAGATAGGGTTGGTGCTGGAGGAGATGTCGAAGATTTGCAACTCGCAGCCTAGAGCGGGAGTGGTTTGGGAGCAGGGGGTTAAGTTGGCAGTTCTACCGGTGTATAGATAATTTCCTTGGATTACAAAAGAATTAAAAGTGACATTACTGTTACCACCACTAGAAGAACCGTCAACGTCCCTACCAGCGACATAGATAGGGTTGGTACTGGAGGAGATGTCGAAGATTTGCAACTCGCAGCCTAGAGCGGGAGTGGTTTGGG
>CAYNQD010000001.1:0-2893 GCA_964399295.1 uncultured Candidatus Saccharibacteria bacterium | reverse complement strand
AGCAGGGGGTGGCGTTGCCGCTTTTGCTAACATAGAGGTAACTACCCCGAATAACAAAAGCGCTAATACCAACAAGACTGTTACTACCATTAGAGGTACCATCAGCATCCCTCCCCGCCACGTAGGTAGGGTTGGTGCTGGAGGAGATGTCAAAAATCATTAGTTCGCAGCCAATAGCTTCTCCAATTACTTGGGAGCAAGGAGCCGTACTTATACTAGTATTTTTACCAACATAAAGATAATTATCTTTTATTACCAATTTATTAATTGCGATGTTGCCGATGCCATTGCTACTGCCATCCACATCCCTACCGGCGACGTAAGTGGGATTATTTGGATCGGAAATGTCGTAGACTTGTATCTCGCAACCTAGGGCGGGGGCGGTTTGGGAGCAAGCTGTGGCGCTACCGCTTTTGCCTATGTACATATAGCCATTAGCGACGGCTATCGCATTGACAGGAGCAGCGTTGTTACCATTAACTGTGCCGTCAGGATCGCGTCCAGCCAAATAGTGAATAATATCTTTAAGCTCAGCTTCCAAATAAACAGTGCCATCATTATTATCAAACTCCCCTTGATTTACAAAATTGCCATTAACAGTCAAATAATTCGGAGCTACCAGACTACCTCCACCTGCAATTGTTAAGTTGGTGGTAGAGGCAGCTGTTTCATCTATGGTAACTGAACCGGAAATAGTGAGGTCGTATAAAGAGCTTGTATCTGTCAGGTTGCCGGAAAGAGTCTTGTTAGCACCAGTCATTATCATCTGTCCTGTACCAGCTTTGAAAGTACCGTCATTGCTCATGTCTCCCGCTACTGTTAGAAAAGATGGGGCAGATAAGTTTGAACCACTATCAATAGCTATGTTGGTCGTGGAAGCATTACTCAAGAATAAGACAGCTCCACCAGCCACTTCAACATTATTTAGAGAACTGTCAGCCACCAGATTGCCGTATAGTAGTCCAACTGGTACAGCGTCGAAGATCATAAGCTCGCAACCTAGAGCGGGAGTGGTTTGGGAGCAGGCTGTGGCGTTGCCGACTTTACCGATGTATACATATTCATCATTAGTAAATATTGAAGAAACACCCAAAGCACTGTTACCATTAGAAGAACCATCAGCATCCCTCCCCGCCACGTAGATAGGGTTGGTGCTGGAGGAGATGTCGAAGACCATTAGTTCACAACCTAGAGCTGGAGTGGTTTGGGAGCAGGGGGTGGCGTTGCCAAACTTGGTGACATAAAGATAATTATCGTGGGTAGTGAGATAAGTAAATTGAACACCACTGTTACCGCTAGATGAACCATCTCCATCCCTGCCAGCGACATATATAGGGTTGGTAGAGGAAGAAATATCGAAGACCATCAGCTCACAGCCGGGAGCGGGAGTGGTTTGGGAGCAGGGGGTGGCATCAACGGTTCCTTTACCAGCGTATAGATGATTATTGTAAAAAGCAAGAGAATTAATATTGATAAAGCTGTTACCATTAGAGGTACCATCAGCATCCCTCCCCGCCACGTAGGTAGGGTTGGTGCTGGAGGAGATGTCGAAGATTTGCAGCTCACAACCCTGAGCGGAGCCGGCGGTTTGGGAGCAGGGGGTGTTGTTGGAAGATTTACCGGCATAGAGATAATTACCATGAATAGCTAGAAAATAGACAACATGGCCTATACTGGTACCATCAGCACTACCATTTGCATCCCTACCCGCTACATACAATGGATTGGCCGGATTGGAGATGTCGTAGATTTGTAACGCACAACCCTGAGCGGAGCCGGCGGTTTGGGAGCAGGGGGTGACATTGGCAGTTCCTTTACCAACATATAGATGATTATTTACAACAGCCAAGGACTGTATATTAAAAAATCCGACAACCCCCGAACCTGACCCATCTTTATCTCTACCCGCCACGTAGATAGGGTTGGTAGAGGAAGAAATATCGAAGACCATCAGCTCGCAACCTAGAGCTGGAGTGGTTTGGGAGCAGGGGGTAGTATTGCCGTTTTTACCTATATAAAGGTGATTATTGTGAATGACGATAGAATTAATACTGATAGAGCCGTTACCATTTGAGGTACCATTTGCATCCCTACCAGCGACATAGAGAGGGTTGGTGGAGGAAGAAATATCGAAGACCATCAGCTCACAGCCAGAGGCTGAGCCGGCGGCCTGGGAACACACAGCACTATTACCTGATCTGCCAACATAAAGATAGTTACCATTAGAAGCAAATGAGAGAACACTTGTAAGACCATCAACACCCCCAGAGGAACCACTGGAGTCCCTCCCCGCCAAATAACGAATCACGTCATCGCGGGTATTGTCCATATAGATAGTGCCGTCGTTGTGATCAAAGTCTCCGTGGTTCATAAAATTTCCGCTGATGGTCAGGTGTGATGGAGCAGTTAGAGTAGCGCTGGGAGCGGTAGTGATATTGGTAGTAGAAGCATTATTTCTAAATCCAACAGTCCCACCACTCGCTTCAACATTATTTAGAGAACTGTCAGCCACCAGATTGCCGTATAGTAGTCCGACTGGTACAGCGTCGAAAATCATCAGCTCACAGCCGATGGCTGAGCCGGGGGTTTGGGAGCAGGGGGTGGCGTTGCCATTTTTACCTATATAAATATTGTAATCAACGATTATGATAGTACTGACAAAGGACGCGCCCGCACCATCTTTACTACCATCCCCGTCCATACCCGCCACATACACTGGGTTGGTGGGAGTGGTGATATCGAAGACCATTAGTTCGCAACCTAGAGCTGGAGTGGTTTGGGAGCAGGGGGTGGCGTTACCAAACTTGGTGACATAAAGATAATTACCGTAGGTGGTTAAAGAACTAACCTGAACAGTGCCACTACCGGTAGCGGAACCATCTCCATCCCTACC